>CAXSHW010000066.1:23202-23556 GCA_964237245.1 uncultured Pyrinomonadaceae bacterium
TCGGCGGCAAATTAGATATTACGATTTCCGCCGGTTCTCGGTTCGACGAAAAAATCGCCCGCGATTATCACGCGCTCGGTTTCACTCTGATTCAAGGTTACGGTTTAACCGAAACGACGGGCGCGGTTGCCTCGACGCGCTTTGAAGATAACGTCGTCGGTTCGGTCGGCAAAGCCGTTAATTACGCCGAAATCAAACTCGGCGAATCGAACGAAGACGGCGCGGGCGAAGTTTTGATTCGCGGCGGACAGGTTTTCAAAGGTTATTACAAAAATCCCGAAGCGACGAAGGACGCTTTTACCGCTGACGGCTGGTTCAAGTCCGGCGATTTGGGAAAATTCGACGCGGGCGGAA
>CAXSHW010000067.1:0-4796 GCA_964237245.1 uncultured Pyrinomonadaceae bacterium
AGTTTTCGCCAATCGCGGACAGATTTCGAGCGGCGTGGTTTTGACGGGCGGCGGTTCTTTGAATCGAGGAATGGTCGAGATTGCCGAACAGGTTTTCGACGCGCCGACCAGACTCGGATTTCTCGAACAAAAACACTTCGGCGGTCTGCTCGATGAAGTTCAAAGTCCCGAATGGGCAACCGCCTGCGGGCTGTCGCTGGCTTCGATGCAGTCGCAAATTCGCGGGCAAAATCAAACGGGAAAATCGCCGACGCGCAAGGTTACCGAGTGGTTTGAAAATTTTCGGGATAAATTTAGGTGAATTCATCTAAATTTAACATTTGGGCTGGATTTTTCACCCCAAATCGTTGTATGCTTTTTCGCCATAGACACAATATCTTGTTGAAATTGTAATTTATATCGAAAATTCATACCAAACAGTTTCAGCAATTAAATTTTCTTCAAAAGGAATCATAAATAATGACTACGAACGGGCTTCAAATAAAAAATAAAGGGATGATGTTAGAGTTTGCCGACGAGGTTGTAACCGGCGCGAAAATCATTGTCATCGGCGTGGGCGGCGGCGGCAGCAATGCCGTCAATCGAATGATTGAGGCAGGCATCAAAGGCGTCAATTTCATTGTGGTGAACACGGACGTGCAAGCCTTAAACGACTCAAAAGCGCCCGTCAAAATACAACTCGGCAGCCAATTGACGCGCGGACTCGGCGCGGGCGCAAATCCGAGCATCGGACGTCAGGCGGCAATTGAAGATACCGAAAAGATAATGGACGTTTTGGAAGGCTCGGATATGGTTTTCGTGACCACCGGGCTTGGCGGCGGAACGGGAACGGGCGCTGCGCCGGTGATTGCCGCGCTCGCCATCGAACTCGGCGCGCTGACCGTCGCCGTCGTCACCAAACCTTTTAATGTTGAAGGAAAAAAGCGTATGCGGCAAGCCGAAGAAGGACTCGCCGAACTGCGCGGCTGTGTTGATACGATTATTACGATTCCAAACTCAAAACTTAAAGAAGTTGAAGAAAAAATTTCGATTATGGATGCGTTCCGTCGCGCGGACGATATTTTGCTGCAAGCCGTTCAGGGAATTTCGGATTTAATCACCGTTCCGGGCATTATCAACCTTGACTTCGCCGACGTTAAATCGGTGATGCAGGGAATGGGCGTGGCTTTGATGGGCATCGGACACGGAACCGGCGACGGCGCGGCAATCAAAGCGATGAAGGCGGCAATTGATTCCAAACTGCTCGAAGAAAATTCAATCAAAGGCGCGCGCGGAGCGCTCATCAACATCACCGGTTCAAAAAATATGCCACTCGACGAAATTGAAGAATCAATTTCCCTGATTCATCAAGAAGCCGACGAAGATGCCAATATCATTTTCGGAACTGTATTTGATGAAAGTATGAAGGATTCGGTGAAAATCACGGTTATTGCAACCGGATTTGATAATTATAAAGAGGCGGCAATGCCGCAATCCTATCTGGAAACGGCGCAAGCCGCAGTCGGCGCGCCGATGCCGTCTCCGTATAATTCTCTGGAAATAAAAAAGGATGAAGATATAAATGTTCCGACATTTATTCGCCGACAAGCCGATTAAAAGCTCAGGGCAAAATTAACCGCGAAAAGGCGCAAAACTTCAAAAATAATTTTTGTGATTTTGCGCCTTTTCGCGGCAACGGTTAGTGATTAATTCCGTTTTTGTGTCAAAATGTTTCGGTGAGTGTCGAATCCAACGAAAATATCTCTCAAGTTAATTCGAATAGTTTTTTGCCGAGAGTCGGTATAACGATGGGCGATGCCGCCGGAATCGGCGCGGAAATTACGCTTAAAGCGCTCGCCGACGAAAGTTTGCAAGAAATTTGTTTGCCGATGATTATCGGCGACGCCGTATATTTAAAACGAACGGCGCGAGATTTGAATTTAGACTTTGATTTTGCTGAAGCGACGGAAAATCTCCCGAACGATTTCAAACGTATTACAGTTCACGATTTGCGCAATCTTCCCGCCCAAATAATTTTGGGTGAAGATTCAGGCGTTACGGGACGCGCCGCCGCCGAAAATATCGAAGCAGCCGTCCAATTGTGGCGCGAGAAAAAGATTGACGCGATTTGCACCGCGCCGATTAGCAAAAAAGCGATTGCGCTCGGCGGTTATGATTTTCCCGGACACACAGAATTTCTCGCGTATTTAACCGATACAAAAGAATTTGCGATGAGTTTTTTTGCCGAAAATCTGCGTGTTGTTTTGCTTTCGACGCATATTTCGCTTCGCAACGCGATTGATTTGATAAAGCGAGATAAATTAATCGAACTGATAAAATTTTCTCATCGAGCGTTGTCGGAATTATTAAAAAAAGACGTTAAAATCGCGGTTGCCGGTCTCAATCCGCACGCTTCCGAAGGCGGAATGTTCGGCACGGAAGAAGCGGACGAAATAATTCCGGCAATCAATGAGTGCCGTGAAAAATTCGGAATCGATGTTTCCGGCGCATATTCGCCCGATACGATTTTTTTGCGCGGATTCAGAGGCGAATTCGACGCGGTTATATCGTGTTATCATGATCAGGCGACCATTGCCGTCAAATGTCTGTCCTTCGGCGCGTCGGTCAATGTAACGCTCGGTTTGCCGCTTGTCAGAACATCGGTTGACCACGGCACGGCTTTTGACATTGCGGGGAAAAATTCGGCTGATGCTTCGAGTATGAAAGCGGCGATAAAACTCGCGGCAAAATTAGCAAAAAATCAACAAACTCTCCGATTAAATTCGTCAAACGGATAAAATTTTTATAGAATAAGCGTCAGCGCGAACAAAAAAGGATTATTGATGAACAAAGACCATAACGGCGAAGAAAGACAGATTTTAGTTGCCGACGATGACCCGGCGATTCTGCGTCTGCTGAAAATAATAATTGAAAAAGAAGGTTACACGGTAATTTCGGCACGCGACGGTAAAGAAGCGTATAAACTTCTGCAATCGGGTGAACAATTTGTGGCGGCGGTTTTTGATGTCGTGATGCCGTATATTCAAGGCACGGAATTGGTTCGTTATATGCAATCGGAAAAACGCCTGATGAAAATTCCGGTGATTGTGATGACGGCTGAACAAAATCCGCGTCTTTCCTCGGAAAGTTTTTCGGCGGGCGCGGTTGCTTTTCTGCCGAAACCGTTCACCACCACGCAATTACAGACAATGATTCGGATGTTTATACAGAGAGGTCAAACGTCTCAATAAAGGCATTTTATAAAAATTCATAGTCCGAACGGATGAATTTTTCGAGACGGGATTTTTAGGATTCGATAGTAAGGAGCAAACTGCCGTGGCAAAACGTAGATTATTATTAGCAGACGATTCGGTAACGATTCAAAAGGTCGTCAACCTGACTTTTGCCGAAGAAGGAATCGAAGTCATAACAGCCGGCGACGGCAATGCCGCAATGGAAAAATTTGTCGAATCCACGCCTGATCTGGTAATGGTTGACGTAAATATGCCCGGACTCGACGGCTACCGGATTTGCGAAATGATTAAGCAGGACGATGAAACCAAACATATTCCGGTCGTTCTGCTGGTCGGTTCGTTCGAGCCTTTTGACGAAGACGAAGCGCGGCGCGTCGGCGCGGACGATTATTTGACGAAACCTTTTCAATCAATTCGTCAGTTGGTCGGTAAAATTTCAGACTTGCTGAATCGCTCAAACCAAAACGATTTTGCTGATAATCAAAATCAAAATACTACTTCGGAAAATCAAATATCCGAAGCCGCCGCCGCCGAATATAACAACACTTCGCAAGCAGGCAATGAAACGAATTTTGAACTTTTCAGCGACGTGGGAACGGACGACGAAATGATTCAAACCAATCAAATCGGCAGTCTTCCGGCGGACGAAACACAAAAATTTGTTTCCGAGCAGCATTTTCAGACAGCGGAAAATAATTTTACAAACTGGAACGCCGATGAAGAAGATTCGATGAAAACCGACTCTTTCAGCGCGGAAGATTTTGAGCAAAATCCGGTTTATTCAGCCAAAGCGGAAACTCCGAGTTTTGACGAAACGATTTTTGAATTTGCCGACGAGCAGCCTTTTGCACAGGAAAACGCGCCGGAAATTTCCGCACAAGAAACATCCGACGATAAAGAATTTTCGGAGAGTTCGGCGATGAGTGATAGTAAAAATATGGCAAACAGCGCAAGTGTCGGGACAACCGCGCAAAATCAAAACAATTCATTTTTCGACTTTGATGATTTGGACTTGCTGGAACTTCCTTCGTTCAAGCAGGAATCATCTGCTGAAGTCGAAATGAAAACAAAGGAAGAAATTCCCGAAGTTTCCGAACCGGCAACCGTTGTCGAAGAAAAACCCGAATCGGCGGACACAGATGTAAATGCGCCGAGCGCGGCAAGTTTTCCGCCGGAAGTTATCGAAGCTATCGCAAAGATGGTTATGGAAAAAATTTCCGACAGAGTTATCAGGGAAATCGCGCAGGAAGTAACGCCGCAAAAACTTGAATTGGTAATCAAAGAAGTCGCGCAGAAAAAAACTAATTAACTGATAAAATACAAATTAAATTATCCGTTTTCACGCTTAAACTGTCGGAAGCTCGATGATAAATTTCGCGCCGCGCGGTTTGTTTGAAACCGCTTTTATTCGTCCGTGATGCTCGCTGATAATTCTCTGCACTATCGCCAAACCCAAACCCGTTCCGCGTCCTTTGGTTGAAAAATACGGCTGAAAAAGTTTTTGAAATCCGGCTGGAGAAATTCCAGCGCCGTTGTCGGAAACTTCGGTGACAATCAAATCAC
>CAXSHW010000067.1:4806-5385 GCA_964237245.1 uncultured Pyrinomonadaceae bacterium
AATTTTCGATTAAATTTACAAACACGCGCCGCAATTGTTCTTCATCAATCATCGAGTCGGGAATTTTTTCTTCCAGACTCGTTTGTATCCGCACGTCGGAAAAACGGTCTTCATAATGAAAAATTGATTGTTCGATAATTTCATTAACGCTTCGCTTTTCCAACTTCGCGCCCGGCAGCCGCGCGAAACGCGAAAACTCGTCAACCATCAATTTTAGAGAATTGACTTCGCGCAAGATTGTTTCCGTGCCGTCTTTGACAACCTTCGCGGTTTGCGCCTCAGTTTTTAATTTTTGTCCTCTGGTTTCCAGACTTTTCCCGTTTCGTAATTCGTAATTCGTAATTCGTAATTCGTCTTCGGCGCCGCCGCCGTTCGCAATTTTTTTTGCAATCCGTTCCGCCGAAAGCTGAATCGGCGTCAGCGGATTTTTTATCTCGTGCGCCATTCGTCTGGCGACTTCAGCCCACGCCGAAGCGCGTTGGGCGGCAATCAACTCTCTCAAGTCTTCGATGACGAGAACGATTCCGCGCGTTTCGCCGTCAAAGGTTTGCGGCAGAGCCGTCGCGGACAAAATGACCG
>CAXSHW010000067.1:5395-22867 GCA_964237245.1 uncultured Pyrinomonadaceae bacterium
ACTTCCGTTTGTTTCCGAATTTGCGTTCGTATTTCCGTGCTGTAAAGTTGTCTGCTCGCTCGCCTGTCCGGTGCGTCTGGCACGTCCGATTAATCTTTCCAAAATAAGGCGATTTTCCTCGCTGATGAGCCGCGCCAAATCGAATTGTGCCAAATCGGGATTTTCTATTTTCAAAATCTCGGTTGCGGCTTTGTTTATCGTGGTAACGCGATTTTCGCCGTCCAGAGAAATCACGCCCGTCGAAAGCGACTGCAAAACGGTTTCGATATATTTGCGGCGTTCTTCGAGTTCAGCGGAATTTTCCTCCAGCTTTGCGGACATTTGATTAAACGTTAAAACCAGCAGCGCGAGTTCATCTTCGGCAAGCACAGAAACGCGATGCGCCAAATCTCCGCGAGCGATTTTGTCCGCGCCTTCGGCAAGTGCTTTAATCGGAACGGTAAGCCCTCGCGCGATATAAAAAGCTGTCCACGAAGAAGCGAAAATCAAAAGAAACGTCAAAACTCCTAAAGTTAAAAATCCGATTTGTCTGACGGAAACCTGCTTTTGTTTTAATTTTTCAAGCTCGGCGAGTGAGTTTTCAAACAATTGACTGATATTTTCGGCTGGACGCAAATCTGGAATGACAATCAGCATTCGCCCGTCTGAAAATTTGGCGGCGGCGGCGTCAAAAAATTTCCCGTCTCTCAAAGTCTGTTCATTAAAATCGTTTTGATGAACAAACGCCAGTGTTTTTTCGAGTTCGGTTTGCTGTTCGGCGTCTAAATTCTTTCCGCTTTCGGCAATTACATCGCCCGCGTCCGAAATTATTTCAAGTCTCGTCAAGTTTCCGGCGTTGACCAATTGCTGCAAATCCCGCGCTGTAATTTCCCGTCCGTCCAATTCGGTTGCCAGCATATCGGCTGTTTCCTGTAGCCTCAAAGTTTGGTCGGCAACCGATTGATTCTGCACGCGCCTCGCTTCGCTGATGGCATTTTCGGGAATCTGACGAAACCAGCGGTCAAGCGCGCGATTCATAAACAAGTAGGAAAAAACCGCCATTGCGATAATCGGCAAAAGGCTGATGGCGAAAAAATACAAAAGCAATTTGGTTTTGATTTTCGAGCCGATCTGCATCGCGCGGCGTTCGCGGCGTAGTTTTAGAAGACTGCGAATAAAGATAAAACCGAAGACGACGAAAGCGAAAAAGTTCAGCGAAGAGAGCGCGTAAAGCAAAAGCGTGTCGCTGGCGGATTCGATTTCAAAATCCTTCCAGTAATTCGATGATTGCAGCAGCACTAAAACCGTCAGCAAAACCAGCACAAACGCGCCGAGAAACCACGGCGGTGTCCGTTTTTTCACCGGTTTTATTTGACTCTGCTCACTCTGGCTCATATTTGCAGTTTATCATAAAACAAATTTACCGGGTTTATAGAGTTTTTCCGGTTCGTAGAGTAAAATTCAAAATTTATGAAACAGATTTTTTTCAATCAACTCGGGCTGATTGCAAGGCAATTTTTTTTTAATGATTTCGGTCGCCTTCGCAGCGGTTGGCGCTTGTTAGTTTTTTTGATTGCTTTTGTATCTGTCTCAACTATTTTCGGCGCAATTATCAACGAACTGGTTTTAAATTCAACAGTTGATTTAAACAAAAATACTCTGTCGCATTTTCTTTTTCCGAATTTTATTCTCCTGACGGTTTCGATTTTCGTCGGTTGGCTGTGCGGAAAATTACTGGAAAATCTGCCGTTTCGCGCGCTCGGTTGCTGGTTCACAAAAAACTGGTTGAAAGATTTGATTTTCGGTTTAATTTTGGGCGCGAGTTCAATTTTACTGGCGGCTTTTATCGCAATCGTTTTCGGCGGTTTGAAGTTGGAGCCAAATCGCTCAAGCGGAAGTTCGGCTGTTATTTTGACTTTAAGCATCTCACTCGCGGTTTTCACGCTTGGCGCGGCGGCGGAAGAAGCCTTATTTCGCGGCTATATTTTACAAACTTTCACTCGCGCCAAACTCGCCTGGTTTGCTGTCGCTCTGACTTCCCTGTTTTTTGCATCCGGTCATTTGGGCAATCCGAATGCCAGCTATATTTCAACAATAAACACGGTTTTAGCAGGCATCTGGTTTAGTATCGCCTATTTAAAAACGCGCAATCTGTGGATGGTTTTCGGACTGCATTTGATGTGGAATTGGGTTCAGGGCGCGATTTTGGGAATTCCGGTTAGCGGAATTACAGAATTGACGACCGCGCCGCTTTTTCAAGTCGGAAATTTCGGATCAGACATTGTAACCGGCGGAAATTACGGCGTCGAAGGCGGAATTGCCTGCACGATTGCGATAGTCGCGTCGGGCATTTTGATTTGGTTTTTACCCGTTTTAAAGCCGTCCGAAGAAATGCTCGCTTTAACGAGCGAGGAAATTCCGAGGAAACAATTTACTTGAGCTAAAAATTTATCAAATAAATTTACGGATTTCAGACGGCTTGAATTTTAAAGCTGATGTCCACGGCTCTTGCCGAATGCGTCAATCTGCCGACGCTGATAAGGTCAACTCCGGCTTCGGCAAACGAGCGCACGCGGTCTAAATCCATTCCGCCCGAAGCCTCAAGCAAAACATTCGGATTCAATTGTCTCGATAATTCGACTAACTTTTCGGCTTCTTCCGGCGTTTGATTATCCAATAAAATAATATCCGCGCCGGATTCAATCGCTTCACGAAGCTGCGCCCAATTGGAAATTTCGACTTCGATTTTGTGCAGATGTCCCACTTTCTTCTTCGCCGAAGTAATAGCTTCGGTAATGCCGCCCGCGAGCGCGATGTGATTATCTTTGATTAAAACGCCGTCGTCGAGTCCGAGCCGGTGATTTTTTCCGCCGCCGATTGTTACCGCATATTTTTCCAGAAGCCTGAGTCCGGGCGTGGTTTTTCTGGTGTCAACTATTTGAGCGCTTGTGCCTTCGACGGCTTTTACATATCGGCGCGTCAGCGTCGCCACGCCGCTCATTCTTTGCAGCAGATTGAGCGCGACACGCTCGCCCGTCAGTAAAACGTCGGCGTAACCTTTTAAGGTAGCGAAAACAGTTCCATCCTTGACTTCATCGCCGTCGTCAAAAGTGTTTTCAATTTCAGGATTTTCCGGGTCGAGATGCGCGAAAACAGCTTCAGCCACTTCCAAACCGCAAATCACCAAATCTTCCTTTGCCAGAAACCTGCCCATTCCGCGCACGTCCGGCGGCACTGTCGAAGCGGTCGTAATATCGCCGCGTCCGATGTCTTCTCTCAAAAACTCGCCGATGTCGGCAAGAATTTCTCCGCTGTCAATCCAGGACATAATAATTTTTTCGCAACAAAATTTTCCAAACTAAATTTGATTGAGCTATTTAAGCATAATTGCTTGTAAATTTACACTTTTACCTAAAAGAAATTCTGCTTTTTGAGACGAGTCGTTCAATTTTGATAAGAAGCTGTTTGAAAACACTTGAGAACCAAAGAATCTGTCCGCGAATCACACGAACCGGCACTAAAATTGTTTCGGTGAACAATTGTTTCGTGCTGTTTCGTGTCTTTTCGTGGATAGATTCTTCTCTTTTTTGAGTTTTCAAACAGTTTCTAAAGTTAAACTGATTGAATTTCAATGTTAATAAAATCTCTCATTTTCAATTTGGCGAATGGTGAATTAGACTTATTTTTTAATATCGCTTAGGATTTACCATTTCAATATGAGCAGAAAACGTCGCGTGGGAATTTTGGGAGCAACCGGAACAGTCGGGCAAAGATTCGTCCAGTTATTGGAAAATCATCCGCAATTTGAAGTAACCGCGCTTGCAGCTTCGGATCGTTCGATTGGCAAGCCGTTTGCCGAAGCGTGCGCTTGGAAGCTAGCGGGCGCGATGCCGGATTATGTGAAAAATATCGTCGTCGTTCCGATTGCACCGCCGCTTGATTGCGATTTTGTGTTTTCTAGCCTTCCGACGAGCGTCGCGCGCGAAACCGAAGCGGCGTTTGCCCGCGCGGGTTTTCCTGTAATCAGCAATTCAAGCGCTTATCGAATGGACGAAGATGTGCCGTTGCTGATTGCTGAAATCAACCATCGGCATACTGATTTAATCGAAATCCAAAAACGGCGGCGCGGATTCGGTCAGGGATTTATTGTTACTAATCCGAATTGCGCGATAATGTGTTTTGCTCCGCCGCTCGCCGCGCTCGATAGAAAATTCGGCGTCGAATCGGTTTTTGTAACAACGCTGCAGGCGATTTCCGGCGCGGGTTATCCGGGCGTTTCGGCATTCGACATCACGGAAAATGTCTTGCCGTATATCGCCGGCGAAGAACCGAAAGTTGAAACAGAAGCGCAAAAGATTCTGGGAAATTTCAACGGCGAGACAATTGACAAAGCCGATTTCACGGTCAGCGCGCAATGTTTTCGCGTCAATGTTATTGACGGACACACGGCTTCGGTCAGAGTAAAACTGCGCCAATCTTCGACTTTAGAAGGCGTAATGGAAGCGATCAAAAGTTTCCCGACGCTCAATCTTCATTCGTCGCCGAAAAATTTTATGGACATCTGTGACGAACCTTCGCGTCCGCAACCCAGACTCGACCGTGACAACGGCGACGGGATGACGATCACTGTCGGCAGACTTTTTCCCGACAATATCTTCGATTATCGCTTCGTCGCGCTCTCGCACAATACCGTTCGCGGCGCGGCAGGCTCGGCTGTCTTGAACGCGGAACTGTTGATTGACAAAGGACTTTTGTAAATTTCGGATTGCTAATCGGCGCGGTTATTTTTATTGTTTAAATCTATTCAAATTTTATACAGGGGAAAATTAATGGCGAAAAAGGGATTGGAAAGTGAAATGATTTATCGGGAATTAGGCTCGACCGGCGAGACGGTTTCGGCAATCGGCGTCGGCGGACATCATCTCGGATTAAAATCGGTCAGCGAAAAAACGGCGATTGCCATCGTTCACGAAGCGATTGAACGCGGCATCACGTTTTTTGACAATTGCTGGGACTACAACGAAGGCAGAAGCGAGCGACGACTCGGCAAAGCCTTAAAAGATGGGCGGCGCGACAAGATTTTTTTGATGACGAAGATTGACGGGCGCGATAAAAAGACGGCGGCGAAACAAATTGACGAATCTTTGAAACGCCTGAAAACCGACCGGATTGACTTGATTCAGCATCACGAGATTTTGCGATTTGAAGACCCGAACCGCATTTTCGACGAAAAAGAAGGCGCAAATCTGGCGATGTTGGACGCGAAAAAAGCCGGAAAGTTGTGCTTTATCGGTTTCACAGGACACAAAGACCCGCGCGTTCACCTTTATATGCTCGAAGTCGCACGCGAAAAAGGCTTTAAATTCGACACGGCGCAGATGCCGGTAAATTTGATGGACGCGCATTTTCGCTCGTTTACGAACTTGGTCGTTCCCGAACTCGTCAAACAGAAAATCGGCGTGCTGGCGATGAAAACTATGGCGAACGGAATTATCTTAAAATCGAAAACCGTCACGCCAATTGAATGCCTGCATTTCGCTCTCAGTCAGCCGACATCGGTTGTTATCACCGGAATTGACAAGCTGAAAATTCTCGACCAAGCGTTTAAAGCCGCGAAAACTTTCAAACAATTAACCGAAAAAGAAATCGCCGCGCTGCTGGCAAAAACCAAAGAAGCGGCGGCGGCTGGGAAATTTGAACCGTTCAAAACCTCAACGATTTTCGACAGCACCGCCAAAAATCCTAAATGGCTCGGCATCGAACCGAAAAGAGTCCAAAATCTCGTTCAGCAATAAAACGATTTGGAAATTTGAAAAAGAGTTGATCTAAAAAATTTAGCTCAACTCTTTATGATGTTCTTTTGTAATTCTTACCAAAAACCGCAACGCTTCATTGACCGATTCGGAACTTGGAAAGTTGTCCGCGATGTCAGCGTCGAGAACAACCGCTCTCTGCGTTCGATTATATTTTTCAGCGAAGCGGTTCGGCTTCGATTTTGAATAATCAAAATCATATTCCGGCAGCAAATCATCATTTTCATCCATTTTCATTTTCGTATTTTCTCCTTTCCGTCGGCGTAGTTTCTCTCGCGCTGATGATTCTGATTATATCATTTTCTCTTTCCGTAAAACTGATTAATAAAAGCCGACTTTCAATCTAATGCCCGACAATTCCACTGCGCTTTTCATCAAAGGAATGTTTTTCATCCTCAAAAATTCTCGCCAGCGAATCACCAAAAACAGTTTTAGCTTCATCAAAATTAACGCCGTGTTTTTTGAGATTGCTCGCGGCTTTTTCTTTGTCCCATTCAAACTGCATTATCAACAATAATGAATTGAAATCATTGGTTAATCATTTTTTCGGCTGAATGAATTATTTGCTCACCTTTTTCTAGTCCGTCGCTTAATATACTTTGTGCTACTTCTGCTCCAGAAATAAGTATTTTTCTATTTAGAGGATTTTTCAACCAATCCAAAGATTTACTTACAAAAACTCCCGCCCAAGCTTTTTTGGAATGTGAATCTATTTTCTGTTTTAGTGTGTTTATTTCATTTTCCAATTCTGAAATTTTGGCATCTTGCTCTTTTTTATCAGAAATGTTTTCTCGAATGTTATTGGCTAACCTTTCTTCCAGTTCATCGAGTCTTAGTTTGAATTTCTCGGATTCTTCAACAGTAAAATATGAATCATCCATATTTTCAAACTGTTCTATTAAATTTTCCAAACTTTCTTTGTTCTCTAATATTAATCTTGACAATGGAACTGTCTTTAAATCCTCCTCAATCCTATTGACCCAGAATTTAATTTCTCCAAGTAGTGCGGCTTTGCCACTAGCTCTCTTTTCTTCAATTTCTGAAATTTCACCAGGCGCAGTTCTTAATTGCACCTTGAAGTCATCAGAATAGCCGTCTTTATCTTTAGATTTTTGATTTGGAATCCACGCAAACAGATAATATTTCGCCGAAAAACGGTAAGTAATTTTTAGTAAATATTCACTTTTTTCATTTATCTTTGCTGTTTCAATCGAAAAATCATTAATGTTGAAATATTTACTCTCTGAAATTGTGCCATTTATATCACTGAGAAATGAAGTTCTAATCATTTTAATTTTTCTCTCCTGTAAATTTCTATTTTAATCTCGCGCCAACATCCACGTTTTCGATAAATGCTGCCAACGCCGGTTTTTCGCCCGTGCCGTCTTCCAGACTCGCCGCGCAAATCATTCCCTGCGATTCCAGTCCGCGCATTTTTCTCGGTTTTAAGTTGGCAACGACGACGACTTTGCGACCGACGAGCGTTTCGGGTTCGTAGTATTTGGCGAGACCGGCTAAGATTTGGCGCGGTTTTTCTTCGCCTAAATCTATTTCAAATCTGAGAAGTTTGTCGGCTTTCGGAATGCGTTCGGCAACTTTTATTTCGCCGACAATCAATTCGACTTTGAGAAAATCGTCAATCGTGATGAATTCTTCTTCGGCTTCCGATTTTTGGTCTTCGGCTTTCGGCGTCTGCTCGAAGTTGATTAAAACGTCGGTCGGATTTTCGACGAGCGCGTCTGTGTTCTGTTGATTGCTTGTATTCTGATTTTCGGCTTTTGTTTCTTCATTTTCCATTTTCAATTTTTCGTTTCCCTTTATTTCGTTCATAACGTTTGTTTTATCAATGCGCGGAAAAACGGCTTCGGTCGCGCCGATTTTTGTTTCCGCTTTCAATTCTCCCCAAGCTAAATTTTCCGGGTTTATATTTGAAACGTCTTCGTTCAAACCGATTTGCTTATAAATTTTTTGTGCCGATTGCGGCATCACAGGATAAAGCAAACAAGCGAGCCAGCGCAGAGTTTCGGTGGCGCGATACAAAACGGCGTTCAAGGTTTCCGCTTGATTCGAATCTTTGACTAATTCCCAGGGTTTTGCGTCGGAAATCATTTTATCAATCCGCGCGATGACACTCCAAAGCGTTTCGAGCGCGAGACTGAATTCGTAGTCGTCAAACCGCCGCAAAAACTCGTCCCGCGCGTGAGATAGAAAAGAAACCAAATCCTGCTCGTCCGGGCTGATCCCGGCGCGTTTAGCGTAAATATAATTAGCTTCGGAAATTTTTCCGTTCGGAATTTTGCCGTCCCGATATTTCGTAATCATCGAAAGTGTGCGCGCCGCCAAATTGCCTAAACCGCTCGCCAAATCCGCATTCGCGCGGTCAATCAGATTCTCATAACCGAACTTTCCGTCCTGCCCGAAAACCATTTCACGCAGAAGGAAATAACGCAGCGCGTCAACGGAAAAATGCTTCTTCAAAACCGTCGGCTCAATCACATTGCCGAGCGTTTTCCCCATTTTGCGCCCGTCCGCGTCGAGCCACATTCCGTGAGCGAAAACCGTTTTCGGTAATTCAATATTTGCCGCAAGCAAAAAGGAAAACCAGTAAATAGTGTGAAATCTCAAAATGTCTTTGCCGACAAGATGCGTCGCATTTTGCCAGTATTTCTCAAAGCCGGATTTTTCCGTGTTGCCGTAACCGATTGCTGTAATGTAATTTGAAAGCGCGTCGAGCCAGACATACATCACGTGGTTTGCATCGCCGGGAACGGGAACGCCCCAACTCACGGACTTTTTCTCGCGCGAAATCGAAAGGTCTTGCAAACCGCTTTTGATAAACGAAATGACTTCGTTTTTTCTCGCTTCAGGTCTAATCAAATCTGGATTTTTTTCGATAATTTCTAAAAGCGTTTCGCCGTAATCGGACAGGCGAAAAAAATAACTTTCTTCCGAAACTTTTTCCAAAATCGTTTCGTGAATCAAACATCGCGGCGCGTCTTCACCCATCCGCAATTCGTATTCTTTTTCGGTTTTAAATTCGGCACACGCGGCGCAAAACCAGGCGTCGTAAAAGCCTTTATAGATTGTCGAATTCCCTTTCGGCGTTTTATTTCCCGCAATTTCAAGCCAGAGATTCCGCACCGCTTCGTAATGAAACGGCTCGGTCGTCCGCATAAAAATGTCGTAGCCGCCGCTCGCCGTATCCAAATTAAAATCGGCGAACAATTTTTTCATCTCGCCCGAAACGTAATCAACCTGCTCTTGCGGCGTGCGCTTATTTTTCTCCGCCGCGCGCTCGATATTAACGCCGTGTTCGTCCGTTCCCGTCAAAAAGAGCGAATCAAAACCGCGCTGTTTTTTCGAGCGATTTATGATGTCCGCGACGGTCGTCGTGTAAAGATGACCGAGATGCGGCAAGCTGTTGGCGTAGTAAATCGGCGTTGTAATATAGAAAGTTTCCTTCATAGATGTAAAAAGATTTTGCCACGAATTACATTGATAACACGAATTTGGAAAACAAATTTCAATTCGCGTTATCAGTATAATTCGTGGCTGATTATTTTCTGCGTTAAAATTTACTTGCGATTCGGCTGCGCTTTGGCAAACTCGTCGTTTGCATTGTAAGCCTGTAATTTCGGCGCGTTTGCGGCTTTTACACCGATTGCCATTGAAATTTCCGCCATTTGCACCGTGCCGGAAAAATCGAACGAATCTTTGTATTCATCCGACGGCTGATGATAATTCTGCGAATTGTAAATTTCAAATTGCTGCGCGCCCCAACCTTCCGGTCGCCCGACAAAATCGTCGCCCGCTTCCATATTCAGCGACGGAATGCCGACTTTAGCGAACGGAAAATGATCTGAGCGATAAAATGAACCTTGTTCGGGACGCGCGTCCGGCACGAGCGTTAAACCACGTTCTCTGGCAACTTCTTCAACAATTGTTTTTAATGAAGAGCGCTCGACGCCGAGCGCGCTGAAATTTTTTACGCGACCGAGAACCGTAACCGAATCTAAATTGACATCGGCGGCAGTTTTCTCGACCGGAACAATCGGATGCTTCGCATACCATTCCGCGCCCAAAAGTCCCTGTTCTTCGGCGGTCGGAATCAAAAATAAACTTGAACGCTTCGGTTTGACAGGCATTTTTGAAATCGCTTCGGCAATCGCTAAAACGCTCGCCACGCCCGTCGCGTTGTCCACCGCGCCGTTATAGATATTGTCGCCCGTTTTGTTCGGCGCGCCGACGCCCAAATGATCGTAATGCGCCGAATAAACGACGTATTCGTCTTTCAAATTCGGGTCGCTGCCCTCAATCACTCCGACCACGTTTGCCGAACTGACTTTTTTTAATTCGCTTTTGATGTTTATTTTCGTCCGCAAACCCAAACTTACGGGTTGAAAATTTCTCGACTTCGCATCTTCGCGCAATTTGTCAAGGTCTTTTCCCGCCGCCGCGAACAGACGCTTCGCCGCGTCGTTTGTAACCCACGAACGCATTTGCAAAAACGGCGTCGTGTCTTCGGGCGTGCGCTCGATGTCGTAGCGCCAGGAGCCGTTCGACGTGCGAACGACTTGCCATTTATAACCGGCAGATTCGTCCGTATGAATTAAAATCACGCCTGCCGCGCCCAATCGCGCTGCCTGTTCGTATTTATAAGTCCAGCGTCCGTAATAAGTTAAAGCCTTGCCGCCGAAAAGATTCGGCTCCTGTGCCGTTGCGGGCGGATCGTTGACCAACATTATCAGCACTTTGCCGCGATAATCCGCTTTATTTCCTTTGTAATCGTTCCAATTCTGCTCCGGCGCGTCAATTCCGTAGCCGACAAAAATCGTGTCCGAGTCAATCGAAACATCGTCTTTTTGAGCGCCCGTAAAAGCGACGAACTCATCGGCAAATTTGAAATTTTCTTCTTTGCCGTTTCCCGAAACCGTCAAAACCGTATTCGGGTCAGCTTTGACGCCGACCAGCGAAACCGGCTGAAAATAACTGCCGTTTGCGCCGACTCCTTTTAAGCCCAAAACCTGCATTTGCGAAGCGACATATTTCGCCGCCAATTCGCCGCCGCGAGTTCCCGGTCCGCGCCCTTCAAGCAAATCGCCCGCCAAAAATTTGACATTCGCGCGCACGGCGTTTTCGTTGAAAAGATTCGTCATATCCTTCGACTGTGCAAAAGCGACTTGACTGAAAAAACACGTTAAAACAAACAAATTGATTAATTTAAATTTCATATTTTTATCCTTTAATTAAACTCATAGCTTCGGCTCGGGTTCGCGCATCTGTGCGGAAACCGCCGAGAACGCTGGAAGTAACGGTTTTCGCGCCCGGTTTTTTCACGCCGCGCAGAGTCATACAAGTGTGTTCGGCTTCCATCACGACCATCACGCCGAGCGGCTGCAATTCGTCGAAAAGCGTCTGCGCGATTTGTTGTGTCAGACGTTCCTGAACTTGCAGGCGTTTGGCGAAAATTTCGGCGATTCGCGCGAGTTTCGATAAACCGATAATTCTTCCGCCTTTCGGAATATAAGCGATGTGAACTTTGCCGACGAACGGCGCGAGATGATGTTCGCAAACCGACGCGATGGAAATATCTTTGACAATCACCATTTCGTCGTGCGAATCGCCCGGCAAAGGAACGATGTGTTCCGCCGCGTTTTCCCACATTCCGGCGGTCAGTTCGGCGTAAAAATCCGCAACTCTCTCCGGCGTCCGCTGTAAACCGTCGCGCTCTGGGTCTTCGCCCATTCCTTCGAGCATCAAACGCACGCCCGCCGCGATTTTCTCCAAATCTACTTTTGTTTTGTAACTTTTTTTAGCCAATTTTCTACCTTCAATTTAATTTTTTCAATACTTCCCGCTCGATTTCGCGCAGAGATTTATTTGATTTTACCGCAATTTTGCGGATTTGATCGTATTCGGGCTTAATATTGACGATTTTGCCTTTATATTTGGCGACTTTAACATCAACTTCGCCGAATTCTGTTTCGACTTTGACGATTTCACGCGGCAGACAAGCGCGTTCAACTTCTCTGATGCGAACGCCGAGCGTCGAAGTTTCCTTGTAAAGCAGTTCGATCAGATTTTCCTTTTTACTTTCGTCGCACAGAATAGAAATCATCGTTGCCGGACGATTTTTTTTCATCTGAATCGGCGTAAACCAACAATCTAAACAGTTTAACTCAAAAGCGCGTTCCATTACAAAACCCAATATCTGCGGCGATAAATCGTCAATGTTCGTTTCGAGCAGAAGCAAATAGTCAGCAGATTTTCCATTTTCCATTTTCCATTTTCCATTTTCCGTTTCTCCCAAAATTAATCGCAAAGCGTTCGGAAAATCTTTATATTCACGAGTTCCCGCGCCGTAAGCAGTTTTTTCGACGCTCATTTCGGGAATGTTTCCGAACGAATCGCAAACGGTCGCAATTATCGCCGCGCCGGTCGGCGTAATTAATTCACCTTCGATTTCGGTCGAATAAATCGGAATGTTCGTCAGAAGTTCAGCGACGGCGGGCGGCGGAACGGGAAATTTGCCGTGCGCCATTTTCGCAAACCCGGAACCGACGTGGATTTTTGAACACGCAAACCGTTCGATTCCCAACATTTCAAACCCGACACACGCGCCGACGACATCAACAATCGAGTCCATCGCGCCGACTTCGTGAAAATGGACTTTTTCAACCGCAATGCCGTGGATTTTCGCTTCGGCTCGCGCTAAATTCGTAAAAATCTCAATCGCGCGATTTTTGACTTTTTCCTCAAGCCGCGAATCGTTGATAATTTTTTCGATGTGGTGAAGATGACGATGCGCGTGTTCGTGCGGAACTTTAACTTCCGCGTGAATCGCCGAAATGCCCGATTTATCTTTCGTCGTAAATTCAATGTAAAAATCTGAAATATCAAGCAGTTTCAAACGCTTGACCAATTCATTTTCGTCAATGCCGAGCGCAACCAGCGCGCCTAAAATCATATTGCCGCTCGCGCCCGCGAAGCAGTCGAAATACAAAGTTTTCATAAATTTAAAAGTCTAGTTTTCAAACGGGAAAAGGTCAAAGTGATGATTTAGTTCTTTCAATGAACTTGCGTTATACTTTCTTTTTTATTTGAGGAAATTATCGTGAATTTATCCGACATACAACAAATTCTGCGCGAAAAGGTCAAAAACACTGCGCTTGAAAATTTTAATATCGAACTCGAACAAATCGCCGCTGAAGTTCCGCCGAAAACGGAACTCGGCGATCTGGCTTTTCCCGTCGCGTTTGAACTCGCCAAACAATATAAACAGCAAACCGGCGAGAAAAAAAATCCGCGCGAAATCGCTGAAATTTTGAAGGCGAATCTGGAAAAAGAAAGTTTTGTCGAGCGCGTCGAAGTCGCGGGCGCGGGTTATTTGAATGTTTTTTACAACCGCGCCGAATTTCTGCGCGATGCACAGGCGGCGGAGATTTTGCCGAAATTAAACGCCGCAAAAGACGAAAACGCGCCGAAAAGAATGGTCGAACACACTTCGGTCAATCCGAACAAAGCGGCGCATATCGGTCACGTTCGCAATTCGGTTTTGGGCGATACGTTCGTGCGAATTTTACAGGCGAACGGTGATAAAACCGAAGTTCAGAATTACATTGACAACACCGGCGTTCAGGTCGCGGATGTCGTAGTCGGCTTTATTTACCTCGAAAAAATGTCGCTCGACGATATAAAATTACTCGATTTGCGATTAAAAGAAGAAGGCAAAACTTTCGATTATTTCTGTTGGGATTTATATGCGAAAGTCGGTCAGGAATATCAAAAAGACGAAGATTTAAAAGCAAAACGCGCCGAAGTTCTGCATTCCATCGAAGCGGGCGACAACGAAACGGCGGAACTCGCCGATTATGTGGCGACGCGCAACGTCGAATGTATTTTGAACACGATGGAACGCCTCGACATTCGCTACGATTTGCTGCCGCGCGAATCGGAAATTCTGCATCTGCATTTCTGGGCGAAAGCGTTTGAAATAATGAAAAAACTCGGCGTAATTCGGCTCGAAACGACGGGAAAAAACGCCGATTGCTGGGTAATGCCGACCGATTCACACACTGGAAACGACGAATACGATGCCGACAAAATCCTCGTCCGCTCGAACGGCACGGTGACTTACACGGGCAAAGACATCGCGTATCAACTGTGGAAATTGGGCGAACTCGGACTCGATTTTAACTACAAACTTTTTCAAACTTACTACGACGGCAAAGAAGTTTGGACGACAACTTTTGAGGAAACCGACAACGCGCCCGTCACAAATTTCGGCGGCGGCGAAACGGTTTACAACGTCATTGATTCGCGCCAATCGTATCCGCAGGAAGTCGTCAAAAAAGGCGTTTCACTGATCTCGCCGGAAAAAGGCGAACGCGCTAGTGTTCATCTAAGTTATGAAATGGTTGCGCTTTCTCCGGCGGCGGCGGAAGAATTAGGGTTTGTCATTTCCGACGAAGACAAGCAAAAATCGTTCATCGAAATGAGCGGGCGCAAAGGTTTGGGCGTGAAAGCCGACGATTTGCTCGACCGTTTGGAAGCCGACGCGCTCGCCGAAGTCGAAAAACGCCATTCCGATTTGTCCGAAGCCGAAAAAAAATCAACCGCGCACATCATCGCCATCGGCGCATTGCGTTATTTTCTGCTGAAATTCACCCGCAACACGGTCATCGTCTTCGATTTCAAAGAAGCACTCTCATTTGAAGGCGAAACCGGCTGTTTCTGCCAATATTCCGCCGTTCGCGCCAATTCAATTTTTCGCAAATTAGACGAAAACGCTTTAGAAAATTCAAAATTCAAAATTCAAAATTCAAAAACGGAAGTCGCCGAGATTTTGAACAGCGAAAATGAAATTTGGGCGTTGATTACGCTGGCTTCACGATTGGAAGAAACGATTTCGCAAGCCGTTTTCACCACCGAACCGGCGATTTTGGCGAAATACACGTTCGGTTTGGCAAAGGCTTTTAATCTTTTCTATCACAATCACAAAATTCTGATCGAAGAAAACGAAGTCAAAAAAGCTGTTTTAATCGTCGCGGCAGACATCGCGCGACGCAGTTTAACGGCGGCGTTAAATACGATGGGAATTGAAGTTCCCGAAAGAATGTGAGCCGATTTTGGACTTTAGATTTTGGATTTTGGATTGGCAAAATTTTTATCGTGGCGGTTTATTTGCTAAAATTTAAGTGTTCCGTAAAAGGAGTTTTCAAATGGCGAATATGTTAGAGACAACCCGAACAACCGAAATTCCGATTTCGAGCGTCGGCACAAATCCGCTGAAATCCCGCAAAGTTCGCAGCGAGGCTTCGATTAATCGTTTTTTGATTAAAAACAAGGGTTATGAATTCATCAACGGTAAATTGGAGAAAAAGAAAATGCCGACAGCCAAACACAGCGGAATTGCGACAAGATTAAGCGCGGAAATATACATCTATTTGAAAACGAATAAAATCGGGCGCGTTTACGGCGACAATACGCTTTTTCAAATCGGCGAAAACAGACGCATTCCCGATGTCGCTTTTGTTTCGGCAAAGAAAATTCCGCCGACCGGCGAGCCTTTGGAAATTTGGAATTTCGCGCCCGATTTGGCGATTGAAGTTATTTCACCGAGTGAAACTCATAACAAAGTCGAACGCAAAATCCGCGATTATTTCGACGCGGGCGTAATTCAGGTTTGGAAAATTGTTCCCGAATTCAAAACTTTAACGATTTATTTTTCGCCCACTGAAACGAAAATTCTGACCGAAAATGATGAATTGACCTGTGAAGAAATCTTACCGAATTTTCGGCTGAATTTGAGTGAAATTTTTGTTGATTGATTGCTTTGCTTGCTTCTTTTTGATTATTCTGTTAAAAATTTATTTTGTTATGCAGACTTTATCGTTAAATTTCAGCACGAATTATCGTTGGTGGCGTTATCGCAAATCGGCGGCGATGAGTCTTGTTTAATGGCGGAAAACGTGAAAATTCCGCACAAATAAGTTTTAAGATTGACCGTCAAACCTTTGAAAAAAGTTTGACGGTTTTTTATTTTTCAGATGCAAAATTTGAAACCCGAAACATTTTCCGAATTTCAGGCGCAGACCGAAAAAGGCAATGTCGTTCCCGTAACTTTGACGGTCGCGGCGGATTTGTTGACACCGTTTGGAACTTATTTGCTGCTGCGCGAGAATGCGAAGTTTTCTTTTCTGCTCGAATCAATCGAAGGCGGCGCGAATCTGGCGCGGTATTCGTTTTTGGGCGCGAATCCGCAGAAAATTCTGCGCGGAAAAAACGGGAAAACAATTGTCGAAGAAAACGGCAAAACGATTGAAACGGAAAAAAATCTTTTAGAAAGTTTGCGCGAAAACTTTAAGAACAAAATTTTCGCCGATGACTTTCAAATCGCGCCGTTTGCGGGCGGCGCGGTCGGATTTTTTAACTTTTCCGCTGTCGGACTTTTTGAAAAATCTCTGAAGATTGAAGAAACCGACGAAGGATTCTGGCTTTTTTTCAACACGACCGTTGCTTTCGATCACGCGTATCAGCAGATAAAAATTACAACGCTGGTTTTCAACGACGAAGGCGAAAATCTCGAAACGCTTTACAAAAACGCCGTCGCGGAAAACGAAAAGATTGCGCGAATTTTGCAGAATACGCCGCAAATTCCGGTTTCGCCGCAGATGAAATCGGCTGGAAAAGTTTCGTCAAATTGGGAAAAGGAAAATTTTCTCGCGGCGGTTTCGCGGATTAAAGAATATATTCTCGCCGGAGATTGTTATCAAGCCGTGATTTCGCAACGGTTTAGCAAAAAAACTGCGGCTTCGGCGGTAGCGATTTATCGCGCTTTACGTTCGCTGAATCCGTCGCCGTATATGTTTTTGTTTGAATTCGGTCGGAAATCAATCGTCGGCGCGTCGCCGGAAATGCTTGTGCGTTGTCGCGGCGAAAAAGCCGAATATTGTCCGATTGCGGGAACGCGGCGGCGCGGGAAAAATGAGCGTGAAGACGCGGAATTAGCCGAAGAAATGCGAAATGACGCGAAGGAAACGGCGGAACATTTGATGCTCGTTGATCTCGGCAGAAACGATTTGGGCAGAGTCGCCGAATACGGTTCGGTGAAAGTTGACAGATTGATGGCGGTCGAAAAATATTCGCACGTTCAGCATCTGGTCAGCAATTTATCGGCGAAATTGGCTGATGAAAAAGACAGTTTTGACGCATTAGCAGCGTGTTTTCCGGCGGGAACGGTTTCCGGCGCGCCGAAAGTTCGCGCGATTGAAATAATCAGAGAGTTAGAACCGAATGAGCGCGGAATTTATGCGGGCGCGGTCGGTTATATTGATTACGCCGGAAATCTCGACACCTGTATTGCGATTCGGACGATTGTTTTGGAAAACGGCACGGTTTCGGTTCAGGCGGGCGCGGGAATCGTCGCCGATTCAGTACCGGAAAAGGAATTTGACGAAACCGTGCATAAAGCGCAGGCACTCTTGCGGGCGATTGAAATTGCGGAAGGTTAATTGCGGTAGTAAGTTTGCTTAATTATAAGCGGAGAATAATTGCCGGAGAAAAAATTTATTTTTAGCCACAGATTTCACAGATGAACACGGATAATAAGATGATTTAATCAGGATAGGACTTACGCAGTTGAACAGATATTTGATAAAAATAAAGAATGAATCCGCCG
>CAXSHW010000068.1:0-10267 GCA_964237245.1 uncultured Pyrinomonadaceae bacterium
GCCGGATTTTTTCAAAACGACTTCTTCGCCCGTTTCCAAATCGCAGGCGACGGCGGCAAACGGAATCGTTAAATCTTCAAATTTCCCGACGGGAAAATGCTGTTTTATAAACGCGCCCATCGAAGCGTTGGAAAGAAGTCCCATCGGCGAAAAGGAAAATCCGGTCATCGAACGCCAGCCGATTTTTTTCGCCATTTCAAAAATTTCCTCGATGCTTAAACCGCTCGCCAGAGCGCCGCCGGCAATCGAACCGGCGATAAAATCAATCGGAATTTCGTGGTCGCGCAAGATTTTCAAAACGCCGAGATGCGCGAAACCACGCGCCGCGCCGCCAGATAAAGCCAGTCCGACTTTTTTTCTTGTCATATTTTTTTAGGTGATAAGTGAAAAACGAAAAGTTAATAACCGATGAATCCACACTTTTCACTATTCGTTTTTCACTTTTCACTATTTTGTTTTACTTTTCCAAAAACTTTCGACATTCTATCATCTGACAGATTACCAATATGACTCCAACTGAAAATCTATCTTTGCAGCGCGCGCCAACCAGCGCCGACATCGCGGCGGGCGAGCAGGTTTGCCCCGTCTGTTCGCGCGAAGTGCAGTTTGAATTTGTGCCGATGCTGGCTTTGCCTGATGATTTGCAAAAATTGATTCACGCGAACGCGCCCGACACGCACATTTTTGAAGCCGTCTGCGCCCGCTGCGTGCGGCTTTTTGAACGCGCCAAAGCTCAGATTTTAAGCGACGCGGCGATGAACAAAGACGGTTCATATGTGCTTTCGACACCTTTGCGGCTCGACGCCGACGAGCGATTTACGGGCAAAGGCGTAACGATTGCGTTTCTCGATTCGGGATTTTTTCCGCACGTTGATTTGACAACTCCGCACAACCGAATTCTCGCGTATCAAAATATGAACGCGAGCGACGGCGAAGTCGCATCCTTGTTTCAACCGGACGTGGCAAGCTGGCACGGAATGATGACTTCGGTTGTCGCTGCCGGAAACGGAAGTTTGTCAAACGGTTTTTATCGCGGAATCGCGCCGGAAGCCGATGTCGTTTTGGTAAAACTCGCTCGCACGGGAAGAATTACCGAACAAAACATCCAGGACGGACTCGAATGGATTTTGTCGAATCGCACGAAATTCAACATCAAAATCGTCAACATTTCGGCGGGCGGCGATTTTGAACAGAGTTATTTGCACGATTCGCTTTCGCAGACGGTTGAAGAAGCCGTCGCGCAAGGTTTGACGATTGTCTGCGCCGTCGGCAACGCCGGACATTTGCCGACGCATCCGGTTTTTCCGCCCGCCAGTTCGCCTTCGGCAATTTCGGTCGGCGGTCTTGACGATAAAAATTCAATCAATCGAGCGCGTCGCGGAATGTATCGTTCAAGTTACGGTCCGACGCTCGACGGTTTTCAAAAACCGGAAATCATCGCGCCCTCGATTTGGGTTCCCGCGCCGATTTTGCCCGACACGCCGACGGCGAACCAAGCCGCGCTTTTAGAGGTTTTAGACAAAGCCGAAGACGAAGATTTGCACGAAATTATCCGGCTTAATCCGAACATCGAACCGGAACTCGACGCCGCGCTCGACCGTCCCGCCTATATGATCCGGCAAATCATCGCGCTCAAACTTCGCAACGAAAACGTCATCACGCGCCATTACAAATACGTTGACGGAACGAGCTTTTCCGCGCCGATTGTCTCAAGCGTGATCGCGCAGATGCTCGAAGCGAATCCGCATCTGACGCCGCAAAAAATCAAGCGAATCTTAATCTCGACCGCCGAACGCCTGCCGCATTACGAAGTTGACCGTCAAGGCTGGGGCGTGATTGACCCGCGCCGCGCCGTCGAAATGGCAATTTCTTTCAGCTAAAATTATTGATTGATAAAATTATAAACCAGGATTCCCGTTACTTTGACAGCTTTGTCGCCCATAATCATCGGGTTGAATCTTGATTGTCGGGCGGCGGCTTCGGCTGCCGCGCGCAGTAAAATGTTTCCGCTTGTGGCTTTGGCGGAAGTTACGTTTCCGCCTTCGTCAACAAACACTTGCACGGCGACTTGTCCAGACGCGCGCATTTGCTTGGCAATCGGCGGATACGCGGGTTTCGGCAAATTTACGGCGCGTCCGTTTAAGACTCCGACGTTGACGGGACGATTTGCCGGCAAATCCGAAGGCGTCGGTCTGGGCGTTGCTGCTTTCGGCGTTGGCGTCGCACTCGGTCTGGTGCTGACAGGCGTCGGCGTCGCCAGATTTGAATTACTCGAATTAGAGTTTGTATTGGAATTCGAGTTCGGTGTCGCGGTCGGTTTCGGCGTCGGCGTCGGCGTTTTAACGTTGATTTTTGTGTTGATATTGAGATTTATGTTGGTGTTGACATTAGTGTTCGCGTTGACGTTGAAATTAAAATTTGAAGATAAATTGCCGCCCGCGAGATTGGTGTTCAGATTCAAATCAATCGGATTGAAATTAGCGTTAACGATTTTGTTTTGATTTGAATCCGTCGAATTTTCGCGGCTCAAAAATAAATAGACGATGCCCGAACCCATCAAAACTATCAAAGTTCCCAAAATCGTCAGCAAAACGATTTTTCCCGTATTTGTTTTTTGCGGCGGCGGTTGGCGATACGAAGCGGTTGTTTTGGTGCGGATTTGCTGCTCGACTTTTTTTGGAGTCGTCGGAATGACGATGCGCGGCGGAAGCGGTTCGGTTTCTTTTGTCACAGGCGCGTTTGATTTCGGCTCGTTGCGCCGGATAACGGTTTCTTCGCCGAAATCGTCGCTGGCGCTTTCGCTCGGAAGTTCCGTAAAAATCGGCTGGTTTTCTTCAACGAGCGGCGTGCCGTCTTTGGTGCAGAAGCGTATAATTTCTTCGTCGTAACGGGTTTGGCAGGTCGGGCAAAATCTCATAGTTTTATTCGTCAAAGGCGTTTTCGATTTTTGCGGGAGTGTGCAACAATTTCTGCTTACAAATACTATCACGAATTCTTAACGGTAAAAATATACTCGGTCAAGCGCGTAAAATCAACGACTTCCTGAAAAATATGAACGTCATAATCATCGGCGCGGGACTCGGCGGACTCAGCGCCGCCGTTCGTCTGGCGAAAAACGGATTCGCCGTGACGATTTTGGAAAAGAACGAAAACGTCGGCGGCAAAGTAAATTTTGTCGAATCAAACGGCTATAAATTCGACACGGGCGCGAGCCTTTTGACAATGCGTCACGTTTTGGACGAATTGTTCGCCTTTTGTGAAAAACCAATCGAAAATTATCTCGAAATCGTTCCGCTCGAATTGATTTGCCGCCACTTTTGGACGGACAAAACGATTTTTGACGCTTCGACGGATTTACAAAAAACCGAACGCGAAATCGCAAGAATCGAGCCGCTCGATGTCCGAAATTTTCGAAGATTTCTAGACGACGCGCGTCGTAAATATGAAGTTTCGGAAAAGACTTTTCTCGCGCACAGCCTCAACGATTTTCCGAAACTTCTGCGTCCGAAATATCTCAAAGATTTATTCGTAATTTCTTCGACGAGAACGCTCGACGCGCACATTAAAAATTATTTTCGCTCGCCGAAACTGCGACAGCTTTTCAATCGTTTCGCAACCTATAACGGCTCTTCGCCTTTTCAAACTCCGGCGACTTTCGCGCTGATTCCGTATGTCGAATTCGGTCTCGGCGCGTGGTATGCGCGCGGCGGAATGTATGAAATTCCGAAGGCTCTCGAAAAACTTGCGAAAGAATTCGATGTCCGAATAAAAACCGACTGCGCGGTCGAAAAAATTTTAATCGAAAACAAAAAAGCTGTCGGTGTTCGCCTTAAAAACGGTGAAATTCTGCGCGGCGATTTTGTCGTCACAAATGCCGACGCGATTGAAACTTATCGAAATTTGATTGACGAAAAAGAGCGAAGGAATTTTCCCGACCGAAAACTTGAAAAAATCGAGCCTTCGTCGAGCGGATTTGTTTTGCTTCTTGGAACGCGAAAAAAATTCGCGCAGCTCGCGCATCACAATATTTTCTTTTCCGACGATTATAAAACCGAGTTTGATGCAATTTTCAAACAATTAAAACCTGCAATGAATCCGACAATTTATGTTTGCGCGACTTCACGAACCGACGAAACGCAAGCGCCGAAAGATTGCGAAAATCTTTTCGTCCTTGTCAACGCGCCTCGCACGAGCGGCGCAACAAACTGGCAAATTGAAGCGCTAAGTTATCGAGATTTGATCGTCAAAAAACTTGAAAGTTTCGGCTTGAAAGATTTGGAAAAATCAATCGAATATGCACAAATAATCACGCCCGCCGATTTCGAGAAGAAATATCGCGCCAATAAAGGCTCGATTTACGGCGTTTCGTCAAACGGAATTTTCTCGGCTTTCCTGCGTCCGCCGAACAAAGCGCGTGACATCGAGAATCTTTATTTCGTCGGCGGCGCGACTCATCCCGGCGGCGGCATTCCGTTAGTTTTACTGTCGGGAAAATTCGCGGCGGAGATGATTTTGAAAAGTGAAAAGTGAAAAGTGAAAAATAAAATCCGACACTTTTAATTTTTAGTTTTTAACTTTTCACTTTCCACTAATTTACCTGTTTGCCCCGTAAGCTATCAGAAAATCTTTTATCTCGCTTTCGGAAGTTGAATCGAGAGCCGATTCGCCTTCTTTGTTTTTTAAGTTTGCGTCTGCACCGGCTTCGAGCAGAGTTTTGACCGCCTCAAGATTGCCCGCTTCGGCGGCGCTCATCAAAGCCGTCGCGCCTTCTTCGTTTTGCGCGTCAATGTCCGCGCCAGCGTCTATCAGAATTCGCACGACTTCCGCATTGCCGTAAGCCGCGACGCCGTGCAAAACCGTATTTCCTTCTTTATCAACCGCGCGCGGCTTCGCGCCTTGACGTAGCAGAAGATTGACGAATTCCGCGGTCGCGTCTTCG
Organism: uncultured Pyrinomonadaceae bacterium; assembly: GCA_964237245.1. Lineage (GTDB taxonomy): Bacteria > Acidobacteriota > Blastocatellia > Pyrinomonadales > Pyrinomonadaceae. Next base: position 4,940 of record CAXSHW010000068.1, read on the forward strand.
TCGAGCATCATCAGCGGCGTGCGTTTTTCGTTGTCACGAGCGTTCACTTTCGCGCCCGCATTGAGCAACGCTTTGACGATTTCCGAATTGCCGTGTTCGACAGCGACGAACAAAGCCGTAATTCCGTTGTAATTTTTATCCTTCGCGTTGACGTTTTCTCCTTTTGCGATGAGCAATTTAACCGCTTCGAGGTCGCCGTCGGATACGGCTGTGAAAAGCGCGTGTTCGTATTCGACCATAACTGAAGCGCCTACTGTCTCGACTCCGCCGTTTATTTCGAGCGAAACGTCTTGTTTGATTTCGGCTGCGTCGGCGACGGTTAAATTCGACAATATAAAACTTTTGAAAGAAGCCGCTTCGACCTTCAAATTGTATGTTTCCGCCGCAACGTCTTTGAAATAATAAGTGCCTTCGTCGTTCGTCGCCGTCGTTCGTCGCTCGTCAGTTTTTTCGTTCAGCAAAATTACAGTCGCGTTCGGAATAACCGCACCCATCTGGTCGGTTATCGTTCCCGAAACCGCAGCCGTCTTCGGTTCTTTATTCTCCGCAGTTTTCTCTTTGGCGACTTCAACCCTTTCGACTTTTTCCGCCGAATCTCTGATTGAATCGGTTTCGCTCTGCGCGAAGGCAAGCGTTGAAAGGCTCAAAGAAGCTCCCAAGATTCCGGCGGCGATTCCGGTTTGCCTGGTGATTTGATGAAAAGCGTTTTTTATCGTTTCGATTCTGCCGTCGGGACGGCGAACGTAGCGCACGCAGATTTCGCCGTTTGACCGCGCGACGATTTTTTTCGCCTGTTTGCGCGTCATTCGTGAAAGATTATGCACGTCTTTGGCGCAATGGTCGCAAAAGCGAATTTGGTCTGAGCCGCGCATTTCGTCCCAGCTTTGAAGGCACGGCGTTTTTACCTCGATTGAATCGAGAAAACTTTTTTTTGACATAGACTTCTCCTTTAACGCTCGCCGTTTTTTCACGGGCGTCTTTATAAAAATCAGATAAATTTTATTCAGGTTTGCTGTCGAAAATTTTCGAGCGCGAAGACGGTCTTACTTGCCTTGATGCAGCGAGTTTTCGTTTTGGTTGCAAAAGCGGCGAATAAAAATCGCGCGGGCGTTTTCGGTTATCGCTTCGGATATTTACTATTGCGGCGTTTTACGTTTATTATCAAAATCGGATTTACCGAAAATTTATGAAATACTGTCCCAACTGCCAGACGACTTACACCGACGACGCGCTCAGGTTTTGTCTGCAAGACGGAACGCCGCTTGCCGAAGTTTCCGGCGCGGATACCGTTATGCCGACGGTTTCTTTTGACGACGCCGAAACAATTGTTTCCCGAAAACCGCCGCAACAGGTCGTGCCGATAAATACGCCGGAGACGCAGACGCAAAATTGGGAGCGCGGCGAACAGACGCGCGTTGTCGCGCCGCCAATCGAAATTAGAAAATCGAACACGGCTTTGACGGTTTTAGCGACCGTTTTGGGAGTGTTTGTTTTCCTCGGCTTTGCCGGAATCGGCGCGTGGTTTTTGCTGAAAAGCCGCAGAACCGAAGTCGTCGCCGTCAACGTCAACACAGCGCCCACGAATCACGCGACAAATCTAAATTCGACAAATCTAAATTCGGCGGCAAACATTCAAAATCTAAATTCCAACTCTAACAAATCTACGCCGACCACTTCGCCGTCAGCGACGCCTGTGCCGAGTCCGACGCTCAGTTCCAATGAAGCCAAAGCGATAACAAAAGATGTCAAAAACGCGGTTGACGATTGGAAAAATTCTTCGGAAAATCTCGATCTCGACGGAAATTTGGAGCAATACGCCGATTCGGTTGATTATTACACTGCCGGAAGAGTGAATCGGGAAAAAGTTCGCGCCGATAAACAGCGAGCTTTCGATCAATTCGATTCGATAAATTTCGACATCTCGAATGTAAAAATCACGCCGGACGATTCGGGCGAAAAAGCGATTGCCGTTTTCGATAAGAAATGGAAATTTGAAGGCGATGAAAAATACTCAGCCGGCAAAGTTCAGCAGCAATTGACGTTCAGCAAAATCGGCGGGCGCTGGCTGATTTCAGGCGAAAAAGATTTAAAGGTTTATTACGTCGAGAAGCGATAAAACCGGCGATTTTTATTTAATTCTCATTTAACGAAAAGATGAAGGCTTTGAGATTTGAAGACAACGAATTAAATTTAGCCGAAATTAATCAGCCGAATCGTATTGACGAAGCGCTCGTGCGCGTCTTGAAGTCGGGAATTTGTAACACGGATTTAGAAATCGTCAAAGGTTACGCCGGTTTTCAAGGCACAATCGGACACGAATTCGTCGGCGTTGTCGAAACGGCGAGCGATGCGAAACATCTTGTCGGCAAAAGAGTTGTCGGCGAAATAAACGCGGGTTGCGGCGTTTGCGCGTTGTGCGAAAAAGGCGACGCGCGGCATTGTCCGCGCCGAACGGTTTTAGGAATCGTCGGACGCGACGGCGCTCACGCCGAATTTTTAACCTTGCCGAGCCGTAATCTTTTGGAAGTTCCCGAAGAAATTTCAGACGAGCAAGCCGTTTTCACAGAACCTCTGGCGGCTTTTGGAATAACCGAGCAAATAGAAATTTCATCTGACACGCGCGTTGCAATCGTCGGCGACGGCAAGCTCGGAAATCTCTGCGCGCAAAGTCTCGCGCTGAAAAGTTCGGATGTGACTTTAATCGGCAAACACGCGGAAAAACTTTTTCTCGTCAGAAATTGTAACGTCGAAGGCATTTTACTTGAGGACGCGGAGAAATTGCCGAAAAATTTCGATGTCGTCGTTGAAGCGAGCGGTTCGGAATCGGGTTTTAATCTGGCGCTGGATTTATTGAAGCCGCGCGGAAAATTAGTTTTAAAATCAACTTTTCACGCGGCGACGAATTGGCAAGCGTGGCGCGTCGTAGTTGATGAAATCACGATTGTCGGCTCGCGCTGCGGACGTTTCGCGCCCGCGCTCGATTTGTTAAAAAATAAATCGGTTGATGTGGAAAACTTAATCAGCGAAAATTTTCCGCTGAACGAAGGCGTGAAAGCAATGAATCGCGCCGCGCGAAAAGGCGTGATGAAAGTTTTGCTGTCAATGAATTAAGTTGTCGAGACGCGGGATTAAAATTTGAAATCAGAATCCTGCATTTTTGAAATAAATTTCTCGTATTTCGTAATTGTATTTTGTTATACTGTTGCAATCAGAAATCATTTGCCGAAATCTTGTTTTTTAAGGAGAAGCAGTAATGTCAATTTGCCGAAAAGAGTCTGAAAAATTTTCGTTGCGGAAGGTTTATTTGTCGTTTGCGTTTCTGGCGTTCGCGTGTTTAATTTGCGGAGCAAGCGCGAGTCGTTCGTTCGGTCAAACCGGCGCCGAAAAAGTCAGAGATTTAGCCGCGACGCCCGAAAAACTTTCGGCTTCATTTGCCGAAGTTTCCAGAAGAGTCGAACCAGCCGTCGTCAATATAGACACGAAAGGAAAAATGCCCGAAGTTTCGCTCAAAGGCGAAAAGCCTTCGGAACAATCCGACGATATTTCCGAATTTTATCGCCGTTTAGTTCCGCGCCGTCCGAGTTACGCTATCGGAAGCGGCTTTATAGTTGATAAATCGGGTTATATTTTGACGAATTATCACGTGGTTGACGACGCTTCAAAAATAACCGTGCGGTTGCAGTCGGGCGAAGAGTTCGCGGCGAAAATCGTCGGCATAGATGAAGAAACCGATGTCGCGGTTCTGAAAATTGACGCCGGACGCGAGCTGCCGTTTATCAAACTCGCTAATTCCGATGCGGCGCAAATCGGCGATTGGGTTCTGGCAATCGGCTCGCCGTTCGGACTCGCGCAGACCGTTACGGCTGGAATCGTTTCGCAAGTTCAGCGCGAAACGCCGTATGCTTCTTCGTTTCAAAAATTTATTCAAACCGACGCGGCGATAAATCGCGGAAATTCCGGCGGACCGCTCGTCAATATGGACGGCGAAGTCATCGGCATTAATTCGCAAATCGCTACTTCGACCGGCGATTACAACGGAATAGGCTTCGCGCTGCCGTCAAACGACGCGGCAAACGTCTATCGTCAAATCGTTCAAAACGGCAAAGTTCGGCGCGGCTATCTGGGCGTCAATCTCGATTCGGTGAAAGCGGAATTTGCCAAAGTCTATAATCTGCCGGAGGCAAAAGGCGCGATTGTGACCGAAGTGCGCGACAAGCAAAGCGCGGCGGGCAAAGCCGGTTTGCAGGCAGGCGATGTAATTCTGGAATTTAACAATCAAAAAGTGGCGAGTGCGCCGGATTTGATTGCGAAAGTTTCCTCAGCCGCGCCGCAGCAGGCAATAAATGTTTCGTTCTTGCGCGAAATCGGCGGCAAATTGGAGCGCAAAACAACAGTCATTACTCTTTCCGAGCGCCCGTCGAGAACCGTCGCTTTAGACGACGAAACGCCTGTGAAACTGCCCGTTGACGGTCAGAAAAAAGCCGTCGAACCGTTCGGCTTGACCTTGGTGGAATTAACGCCGCAGTTAGCGTCGGCTTTTAAGCTCGAAGGCGAAAAGGGCGTGGTCGTCAAAACAATCAATCCGGCGAGTTTTATCGCCGACGTAAAAACCTCCAATGGTTTGGACGCGCTTAACGAAAACGATTTGATTCAGCGCATCAATCGCGTTCCGGTAACGGATTTGAAATCTTTTAATGAAATTGCCGGCAAATTAAAACGCGGCGACGCGGTTGTCCTCGAAGTTCAAAGCTACGATTTCCGCACACACAGCGCGTCGCACCGCATCGTGCAGTTTACGGTTCAGTAAATTCAGTTCAAAATTCAAGGTTCAAAATTCAAAGTTATTCACTTAATTAACTTTGAATTTTGAACTTTTGAGCTTTGAGTCTTAAACTTTCATTTATGGCAAAAGCAAAAGAAGCGAAAAATTCAAATAAAAAATTGGCGAGCAAGACAGCGACTTATAAAAATTATATCGGCGGCGAATGGGTAAAATCCGCGTCGGGCGAATTTTTTGAAAACATCAATCCGGCAGACACGACGGATATTGTCGGACGTTTTCCGCTCTCAAACGAAGAAGACATCAATCACGCAGTCGAAGCGGCGAAAAATGCGGCGACACGCTGGCGACGAACGCCCGCGCCGAAACGCGCCGAGATTTTATTCAAACTCGCAAGAATTTTAGAAGAAAATAAAGACCGATTTTCACGCGAAATGACGCGCGAAATGGGCAAGGTTTTGAAGGAAACCGGCGGCGACGTGCAGGAAGCGATTGACTGCACGTATTTTACGGCGGGCGGAGGTCGAAGGCGTCACGGGTTTACGACT
>CAXSHW010000068.1:10277-14280 GCA_964237245.1 uncultured Pyrinomonadaceae bacterium
CGGAAATGCCGAACAAATTTGCGATGTGCGTGCGTCAACCCGTAGGACTTTGCGGCTTGATTACGCCGTTTAATTTTCCGATGGCGATTCCGAGTTGGAAACTGATTCCCGCGCTGGTTTGCGGAAATACGGTTGTTTTGAAATCCGGTGAAGACGTTCCGCTTTCGACAATTAATTTGGTTAAATCGTGCGAAGAAGCCGGAATTCCGGCGGGCGTAGTCAATGTCGTCAACGGGTTTCATCAACCGGGCGAAGTATTGGTCAATCACCGCGACGTGCGCTTGATTTCGTTCACGGGTTCGACCGATACGGGCAGAATTATCGCGGAAGAATGCGCCCGGCAAAACAAAATCGTATCGCTTGAGATGGGCGGCAAAAACGCGATTATCGTAATGGACGACGCGGACATTGACAATGCCGTCGAAGGTTCGCTCTGGGGCGCGTTCGGAACTTCGGGGCAACGCTGCACGGCTTCGTCGCGTCTTGTCGTTCACAAAAAAGTTTATAAAAAATTCTGTGAAAAGTTGGTCGAGCAAACAAAACGTTTAAACGTCGGCAACGGTTTGGACGCGAAAACCGAAGTCGGTCCGGTGATTAACCAAGCCGCGATGAAAAAAATTCTCGGCTATATCGAAATCGGACAAAAAGAAGATAAAGCGACGCTCGCCTGCGGCGGAAATCGTCTGACAAAAGGCGATTACAAAAACGGTTATTTTATCGAACCGACGGTTTTTACGGATGTCGCGCCGACGATGCGAATCGGTCAGGAAGAAATTTTCGGTCCCGTTACGTCAGTTATTCCGTTCGGAACTCTGGACGAAGCGATTGACATCGTGAACAACGTCAAATACGGTTTGTCATCGGCGATTTACACGCAGGACGTTAATCAATCTTTTTACGCGATGCAGGAACTTTACACCGGAATCTGCTACGTTAATTCAGCAACCATCGGCGCGGAAGTTCATCTCCCGTTCGGCGGCACGAAAGGCACCGGCAACGGACACCGCGAAGCCGGAACGCAGGTTTTGGACATTTTCACAGAGTGGAAATCGCTGTATATTGATTATTCGGGCAAACTGCAAAAGGCGCAGATTGACTTGGTTGAGATTTGAGGATGGATGTCAGATGTCAGATGTCAGATGTCAGTAAAGAGGAAAAGTTGAATCCGAGTGAAGACATTAAAAGTCATCGTGATTTAATTGCTTGGCAGAAAGCAATGAATTTAACGGTTGAAATCTATCAAATTACCAAAGCATTTCCGAAAGAAGAATTGTTTGGTTTAACTTCACAGACGCGACGCGCGTCGGCATCAATTGCCGCCAATATCGCTGAAGGTCAGGGAAGAAGATTGGGCGGAGAATTTCGACAGTTTTTAGGAAACGCGCGAGGTTCGCTCCTAGAATTGGACACACACATTGAATTAGCCTTTCGAGTCGGATATATTAAAGAACAGCAACATAATAATTTACAGGAGAAGATTAATGAGGTCGGACGAATCTTAAATGGACTGATGCGTTCAATCGCTGGTTGAACCGACATCTAACATCTAACATCTGACATCTTCAAAATATATGAAAATCGGATTACCGAAGGAAATTAAAGATAACGAATATCGCGTCGGTTTGACACCTGCCGGCGTTCACGCGCTGGCGGAAGCGGGACACAATGTTTTTGTCGAGAAATCGGCGGGCGAAGGTTCGGGTTTCGGCAACGAGCTTTATGAAAAAGCGGGCGCGAAAATTCTCGAAACGGCGGACGATGTTTGGGGCGAAGGCGATATGATCGTCAAAGTTAAAGAGCCGATTCAGCCGGAATACACTCGAATGCGCGAAAATCAGTTGCTTTTTACATATTTGCATCTCGCGCCTGAGCCGGAATTGACGAAACAATTGATGGAACGCAAAGTTTCCGGCGTGGCTTATGAAACGATTACCGACGCGAAAGGAACTTTGCCGCTTTTAACGCCGATGTCGGAAGTCGCGGGCAGAATGAGCGTGCAGGTGGGCGCGACTTATTTGGAAAAAATGAACGGCGGACGCGGCATTTTATTGGGCGGCGTTCCGGGTGTAACTGCCGGACGAGTCGTCATTATCGGCGGCGGCGTGGTCGGCACGGAAGCGGCGAAAATGGCAATCGGACTCGGCGCGCACGTTACGATAATTGACCGAAATCTCGACCGTCTGCGTCAACTCGACGACATCTTTTTGTCTAAAGTGCAACCCCCGCTTCCGTCGCGTTCGCCGTTTAAAAAACCGATTCCGCACGCGGTTTTGATTATCGGCGCAGTCTTGGTCGTCGGCGCTGCCGCGCCGAAACTCGTTACGCGCGAAATGCTCAAACTCATTCCGAACGGCGCGGTTCTTGTGGATGTTGCAGTTGACCAAGGCGGCTGTTTCGAGACGACGCACGCGACGACGCATTCGAATCCGACTTATTACGAAGAAGGCGTTTTGCATTATTGCGTGGCAAATATGCCGGGCGCTGTTCCGCGCACTTCGACCTTCGCGCTGACGAACGCGACTCTGCCGTATGCTCTGGATTTAGCGAACAAAGGATTTGAACGCGCGATTCGAGAAGACAAAGGCTTGCTCGAAGGCGTCAATACTTTCGGCGGAAAACTGACTTATGAAGCTGTTGCGACTTCGCAAAATCTCGATTATACGCCGCTCGATTCAATGATTGATGGCATTGCCGCAAAAGCGAGTAACTAATGGAAAATGGAAAACGGAAAATGGAAAATGGGTTTTGCCGCAAAGTTGATGGTTAACAACCTAATTGATTTAATTTTCCATTTTCCATTTTAAAACCTATGTCCACAGGAATAAAAATTGTAACCGCAATTTACGTTTTTATTCTCGCGGGCATTATTTTTTTGGCTGATTCGCGCGGCACGAATTATTTTACATTTATTAATCTTTTGCCTTTCGGCGATAAAATCGGACATTTTTGTTTGATGGGAACGTTTGCGCTGCTTGTTAATCTGGCTTTTAACGCGAAAACTTTTCGACTTTGGAAATTCGACTTTTTGCTTGGCAGTTTGATTGTTTTGACAATTGTAACCGCAGAAGAATTTTCGCAAATTTTTATTCGCGGCAGAACATTTGATTTAATTGACCTGGTTTTCGATTACGCGGGAATTTTTATTTTCGGCGAGGCGGCGCGTTTTATTTGCCGGAAGACTGCGACGAACGAGAATATTTATCGAAAAGTTCCGAAAGTTTATTGATGAGTTCTTCGCTCAAATTGCTGCCTTTGAGCAGATAAGCGTCTGCCGGAAAATCTTGAGAAACATCTGATTTTTCCTGTTCGAGACCGCTTAAAATAACGAGTGGAACATTTTTCATTTGCGGGTTTTGCCGCAAAATCCGGCACAAATCGTGTCCTGTCAGATTAGGCATTACGGCATCGGAAACTACGGCGTCAATATCAGAATCAAACGCAACTTCCATTGCCGCAAGTCCGTCTTCCGCCAAAATTACCTCGTAATCGGCGCGTTGCAAAACAATCTCCAAAAAACGACGCATCGCATCGTCGTCTTCGACAAGCAAAATTTTCTTTTTGTTGGAAGATTGCTTTGTAGGCATTTATCCTTTTTATTAACGCTTAAATCGTTTTAGTCGGGGAGGTTATTAGTGATTTGTAAGATTTGTTAATTTTATCAATCCATCGAAATTACCATAACAAAATTTAGCTTAAGTGAGTTTTCGGTTTCCTGTCAATTGAAATTCGCCCGATAATAAGTTTGATTAGTTATGCCGAAGATTGGATCAAAGAGAAAATCGAAAAGAAAAACGCCTCAAAATTTGAAGCGTTTTTCTTTTCATTGAATTATTTTCTGTCTTTAAATTCCTCATAAAGCTCCGTATGACGGCTGGTCAGAGGAATCATTCTTCCATTAATAAAAAGATATTTGACGTTCGTGCGCGGCTCTAAAATATCGCCGTCGGCAACGACGATATTGGCGATTTTGCCCGTCTCGATTGAACCCAATCGGTCGGCTACG
>CAXSHW010000068.1:14290-22455 GCA_964237245.1 uncultured Pyrinomonadaceae bacterium
AAATTTGCGCCGGATAAAGCGTGACGGCTTTTAAGGCTTCGTCTTTCGGCAAACCGTAAGCCGCCGCAAGTCCGGCGTGATACGGCAAATCGCGGATTTCCGGTCCGTCGTTTCCGGTCGAAATTGCGAATTTGACTCCGGCTTTTTGCATTTCCGACGGCGCTTCAAACAAATAATCGTAAGGGTCGTCGTCGCGCGTCGGAAGGCTGTAAATGTTCGTATAAATGACGGCGATATTGTTTTGTTTTAATTCATCCGCCGCTTTCCAAGCCTCTTGTCCGCCGAGAATAATGCCTTTGATTTTCATTTCTTTGACGAAATTTATCACGTTGCGAACGTCACGCTCGCGTTCGGCTGTAAAAATGACAGGCTTTTCGCCGCGCACATACGCGGTCATCGCGTCCATTTTGATGTCTCTCGCCGGATAAGGCAGAGATTTATCCGCTGCGTAAGCGTCCTGAACTTTCGCGTAATTGGCGGCGTCTTTGAAAAGCTGACGCAAATCTTCGGTGCGCTTGTCGCGCTGCCTGCTGGCTTCGCTGAAATCAGTCGTCTGTGCTCTGCCGCCGAAGCCGCCGAAGGTGCTGATGCGCGGAAAATTTATGACGAGTCCGAAAGTCGGCACAATTGCCATTTCAGCCTGCGTCGAACCGTTCAAATTAATTACTGCCGCTTGACCTGAAATGACGCCGCCCGTCGGCAGCGAAAGAACGCTCGTGATGCCGTTGACGCGCGTCACGTTGATATGCGTCGAGTGCGGATTTATTCCGAGAATCGCTTTCGCGTTCGCGTTCATATCGCCGGTTTCGGCAACGTCAACCGAACCGGGAACGCTCAAAGAAATTTCCGCCAGTCCGAGATTTGTTCCCGCGTCAATCATTCCCGGAAAAACACTCAAACCTTTGCCGTCAATTCGTTCCGCGCCGCCCGGAATGGAAACGTTCGCGCCGATGGCGGCGATTTTTCCGTTTTGAATGACAATCGTTCCGTTTTCAATCGTTGCGCCGGAAACTGTTACGATTCGAGCGTTCGTAATCGCAAAAGTTCCCGCCTTTCCGTTCACGTTTTGCTCAGAACCATCGTTTTGCGCAAAAGCAGAAAGCAGAAAGCAGTTTGCGATTAAGAGAAAAAACCCGAAACGAAGAAAACTTTTTGTGTTATACAAAAAGTTAAATCCTATATTTTCCGTTTTCCATTTTCCATTTTCCATTTTATCGGTTTCCTCCGTCTTTGCTGTCTGCTTCGTCTCTTTCGGCTTGACGTTTTTCGGTCGGTATTCTCGGCTGAGTTCCGCCGCTCGCAGGAGCGCGATTAACATCCATTTTTTCGAGCGTTTCACGTTCTTTTGCCAGATTAGGACGATTTAGAATATCTCTGGCGCGGTCAAATAAAACTTCGCCTTCAACCATCGTTATATCGGCGTGCGAATAGACGCTGAACGGATGCGCGTTCCAAATCACGATGTCCGCGTCTTTGCCGACTTCAATCGAACCTGTGCGTTTGTCAATGCCGAGCTGTTTCGCCGGATTGAGCGTAATCATTTTCAAGGCTTCCTGCTCGGGAACGCCGCCGTATTTTTCCATTTTCGCCGCATCCAGATTTAAGCGGCGCATACGTTCGTCCGAATCGGAATTTAATGAAACGTTAATTCCCGCTTTCCACAAAAGATAACCGTTATACGGAATCGCGTCGAAGGCTTCGAGTTTGTAGCCCCAACTGTCAGCGAAAATCGAAACTCCAGTTCCGTGTTTAGCGATTTCCGGCGCGATTTTATAGGCTTCGAGTCCGTGTTGAAGCGTCCCTACTTTAAAGCCGAATTCGTCGGCAATCAATAATAAATTCAACATTTCGTCCGAGCGATAGCTGTGCGAATGAACGAGCCGTTTGCCTTCGAGGACTTCGACGAGCGGTTCGAGTTCCAAATCGCGGCGCGGCGGAACGGCGGTTTTATCGTTTTTCGCCACGCGCGCGCGATAATCGTCCCACGATTTTTTGTAATCGCGCGCCCGCAAAAAAGCGTCGCGGATAGTTTCCATCACGCCCATACGGGTTTGCGGATAACGAACGGCGCGTCCGGGAATTCCGCTTGCGCCGACTCGCTTCGGGTTTTCGCCGAGCGCGAATTTTATTCCCGGCGGCGCGTCCGGTATCGGAAAATCTTCGACCGGATGACCCCATTTGAATTTGACGACCGTGTTCAGACCGCCGATGACGTTTGCCGAGCCGTGCAGCAGATTCGCCGACGTTACGCCGCCCGCGAGCGCCCGATAAATCGCAATGTCTTTCGGGTCAATAATATCGCGCGTAGTTACCATCGAAGTAATCGAATACGAAACCTCGTTGACGCTGCCGTCCATCATCGAATGCGAGTGGCAATCAACGATTCCCGGCGTTACAAATTTGCCGCTTCCGTCAATAACCTGCGCGTTTGACGACGCTTTCAAGTTTTTGCCGATTTTCGCAATCTTCCCGTTTTGAATGAGAATATCCGTATTCTCAAGCGTGCCGTTGACAGCCGTCAAAACAGTCGCGTTTTGAATCAAAACGTCAGCCTGTTTCGGTTCATCGTTTTGTTTTCTCTTTTGCGCCGAAACGCTCGCGCTGAAATTTGTCAGTAAAAATAAATTTACGAGCAGAAAAGCCGTTAATTTTCTCATAGCTTGTTTTCCTAAAATTCCTGATTCGGTCAAAAATATTTTTTTCGTCAAATACTTTACGGCGTTTTCGTTCCGCTAAACGGAACAGCGCCTTGCGGAGCGGTCATTGTGCCGCTGATCTGATCGCCTGTAACTCTTCCGCTTACAACTAATTCGATGGTCGAGCCGCTAAATTCGACCGTCGCCGTAAAGCTGAAACCTTCATTGGTAACTTTGCCGTCTTTAATCGGCGCGTTGCCGAATTGCGACTGCAAACTTCCGGTTAAAATCGCTCCTTGCTGGGTTAAAACCAGAGTTCCCTGCGACGGCTGTCCGGGAATTTCGATGTTGATCGAATAAGTGCCGCCGACTTGCGCGAGTGCCGGTGATTGCGTTTCCGCAGGTTGGTTTTCAGTCGCCGCGCCGCCTCTTCTTCTGCCGCCTCCGCCTTGTGTCGGAATCGCGGCAGCTTTCGGTTCAAAAAGTTTGCCGTCCACAAAAACCTGCGTAATTATTTTGTCTTTGGCGAAAATATCGCCGCGCGAAACGACTAGGTTGGCAATTTTGCCCGTTTCGATTGAACCTAGTTGATTATTAACGCCCAAAATTTCCGCCGCGCTCAGAGTCATCGCCCTGATAGCCGCTTCTTTTGACAGACCGTTTTCGACGGATTTATTGGCATTCGTCAGAAAATCATTTAAGTTCGTCATTCCGCCCGATTGAAAGGCGAACCGCACGCCCGCCTGCGCGAGTCTGCCCGCGCCTTTCGGCGTTTCGGCGCGAAGCCGCAAAATTTCCAGACTTTCCGGGTCGGCTTCGGGCGAACCTGCGGCAGTGCGTTTCGGATAATTCAGCGACAGCAAAACCGGAACATTTTGCGCTTTCAAACGGTCGGCGACTTTCCACGCTTCCTGTCCGCCTGCGATAATCGCGTTTAAATTAAATTCTTTCGCCAGATTTAGAGCGCGGATGATTTCCAATTCCGAATTGGCGTTGAAAACAATCGGCATTTCACGATTCAGAACCGGAAGCACCGCCTCCAGCGATTTGTCCGATTCGGGTCGTTTGACGCCGCGCGGATTTTTGTCGTAGATTTTGCGGATTTCCTGCAAGCGCTGCGCGTCGAGAAACATCTGCCGGAGCGCGGCGAAAGTTCCCATCAGAGAAGTCGGAAAACCGCCGGTGCGAAGTGTCGTAAAAGTAACGTGTTCGGCAAACGGCGAGCGAATAATCATCGAAGACACCGAATCGCCCGCTAAATCTATAATCGCCGATTGACCGTTAAAAATTCCGTCGCGCGGAACGGTTAAAACCGTCGTAAAACCCGCGTTGCGGTTGGTTTCAAACTGCGCTTCGCCGCCTTTGAGTTCGTCGGCGGCATTTTCTTCGGGCTGCAAACCGCTCGGATAATTTGAATTTGAAGCGGGCTGCGCGGCTGCGGCGGCGGCTTGAAATTGCTGACCTTGCCCGCGCTGCGTCGGCGCGGCAGGCGCGGCGGCGAGTCCAAGACTTGTATAAGTGTCAAAAAATCCTGGATAAACCGTCAAACCCGTGCCGTCAATCACGCGCGCGTCAGCCGGAACTTTCACATTTTCGCCGATTGATTCAATCAAACCGTCGCGGATAACAATTGTGCCGCGCGACAAATTCGGACCCGAAACGGTTGCGATTTGAGCGTTAGTAATAGCAAAAGTTTCGGCGCGCGTCTGCGCTTCGGCAGACACACAGACAGAAATAAACGCAAAAATTGCGACAGAAAGACGCAAAACTAAATTTTTCATAACTTTTTAAGCGGAAAGAATGTAAAAAATGAAACTGCGAAATTTCTACGCAGTATAAACCAAAAGGTTTCAGAAGCAAACCGAAAAACTTTTACCCGCCATTTACCATTTACCATTTACCATTTACCATTTAAGAATTATGAGCGCAATCATACTTTTCGACGGAGTTTGTAACTTTTGCAACGGTTCGGTCAACTTCATAATCGAGCGCGATAAGAAAGCGTATTTCAAATTCGCGCCGCTGCAATCGGAAATCGGGCAGAAACTTCTGGACGAATATAATATAGACAAAACCGTCACCGATTCGGTCGTCTTGATCGAAGACGGAAAGGCTTACACGCGCACGACCGCCGCGCTGAGAATCGCCAAAAAATTGAGCGGAGCGTGGAAATTATTTTACGGCTTCGTCGTCGTGCCGGGCGTCTTCCGAGACGTTTTCTATAAACTTTTCGCCAAATATCGCTACAAAATGTTTGGCAAACAGGAAACCTGTATGATACCGACGCCGGAAATCCGCGCGCGATTTATTTAATTGATAACGGATAATTGATAATGGATAATAAAATCCGCAATTATCAATTATCCGTTATCAATTAGAAATTAAAAAATATGAAAGCAACTTGGAACGGCGCGACTTTAGCCGAATCAAACGAAACCATCGTCGTTGAAGGAAATCACTATTTCCCCGAAAATTCGATCAACAAAAAATATTTCCAACCAAGCGAAACGCACACCGTCTGCCCGTGGAAAGGCACGGCGAGTTATTACAATATTGTTATAGATAACAAAACGAACAAAGACGCGGCGTGGTTTTATCCTGATGCGAAATCTGACGCGAAGAACATCGAAAACTATGTTGCGTTTTGGAAAGGCGTTGAAGTTGCTGCGTAAAAATATTTATAAATTTGCGGCTATCTGAATCAAAGTCTGTACTAAAGTTAAGGAGAAAGGAAAATGAAAAAGCACCAATCATTTATATTCTTATTGTTACTATCGTTATGCGGCAGTCTATCTGTGTTCAGTCAGGAAGAAACAGCTACTTTTCGCCATTTTACCGGAATTGTAAAAGATGCTGATAATGAAAAAGTAGCCGGTGCGAGAGTTTGCGGATGGGACAAAAGCGGTCGCCCGATTAACGGAAGAATTCCCTGCGCTCAATCGCAGAAAGACGGCAGTTTTTCTCTAGATATCACAAAATGGGACGGCGACACTTACAGTATTTGGGTTGAAGATTCTGAGAAAGGATACCCGAACCCAAATTCCGCTCTATATGAAAGTTTCTTTAGAGAAAAACAAGTTATAGACGTTGACGCAAGCGATGAATCAAAACCAGTAGAAATCAAACTCGGACTGAAAGCTGGCAAAGCAATTTTGAAGATAGTTTATGACGAAAGTGGAAAGCCGGTAGAGAGCGGACAAGTAAAAATGTGCCGTACCGACAATCCAGAAATATGTCAAAGTATCTCAACTGCTTTTCCTAAAGGAGTAATCGAAATTCTTACACCGGATTCTCCTGTAATATTGAAGATTGAATTACACGACGGAACTAAATGGAAAGAGTGGTTTGCGGTAGATGAAAACAACTCTCTAATTCAATCAATTCAGGTTGAGCCAGGTCAAAAGAAAGAATTCAAGATTAGGCTAAAACAATAAATTTAAACACGGAATTACTCATAATCCGTTTTCTCAGACTTTCAAAATATGCAGTCCTTAACAACTTTAGAATACGGAAAAATGCTCGCGCTTGTCGCTCGTTACGCGCAGACGCCGATGGGCAGAGATTTGCTCGAAGATTTGCAGCCTTTGACTGACCGGCGGCGGCTTGAGACGGATTTGCGGGCGATTTCAGAGGCGATTCGGCTGAATGAAGAAAAGCAGGTTTCGTGGTCGTTCAGCGGGCTTGAAAACCCGTCGGACGCGGTGGCGATTTTGAGGATTAGGAACGCGACGCTTGAACCGAATCGCTTGCTCGAAATTACAAGATTGTGCAATCAGGCGCTTTTCGCGCGTTCGTCAATTCAGCCGGAACGGGATTTCGCGCCGGTTTTGTGGGCGCTGGTCGAGCAGATTCCGAATTCGCTGTTTCAGGTGATCGAGCGGACGAATAAAAAATTGTTGCCGTCGGGCGAGATTGACGACGCGGCTTCGCCGGAACTCTCGCGTCTGCGGCGCGAGATAAACGCACAGCGCGGGCGACTGCAAAAGGCTCTCGAATCAACGATGCGAACGGCGGGCGACGCGATTCAGGACGCGATTGTGACGCAGCGAAACGAGCGTTACGTGATTCCGGTCAAAGCCGATTTTCGCGGCAAAGTCGGCGGCGTGGCGCACGGTTTTTCATCAAGCGGCGCGACGGTTTTCATCGAACCGCTCGAAGTCATCGAAGCCAACAACGAACTGCAAAATCTGAAAGGCAAGGAAGAACGCGAAATCTCGCGCATTTTATTCGCGCTGACCGAAGATTTGCGCGAACAGCTTCCGGCAATCGAGACGGCGGTCGAAGCCGTCGCCGAACTCGATTTCGTCAAAGCGAAAGTCGAATTCGCCGGAAAATTTCGCGCCATTGTGCCGCAGATTTCCGACGATGAAACTTTAGATTTAATTGACGCGCGTCATCCGGTTTTGGAAGAAAATCTGCGCGACGCGGCGATTTCAGATTCCAAATTCCAAATTCCAGATTCCAAAGAATTTTTGCCGCAGATGAACGCGGATAAACGCGGATTTGAAACTGAAAATCCAAAATCCAAAATCCAAAATCCAAAATCGGATGAAATTGTTCCTGTTTCGTTCAAACTCACCAAAGAAAATTCCGTAATGATAATTTCCGGCGCGAACGCGGGCGGGAAAACCGTCGTGATGAAAACCGCCGGTTTGTTGAGTTTGATGGCGATTTCCGGTTTGCCCGTTCCGGCGCGTGCGGCGACGATTCCGTTTTACAAATCGGTGCTGGCGGACATCGGCGATCATCAAAGTCTGGCGGCGAATCTTTCGACTTTTTCGTCGCATATTTCCAATATCGCCGGAATGATGCGCGATTGCGTCGCGCCGTCGCTCGTGCTGCTCGATGAAGTCGGCACAGGAACAGACCCGGACGAAGGCTCGGCTTTGGGCGTGGCGATTGTTGATTATTTTCGCCGAAACTGCGCGGCGCAGGTCGTCGCTTCGACGCATTATCGCGGGCTTAAAATCTACGCGGCGAATGATGAAAATGTGATTAACGCTTCGGTCGAATTTGACGAAAAAACTTTGCAGCCGACTTATCGCCTGCTGGTCGGTCTGGCGGGCGCGTCTTCGGGCATCGAAATCGCCGGACGTTTCGGCATTCGCGGCGATGTGATCGCCAAAGCGCGCGAAAATCTCGACGTTTCGGCACAAAAGGCGGAAAGTTATTTGAAAACTCTGCAAACCGAAACGCGCAACGCCGAAGATTTGCGCGTCGCTTTGGAAGAAGAACGCGAAGCCGTCGCCTATAAATACGCGACGCTCGAAATCGAAGCGAAAAAGCGCGAACGCGAACGGCAAAAACAGTTTGAACGCGAGTTAGCCGAAACCGTCGAAGGTTTTGAACGCCAGTCGAAAACTTTCATTCAAACAATCGAAGACAAAGCGTTAAAAGCCAAACTCGACAAAGAAAGATTGTCGCGCAAAGCCGAACTCAACCGCGCAGTCGTTGCCAAAGTCTCAAGTCCCAAGTCTAAAGCCCAAAGTCAATCGGCGTTCGGCATCCAGCAAAACCAAGACCAAAAAC
>CAXSHW010000069.1:0-11327 GCA_964237245.1 uncultured Pyrinomonadaceae bacterium
CAGAAACTAAATCGCCATTACGAAAATGTAATTCTAAAAACTAATGTTACTTAGCGCTAGTCAATTTAATCATGATAAATTCAATTCATTTAAGACAGCCACATCAGTATTTTATTTTACCTATCAACATCAAAATTTTCTACAAGATGAACGTATAATAAAAAGCACTTTTAGAAGAATAAAAATTCATACTACTCGAAATAATACTCATATACATAGCAGAAAATTAATATTTGAAGGTTTTGTATTGACTTCACATCATGATTTTAATGAACTGTTAGTAGGTGGAGATTGGGAAATTGATATTCTTTTCAGTAAATCTGAATCTAGGAAATGGATGACTAGAAGTAGTAGCAGATTTCGTGAATATCATTAAATAACAATCTTGAGTTCTCCATTTTCACGTCACTAAAAACTTTAAACGTCCTTCGGTTCGACGGCTTTGATGTCGAAACAGCGTTTGAAATCTTTGGCATTGAAGGCAAGCAGATTTTGACTAGCGGCGCGAAATCGGTTGTTTTTCTTTTAAGTGCCGCGTTGTGTTTTCGGTGACGGAAGAAAAATTATCGTTTGATTGGGGCAAAACGAGTTCGTTGGTGTTTTGCGCGTCGAGTTCGCGTTGGGCGGTCGCGTCGTTTGATTTGTCTGACAGGCTTTTTTTCGGAACGGTGAAGAGTAAAGCGTTGATGATGAAGCTCAAGCCGATGAAAAATGTGATCATTCCTAAACCGGCGAGGAAGAATATGTCGTTGTCGTTGAGAAGTATCGCCATCACTTTGAAGGCGAGCGTTGTGCCGATGCCGACTGACGAAATGATTGTGCCGACGCGCATTCGGCGCAGGCGTTTTTCTTCGGGCGACTCTAAAAACTTTTCGATTTGCGGCAAAACGTCTTCGGCGACTTTGGTTAATTCTCTAGCCGAATCAAATTCTCTGATTTTCGCGGCGACGGCGCGTCCGATTTCTTCGCGTGCGGAGACGGCAGACGAAGTTATGCTGTCCGTTCGCGCGAGCGCGTTTCGCACAAAACGCATATCAGCGCCGCACGCGCGGCAAAATTGATTCGATTGTTTATCTTCTAAACCGCAATTCGGGCAAAACATATTTCGGATAACTCCAGATGTTTAATTTTCATTGAATTCAATCAAAAATCATACGTCGGAAATTTTGTTTTAGTTCAACATTGCGCCGGAATATTATAAAACAAAAAGCAATTTAGAATGCTCGAAAATCATTCGTCTGTTTGCCACGAAATAAATTTCACCGACTTTTAACGATTTAGAAATTATCGCGTTTGCGTTTAATCAACTTTGCTGACCGCCATTTCTTTGCCGTCAGAGCCGCGAATGAATTTGCCGGTTTCGATACGGTCATCGTCAAAAACAAATATGTCTCTGCCGCGTCCGTTTTTCTCCGAAGAATAAGTATAGCGTTTGGCGGAAGCGTCGCCGTCGAAATAAAAAACCATTGAGTCTGAGCCTTTCGCCCATTTGATTTCAAACGCCATTTTGATTGGTTTTACAGTGCAGGTTGTCGCGCCGACGCGATAAGTTCCGGCGAAAAAACGATCTTCGCTTTTATCGTTATTTTGAGCGTCTTCTTTGAAATCTTTTAATAAACCCGAACCGTCGGAGTATTTGATGTCGGCGATTTTCCAGGCTGAATTTTGACGAACGAGCAGATATTTGAGCGTGTTTTTTCGTTTGAAATTTTCAAACGTAACGACGACCGTCGCTTTGTCGCCTTCGATTTTCGGCTGACCGACGATTAATTTCTTTATATCGGCATCCTGCGCGTTGTAAAGCGGATCGAAATCCAGCACACCGACTTCATCCTTGTGCGTCGTCAAGTCTTTCCACATCAAACCGGCAAGATTTTTATCAAAATACTGATCGAGAAACTTGCGGCTTTTGCCGTTCAGAAGTCTATCTTTGCCGCCTTTAAAGTCTTCCGCGTGCATTTTATACAAATCTCTGACAAGCGCGTCGGGCGCAAGAGTCTGCGCGGCTCGAACGGCAGAAAAAGCAGAACATATAACCGCGATAAATAGAACAAATTTTGCTGTTTTTTTCATATTTTTAATTTAACTTTTCCAATTTAAAACCGTGTCAATCGTCGCAACGGTAATCGGGTGATAACCGGGTCGCGCCTTTGCGTAAATTTCACCTGCGCGGCGTTTTCCTTCGGGCGTTTTGACGAGTTCGTCATATAAAGGTTTGACGAATTTGCGTCGTCCGATGGTCGTTAAAAATTCTTCGAGCCGCGCGTTTGCCGGCGTGTAATTGTTTTTAATTGACATCAACAGCCACTGAAACGCGATTTCCGAATTGCCGCGCGTTGTCAGGTTAAACGCTTTGTCGAGTTCGGACATTTTTTCCGCGCCCAAATTTTCCTGCGGCAAACCTTGAAGAAAATGCAGCCATTCCTGCGTCGTCCAATTTTCGGTTTGAATGTCTTTGGCAGAGATTTTTCCGCTCAAATAATTCTGCGTTTGAAGTTCAACTTTAGCGAAAGCGTCGGATTTCGGCTGCGGCACGTCTTTCGGCAAACCCGATTTGTAAATCCATTCGTCAACATCGGCGCGTGAAATCGAATTCGGGTTTTCGTCAATCAGGTTTTTCTGTAAATAAGCAACAAAATCGGCGGTCGTAATGCTTTGAAAAGCGTGATTGTCAAAATAGCCGCGCAGGAATTTATCAAACTTTTCGCGCCCGACGGTTTCTTCCAGATGACGGAAAAACAGCGAGCCTTTTTCATACGGAACTTCGGTAAATCCATCGTCCGGGTCGCGTCCGTTCAAGTCAACGTGCAAAATTTCGTCCCGGTCGTCAAATTCGGCGAGTTCGCCGTCGAGAACTCTGCGTCCCAAAACCGTCTCCATTTCGCGCCGCTGTTTGCCGTAAAGCTCTTCCAAAATGCGGCGCTCGATGTAAGTCGTAACGCCTTCGTTCAGCCAAAAATCGCTCCACGTCGCGTTGGTTACGAGATTTCCAGACCACGAATGCGCGAGTTCGTGCGCGACCAGCGAAACGAGCGATTTGTCGCCCGCCAAAATCGTCGGCGTGGCAAAGGTGAGCATCGGATTTTCCATTCCGCCGAACGGAAAACTCGGCGGCAAAACCAGCAAATCATATCTGTCCCACCGATATTTGCCGTAGAGTTTTTCCGCCGCTTCGACCATTTTTTCCGTGTCGGCAAGTTCATACGCCGCTTTTTCGAGCATCGGCGGTTCGGTGTAAACGCCCGTCCGTCTGCCCAGAGATTGAAATTTCAAATCGCCGACGGCAATCGCAATCAGGTAAGACGGAATCGGATGCGTCATTTTAAACGAATATTCGCCGCCTCGCGCCTGATTATTTTCCGAATTCCCTTCCGCGCTCATCACGGCGAGCAAACCTTTCGGCGTGCGAACTTTCGCCGTGTAAGTGACGCGCACGCCGGGCGAATCTTGCAGCGGAATAAAACTTCTGGCGTGAATCGCTTCGGCTTGGGAAAACATAAACGGCGATTTTTTTCCGGCGGTTTGTTCCGGCGCGAGCCACTGCAAACCCGAAGCGTTCGGGCTTGTTGCATAATAAACACGGACGAATTTCGCATTTTCCGGCAGATTAATCGTCAGCGGCGCGCCCAAAAATTTATCGGTTTCGCCGATTTTAAAAGTCGTCGGCTTGAAATTTTTTCCGTCAGCCGAAGTTTCGGCTTTTTCGATGTTCAAATCGCGCGTGTCCAAAATCAGCGGCGCGGTTTTGTCGTCTGAAGTCCGCTCAAGCGTCAAAGTCGCCGTTCCCTGCAAAATCTTTTTGTCGAACAACACATTCCAATCGAGGTCAACGTGTTTTACGGCGATTTGCTGCGGATTTGAAAACGAATGAATGTCTCTGGCAAATGTCGGCATTTCCGTTTTTTGCATCGTGTTTTGTTTTGATTGCGCCATATTGAAATTTGCTGAAATCACGCCGAAAATCAGCGCGAAATATAAAAGGTTGAATAGTTTTTTGATTTTCATTGATAAAAATTCTCCGTCCGACATTCGATAAACTTTTTTGATTTGAAATGTTGCCGCTGAATTATTGATGCCGACTCGCGTAAAATTTCTGCAAAAATTCGTCAATCTTATTATTTTCAATCCAGCGCAGAACAATCACCAAATCGTTTTCCGAATCAACATAAATGACGTTTGTGCCGTTACCGATATGCGCGAAAGCCGTCGCGGGCGCGGACGGATAAAGTTTTCGGTCGGTGTTCAAAAACCAGTTCATAAAACCGTAAGTCGGCTGCGCGGCGGTCGGCGTTCGCGCCATTTTCACCCAATTTTCCGAAATAATTTGTTTGTCGCGCCAGCGTCCGCCTCTGGCTGTCAAAAGTCCGAAACGCGCCATATCACGCGCCGAAATGAACATTCCGCCGCCCCAATGTCCGCCGCCGCTGACCGATTGGACGATTGCGCCGTCAAGCACGACGAACGAATTTTCGTAACCGAACCAGCGCCACGTCTGCGACGCGCCGATTTCGTCCATCACGTTTTCCTTCAAAATTTGCGGCAGCGGTTTGCGCCAGACGTTGAGCGCGGCGAGCGCGAGCGCGTTGACGCGAACGTCGTTGTATTCGTAAACCGCGCCGGGTTCATTGCGCGTTCGGTCGAGCCATTTGCCCGCGTCTTTGTCGGGACGATCAGCCCAATCGGGTTTTCCCCACAGCGTTCCTTCCCAATCGCTCGTCTGCCGCAGCATCGTGTCCCACGTTATTTTCCGGTTGTGTTCGGTGTCGAATAATTCGATGAATTTCGACTTGCCGAAATTCGCCGCATCCGCGAAATTTTCGTTCGGACGATAGGCTAAAATCGGCGCCATCGCCTGATAAACCGGCTGGTTCAAATCCGTTATCAATTTGCGGTCGAAAGCCAGACCGACGACGGTCGAAAGAAAACTTTTCGTCACCGAATGCGTCATATCAACGCGGTCGGGTTCGCCCCATTCGGCAATAATATAACCGTTTTTGACGATCATTCCGGTCATCGCGCCGCGCGGTTTCGACGCGCCGATATTGTCGCCGAACGGTTCGCGCCCGAACGTCTGCGCCTGCGCCAATTCCATATCGCGCGGCGCTTTCGCTTCGTTCGCCACGGCGAAATCAATCGCTTCTTTGAGTTTCACCGCATCGAATTTCGCCTGTTCGGGCGTGCGCCGTTCCCAATTTTCGTCGGACGGATAATAAATTTTCTGCGCGAAAACATTATGCGTGATTGCCGCTAAAAGAAAGACGATGAAAACGCGAAACAGAAACTTGCTTTTCATAATTTTGCACAATTCGACTTTCAGAATTTTATTCTTTCGAGAAGTTTTAAGATTTTAATTCAAATTCGCGTAAAAACAAAAACCTTGCCGAATTTACCGGACAAGGTTTTCAAATTTTATAAAATTCAAATTAATCTTCGTCGCGTCCGTGAACCTGCGCGGGCGGATGCGTCGCTTCGACTGCCGTGAAAGATTCGAGAATTTTATAAGTATGCGACGCGCCTTTCGGCACGACGTAAGAATCGCCTTTTTCGAGTAAAACCATTTGACCTTCCAGGTGCAGTTCGGCGCGTCCCGAAATCACGTAACCGACTGTTTCGTAATCGCGGACGGCGTGTTCCTTTGCCTCGTCCGGCTGCTCATTTTCCCATAAACGCATCGCCAGCGATTTGCCCGACGCCAGATATTTTTGTCCTAACTCGCCGTGCGGCGAGTCGCTTGAATCCACTTTTGTAACCGTTGTGTCGCCCATTGTTTATTTTTCTCCTCAAGTTTTTGTAACTCAAAGCAGGTTGCAAGCAATATGCCAAACCGATTTTTGTTTGTTTGTTTGGAGTTAGGCGGAAAATTGAATTTCGCGCGGCGCGTCTGCCGTCTCAAACCGATACTGTCAGCGTTTGGAAAGCGTTCGGCAAAACGTAAAAACTTGGTTTTTACGTTTTGCCGGATTTTCGTCTTGTTTTTGGCTGCGGCTGAGGTTTCGGCGGTGACTGTTTTTCCTTGACGATTTCTTTCGATGATTTTTTAATCTCAAATTCCAGACTTTTGGCGAGCTTGCCGTCTAACAAAATATCAATCCGGTAATTTCCCGCCGCCCATACTGTTTCGGGCGAAGCGGTAAAATTTACGCTGTCCTGTTTGTCGCCGGTTTTAAAACTGACCGTAACGACTTTTGATTCGGGTCTCAAATTTTCGGCTTTGACCGCCACGAAATTCATTTTGACCTCGACGGCTTTGACCGAACTCAACCGCACGAAACAATGAATCGGAACGTTTGTCGTTAAAAAATTATCGCTGATTTCCCCGACGCCGCCTTTGCCGTCGTCACGCGCCAGCGAAATTTCTTCGACCGTGATTTCTTCTTTATTTTCAACTTTGTCAGACTGCGCGAAAACACTGAAACCGAAAAAAAGACAGAGCGATAGCGTAAGGAAAACTTTCATATTTTGCCTCCGGGAGATTTTTAATTTTGTGATATTTACTTGCTAATTGGTGCGCGAACCGCAAATTTAGTTGTATGAATCGGTAAAAATAATTTAAGTGAAAAGTGATTACTGATAACTGATAAGTAAAAGCTAATTTCCTGACTTTTCACTTTTCACTTACCACGCTCGCGTCCACTTGTTTCCTTTATGTTCGTCGTCGCGCAAGGTTGAATCAACGCCCGCTTTCATTTCCAGAAATCTGCCGATGAGCCAGAGCAAATCCGAAAGTCTGTTCAAGTAAGTGATGACGAGCGCATCAACCGTTTCGCCGTTTTCCTGAAGTCGCACGACACATCTTTCGGCGCGTCGGCAGACGGTTCGCGCAATGTCGAAAGCGGCAGCGGCGGAAACTTCTCCGGGCAGACTCCAATCGGACAAAATGCCCTCCAATTTTTCGATGCGCGTAACTTCCGCCGTCAAACGGTCAATCATTTCAACAGACATATAAGGTTTCGGCGCATCTTCAAAACTCGGATTCGCCACCGAACCGGCAACCATAAACAATTCCTTTTGGATTGATTTAGCGAGTTCATTAATTTCCGCATCGCCCGAAATCGAACGCGCGAAACCCGTCTGCGCTCCGAGTTCGTCAATTGTGCCGTAAGCCTCGACGCGCAAATCCGCTTTTGAAACCCGCTCGCCGCCAATCAGCGCGGTTTTTCCACTGTCGCCTGTTTTCGTCGCAATGCTCATAAATTATTAATTGATAATGGATAGTTTCTTAACATTATCAATTATCCATTATCAATTATCCATTACGACTTTTATTTTTTCGCTTCCGGCTATGAGCGTTTAGAAATTTGGTTTTCAATTGCGTCGCGCAGCGTTTCTACGTCGCCCGCTTCTATACTCGAAATTCCGCTTACATTTTCCACTCCGCAGCTTTTTGAAGCGATGACGGGAATTTGATTGGCGACGGCTTGCAGAAGCCGTCGCGGTTTGTGTTCGACAAACGCCGGAAGCGCGACCAAATTCGCTTTTTCGAGCCAATCGTCCACGCCTTTTTCCCAATCAATTCCGCGCCAGAAATCCGCTTCTTCGAGTTCCGCGCCCAGAATAATCAGTTTCACATCTAAATCTCGCAGCGCCTCGCGCAATTCGTAACAGCCTTTGCGCCCGACGGTCGAAGCGGGAAAAACTATCGTAAATTTCTCGCTCTGTTTTTTTGAAATTTTCTTTGAGTTCGGAATTTCCCATTTTAAAAGTTCAACTTTTTCAGCGAACAACCGGGCGATTGCGGTGTGCGGCGTGATAATTTTTTCCGCGTTTCGCAGAGCTTCCGATTCGGCTTCGATAAACTTAGTTTCAGCGCGAAAATCACCGAGCGTTTTGCTTTGCGGGTGAAGCGCGGCGGCACAATCCAACTTTTCCTGTAAATTTCCCAACGGCAAACCCGTCATTAAAACATCGAAAGTTCTGCCGCCTAAAGCTCCCGCTTGCCATAAAAACGGTAAAAGATTTTGCTGGATGATGAGATGCGTCTGGTCGTATTTTAAGAATTCGGCATAACTTTCGGCGAGTTTTTCATACATCGAAAGCAAATTCAATTGACGCGCCGCGCCTTGCGCCGCCAGTTTGCGAGATTTGTAAGAACGCTCGAAAGCGACACGAAAACTTTGCCTCGTTCGGGCAAAACCGTCGAGCGTCCAGGCATAATTCGCCTTTCGGAAACGTTTGCCGTCGAGCGGGACAAACAAAAAATCTTTCGCGCTTCTCGTTTTTTGAATGTATTCGTCAAATTCGGGCAAAAACTCGTCAACCAAAAACGCCGCGCGTCCGAAATTTATTTTCGCATCAAATTTCAGACTGCGAAAACAGCTTTCCACGCCGCAAGTCGCGCAGGATTTCGGATTTTGAGTTTTAGATTTTGTGTAAGCCGCGGCGTTTTTTGAAATCTGAACAAAATCTCTTTTCGGAATTTCGCCTTTGAACGCGATGTGCAGATGGTCTTTGCCCAAACGAGCTTCGATGCGAAACGCGGTCGGCGATTTGAAGCGCAAATCAACGTAATTCCAAAAAACCGTCGCGTCGCGTCCGAGTTCGGCGAGCGAACCGGAAACGATTTGCGTATGCGCGTGGCGTTCGACATTCTCGAAATTCGCTTTGAGCGCCGCGTCGTAGAGCGCGTTCGAGAGTTGGCAAAGTCCGCCGCCGACGTTCGGAATTATACAGCCTTCGCGCAACTCGCGTCCTTCGACATAACCGTTCGGACGGTTGGCTCGCCCGATTTGTTTCCAAAAGCTGAAAATTTCATTTGCCGGAACTTCGACGCCGTTCAGCCTTTTCAAAGCAAGCCGCAAATTATGAACTTTTCCCGCCAGCAGAAATTGTTCCTCCGGCTCGCTCTCTGTCCAGAGCGGCGTTTTCGATTCAGCGACGATTGGTTTTTCTGTAAGATTAACGGCAAATGGAAATAATTTGATTCGTCTGTCGAAAGCGTTTTCAAACAGGCGTTTCGATTGGAAAAGCGAAACTTTTCCGCGAAAAATCAGAGACTGCGCGCGAGTATGAATTTCCTTTTCCTGTTTCATCCGATTTTTAGTTTTTATTGCCGCCGAATCTCTGGTAAATTACAACAATTATGAAAAATTTACTATTGCTTTTGACGTTTATTTTCGCGGCAACGATAAATGGCTCTGCCCAAATGAAAGACGCGAAAACCGCTTCCGCGATTCGCAGCGTTTTGGAGACGCAGACAAAGGCTTGGAACGACGGCGATATTGAAGGCTTTATGAAAGGCTACTGGAATTCGCCCGATTTAGTCTTTGTCGGCGGCGATAATGTAACACGCGGCTGGCAGCCGACGTTAGATAATTATAAAAAGAAATACGATTCGCGCGAGAAAATGGGCGTTCTAACTTTTTCCGGCTTGCAGATTGACGTTTTATCGAAAGACGCCGCAGTCGTTCTGGGAAGCTGGTCTCTGGCGCGTGATAAGGACAACCCGCACGGAAAATTCACGCTCGTTTTCCGCCGATTCAAAGACGGCTGGAAAATCATTCACGATCATACTTCTTAACTTTAGATGATAAGCGGAGTGTTCCGCTTAAATCTAGCGTTTGGCGCTATACAATGCTTTTATTATTTATTCAATTCGGCTTGCTAAGTCGCGTAATGCTTCAAGATGTTTTTCGCTAAGAGTAACTTTTACATCGCCGCTTTGTAATTTCACTTTTTTCGCAGACGTAATCTTTTGAAACACATCTTTTGACAAAAGCACGGCGATTTTTTCGTCGAGTGAACTAAATTGTTGATTGTATGCCTTAAAGTCGCTACGACTCGCTTCGATTCGTTTTGGTTTGCCCAAATTCATTTGTTCGCCGTCTATTTCAGCTATTAAATCGGGAATGTTTAATTTATCGTCGCGTTGTCGTGTCCGCGTGACATCCAAAGCAAACTCAATGGCTTGCGGATTTCCGGTCGGTTTGTCTCCTTCGTATGTAAAACCCGCCAGCAAATCAACTCCGTTGACATAATCCATCGGACCTGATGTGGAATTTGTTATCGTATAGGCTTGAAGCACAACGGTTGTCAGATTTTTCGACTTATCGTATTTAGTAACGATTTTGCCGCTGTGTTTAAATTTGCGCGTGGGCGTTGTTTGCGCGGCAACTAAAAAAGCGCACATTATAACGAGCGCTATCGAAACGGTAAAGTATTTCATAATATTTAATTTCAGACTGCGAATCAAAATTGTCTCAATCAAATAATCGAGATAATTATTAATAATAAGCCAACCGTAATTTATCATCAAGCCTTTTAAAAACTCGAATCAGAACAATCGTCTCGCATATAAAATCAGGAGTGAGCCAAAAGTTTTCATAATACCTTTATCTATCGCAATTTTACCGTTATAACCGCCAAGTTGTCATAATTGCTTGTAAAGAGGTAAATTAGAATTACAGAATCTAAATCGAAAAAGGGAGAAATATGGAAGATAAAAGACAAGAAGCAATAAAAAAATTGAATGGTTTAATCGAAGACATTGATTTTGCGATGTTGACGACGATTGATACAAACGGCGTGCTTCGTTCGCGTCCGATGTCAACGCAGAAGGTGGAGTTTAACGGCGATTTGTGGTTTTTTACGAGCGACAAAACGCATAAGACCGACGAAATTGCAAATGATAATCGCGTTAACGCTTCGTATGCCAAGCCGGACGATAACGTTTATGTTTCGGCTTCGGGAACGGCTTCAATCAGCAAAGATAAGGCGAAAATGGAAGAGCTTTGGAATCCGATTTTGAAGGCTTGGTTTCCCAAAGGTTTGGATACGCCGGGCATTTGTTTGCTCAAAGTTTCGGTTGAACAAGCCGAGTATTGGGATTCGCCTTCTTCGACGCTCGTGCAGATTGCCGGTTTCGTCAAAGCGTTAGTAACCGGCGAACGCGCCGACGGCGGCGAAAACGAGAAGATTAATTTGTAGATTTTATTTGAACTTATCAAAATCCTGCCCGAACGACCGCGTAAAAACGACGTTCGGGCAGGATTTTATTTTGCCTCGAAAATATCTTTTGTTTTATTTAAGTTAAACGATAACGGTTACATACATACGTAATAGTTTCTTCGCGCCCTTAGAAGCGTGTAAAACTGCTGTAATGTCGGGATTTAATACGTGGCACAATTTTTGCCATTCTTCTTTAGCAGAAGCGGTCGGATTACAGATTTTCAGCCGCAGACAAGAAAATCAGCTCTTTTTATCAGGTGAAAAGAGCCGCAGTATAAAAGGAGATTTCTATGAAATTCAAAATGTTAAAGCAAGCGACGGTGGCATTGGGAATCGGTGTTGTAACTTTTTTAGGCGCGAACAACGCAGCCGCGCAAAAACAT
>CAXSHW010000069.1:11337-21834 GCA_964237245.1 uncultured Pyrinomonadaceae bacterium
AAACCCAACCGGCGGAAACGCAGCAAACTGAACAAAAGCAACAGGCGCAACAAAATCAGGAACAACAACGCCGCGATGACCGCAATGCTCAGTCGCAGAGACAACAGCAAGATGCACAGCAGCGTCAGATGCAAGCACGCCAACAGGCTGACCAACAGCGGCAGGAACAAAAGCGCCGACAGGACGAACAGCGCAGACAGCAGGAACAGCAAAATCAGCAGCAGCAGCAGTATCAACAACAGCGCGCCAATCGGCAGAGTGTTGAGCAGCAGCGACAAGACCAATACCGTAACCAACAGCAGCAGCGCGTTGATGAACAGCGCCGCCAAAATCAACAGCAAGTCCGGTCTAATCAACGTCAGCAAGACCAGAGACGTTACGGGCAGCAGCAAATTGAACAGCAGGGACAATATGAAAAACAGCACACCGAACAACAACGGCTGCAAGTTTTCAATCGTCAGCAGCAACAGGATTTGCAGAGACAGCGATTGCAGTATTATCAGCAGCAGCAACAGCAGTATCAACGCATTGCGCAGCAGCAAAGAAGCCTGCTCGAACAGCAGCGCCGCAATTCCCAACTGCGTTATCAGGAGAGATATTTACAGCATCTGCGTCAAGACCAGCTTCGATTGCAGCAAGCGCAGTATTATAATAATCTGAGCTACAACTATCGCTATTCCCGAAACAATCAGTATTACCAAACGAGTCAATACGGCGCGAATATGCTCAGGCAGTCGATTAACAACGGTTATGAAGAAGGCTTCCAAGCCGGACAAGCCGACCGTCAAGACCGCTGGAATAACGGCAGCTACGAAGATTCTTACGGTTATCGGGACGCAACTTACGGCTACGACGGATATTATGTCGAATTAGGCGAATATCAATACTATTTCCGCCAGGGTTTCGAGCGCGGATATGAAGACGGCTACAATAACCAGAATCGCTACGGAAATTACTCAAACGGCAGATACAGCATTCTGGGCGACATTCTGCACGGAATTCTTGATTTGCAAAACTTCTAAAAGGTAGAAAACTTTTAATGAAAAAGCCGCTTCGGACAATGAAGCGGCTTTTATTTTTTATCATTTAACAGAAACCTCGACAATCAACTTTTCTGGAAAACGATAAGAAAATAGTAGATAATAAAACGCTATCCTTTTATCTTTGCTCTCGGAGAATTTATGAAAAACCTGTTTCTGCTGTGTATTTTATTGACATTTGTTTCTGCTGTATTCGCGCAGAAAAATTACACGATTCAGCAATATCTCAACATTCGTTCGGCAACCGCGCCGAGTTTGTCGCCCGACGGAAAACGGCTTGCTTATCTGACGAACGTAACGGGAACGTCGCAGATTTGGATGATTGATTTACCGAACGGCGCGCCGAAACAGATTACGAATTACGACGACAATATCTCGTTCGTCAAATTCGCGCCCGACGGCAACGGAATCGTCTTCGGCAAAGCAAAAGGCGGCGACGAAAACACCCAGTTTTTCTGGATGTCAAACGACGGTTTAAATGTCAGAGCGCTGACCGATGCGCCAAAGGTGCGAAACAATTTCGGCGAAATTTCCGACGACGGCAAACTCATTTATTACACGTCAAACGAGCGTAATCCAAATTATTTCGACGTTTACGCGATGCGAATTTTAGACGGCAAACAAGTTTTCGTTTACAATCAGGACGGCAACAACGATTTCGCCGCCGCTTCAAAAGACGGCTCGAAAATCATCATTTCACGCGACGGAACGGAACTCGGACTCGATAACAATTTGTATTTGGTTGACACGAAAACCAAACAGGCGACGCTTTTAACCGCGCACGAAGGCGCGTCGCAGTTTGCGGACGTGCATTTTCTTTCCAACGATGAAATTGCTTACGGAACAAATAATAATCGTGAATTTCTCAACTTAATGGCAATGAATTTGACAAATTTGAAAGCAAATCCGCTTACTGACACGAATTGGGATTTAGACGCCAGCGAAATTTCAGATGACGCTAAAACAATCTCTTATTCAATAAACCTTGAAGGATTCAGCGAACTTTACATCGCTTCGCCAAGAGCCTTTTCAGTATCTTTTTCATCACAACATCAAATTAAGGGTTTTGCTTTAGGTTTAGATAAGCAAGCCGTCAAACTTCCCGCGCAAGGCATTGTTAGCGGTTTGAATTTTTCAAAAGACGGAAAAAAACTGGCTTTTTCGTTTGCTTCGGCGAAATATAATTCGGACATTTGGACTTACGATTTGCAGTCGAAACAATTGACGCAAATTACGAAGAGTTCGCGCTCGGACGTTCCGCAGGAATCGTTTGTCGAACCGCAGTTGATTAAATATAAAACCTTCGACGGGCGCGAGATTCCGGCTTGGTTTTACGATCCAAATAAAAAATATACTGTTTGGAGAAACGAAGATGTTTTTTACATAAAAACCGCTCTCGAAGAAAAGCAAACAAAGTTATTGCCCGTTATCGTCAGCGTTCACGGTGGACCCGAAGGGCAGGAGCGTCCAGGGTTTAATCCGCTTTATCAGTATTATCTTTCGCGCGGCTATGCGATTCTGGCGACGAACGTGCGCGGTTCGACCGGCTACGGTAAAACTTTTACGCATCTGGACGACGTGCAAAAGCGCGAAGATTCGGTCAAAGATTTGGCTTCGGCGGTCGAATGGCTGAAAAATTCCGGCGTCGCTGACCCGAAACGAATCGCCGTAATGGGCGGAAGCTACGGCGGTTATATGACGCTCGCGGCGATTACGCTTTATCCTGATTTGTTTGCAGCGGCGGTTGATACGGTCGGCATTGCGAATTGGGAAAGTTTTCTGAAAAATACTTCCGATTATCGCCGCCGCCAGCGCGAAGTCGAATACGGCAGACTCGACCGCGATCTGGATTTCCTGCGCTCGATTTCGCCGCTCGCAAAGGTTGATAAAATCAAAACTCCGCTGTTTGTTATCGCCGGACGAAACGACCCGCGCGTTCCCTACACCGAAGCCGAGCAAATCGTCGGCGCGCTCAAAAAACGCGGCGCGACGGTCGAATACAAACTCTACGACGACGAAGGTCACGGCGTGGCGAAACTGAAAAATCGCCTTGATTTATATCCGCGCGTCGCCGATTTTTTGGACAAATATATGAAGTAATTTTTTCGGGAAAAGTGTAGATTAGAAAAATGAACGCCACAATCGCCATCAGCCGACAGTTAGGCAGCGCCGGTTCGTATCTCGGACAAATAATTGCCGAGCGGTTGAATTTCAAATTCGTTGACCGCGAAGTTTTGCATCTTGCCGCGCAGGAATTCGGAATCGAGCCGGAAGAGTTGGATGCGCGAGCGGAAAGAGTTTCTTCATTCTGGCAGAAAATGTTTCGCACGCTGAGCATCGGCGCGCCCGACGCGCATTACACGCCGCCTCCTCTGCGCGCGTTCACCGACCAGGAACTTTTCGACAAACAAACCGAGATTATGAAAACGATTGCGAAAAAACACGACTGCGTGATCGTCGGCTGGGGCGGAGCGCACGTTTTGCCGCGTCACGATAAAATGATGACCATTTTCTTTCACGCGACGCTAACTTTTCGCGTCGCGCGGGTGATGGAAGTTTACGACGTTGAAAATGAAGAAAAAGCTCGCCAAATGATTGCCGAATCTGACGAAATGCGCAAACGTTATATCGCTCAAATGACCGGCACGGATTGGGTTTGCGCGGAAAGCTACGATTTGGCGATTGACACAAGTTTGCTTCGATTGGAAGATATTGCGGAATTGACTCTTGAAATTATCAAGCGAAAAGGAATTTCAACGCTGATTAAGACGGATTTCAAATAAAAGGGAAACATTTAGTGAAACATATTTTATTAGCGACTATCTTTTTGCTGACCTTAAAATGTTTGGCGTTTTCACAACAAACACAACCTGTTCCCGATAACTTTCAGGCAAATTCACCAAATATTTTAGATCAAATAACTCTGAGATTTGATGTCGAAGCAACTCCCAAACCCGAAAATGTCGGATTCGATAATCCGAAAAGCAATTGGAAGTTAGCTTACGAGTTAAGACTTTCCGACGAAAAAACTTTAGACGAACTGCATTCGGGATTGTATAAAAATTGCCGTCAAAACACGCCTGAATATCAAAAATGCGTGTCGAAAACCAATAAAATTTTCGACCGAAAATCGAAGAAAGCAACATTATTGATTCTCAAAGGAATTTTTGAAAAGAAAGATTTATCAATTAAAGCAAATCGGCAAATGCTGATTCCGGTTAGTTTTACTCCGAATGTAATCGAAATTTTCAACCGAGCCGCCCAAACACAGGAAAATCCGACTTTCATTTTGCTCATTAAAAGCAAAGTTTCCGCTAAACCTTCCAATCAAAAGAAATACAAACGCAAAATGACGCTCGGTTTTCAATATCCTTTGAAATTAATAAGGAAAGACGGTTCGTTCGATTATTACAACATTACAACTTTCGGCGCTTCGGTTCGCGTTGATAAAGATGAGAACGGAGGAATCGGTTACGGAATTTTCAAAAATTAATAATGACGAAACATTGTAAAATTCGTTACAAATTCGGCGCGCGTCTTATTCTATTTTTGCCGAATTAGATTTTAACGACGCTTCCGCTTTCGTTTGATTTTGTTTTCCAAAATTTTGGAATCTAGCTTTTATCGATTTCGAGTTTGAGCGCTGCGGCGCTGAGTAGAGTTTTGCCGCCTGAAATCAGAAAATCTTCATAAATCTTGCGTTCGTCGTCGTTTATTTCGACGATGCTCGCGCCAATCATATAGCTGTTTGTCGAAGCGTGTTCGTCGCTCAATTGTTCGTAACGGTGTCCGACAATCCGCATTTTTATTTTGCCGTTCGGTAAATTCAATTCGGCGTCGAGCGTGCGATTTTCGCCGACGAGATAATACTCTCGCAGGCGAATCGAAGGAACGATGAACGCAATGCCCGAACTGCTCAAATCCTTTGTCTCGCCTCGAACCGAAAGATTCGCTGTCGCAGAGTTCTTTTTTCCGGTATTTTGGCTCGCTTCAAACGAAATATTAATCGGTATTTGATAATTATAACGCCTCGGCGCGGCGCGTTCGGAGATTGATTTCTTAAAATTCCAAATCAATTTTCTTATCATTTTCTTTCTCGTTACATTTAATATAAATGACTAGGTTTCATCGAAGATGTTGATTTCGATAAGTTTCATAAGACGTGCGCGAATTAATTCGCTTTTTCTCCTCAAAATAAAATTTCGGGTTACAATTTGGGCATTTGCCCGTTTGTATCCTTACTTTTAATGCTCAAACTTTTATTGCCGCTCGATTCAAACCAGAAAGACAATTTGCCGGTTTTGCCGTAAACGGCGGGCGTGGCGATTGCCGCATATTTCTTTTTATCGCCCGACAACTCGATTTTATAATTATAGCCGGTTGTGGCGGGCGTCCGCGCGTCGTCGGGAAGCAGATTTTTTTCAATCAAAACGGGCATTTCACCGTAAAGCCCGCCGTTTTGCGCCGAATAAATTATCTCGGCTTTGGCTATCCGGTCGAGCATCGCTTTGGCTTCCGTCTGATGCGTTTCGATGCGAAGCGCGAAGAAATAATTTTTGCCTTCGCTTTTAACCGCCGCTTCCGCCGCTTCGTCAACGGTCAAAATCGTCCAGACGCCGTTTTCATCGCGCAGTTTTATTTGCTGCAATTTCACTTCGCCCGTTTCGTTATCCGGCAGTTTAGCCGTCACGGTCGCTCTGTCTTTTGAAATTATTTCGCCGTTGATTTCAATTTCCTGTGGAATTTGCGCGGCGAGCGGTTCGAAATCAATTTGTAAATCCTTGAGTTCCGTGTCTGTTAAACCTTCAATCGCGGGACGCAGATTCGTCAAAAACATCGCTTCGCGGAATTTCCGTTCACGCAAATTTTTATAGAAAACTCTAACCGTATCAGCGGGCGAATTCGGTTCAATTTGGATTTTCGCGTCTGAAGTCAAAGTTTTTGTCTCGGTGTTAACCGTTTTTTGCGAAGATTTATTTTCCGTCTTTTCAGAAATTTTATCTCCATTTTTAGCCGCTTCGACAGCACAGCCGCCGACGAATAAAAGCGAAATGAAAAAGAAGAAAAAAAGCGTCGCGGAATTAAATTTAAGATGAAAGAAATTTCGGGACATTCAGGGTTTACTCCGTGTAATTAAAAAGAAAGTCATTTACCGGAAAGCGCGCCGGGAGAAAAAGAAGATGCGCTAAAAGATTATAGCGCATTCTTGTTTAAAAAAGTAAAATATTTTTTGCCCGCTTTGTGAAAGTTTTCGCTTTGATTCCGCAAGCGTAAAAACGCGATTTCATCTGTTTTTTCTGCCCGTCAGCATCAATTCGCGCCCGACCAAATAGAGAACGACGGCGAGAATTATAAACGGAATCAAGCCGAGCAAATCCGACATCGGTCCTTCAAAAAACGGATTCGACGTTTTCGCCCACGTTTCAAATCCGTCTTTGATGTTTTTAAGACTTTTCAGAACGCCGTAATCGAGACTGAACAGAGCGATTAAAATTCCCGCAATCGCGCCGCCCGCGATGTAGCCGGAAGCGAGCAGAACGCCGTTCGATTTGTCGGTTTCGGCGATGATTTGTTCTTCGGTCAAATTTTCGCGGGCGAGTTTGCGTTTCAGATATTTGTCCACGCCCCAGCGCACCAAACCGCCGATAAAGATTGGCGACGACGTGGAAATCGGCAGATACAAACCGACGGCGAAGGCGAGCGACGGCGCGCCGGCGAGTTCGAGAACGACGGCGATCATCGCGCCGAGAATCACCAAACCCCACGGCAGTTGCTGGCTTAAAATTCCTTTGATGATATAGCTCATCAACGTCGCTTTCGGCGCGTCGTAGCGCGTTAAATCTTTGCCGTCTTCGTCTTTTTTGACGATGCCGTTGATTCCCGGATCAACGAAATAAACCGGCTGTCCCTGCATATTAATCAGGTATTTGCCGACTTGCCCGTTTTGCGGTTCGGTGTTCTGCCAGACGCGATAAACATTAGTGTCAACGCCTTTATATTTTCCGTTGGCGACGGTTTCGGCTTGCAGTTGTCCGTTTTGGCGAAAAAGCTGATTTTCGGTGACGCGATAATTGGCGACGACCGATGCCGGATCAACTTTTTGATAATAAGTTTCGGTGTTATTGAGAACTAAAAGCAGCGGACCTAAAACGAGTGCCGAGCCGAGCGCGCCGACGAGAATCGCAATCTGCTGTTTGCGCGGAGTCGAACCGACGAGAAAGCCGGTTTTCAAATCCTGCGAAGTCGTGCCGCCGTTCGACGCGGCGATGCAGACGATGCCGCCGATGGACAGCGCGGTGACGAAATACGGGTCGGGCTGCGTCCAGCCTAAAAGCAGAAAGACGA
This sequence comes from uncultured Pyrinomonadaceae bacterium, assembly GCA_964237245.1. Classification (GTDB taxonomy): domain Bacteria; phylum Acidobacteriota; class Blastocatellia; order Pyrinomonadales; family Pyrinomonadaceae. The sequence goes on from CAXSHW010000069.1 coordinate 18,723, forward strand.
GACAGGTTATCAGCAAAGTCGCCACCGTCATTCCCGAAATCGGATTTGACGACGAACCGACTTCGCCCGTCAAGCGCGACGAAACCGTAACGAACAAAAATCCCAGAATAATAATCAAAATCGCGCCGAGAAACGAAACAATCGGATTGGCGAAAACGCTCAAGCCCAACTGTGGAAACAGCATAATCGCGGCGATTAAAACCAAAACACCGACGACAACCCATTTCATCGAAATATCCTGATCGGTGCGCGGCAGATTCGCGCCTTCGACGTGCGAACCGCCGCGAAGATCGGCGAGTCCGCCTTTCAAACCGTGCCAGATCGTCGGCAGACTTCGCGCCAGCGAAATCATTCCGCCCATCGCCACCGCGCCCGCGCCGATATACAAAATATACGCGCCGCGAATTTGTCCGGGCGACATTTCCGCAATCGTATTCGTCAGTTCCGGCGCGAGCGGCGCAGCTAAACCCGAACCGAAAAACTTAATCAACGGAATCAAAACGAGATATGACAAAACTCCGCCGCCCATCATAATTCCGGCGATATACGGACCGATAATGTAACCGACACCGAGCAGCGCGGGATTATTTTCGAGCGAAATCGAACCGCCTTTTAAAACATTATCGGGCAATACCTTTTCCGGCTCGCCTTTCCAAAAACTGAAAACCTGCATCAGCGCGTTGAATAAAAACCCGACGACAAAACCAATTGAGATAATTTTTCCGCCCTGAAGTGCCGAATCGTCGGTTTCGGAAACCTTCACGTCGGCGTATTCATTGGCGACGGCGCGAGATTCCGCGCCCGCGCCCGCCTTTAAAACTTCCGCGCACGCCGTTCCTTCCGGGTATTTCAAAAATCCGTGCTGTTCTTTAATCAAAGCGCGGCGCAGCGGAATCATCATCAAAATTCCCAAAAGCCCGCCCATAATAGCAACGAGCATCACGCGCCAGAATTCGAGATCGAAACCCAAAATCAAAATCGCAGGCATCGTCACGCCGACTCCGAACGCGATTGATTCGCCCGCCGAACCCGCCGTCTGCACGATATTATTTTCCAAAATCGTCGCGTCGCGCATTCCCAATTTCGACAAAAGACGAAACAGAGTGATCGAAATGACGGCGACCGGAATCGAAGCCGAAACGGTCAAGCCGGTTTTCAAAACCAGATAAAGGGACGACGCGCCGAAGATAATTCCGAGAATCGTGCCGACGATTAGCGGTAAAATCGAAAGCTCGCGCATATTTGTCACCGAAGCCGGAATATACGGGCGAAATCTCGCCAAAAATGGATTATTAGTCATAAACTGAATTATTACAACCTCCGAATTTTTTTGAAATACAGCGGGAAAGGATTTAAGAATCTTGCGTTAATTTACCTTGCATCAAACAAACAAGCAAGCAGAAAACCTGTTAAATAATTTGCAAATCAATTACACTTATTGAAATTCCGAACGGAGCTTTCCAAAAAAATGAAAAATAAATATATTTCTGCGTCACTGCGTCATTTTACTTTGTTAATCGTGTTCGCCTTGGCAATTTCGGCGCAGACGAAAATTCCCGCGCCGAAAGATGTTTTGGGTTTTACGCCCGGCGACGACCGCAAATTGGCTTCGTGGAATCAGGTCGTTGATTATTTTCAAAAATTATCGAGCGCGTCGAATCGCGTCAAGTTTGAAGAAATCGGAAAATCTACTAATGGAAATCCGTTCGTTTACGCAACGATTTCATCGCCGGAAAATTTAAAAAATCTCGAAAAATATAAACAGATTCAAGCGAAATTAGCCGACCCGCGCATTATCAAATCGAACGACAAAACCGCGCAGGTTTTAATCAAACAGGGCAAAACCATCGTTTTAATCACCTGCGGCGTTCACTCGAACGAAGTCGGAAGTTATTTGTCTTCGATGCTTATCGCCGATAAATTAGCGAATGCGACGGACGCGGAAACTCTTAAAATTCTCGACCAGACAATCGTTTTGCTCGTGCCTTCATTAAATCCCGACGGCGTGGACATTATCAAAAATTGGTATGACAAAACTCTGGGAACGCCCTACGAAGGCACGAATCCGCCGGAGATTTACAACAAATACGTCGGACACGACGACAACCGCGATTGGTATGCGTTTACGCAAATCGAAACGCAGTTGACGGTTGATAAAATCCACAACGTCTGGCATCCGCAAATCGTCCACGACATTCATCAGCAGGGCGCGTTCGGTTCGCGCATTTTTCTGCCGCCGTATTTGAAACCCGTCGAGCCGAATGTGCCGAAAGAATTGGTCGAAGGCTACACCGAACTCGGTAATTTTATGGCGAAAGATTTGCGGGAAAAAGGTTTTGAAGGCATCACGACCGATTCGACTTACGACGCTTGGACACCGGCGCGCGCCTATTCGCATTATCACGGCGGCGTGCGGATTTTGTCGGAAACCGCATCGTGCAACTTGGCTTCGCCGATCACGGTTAAATTCGACCAATTGCGCGGCGGTTTGGGTTACAACGCGAAAAAGGAAACCACAAACTTTTCGCCCGTCTGGAAAGGCGGCGAATGGCATCTGCGCGACATCACCAACTATATGACGACCGCCGCTTTTTCACTTCTCAAACACGCGGCGAACAATCGAGAAGAATGGCTTTCGAGATTTTACGCGATTGGCAAAGAAGCAGTTCAACCTCGAAAAGACGGCGAATTGTTTGGCTTTGTAATTCCTTCACGACCAAACAGCGGTTTCGGTTATCCGCAAGATTATTTGAGCGATGTTTTGCGGCGTGGCGGAGTTGAAATTGAAAAAACTGATAAAGGCGATCTTGTTAAAATAGCACAACCTTATGGAGCATTTGCCAAAGCATTGATAGAACGACAACATTATCCGAATTTAAGAGATGAAAAAGGAAATCCGATTCCGCCTTACGATGTTACAGCAAACACTTTGAGTCTGTTTTACAACTTGGACATCAAGACTGTTAATGTTCCGTTTGAGTATAGAAAACTATCTGGTTTTGAGTTATTACAATTTGGTGGATTGATTGGCTGCGATGTCAGAGGAAGCGCATATCTTTTAGGACTTTCTCAAATTAGCTAAAAGCGATTGCCGGATTTCGCAATTGTTGTT
>CAXSHW010000070.1:0-8682 GCA_964237245.1 uncultured Pyrinomonadaceae bacterium
TTGAGTTTTCAGTCAGTCCGAAAGAACGCAAAACCGATAGCGGACAGCGGCGGTTAGTAGAAGACAGATTACAGCCGCTTTTTGAGAAAGTGCGAACGCGATACCCATTTATTTTTGAAGAAAACGAGAAGATAAAATTAGAGCCGAAAGTTGCCGCTTATGTAGTTTCCGAATTGCAGTATATTTCATTTCTAAACACGCCGACCGATGTTAAAGGCGATGCTTACGAAGAATTAGTCGGCGAAAATTTGCGCGGCGATAGAGGCGAGTATTTTACGCCGCGAAATGTCTGCGATATGGTTGTGCAAATGGTAATGGCAATGCACCCGAAAAAAGATTTGACTTCGCTAAAAGTTCTTGATTGTTGTTGCGGAACGGGCGGCTATCTCGTTTCTTGGCTTACAAATTTGAAGAAATTTATTGAGAGTCGGGAACAGTCTTTTTCGACACCAAAAGAAATAATTAGCGAAAGAGTTCGTTTCAAAGTAAAAGATGCTTGCGAGCGTAGTTTGTTCGGCTTAGACATAAATCCGTTCCTTGTCCGAACCTGTCAAATGAATCTTGTTTTGCACGGGGACGGTTCGACAAATGTTTTTCGAGGGATTCGGTAAAATCGCCGGGCGAATGGGACAATGAAGACGCAAGAAAGCGCGTCCCTTACGGGAAAGCCGATATTGTGATGACCAATCCGCCGTTCGGCGGTAAGGCAAAGATTGATGATAGTCATATTTTAGACCGTTACGAATTATCGCGGTTTGAAAATAACGATTTGCGGTCTTCGTTGCCTGCCGAACAGTTGTTTATGGAAACCGCGTTGAATTTCGTTAAGCCGGGCGGTTTGTTGGCAATCTTAATTCCTGACGGTATTTTGAACAACCCCGGATTGAAATTTATTCGTTCGTGGTTGCTCAAGCGTAGTCGTTTAATAGCTTCGATTGACTTACCGAAAACAACTTTCAAGGCAAGCGGCGGCGTAAATAATCCGGGCGTTCTATTAGTGAGAAAGTTCACCCGAAGCGAAGTTGAAAATGCGGAAAAAGGAATAATTGATACTGACTATGATGTGTTTATGGCAAGTCCCGAAACTTGCGGAATTGACAACCGCGTTGCGCCCGTTTATCTGCGACACCCGGACGGCAGAGAAAAACAAGATGAAGACGGCGAAAAAATCAAAGACGACCAAGTTTCCGCAGTTGCCGAAGAATTTAGTAAGTGGTGGAATTCTAACCCCCCATTAAAATAAATCCAATGAAATCAACTGTTTACATTGTAAATTTGCATAGAATAAGATATAATTCTCTTAGCTTACAAAAGCAAACACCGCCGATTGTTACTAGCAATCAACGGTGTTATTTCAAACCAAAAGCGTGTTGTAGCACGTCTTAGTTCGGAAACTTTATTGTGCTACATCTCGCCTATTTAATCAAATATGGAGAAATGCACAATGAACGAAAATTTACAAAACCCCCGTCAATTACGCGGTCTCGACATCGCCAAACGCTACACAATCAAAGAAGAAAACGGAACGTGGTTTGTTCCGTCAAGTTCGGGCAAAAGCAACCGTTATAAAGTTGATTTAGCCAAACAAAACTGCACTTGCCCTGATTATGAAATCAGACGGCAAAAATGCAAGCACATCTTTGCGGTTGAATATAAATTCGAGCAAGAATTTATCGCCGAACTCGATACTTTGGCGATTGCCAGAATCGCCAAAGTTCGCAAAACCTACAAGCAAGATTGGACGGCTTACAACACCGCGCAAACGACCGAAAAAACACAGTTTCAAGAATTGCTTTCGACACTCTGCAAAGGCATCGGCGAACCGTCGCAGTCAAACGGCAGACCGCGTAAACCGCTTGAAGATATTTTGTTCGCCTGCGCTTTCAAAGTTTATTCGACATTTTCCGGCAGGCGTTTTTCTACCGATTTGAAAGAAGCGCATCAAAAAGGTTTGATGTCGGAATTGCCGCACTATAACAGTATGTTTCGATATTTCGGCGATGAAATGCTTACGCCTTATTTGCAGATGTTAATTGAAGAAAGCAGTTTGCCTTTGTCGGCACTCGAAAAGACTTTTTCGATAGATGCGTCAGGACTTTCCGCAACAGGTAGTTTTACTTGGCTTCACGCCAAACACACCGAACCGCGATTGATTGAAAAACAAGACTGGCTGAAAATTCATTGTTGCGTCGGCAATCTGACAAACATCGTAACGGCGGTTGAAGTAACGGAAAAATACGACCACGATACAACTCAATTCAAAACTTTGGTCGAAGCTACCGTAACGAACTTTGAAATGTCGGAAGTTTCGGCAGATGCCGCGTATCTGTCAAAAGACAATTTTCAGACGGCGGTTGATAACGGCGCATATCCTTACATTGCTTGGAAATCGAATAGCCGCATAACCGACAAGCCAAACAACGAGCTTTGGAATAAGATGTTTCATTATTACGCTTTGAACAAAGAGAAATTCTTGGAACGGTATCATCAAAGGTCAAATTCAGAAACGGCATTTTCGATGATAAAAGCTAAATTCAGCGATTCTTTGAGAAGCAAAACGCGAACGGCGCAAAAGAATGAGGCGTTATGTAAAATCCTTTGCCACAATCTTTGCTGTCTGATTCAATCAATGTTTGAATTTGGGGTAAAACCTGACTTTTGGCGGGAACTCATTTAAAATCAATCGTTTCACGGATAAAACATTGACTTGTTAAAACTTTAAATGACAAAATAAAAAGCGACTTGTATTTCGGACAAGTCGCTTACTTTTTTTCTGGTTGCATAGGACGCAAACAGACGGCATACCAAAATCAGTATGCCTGAATCTTGCTTCCTATGTCAACTTCATTTTTGACCGCCTGAAAAGGCAAGGAGGCATTATGCCAACAAAACCACAACAAAAACCACAAACAACAACTGTTAATCGTAGTTCAAAAACAGGTAAATTTGTTACTGAAAACTATGCTAAAAAACACCCTGCAACCACAGAAACGGAGAGGGTGCGAAAGAGTAACAAATAGTAAGTAACAACTTAATTCAATGCCTAGTTTTCGGACTAGGCATTTTTATTTACAAATTGTCTTTTGCCTCAAAACTGTTTAAGATTGCCTTAAAAGTCTGTGGAAAACTCGACTTTTAAGGCAAAGCCAATAATCGCTTTCACCGGCATTATACCAATTCTGATCTTTCAACCAGTTTTCGGTTTCCTCATTGTCTTTAAACTTTTTCCCGAAACGCTTGCAAATTTCAACTTTAAAATGGCGAATCATATTACCTGCGATTGGAACATTTGATTGAAAAGATGCGCCCGCACCGAGAAACAGCGCAAGTCTGACCGATGCACCGTGTTCGTCAGGCTTTTTTTTCGCTGATTTCAAATCGTAAGATAATTGCCGTATTTGTGATGTAACCTTGAGACGCTTTTTTTCCATTGTGAAAGTTTCTCCTGAGTTTTGATAGGCATAATAAATTATTCGAGCAAAATTGTGAAGAGAAATATTTAAATAAAGTGAAACTGACAAACAACTTGCCGATTTGTTAGCATCTAGCTTCGTTTGTGATGAAGGAAATCGTTTCGGAAAAAGAGAATATCTATGCGCCGCACGTTGCGTTGGTGATTGTGCAGGTGTTTTTCGGCGCGTCGGCGATACTTGGGAAGTTGGCGTTGGCGGCTTTTCCGCCGGTGGCAATTGTCGGATTTCGTGTTGGCGGCGCGGCGACGGCTTTTTGTTTGCTGCAAAAGACGCGCGGGACTTTAAAGCTGGATGAAACGAAGCATTATTTTTATTTTGCGGTGTTCAGTCTGCTCGGCGTTATTTGCAATCAACTGCTTTTTTTCAAAGGTTTGTCGCTGACGACGGCGACGAATGCTTCGCTGCTTGCCGTGATAATTGCGGTTTTTGCGATTTTGGTCAGCGTGATTATCGGCAACGACAAATTTACCCGGATGAAAGCAATCGGCACGATTTTGGCGGCGGGCGGCGTGATTTATCTGATTGATCCGGCGAAGGCGAGCTTTTCTTCGGCGACGACGCAGGGCGATTTGATGATTGTCCTGAACAGTATGTGTTACGGAACGTATGTGGCGATTTCAAAAAAAATGGTCACGCATTACGGCGCAATGAAATCTATCGCGTGGGTTTTTCTGTTCGGCACAATCATCAATGTTCCGCTCGGAATTTACGCGCTGTCGAGCGTTTATGTCGCCGCAATCAATTGGCAATCGTGGTTTTGGCTCGGAACGGTCGTTTTGTTTCCGACGATTCTGGCTTATTACTGGAACACCTGGGCGCTGGCGCGGGTCGAGCCTTCGATGGTCGCGGTTTATACATATTTACAGCCGCTGATCGGAACTTTGCTGGCGATTTTTATTCTCGGCGAAGCGTGGAAGCCGCGCATTTTTCCGGCAATCGCGCTGATTTTTACCGGAGTTTTTCTCGTTACTCGAAGGCGTCAGCGCGAAATTATTTCAAAGATTTAATCTGCAAAGTAAATCTCAAGTTTGACGCTTAAAATCCGGTGCGGTTTAATACGTAAATTATGAATCATGCGTGGACAATTCCCGATTTTCTCGAAGTTAAAAACAATCAACTGCACATTGACGGCAATTCGGCAGTCGAACTCGCCCAAAAATTTGACACGCCGCTTTTTGTGTTTAGCGAAAAACGAATCAGACACAACATCAATCGTCTGAAAGCAGCGGAAAATGTCATTGACTGCAATTTAAAAGTCTGTTACGCCGCGAAAGCCAATTCAAATATGGCGATTTTGCGAACCGTCAAAGACGCGAATTGCGATTTGGAAGTAAATTCCGGCGGCGAATTATGGAAGGCTTTAAAGATCGGTTTCAGCGGCGACCGAATAATTTTCAACGGAACGAGCAAGGAAGTCTGGGAAATCGAAAACGCAATAAACGCTGACATTTACGCGATTCAGGTTGATTCGATTTACGAATTGAGTTTGATCGAAACTGTGGCGAAAAGGTTGAATAAACGCGCGAATGTATCGCTTCGATTAGTTCCCGAAATCGAAACCGGCACTCATTCCGGCTTACAAACCGCTCTGCTTACGTCCAAATTCGGAATGATGCCCGACGAGGCGTTAAAGGCTTTTCACTATTATAAAAATTCCGAATTTTTGAATTTGTGCGGCGTTCATTTGCACATCGGCTCGCAAAATCCCGAATCCGCGCCGTATGCCGAAGCGTTCAAAACTTTATTTGAAAACCTCGTGCAAGTTTATGAAGAAACCGGAATAAAGCTGGCGCACATCAATCTCGGCGGCGGCTTCCCGGTCAATTATCTGCGCGACAAATCGCACGAAAATGCTTTCACCGACGCGACGCGCGAAATGTTCGCGGCTGATTTTGAACCGTCCGACGCCATTAATCGCGCGTGGGAAACGGTCAAACAATCTGCCGAAAATTCAAACGCCGCGCATCTACTCGAAAATCTGACGTTATTGCTCGAACCCGGCAGAAGCGTCATCGCCGACGCCGGAATTTGTTTGACCAAAGTTAGAAATCTCAAGGAAAGACCGATTTCAGATTCCAGATTCCAGATTCCAGATTCCAGATTTGAAATCCAAAATCCAAAATCCAAAATCCAAAATGACAAGTGGCTTTTGACCGACGCCGGTTTTAACATCTTGCTCTCGATGGAAACTTACAAATGGTATTATCATCTGGTTTCCGCCGCCCGCGCCGCCGACGCACACGATTTTCCCCACAAAATTGCCGGTCCGTTATGCGACGGCGGCGACGTTTATTTCGACATCGAAGGCGAAAACCGTCTGCCCGATTACAGACTTTTACCCGAAAACGTCCAGCCTGATGAAGTTTTGGCTTTATTAAATTGCGGCGCGTATTCTGTCGCGCAGATGTTTCAATACAACGGCAGATTTTTGCCCGCCGTCGTGCTGATTAAAGAAAATAATGAAGTCGAATTAGTCAGAAAACGCGACAAATTTGAGGATTTAATCAACAACGACGTTTGGTAATCTTTATTATTAGTCCAAAATCTGAAATCTGAAATCCAAAATCTAATGTCCCGAATACCAATCGTAGCCTTGTTCCGCCCAATAATCGGCGGGACGGTTGTTGGTGTATTCTATTCTGCCGATGCGTTTGAGTTGTTTGATGCCGTATTTGGTTGTCGTGACCAACCTCAAAGGCGCGCCGTGTTCGGGCGTAAGCGGTTGCCCGTTCATCTCATACGCGAGCAAAGTTTGCGGGTGCATAATACTCGGCATATCCCAACCGACGTAATAAGCGCGGTCGGGCGTGACCAAAGAAACATATGGCGTGCCGTCGGGCGGCGGAAATTTGGCGGCAAAATCGGAAAATTTGACGCCCGTCCAATTAACGATCACGCTCCAGCCTTCGATACATTTCAATTCGGTCGTCATTTCCGTTCGCGGCAGAGCTTTGATTTCGTCGAGTTCTATAACCAAACCGGCAACCGGATTATTCGGCGCGGGCGGCGTATCCATCGAACGCGGCGCGTTGTCTTCGCCGCCGAATGTGATGTCAGGAAAATATTGCGGATAAGTTTCGGCGTTTGCCGCGCCGACAAGCTGCAAATCCCAATTTTCAGCGTCGAGTTCGCTGTCGAGTCCGATCATTCCGTTGACGCGCTCGGAAGCCATTTCTCTCGGAAATTCGGGCGCAAGTTCGCCTTTGCCGAAAAATGTTTGACTGACACGCTCGTTAAATCTGAAAGCGCGTGTAAACAAAGCATTTCTAGTTTCGTTATCCAATGAACGCCAGCCGAAAATTCCGGCAAGCGCAGTCACGCCGCCGATTAAAAATGTCCGACGCGAACGATTCGACATCATTTTCTTCGCTTCGGATTCGGTCAGCGGCGCGGAAAAAACGCGATTTTCGTTTAAGATTTTTGAAGTATTGTTTTGATCGTCGGCTTTTGCGTCAACTTTTTCAGTTTCGTTTTTCGCCGCTTCGATTTCGCGGACTTTTTCGATTAAAATTTGTGATTTCAAATCTTCGGATTCTTTATTTAATTCACTCATCCTGTCGCGCCTCCTTTCTCATTGAGCGATGACACAGGAATTTCGGTTTGCGCGTCAACCGCTTCGTAACCGTTGACCATCGAACGAAAATTGCTCCAACCGGCAAGCGCGACCTGCACGACGTGGACGACGAAAAACAAAACGAACAAAATCATCAGCCAGAAATGTTCCCAGCGCGCCCAGCCATAACCGCCCAAAAGACTCGTCAGCCAACTTAATTGAAGCGGTTTATAAATCGCCAAACCCGTAATCAGCGAGCCTGCGCCCATCAAAATCACGCCGGTGTAAGCGATGCGCTGCGCGTCGTTGTATTTTCCCTGCGGCGGAAGTTTTTTGACGATGTGCAAATCGTGAAATGTGACAAGCGCGGCGCGTTTGAACGAACCGGGAACAGGCAAAAGTGTTCGCCATTCGCCGGAAAATATCAAATAAATAACGTAAATCACGCCATTGACGGCGAAAAACCACATAAAGAGAAAATGCAGTTGAATGCCTTCGGCGAGCCTGAAAGGAATGCCGAGCGTGGTAAAAAATCCTTCGGGGAAAAAGTGAAAAAGTTCGTAGCCGAAAATCTTGATGCTATAAACCGAATTCGCCCAGTAAATCAGCAAACCGCTCCAAATCATCATCGTCAAAAGCGGAAAACTAATCCAGTGCAGCCAGCGAATTGTCAGCGGATGTTTCTTTTCGAGTTTTTTCATATTGCCGGTTCCTTTTCTGAAATATCTTTCAAAGCGGCAAAATTATTCCCGAACGCTTTTTATGAAAATAATTTTTTCGCTATATCAAAGACTTCTGAATCATCGTTCGCAAGATGTTTTTTTCCTGATCGTTCAAGGTGAAATTCGCCAGTTCGTAAATTTTGGCAAGCTGCGACAAAGCGACGGCGCGGCTGCTTTCGTCGCGGATTTTGGAAATCGTCTGTAAATTTTCAAACGAAATTTCACGCGCTTTTTCGCTGTCGCCGTAATTCAAAAAACGCGCGGCGAGTTCGTTAAAAGCCGAAGAACGCGATGCGAGCTGCGGAACGGTTTCGCCGAGCGCGGCGGCTTCGTTCAAAAATTTAATTGCATCTTCCCTTTCGCTCAACTTATTTTTGGCGTCCGAAATGCCGATTAAAGCGAACATTCTTTGCGCGTCGTCGGGAATCGCATTGACTGATTGACGCGCGATTTCGTCTTTACCCTGCAAGGTGCAAACCTGCGCGATTTGCGCGAGCGCCGAAGTTTTTTCCGTTTCGTCAATGTTTTCCTGCGCGATTTCGACGGCGCGTTCCGCCTTTTCAAATCGGGCAAACTGTACTGAAATTGCCGAGAAAACTTGAAATTTCGCGCGGCTGTCGCGCGTTTCCGCGTCGCGCTGCGATTTCAAAATCGCGTAAGATTCTTCGAGCGTTTCGAGCGCTTCGTCCTTTTCGCCGTTGGTCCAAAAAATTTGCGCGAAACCGTTCAGACACGAAGTGATTTGCGTTTTATCCGTTACCAAATCGAGCGCGCGGTCAGCCAATTCCAAACTTCCTGCCCGCAAAAAGCCGAGCGCGACGGTTGCCAGATAATAATCGCGGTGAACATTGTCCAATTTTTCAGCCGCGCTTTTTGCCTGATCAAAACTTTCGATTGCCCGGTCGCGCCGTTCGGCTTCGACGAAAAGATTTCC
>CAXSHW010000070.1:8740-21042 GCA_964237245.1 uncultured Pyrinomonadaceae bacterium
TGTTTCGTTGCCGTTCGCCGCTTGATTGGCGGCGATGTCGGCAAAAGCGTCGTCGGCGTGGTCGAGCGTTTCAGCAATTTCGAGAGCTTTTTCAAACTCGCCTTTGGAGGATTTCCGAATGGCTATTTCGCCGCGCGCCGCCGCTTGCAATCCGTAATCTTCGATTGATTCGACAAGCTGAAAAGCGTATTCGTCATCGTCAATTTCAGCGCACTTTTCCGCCGTCAACATCAACAGCCGGTCGCGCACGAACGGGTCGTCAACCGCGTCGGCAAACTGCGCCGCAATGTCAACTTCGCCTTTTTCAAGAAAGCCGGGAACGATTTCATTCATCGCCTCGCTGTGTCCGTCGTTGCTTTGGATGTTTTCGGCAAGAAACGCCGCGCACGCGAACAGATTGTTTTCGGCTTCTCCGATTGAAATTTGTTGTTCCGCCATATTTGATTTTAGAATGAAATTTTTAAACGAAGACACGGCGAATCGAATCCGGCATCCAATCAGTCAAAGACTTACTTACCGCGTCCGCGCCCGCTTCGCGCAATTTATCGGCTGAAACGGTATTGGTAATTCCCAGCGTTTTCAGTCCGGCGCTTTTTCCGGCGATAATTCCCGGCGGCGCGTCTTCGATGACCAGACAATTGGCGTGAACCATCGGGTTACTGCCGCGTCTGGTTCGCGCCGCGTCAATCAAGTTAAAACCTTTGTGATAACATTCGGGATTCGGTTTGCATTCGGTTATGTCTCCGGCACTGACAATAACCGAAAAACAATCTCTTAACTCCAATCTTTCCAATACATATTCGATTTCTTCGCGCCGCGCCATACTGACAATTCCGAGCGCGAAATCCTTTTCCATTTTTCGCACGAAATTTTCCACGCCGTCGAAAAACGGAATTTCCTTTTCGATTAAACCGCGATATTTTTCCGATTTCGCCTGCAAAATCTCCCGCGTCTTTTCGTCCGTCAAATCCTTTTCCGAGCGCTGATACTGCGCGCCGACGAAACTTTTGTCGTCCATTCCCATACAGGCGTAATAATCGTCTTCGGAAAGCGTGATGCCTTCACCCGCCAAAATTTCCTGATACGCCTTCATATGCAGCGGTTCGTCGTTGATTATTATTCCATTAAAATCCATCAAAATCGCTTTTATCATTTTTTGTTTATTCTCTCTCCCAATCTTTCAATTCCGGCAGTTCGACGCCCGCATAAATTTCCGTCATCGGCATCCTGAAATCTACCGACGCGAATTCGATTTCTTCGCCCGTTTCAAATTCGATCCAATCCCACAAACCGCTGTCTTTCCGGCGGCGATAAACTTCAGCATACATTCTGTTTTGCTCGATCAAAACGTATTCTTCCAAAAATTCGATTTCTTTGTAAGCGAACATTTTTTCGCGCCGGTCGGTCAAAGCTGTGCTTGGCGAAAGAATTTCTATAATCAGCGTCGGCTTTCTCGTGTAGTATTCGCTTTCCTTATCTTCTCCGCAAACAACTATCAGATCAGGATAATAGTAACGGTTAAATTTTTGCACAAAAACTTTTATGTCTGTAAAAAATGAACGGCAATTTTTGCCGCGCAAATGTCTTCTCAACTTATCGTTAATGTTAGCGATAATTTCGTTGTGGTTCTTGCTCGTGCCAGCCATCGCGTAAATTTCGCCGTCAATGTATTCGTGCTTCGTCTGGCTGATTTTTTCGCCTTCGAGATAATCGGCGACTGAGATTTTCGGTTTTAATTTTGGTAATCCCATAACAATTTTGAAAATATTATTTGTCGTCTAATGCCTCGACGCCGGGAAGCGCGTCGCCGGCGAGAAATTCGAGCGTCGCGCCGCCGCCGGTCGAGATGTGCGAGATTTTGTCGGCGAGTCCGGCTTGGTTGATCGCCGCGACCGAATCGCCGCCGCCGACAATCGAAGTCGCGCCTTTTTCAGTCGCGTCCGCAACAGCTTCGGCAATCGCAATCGTGCCTTCGTCAAACGGTTTTTCTTCAAACATTCCCATCGGACCGTTCCAGACGATTGTTTTCGCGCCGTCGAGCGCGTGTTTAAAAATCTCGACGGTTTCCGCGCCGATGTCCAAACCGACCAGACCTTTGTTGGTGAAATCAATCGGAATTGTTTTGCGCGAATTCAAAGGATCGTATGAATCAACGACCTGATGATCGGTCGGCAATATCAATTCGACGCCTTTTTCTTTCGCCATCTGCTCGATTTCCAGAGCCTTCGGCATCATCGCGTCTTCGACCAGAGATTTGCCGATTGTATAACCGTTCGCCTTGAAAAAAGTGTAAGCCATCGCGCCGCCGATTAGCAATTTATCAACATTTCTTTCGATCAGAGATTCAATCACGGGAATTTTGTCGGAAACCTTCGCGCCGCCCAATATTGCCACAAACGGACGTTCGGGATTGTTAAGCGCTTTTGACAAAAATTCGAGTTCCCTTTCCATCAAAAGTCCGGCGACCGCGACATCAACAAACTTTGTAATTCCGGCAGTCGAAGCGTGCGCCCGATGCGCCGCGCCGAAAGCGTCGTTGACGTAAACATCGCAGAGTTCGGCTAATTGTTTCGCAAAATCATCGTCGTTAGCTTCTTCGCCTTTGTGAAAACGCAGATTTTCGAGCAGCAAAACTTCGCCGGATTTTAATTGATTGACCGATTCTTTGACTTGTTCGCCGACACAATCATTTGCGAAAAAAACTTTATCGTTTTTTACTTCGGCTTTTCCTAAAGCAGTTCCGTCCGAAGTCATTTCAACCAGTTCATCGCCGCGCGTCGAAACGTCTTGAAATTCCGGCATTTTGCGGAGATATTCATAAACCGGCTTGAGCGAATACTTCGCCGCGTCATAAGGCATTCCCAGTTCTTCGGCTTTCTTTTTATCTTTCAAAGGTCGTCCCAAATGCGACGCTAAAATGACTTTAGCGCCTTGTTCCATCGCGTATTTTATCGTCGGCAACGTGCGTTTGATGCGCGTGTCGTCTTCGATTTTGCCGTTTTTTATCGGCACGTTGAAATCTACGCGAATGAAAACCCGCTTGTCTTTTATATCCACATCTTTGATTGTTTTTTTCTTCATTGCTTTAGACAAAATAAGAAACCGTTTTCTCCGGCGATAAATAAAATCGCAGATAATTTAACTTTTTCTTTTAAAATTTATTTTTTCACTCGCGTTAGACCACAAAACCGGGACGCGATTGATGTTCTTTGACTTCCCAGACGACCGCGATTTTGTCAATCGCTACGTATGCGACTTTTTCTTCCTCGTCGCGCAAAAAAAGCACTCCGTCTTTAACGTCAACTACGTCTCCTCTGACGGTCGCGCTTGTCCCGTAGGCGACATCAATTCTTTTTCCCATCAATTGCTGTAAAAATCCTTCCATATTTAACTTCCTTCTGTAATTTTTATTTTTATAAACTTCTGTTTTTATTTTACAGATTTTACTTTGAAACACCGCAAGAGAGCAAAAATCAGTTTGAGAAATTATTTAGGATTGAAATTTTATAACTTGGATTTTCCGGCAATAGACAGATGTACAATTTTGTTGACTAAATGTAAAAAAGTTTATATTATGTTTAACGAGATATTGTTTTATCCAATAGGAATCTCACTTCCTTACAAATTCAACTTTTAATTTTCCATTGTAAATATCCAGGAGTAATAAATGAAAAAATTAGGCTTGCTTTGCTTTGCACTTTCACTCGGCATATTTGGTTTAACCGTTAGCACCTCAAAAATTGCCGGAAAAACCGAAAAATTCAAAAAATCCGAAAGAGCTATTCCGAATCATTATATAGTCGTTCTGAACGACGATAAAGAAAACGGCTCAAACGCTTTTTCACAAGCCGAAACATTTGAGTATGAATTAAATAATTCCTACAACGGAAAGGTCGAGAGACAATTTACTAACGCAATCCAAGGTTATTCGGTCAAAATGTCAGCCGACGAAGCCCTTAAATTGAGTCAGGACACGCGCGTCAAATACGTGGAAGAAGACGCCGAAGTTTTTGCTTTAGGAACGGAAGACGACGCGACCTGGGGTTTAGACCGGATTGACCAGCGCTCGCTTCCGCTCGACAGCGACTATAATTATTCATTGACCGGCGCCGGCGTCCACGCTTATATAATTGATACCGGAATTCGGGTTACTCACGAAGATTTCGGCGGACGCGCCGTTGCCGATTTTGATGCCTTTAGCGACGGTCAAAACGGAATTGACTGTAACGGACACGGCACACACGTCGCCGGAACGGTCGGCAGTTCAACTTACGGAGTGGCTAAAAACGTAACTCTCCACGCCGTTCGAGTTCTAAATTGCAGCGCTTCTGGTTCGGTTTCAAATCTGGTCGCCGGAATTGATTACGTGACGCGCAATCATATCAGTCCTGCCGTCGCTAATATCAGTATCGGCGCGAGCGGAATTTCAACGACGCTCGATACGGCTGTCGCCAATTCGGTCGCTTCCGGTGTTACTTACGCCATCGCCGCCGGCAACTCCAACCTTGACGCTTGTAATTATTCGCCGTCTCGCGTGACAAGCGCGATTACTGTCGGCGCAAGCACAAGCATTGATGAGCGTTACGGTTTATCTAATTATGGACCTTGCGTTGATTTATTCGCTCCCGGAAGTTTTATTCTCTCGACATCTTTTGCCAGCGATACGGCGACCGCTATATTGAGTGGAACTTCGATGGCAGCGCCGCACGTTGCCGGCGCCGCTGCTCTGTATTTAGAAAGCAATCCGGCGGCTTCTCCGGCGATGGTTTCAAGTTTCCTTGCCAATTCAGCTACTCCGGGACTCCTTACTAACTTTAACATTCCAAATACTTCAAATTTACTTCTTTATTCTTTATTTTCTACAGCGCCGCCGAAACCGTCCGCTACTCCGACGCCTTCAGCAACACCGACACCAGTAATAACGCCGACACCGACTCCGATGCCGACTCCGACAGCAACACCGACTCCAACTCCGACTCCGACGCCTGCGCCAACTCCATCAGGTTGCGCGGGAGAAACTTTTAACGGAACTCTAAACGTCACGGGCGCCGGTAATTATCATTCCGACGTTAAAGGATTTAACGGAAATAACGGAATGTATCTGGGAAACTTAACCGTTTCCGGCGGCGGTCAAGTCGAAGTCAGCCTGGAAAAAAAGAAGGGCAACAAATGGTCAACGGTTGCAAGTTCAGCGACTACGACTTTGAGCGCAAATGTAGTTTTTAACGGAAACTCGGCAACTTATCGCTGGCACGTTTATTCGGTAAACGGCAGCGGCAACTATACTCTCTGTTCGCAAACTCCTTAACAAACTTTTCTCATCTCAAATCTTTAAGCCTGCTCGTTTTTTCGAGCAGGCTTTTTTTTGGAATTCACTAATCATTGACACTTTCACTGCAACACAGAGTTAATAAATTTATTTTAATAGCGACTGATACAAACAACAATATATTGTGTCAGCAGTTAAAAGGGAACAAACATATAGGCAGGCAAAAAACCCTTGCTTATAAGTGACTTAAGAACAAAAAGTTATTGAGATTTGTCAGGCGCTTTTGTTAGTAAAAAAAGTGTTGACATAAGGGATAATTCTGTGTTAAGTGTTTAACACTTGCAATAAAGTTATTCGTTTTACAGATAAATAATTTATATCTGCAAATTGATTTACACGCAAAATATTCATTGCCGAAATTTCCGCAATGAATTTGATTTCTGAAGAAATTTTCGCCGAAATAAGGCATATCAAAAAGAGGTAAAAATGAACACAAAATATATTTCTAAATTTTTTACGGGAGCGATATTCTCAGGCTTACTTTTGTTAGTTTTGTTCGGAATTTCAGCTACTCAAATAAACGCCCAAAGCCCGACTCCTATCGTCGTGGATGGCAATCCTACTTGCGCTAATTTAAATGCTGATAATGCTAGGTTTCCCAGCATTACAACAGATGATGGTTTCAGCACAGATAAGGCGCCGAACAAGAACCCGCAAACTTATACTATTCCAAATGTCGGAACGGTAACTGTAGAATATAATTCTAATACCGACATAGATTTTCAGGCTTCCGGCGCTTTCATTACCGCAGTGATTGTTAAAGCAGCCAGTGAGGCGAATGTTTATGTATATAATCCGGCGACGGCAAACGGGGGACCATTGATTACTACGAGTAACGGTAAGCATGATCTGAGTCATCTCGTATTTTGTTACAATACAGTTTCTCTCGGAACAACTGCGGCTACCGCGATGGTTGCCGGACGAGTTCAGGTTGATACAGGAAAATTCCGCGGATCGGTTCTGGTAACGGTTCTTAATACAAGAACGCTTGAAACTCAGGCTGTCTTTACAAATCGGCTCGGCTATTACCAATTTGATGATTTACAAGTTGGCGATACTTATGTCGTAACCGTTCGCAGTAAGGGTTATATGTTTACACCGCAGACTTTTACTTTAATTGAGGATAGCGCTTTCGATATGTTCGGTTCGGCTGCCAGTCGAGCTTTTTAATAAAAAGCTGCTGAAACCAAGTAAAACCGGGTAAATAACTCTATTCTTGAAATCAAAATTAAAGGGCAAGCGCTAATAAAGTGCTTGCCCTTTTGTCATTAACGCAAAGCAAATCTACAAACGATTCGCGTGTAGAGCCGATCTTCCGGCAATCGCCCAGCGACTTTCTTTAACTTCTCGACTTGACGAACCGGCGACCAGATTTTTCTGTTTTTTGCCGTAAGCCAAAACAGTAGCGATGATTGCCAAATCCTTTTCAATATCGGACGCCGCTTTTTTTTCACGTCTTTGCTGCCAACGCGCTATAAAACCCGTGTCGAGCTTTCCGGCGATAAATTCTTTGTCTTCGACAATTTCGCGGAAAAAAGGCAGAGTCGTTTTGATGCCGCCGACTTCGTATTCTCGCAGAGCGCGCCGCAGACGGTCAATCGCTTCTTCGCGCGTTCTGCCGAAAGCGGCGAATTTTGAAATCATCGGGTCATAATAAATCGAAACTTCCGCGCCTTCATAAACTCCGCCGTCGTCGCGCACGCCGCCGCCTTGCGGAACTCTTAATCTCGTAATTCTACCCGGCGAAGGCAGGAAATTATTTTCCGGGTCTTCGGCGTAAACGCGGCATTCAATCGCGTGTTTGTCCCACGAAATACCATTTTGCGTGAAAGAAAGTTTTTCACCGTCCGCAACTCTAATCTGCTCGCGCACAAGGTCAATTCCGGTAACAAGTTCGGTTACAGGATGTTCGACTTGCAGGCGCGTATTCATCTCCAGAAAATAAAAAGATTTGTCCAAATCCGAAACTAGAAACTCGACTGTTCCGGCGCCGACGTAATCAACCGCTCTGGCAACCAGAATCGCGCATTCGCCCATTTTACGGCGTAATTCCGCATCGTTTATCGGCGAAGGACATTCTTCGATTACCTTTTGATGGCGACGCTGAATCGAACATTCGCGCTCGCCTAAATGAACAAAATTTCCGTGTTTATCGGCAAAAATCTGAATCTCGATATGACGCGGACGAACAATCGCTTTTTCCAGATAAACTGCCGAGTCACCGAAACTTGCCAGAGCTTCCGATTGCGCCGCTTCCAGCGCGTTTTTCAAATCATCTTCGTTTTCGACCAGGCGCATTCCTTTGCCGCCGCCGCCTGCCGAAGCCTTGAGCATCACCGGAAAACCGAATTCCAGCGCGGTTTCAAGCGCGTCCGTTGCGGAAACGAGCGGTTCGGTTGTGCCGGGAACAACGGGAACTTTTGCTTTGATAGCGATTTTTCTGGCAGAAATTTTTCCGCCCATCGCTTCCATCGCTTCGGGCGAAGGTCCGATAAACGTTATGCCCGAATCGGTTGCGCGACGAACGAATTCGGCATTTTCCGATAAAAATCCGTATCCCGGATGAATAGCTTCCGCGCCTGAATCTTTTGCGACTTCGAGAATTTTATCAGTGCGCAGATAGCTTTCACTTGAAGGCGACGCGCCGATAAAATAGGCTTCGTCCGCCATTCGGACGTGAAGCGCGTCTCTATCCGCTTCCGAATAAACGGCGACGGTTTTTATGTGCATCTCTCGACAAGCGCGAATAACCCGGCAAGCAATTTCCCCGCGATTGGCAATTAAGATTTTTTTGAACATAAATTTTAACGGTAAACGATAAGTGTTAAATGGTAAATTCAGGAAACGATCTTTAATTTACCATTTAGCACTTATCGTTCGGCACTAAATCAACATACAATTTCCGTGATTTTTCGGGTCAAATCGCACGCCGATTTTTGCTCCGGGCGCGTAGTGCAAAGGATTTTTGCACTGTTCCTCGTTTAAAATTTCCGAAGATTCAAAATCTACGCCTTGCACGTTGTAGATGTAAAAAGCGATTTCTTCGCCCGATTCTGAGGTTTCGCTGTCAACGATTGTGCCTTCGGTAATTCTGCCGTGAACGAGAAGAAATTCACGGCGCTGCATTTCCGAATCAGTCTGCTTTTTTTTTAAGAAATTAAATAATCCCATTTTATTCCATCACGAGCGGAATTTTATTATATCTGGCGCGTAAATTATTTGCGGTTGCCAGGATATTCGGTCGCTTTATAATTCTGGCTTCAATCGGGCGCTTGCCCGGAATATCGAGCATAATCAAGCCGAGTAGAATCGTCAAAATTCCCTGTCCCGGAACGCCCGGAACCGACAGAACAATTCCGATTAAGACAAGAACGACGCCAAACAGATTTTTCAAAATGACCGCGCTCCAACGCACCAGCCAAGGTTTGCCCGGCAAAAATTCGGGCGTGTAATGCGAACTGAAATAGTTTGCCGGAATTTTAACTATCACAACGCCGACGGCTAAAACGGTTACGGCGAACGAAAAAAGAAACAATCCGACGCCGAACAAAAATTTGCCCAAAGTAAGCGTTTCCCAAAATTGCGCGAGCCATTTCATTGTAATACGAAATTGAAAATATGCTTTGCCATTTGTTTTTCAATTTTCCGTTTTCATTTTTTCGTTTTCATTTTTTTTCAGTTCATTCCAAATATAAAACATTCGGTGAACAAACGTCCAAAACGAGCCGATGGCTAAAACCCAAAGCACCTGCGGCATTCGATTTGCGAAAAACGAATTTGAATTTTGAACAGTCGAAAGTGCGCCGATTATCAACAAAACGACTCTTTCGGGACGCTGCAAAAATCCGACGTTTGCCTTGACTCCGAAGCCTTCCGAACGAGCAGTCGTATAGCTGACCATCACCGAAAAAATCATTCCGATGCCCGCCAAAGCTACGTTCAAAAGCGAATGGTCGGGCGTATTGCTGGCGTAAAAAATCATTATGCCCAGAAACGAAACCATATCGGAGAGACGGTCGAGCGATGAATCAAGAAAACCGCCGAAGCGCGTAACTCTGCCGGAAAGTCGCGCCACATTTCCGTCGAGCATATCGAAAAGATTAGCGACAATTAAGACGATGCCCGCCCAGAAAAATTCGCCAAAGCCGAACAAAACGCCGCATCCGACGTTGACGGCTACACCGATTACGGTTAAAACATTCGGATTAACGCCGCCGAATGCGAGCCAGCGCACCATTGCGTTAATGATGCGCATTGCTCCGCGTCCGATGCTTGCTCCAACCATAAAAGTTCAAAATTCAAAGTAAAGGTTTAGAGATTATTTTAAAACTTTAAACCTTAAACTGATTTTACTGTTCGTGAATCGTCGTCAAGCGCTTAATCTCAAAATTTCGCCAGCCGGTCGGTGTTTTGACTTTTACTTCATCGCCTTCTTCTTTGCCCATCAACGATTGCCCGATTGGCGAAACGGTTGAAATCAAGCCGTTTTCCGGCGCGCTTTCTTCGGAAGTAACCAATTTATAAGTTATGTCTTCCTCGCGTTCGAGGTCGTATAAAACGACTTTAGAACCGTAAGCGATGCGGTCGGTCGGAATCTTTGTCAAATCAATTGATTCGACCTCGCTTAGTCGCTGGCTTAATTGCACGACTCGCGCCATAACCATTTTCTGACGTTCGAGCGCGGCTTTATATTCCGCATTTTCCTTCAAATCGCCGAATTCACGCGCTTTTTGAATTTCTTTCGGCAATTTAAAGCGCAACTCATTTTCAAGTTCCGCCAATTCCGCCTGTATTTTTTTTCTGATTGCTTCCATAACTTTCGATTCGACTTTTATGATTTCACATTTTTCGGCACTGCAAACGATATTCCGATGTCGCGCGCCGTGCGAACGAGCTGACCGTCGCTGGCAACGGTTTTGATGTTTTCGATGGCGTCCGAAAGCGGGACGGAGACGATATTATTGGCTTGCAGCGCGACCATTTTCCCGGATTCTCCGTTGTAAAGTCCGCGAACCGCGCACGCGCCGAAACTTGTCGCCAGCATTCGGTCAAAAGCATTCGGACTGCCGCCGCGTTGAAGATGTCCAAGCACCACGCAGCGCGCCTCTTTTCCCGTAATTTCCTGAACTCTTTCTCTGACATATTCGCCGACGCCGCCGAGTCGCGGCGCGGTTTGGCTGTCGCCGCAATCTTGATAAATTTCCGCCTTTCCAATCTCTCTAGCGCCTTCGGCAACCACTATATTCGTAAAACGCGAGCCGCTTTTTTCGCGTGCGTAAACCTTTTGCACCAGAGAATCAAACGAGAACGGTATTTCGGGAATCAAGATAACGTCCGCGCTACCGGCGAGTCCTGAATGAAGCGCGATCCAGCCCGTGTGTCTGCCCATAACTTCCAAAATCATCACGCGGTCGTGCGAGGCGGCAGTCGTATGCAGACGGTCGAGAGCTTCGGTCGCAATATCTATCGCCGTCATAAATCCGAAAGTCAATTCGGTCGCCGCTAAATCGTTGTCAATCGTTTTCGGAACACCGATGATTGGAAAGCCGCGTTTGAAAAATTCCTGAGCGATTCCGAGAGTTCCATCGCCGCCGATGACGACCAGAGCTTCGATTTCAAGTTTTTTCAAATTTTCCAGCGCCGTATTGATTGCCGCTTCGGGATAAACGACTTTGCCGTCAACAAATTTACAGAATTCTCCGAAATTCCTCGTTCCGAGAATCGTGCCGCCGCGCGGCAACAGTCCACTGACGCTGCGAGTCGTGAGTTTCATCGTTCGCGTTTCGCCCAAGAGACCTTCAAAGCTGTCTTCGATTCCGATAACTTTCATTCCGAACTCGCCGACCGCCGTTCTGACTGCGGCGCGGATTACCGCATTCAATCCGGGAGCGTCACCGCCGCCCGTTATAAGTCCGATTTGCTTATACATAACGAAAAACTGAAATTATTCTACTCTATCAAACTAAAAACAGGAAAAAGCGAAAAGTTGAAATCTTACGGTCAGGCAAAATAAAGATGCGCGATTGGTAATTAAAAATATTACCAATCGCGCATCGGATTTTCCGCACATTCTACTTATTCGCCGTAAATGTTCCGAGCAATTTCCTCGCGTCTGGAACTGCGTCAATCGCCTTCAAAACCTGCGTGTCGGTTTCGAGCAAAACCTGTTGTCCGGCTTCGGTCGAATCGTTTGCGGTGGCGAGTTCGCCGCGCAGACGCGATTTAGCGTAATCAAGCTGGCTGTTGACGTTTTCCGCCGTCAAACCGTTCGCCGTATCTTTGACAACAAACTGGCGAAAAGCATCGAGCGTTTTATTATCAATTGTAAAATCGCTCGCTTGAACGGTTTGGTTATAATTCTGCTTTTCGACTTTATAATTTTCAAATCCTTTGATTTGTCCCGCGACCAATTGACGAACAAAGTAAAACGCCGCTTCCGCAAGCCGACCGCGCAAAGGCGAAAAAGCAAGCGCGGGCGCTTTTATGTCAGGCTCGATGCCGCGTCCGCCGTAGAAAACTCTGCCGCCCGCAGTCGTTACGGGGCTTCCCGTCGGCGTCGGTTTCGCGTCCGGCGTCGGCGTCTCGCTGCCGTCGCTGTCGCTGTCTTCCGTATGATGCGTATAATAATCGTAAATCGAACCGCTCGAATAATCTCTCTGCAAAGAACGTCCGTAAGGAGTGTAATAACGCGCCGTCGTCAAAGTCATTCCCGTGCCGAAAGGGAGCGGAAAAACTCTCTGCACAAGACCTTTGCCGAAACTGTCGCTGCCGACGATGATTCCGCGCCCGTAATCCTGAATCGCGCCCGCGACGATTTCCGAAGCCGAAGCCGAACCGCTGTTTATCATCAAAACAAGCGGAAAATCCTGCGTTTTGCCGCCGGTTGTCGCCATATCCTGCGATTGAGCGTAGCGCGCGCGCCCTTTTACCGAAACGACTGTCTGACCGCGCGGAATAAAACGGCTGACGACTG
>CAXSHW010000071.1:0-2813 GCA_964237245.1 uncultured Pyrinomonadaceae bacterium
TGCCGCCGGAACTTCGCAATACGGAATGCAGACGTTCGACCAATCGCTTTTTTATCTTTATCAATCGGGACTTATCACACTCGAAGAAGCCTTGCGCGGCTCGACCAACCCGGACGAATTTCGCCTGCGTCTCGCCGGTATTCAAAATACTTCGGCAATGGCAAAAGAAGAAATGGAAAAAGCGAGCGGTGTCGGAGCGATGTCGGATTTGGCTTCGAGAAAATAATATAATCTGTAAAATTCAAGGTTCAAAGTCAATTGCCGATGCGGTTTTTGACTTTGAACCTTGAATTTTACGCTCAAAAAAACAATTTGCCCGTTGCGACTATAACAGAACTTCCGCCGATTTTCATTTTTTCAATTTTGCCCTTTTCGCCCGAAATTTCCGCGAAAATTCTGCTTGGGCGTTTCATAAAATCGCCTTGCTCAATCGTGAATTTATTTGTGTCAATCGCGCCGTGATGAACTAAATACGCCGACAGCGAACCGGCTGCGCTGCCCGTCGCGGGGTCTTCGGCGATGCCGTCGTCGGGAGCGAAAAATCTGGCGTGAACGCGCGAATTCTTTTCAATCGTTTCAAACGTAAAAGCATAGCAGCCGATTGCGCCGTGAGCGAGATAAATTTCGCTTAAAAGACTCGGATTTATCCGGCAGCGATTCAGCGCTTCGAGCGAAATAATCGGAACGGCAAGCGCTTTAATTCCCGTCGAAACCGTCTGAATCGGCAAATCTTCGCTAAAATGAAAGTCTGAAATTTTCAATCCTAAGCCTTCGGCTAATTTTTCGATTTCTTTCGGTTCGGAAACCTTTTCGCCTGCTTCAAATTTTCCCTGCGTCATCACGACTTGAAACGGTTTTTTGTCGCGGAACTCAATTTCGACCGGCAAAACGCCTAATTTTAATTCCTGCGTAATTTCCACAAAATTATTATCAGTTTGCGGCACGACGCCGATTTGCGCGAGTAAATTCCACGTTCCGACAACCGGATGACCGGCGAGCGGTAATTCTTGCGACGGCGTAAAGATTCGTAAACGGCGCAAGGCTTTTTCCGACGGCAAAACAAAAACCGTTTCGCTCAAATTCATCTCGCGGGCAATCTGCCGCATCTCTTCGTCCGACAAATCTTCGGCTTCGGGAAAAACCGCTAAAGGATTTCCGCAAAACGCTTTTTGGGTAAAAACATCGAGTTGATAAAAATTAAATTCTCGCATAGAAAAATTATGAACCAGGTCGTGAAAAATGTGAATTTCAAAAATTATATCCGAGCAATTTGTGGATTTTCAGCAAAGTTTTCAATTCTTCTTTTAATTTAACGCCTTAATTTATCGTTAAAACACTCGATTGTCTTGACATACAAGCGCTTGGGCGTGTAAATTCTAGTTTTATCCGGTTACCAATGCGATTTCGGAAAAGAAGCAATGTATAATGCCTTAATTACTCTCTTTTAAATAATTATCGCCCAATAATTATCGGCAGAAATCAAACGCTTTAGCACGCTTCGCTTGAATATCTGAGGTTTTGAACAAAAACCTGATTTCTTTGTTTGACCGGCTTTGACAAAGAAATTTTTGAATTTTTGCAGCTACTTTTATAAAAGGAAATTAATAGAAACTTAAATGACAAACGAGGTTACAAACGGAACTGAAGAATCACCTAAAAATGAATCTGCGGTTTCAGAAGAAACAAATACACAGGCTTCCGGCGCGGCGGCGACGGATGAATCGGCGATTTCAGCGGAACAACCGGCGACTTCAGTCGAACCGTTAAACACAACCCAAAAACCGGCTTTTCAACCCGAACAATCACAATCGAACGACGAAGATTTCGGTTCAATTCTCGAAAAATTCGAGCAGGAACAGACCGTCTATCATTCGGGCGAATTGGTCGAAGGCAAAGTTGTCGGCATCTCCGACCGCGGAGTTTTGGTGGATTTCGGCTATAAATCCGAAGGCATCGTTCCGGTCGAAGAATTTACAACTTCGGCAGGTGATGTAACGGTTAAGCAGGGCGACAATGTAGAAGTCGTGATTCGCAGCATCAATACGGGCGACGCGCCGCCGGTTCTGTCGAGAACCGATGCCGTCGGGCGCGTGGCGTGGGGCGAAATTGAAAAAGCCTACAATGCCGGAATTCCGGTTACAGGGCGCGTCTTAGATAAAACTAAAGGCGGCTTAATCGTTGACGTTCAAGGCATCGAAGCATTTTTGCCCGGCTCGCAAATTGATTCGCGTCCTGTATTTAACCTCGATTCATACAAAGGTCAGGAAATTGAAGCCAAAGTCATTAAATTTAGCCGCAAGCGAAGCAACATCGTTCTCTCGCGTAAAGTCATAACCGATGAAATCGTCAATAAGCAAAAGGCGGAAACGCTCGGTCAAATCGAAGAAGGCTATATCATCGAAGGAACAATCAAAAATCTGACCGAATACGGCGCGTTTGTTGACATCGGCGGAATTGACGGGCTTCTTCACGTAACCGATATGTCATGGGGCAGACTGCAAAATCCCGGAGACCAGTTTAAGGTCGGCGAACATTTGCAGGTTAAGGTTTTAAAGCTCGACCGTCAAAAAGAAAAAATTTCCCTCGGTTATAAACAACTTATTCCAGACCCCTGGTCAACCGTGATGGAAGTTTATCCGATAAATTCAAAAATCAAAGGCACTGTTTCAAGCGTGACTGATTACGGAGCGTTTATCGAACTCGAACCGGGCGTCGAAGGACTCGTTCACGTTTCGGAAATGTCCTGGTCGAAACGCTCGCAGAGTCCGAAACGATTTTTGAAACCGGGCGACGAAGTAGAAGTGCAGGTTTTG
>CAXSHW010000071.1:2823-4539 GCA_964237245.1 uncultured Pyrinomonadaceae bacterium
CTTCGAGTGCCAACGTGATCCAGTTGTCCCGGATAGTCAAAACGCGGCGCGAGTCCGAGAACTTTAGTCAATCCGGGCGAAGAAGTCGAAGTGCAGGTTCTTGGAATCAACAATAATGACCGCCGCATCAGTCTCGGAATGAAGCAGTTGCAGACGAATCCCTGGGAAACTATTACTCAGCGTTACCACGTCGGGTCGAAAATTCACGGCAGAGTTCGCAACCTGACTGATTTCGGCGCGTTTGTCGAAGTTGAAGAAGGCGTTGACGGTCTGGTTCACGTCTCGGATATTACCTGGTCGAAAAAGGTCAAACATCCGAAAGACGTTTTGAAAAAAGACCAGGAAGTTGATGCTGTCGTAACCGGAATTGATACGGTCGGACAACGAATGTCGCTTTCGATTAAAGACTTAACGCCGAGCGCTTGGGAAGCGTTTGTCGCCACGCATCGAACGGGCGACATCGTTCGCGGAAAAATTTCTCGCTTTGCCGGATTCGGAGTTTTCGTTCAATTGGGCGAAGAACTCGAAGGTTTGTGCCACATCTCGGAACTTTCCGACGAGCGTGTTAATAAACCTGAAGACGTAGTTTCAATCGGTCAGGAAATGGACTTTAAAATTCTGCGGATTGAAAACGACGTTCAGAAAATCGGACTTTCGGCGCGCGCTGTCGGCAAAGAAGCCGAGCCGCAGGTTGATACTAAAATGTATTCGACCGAAGCCAAAAGCGGAATGGCGTCGCTGGGCGAATTGATGAATCTGAAACGCGGCGGCACAAGCGGCGAAACGGAAACAGCCGAAGAGCCGAGATTATCCAAAAAAGAGCGCAAAGCTCAAAAAGCCAGAGACCGCGAAGCCGACGCCGATTCGTATATTGATGACGCGGCTGATTCGGATTTGCCTAGTGATGTAGTTTCGGACGAAACAAACGACGAATCGGCAAATGAGACGGAAACTTCTAATGTTGAAAAATCCGTCGAAGAAACCGGAACGCAAGCCGAGGGAGATAAAACTCTTGAAGTTTCGACTCAGGAAAATGCGCCTGAAACCTCAAATGAATCTGAAGAAAGTGTAACAGCTTCTCAAAACACGGATGAAAACGTTTCGGAAACAAATAAGGAAAACAAGTCCGAAACTGAGAATGACAACTCTAATACGAGCGACACTTTGCCGGAGGAAAATAATGCTGTAGCGGAAAATCCAACCGCTTCGCCGAAAGACGAAGCGGTCAGCGATAACACTTCCGGTGCGGAGGCGACCGATTCAAATGTCACGGAAGATGCAGCAGCGGCTTCCGAAAATGTCGCGCAGAGTGATTCTTCTGCGGGAAACTCAGAAAAGAATGAGTCAAACGATAAAGTCGAAAGTTCAGAAGCAGCCGCCGAGGCGGAAGAAAAATCAGCCAAAGGTTAGTTTTTGAAATCAAATTTTGCGGTTTAGTGAGGAACGGACAAATGACGAAAGCAGATTTAGTTGAAAAAGTTTCCGTCGAGGCGGAAATGACTAAAAAAGATGCCGAACAACTTGTCGAAATCGTATTCGACAGCATCGTCGGCAGCCTGAACAAAGGCGAGAAAATCGAATTGCGCGGCTTCGGAAGTTTTCGCGTCCGCGAACGCAACGCGCGAAAGGGACGAAACCCGAAAACCGGCGCGGCGGTCAGCATTCCAGCCAAGCGCGTCGCCTATTTCAAACCGGGCAAAGAGTTAAAGGAACTTA
>CAXSHW010000071.1:4549-16639 GCA_964237245.1 uncultured Pyrinomonadaceae bacterium
CAGATTGTGAGCGGTTAAGATTCACTCAATTATTCGCTGTTTATTATCAATTATCCTCCAATATGGATATTTTGTGGAGTCCTTGGAGATACGACTATATTAAAGCAAGCGACGCTCAAGCCGAAAAAAGCGGCTGCGTTTTTTGTGAGATTCTGAAAAATCCGGCAGACGATGAAGAAAAGTTTATCTTACATCGCGCCGGATTTAATTTTGTTATTCTCAATATCTATCCTTATATCAGCGGTCATTTAATGATTGTTCCATACGCGCATCTCGCCGATTTAGACCAAGCCGACAAAGATACAACGGATGAAATGATGGATTTGGCAAAGCGTTGTCAAATGATTTTGCGAGAAGTTTATCAACCGAACGGCATCAATCTCGGAATGAATTTCGGCAAAGCGGCAGGCGCGGGCGTCGCCGACCATTTTCATATGCACATTCTACCGCGCTGGATCGGCGACGCGAACTTTATGACTTCCATCGGTGAAACAAGAACAATTCCCGAAGATTTAAAGACAACTTACGCGAAATTGAAGAAGAAATTTTAAGTAACTCTCTACACAAAATCAGTTTATCGTTTCGGCTCCGACCTTATCAGGTTGGTGTGAACGGTCAATTGCTTCGTCCTCAACTTCTCCGCCCGGACTTACGGGAATATCGTCTGGATTTGAAAAAACAAAACCTCGCTCTTCGGAGTCTTCTGCCGGATTGATGCCGTTGGTTTTGGACAGACTTCCGGGCGGAACATACCCCGGATAATCTACGCGCGAATGATAAATCGCTATCAAAGATTTAATCATTGATTCACGGATTTGCGTCAACTCACGAAGCGTCAAATCGCATTCGTCAAGTTGGTCGTCCGAGATAATCGCGTCAATAATTTTGGTGACGATAAAACGAATGTTGTCCGGCGTCGGCTCTGCCAATGAACGCGCTCCGGCTTCGCAACTGTCGGCAATCATCATAATCGCCGATTCCTTAAACTGCGGTTTCGGTCCCGGATAACGAAAATCGTTTTCGGAGACTTCTTCGTCCGAACGCGCTTCGGCTTGCGCTTTTTTCAGAAAATAATGCAAAGTGCGCGTGCCGTGATGCTGCGGAATAAAATCAATGATGCGCTGCGGCAAATTCATTTCCTTGCCCAATTTTATGCCGTAGGTTACGTGGCTGACGATAATTTTCGCGCTTTGCGCCGGTCTCAGACGGTCGTGCGGATTCGTTCCGGCTTGATTTTCAACGTAATGCTGCGGCGCTGAGGCTTTGCCGATGTCGTGATAAAGAGCGCCGATTCGCGCCAGCAGCGCGTTTGCGCCGACGACGCGGCAGGCTTCTTCGGCGAGATGTCCGACGGCGTGCGAATGTTGATTAGTTCCGGGCGCTCGAAGCGCGAGTTCACCGAGCGCGGGCAAATCCGCGTTTGATAATTCCAGTAATTTCACATCAGTCAAAATACCGAAAAAGTTTTCGCACATCGGCAAAAATACGGCTGTCACCGCCGCCGTGACCAGTCCGCTGACCAGACCGCAGCCGATTGCCAGTAAAATCGTGTTCAAAATAAACGGCTGCTGCGTGTATCCGATAACGGCGACGGCGCTCAAAGCACTTGATAATCCGACTAATACGCCCGCAATCGTTACCGATTGTCGGCTGCGATAACGTCCGATGCCATAGACCGCGACGGCTGAAGTAATCGCCGAATAGATAGAAAATTCGAGACCGCGCGGCGCGAGCAGCCCGGCAAGCAGAGAGATGAATAATCCTGTAAAAAGCGCGGTGCGCCGGTCTGCAAGCAGCGTCATCAAAAGGCTTGCCGTCGCAAAAGGAATTGCAAACGCCCATAAAGACGCATCGTTCAGCGGAGCCTTTACATTCTGCGCGGCGGTAAATTCGGCGAGGCGAAAAAACACCGCCATTAGAGCCGTCTCAAGCAGCACGATAAAGCCGAAAAGCGCGAAAGTTTTTTGTTCGGAAAGCGTCAGACGCGAAACGATTCCGCGATTTTGAATAAATTTCCAGGCTACCCAAAACAAGGCGGAAACAAGCGCGAGCAACCCGAAAAAACGATTATATTGCCGCGCCGCTTCCGTGTAGTTTCGAATAGCGGCGATTTGCGATAAAGCGTTCGCCGTAACCGTGTCGCCTTCGCGCAAAACCATCTGCCCGCGTTTGAGCGAAATTTTCAGCGGTTCGACGCCTTTTGAATAAGCGGCGCGGGCATTTTCGGTCTGCACGCTGTCATAGACGATGCTCGGCTGAATGAGCGGCGCGAGCGCGACGCTGAAAGCCTCGATTTCCTGCGGCGAAAGACTGCGAATTTGTTTAAGCCCGTCGTTTAACTTTCGTCGGGATTCGGAAAGCGTCGTCATACTGCTTTCGGGCATTTTGACGACCGACTGCTGGTTCGGTTTTTGACGATCAATTAAAGTAATTTCCGTCTGAAAATACTGTTTGTCCTTATCGTCGTAAATCGAGCCTTGCGCGTTTTCACGAAGCAGCCTCGTTATCGCGTCGAGTTCGTTTGAACTGAACTTTCGAGCGGCAAAAACCTTGCCGAGTTCCGCGCCGCCTTCGCCCGTCCATTGGGTTTCTAGTTTGGCGTTGGCTTTAGCGTTTTCAGATCTTGCATTGCCGTTTGTTTTAAAGTTAGCATTTGCGTTTTCGGTTTTTCTTTGCAGATTTTCCCAGGCAGAACGAAAATTCTGCACGGCTTCATCGCTCCGATTCGATTCATAACGGAAAATCGGACGCACGGATTCGCGTGTCAGCTCAATGTTTTTCCTGGTTTCCGCTTCGTCCGTAACGGTAATATCGGCGGGAGAAATAACGCTTTCACGGGCGATGTCGCCTTCTTTATACGGCTCGACTTTCGCGCGCAGAAACGGATTGTTGATTAAAAATGTCGTAATCAAACACAGCAGACAAAATCCGAGCCAAAACTTTTGATTTTCGGACAAACCCGCAAAAGGTTGAGCAATATAATTGCCAGCCTTTTTACGCATCTTTGAAAATGACGTTTCCAATTCTTGAAGACGCTTGCTCATTTAGAGTTTAGATTTTGGATTTCGGATTTTAGATTGCCGCATAATTTCGCGGCGCGTTATATGTTTTTTATTGCAAATTCAAACGCTTTGCATTGCAAATTTATCCAAATCCTCGGCTAAAAATTCTCCGATTTTCTCAAGTAATGGTTTTAATGTTTTGGGTTGAATAGCTGAAACTGTAACACTTTCCGAAGATTTGTCAAACAGCAGGCTTCTTTCCAGAGCTTTGAGGGAAACTTCGTCAAGCAAATCCGCTTTATTCAAGACTATAAAGCGCGGAATTTCGTTTAATTTAAGCTCTTGCAGAATCTTCTCAACCGACTCGATTTGCGCTAACGCCTGCGGACTCGAAGCGTCAACCAGATGAACTAATAAATCACTGTCGCCGATTTCTTCGAGAGTCGCGCGAAAAGCGGCGACCAGCGCTTCGGGCAAATCGCGGATAAATCCGACCGTATCGTTGATGATAATTTCCCGCTCGACCGGAAGCCGAAGTCGGCGTGATGTCGGGTCTAAAGTGGCAAACATCTTCTTTTCCGCGTAAACTTCGCTGTCGGTCAAAGCGTTCAAAAGCGTAGATTTTCCGGCGTTTGTATAACCGACGAGCGAAATTATCGGAAGATTGTGCGCGAGCCGATTTTTGCGGCGTTCCTGGCGCTGACGACGCAAACTTTCAACTTGCTTTTCGAGATGCGAAATTTTATCGCGCACGCGCCGACGGTCGGTTTCGAGTTTTGTTTCGCCCGGTCCGCGCCCGCCGATTCCGCCTGCGAGCCGCGAAAACGCCGAATTTTGTCCCTGCACGAGTCGCGGAAGAAGATATTTTAATTGAGCGAGTTCGACCTGCAATTTTCCTTCGTGCGATTGGGCGCGCTGCGCGAAAACATCTAAAATAAGCTGCGGTCGGTCAATTACTTTTAGCTCGGTCGCTTCGGAAAGCGCGCGAACCTGCGCGGGTGAAAGCTCCGCGTCGAAGACAATTAAATCCGCGCCGAGCCGCATTGCGCGAATCAACAAATCTTCGAGCTTTCCGCGTCCCAACACAGTTTTCGGGTCAATTTTCGGGCGTCGCTGAATAATTTTATCGAGAACAACAGTATCTGCGGAAACGGCGAGTTCTTCGAGTTCTTCAAGCGATTCTTCGGCTTCGGACAAATGTCCGGTCGTGACGGAAACTAAAATAACGCGGTCGCGGTTTGTCTGCTGATTTCGCGCCGCGCCGCGATTTCGCGCCATCTCGTTTTCGAGCGAGTTGATAAGCTGCAAAAAATTCGTGTCGAGATGCGAAGGAATCTGCGGCGTTAAAAATTCGTAAGGCAAAGTTTCCGGTTCCGTTTCGAGTTTTTCGGCGGTTGTCGGAAGCAGATGCGCCGAGAAAACCTGATTCGGCAAACCGTTTGAGGCGTCAACCTGAATCGTTGACATCAAATCAAGCCTCAATAATGCCAAATCGGTCAAATCGTCCTGCGTCAGACGCTCGCTTGAAAACTGAGTGTGAACGCATCGAAGCCCGCGAAAGCGTTCGGCTGAAACACGGGCGCGTCCGAAATCCGGCATCTCGATTCGTTTCGCCGTGCCGACCATAACGTATTCAACCTGACCTTTACGATTGATAAGCACGCCGATTTGCCTGCCGGTTTCAAATGATAATTCCGAGAGTTGACGCGCGAGTTCGGGCGAGACGATTTGTTCGGGAGCGACGCGCCGGGAAGAAAGTTTTTCGATGCGCCGCAGTTGATTATGCTTTAAGCCTTGCGTAAAACCGTGAATGTTACTAATAGATTTTTATCCTCCAAACGGTAATTGAATTATAACAGAATTCAGATGCCGAATTCCAGATTTATAACTCAGGATTAAAAGGCTTAAACTTTTAACATAGCCTCTGGAATTTGGAATTTGGAATACGAGATATTAAACTCTTTCCATTATGCAGCCGCGCACGAAACGTCAAAAGGAAGTTTTCGACTATATCATTCAATACATCGAGAGGTATGGACACAATCCGTCTTACCAGCAAATCGCACGTTATTTGAAACTTTCGTCGAAGGCGGGAATCGCCAAACACATTAAAGCTCTCGAAACACAAGGTTTAATTACACGAATACGCGAAAACGGTAATTTCAATTTGGAGCTGCGCCCGCCGAATTTAATCGAAGCTGCCGTCTGCGAAATTGAATGGCTGAACGCGCCGCGCGCCGATTCTTTTGTTGAAGAATGGGAAAACGAAACCTTGTATGTGCCGAAATTTATGCTCGGTCATCATAGCGCGCAAAATATGCGCGCCTTTCGCGCGCCGAATGATTCGATGCTGGAAGAAAATATCCGTGAAGGCGATGTAATTTTAATTGAAAAGCGTTCGTTTGCACGCGACGGCGATATTGTGGCGGCTTTGACGGAAAACAAACGAACGGTTTTGAAAAAGTTTTTTCGCGCCGGCGCCAAAATCGAGCTTCGTCCCGCCAATCAGCACTTTTTACCGATTCTGCTTCCCGCCGACAAAGTTTCCGTGCTGGGAATTTTTCGCTCTCTGCTGCGTCCGTCCGATTGAAGCCTGAGCCTTTTAGCCACAAACAAACACGAAAATGCCCGAAAAGAAATCTTTTTAATTTTTCTATTTTTATTCGTGTCGCTTCGTGTATGTTCGTGGCTGATTTCTTTTGTGCCTTCTGCGGCTATTTTCACGCGACAAATTTATACCCGAAACCGTGAACCGTTTGGATAAACTGCGGATAGCACGGATTTTCTTCGAGTTTTTGTCTGAGCCACGCGATATGAACATCAACCGTTCGACGAATTGATAGTTTTCAAAATCGTAACGCAAAGTTTCGCCCGTTTCCGGAACAAAATAAAATTTCTTTATTAAATCGGTATATTCAGCCGCCTTCTGCCAATTCCAGTAGCGAGCGGTTTGTCAGTTGAAACACGGGTTGTTGTCGGATTACTAAAAACAGCAGTTGCGAAATCCGGCAATCGATTTTAGCTAATTTGAAAAAGTCCTATTTTAATTAAAATTTTCCACATTTTATTAGAAGCTGTTTGCAAACTCGAAAATTAAAGAATTTATCCGCGAAATAATACTGAATTTCACAAAATTTAAGCCGACTTCTGTTTTGTTTCGTGTTCTTTTCGTGTAATTTCGTGGATAAAAATGTCTGAAAAATAGTTTTCAAACAGCTTCTCAGGCGACTGATTTACATTGTCGCCAAAACGGCGCGTATTTCGCCGTAGCTGAAATCTTCGCCTAAGAATTCTTTGACGGGCGCGACGGCGAAGCCGGAATTGACCTGTTCGATGGCGTTTTTGATCGGCTCGATTTTTTCTTTTTCAACCAAATCTTCTAATCGCACTTCACCGCTTCCGATAAATCTGACCAGATGCGTTTCAATCGTTCCGCGAGCGAGTTCGCGCGTCTCGGAAATCTCATCAACTGACATTCCCGATTTGAACATATCGAGCGAAACGTCGTAAGTCGTCTGTCCGCTCGCGTCGCGTTTCGTGCGTGTTTTAATTTCGCGCTTCGGCGACTTTAAATTGATGCGCGAATTAAGATTATTTCGGTCGCAATAATCTACAATCACTTCGAGAAAATCCGCGCCGTATTTTTGCAGTTTCAAATCGCCGACACCGGAAATCTTTCGCATTTCGTCTTCGGTTTGCGGCAAAAACGTCGCCATTTCAATCAAAGTCGCGTCGGAGAAAACCACATACGGCGGCACATTTTCATCACGCGCGAACGCCGTCCGCATTTTTTTCAGTTCGTCAAATAATTCCGTGATATACGGATGCGACAGAGTTGAAACGAGCGATTTTTTCTTTTCCTCTTTTTCCGTCACCTTAAAAAGTTCGACCGCCGTATTTCCCTTCAACACGTCGAGGCTTTTTTCCGTCAAAACAATCGTTTGATATTGTCCTTGTTCGCGCTGCGCGAGCAAATCCTGCGCGAGCAAATCTCGAAAATATTCGAGCCATTCTTCTTTAGATACGTCCGCGCCGATTCCGTAAGTTTTCAAATTTTTGTGCGAATCCCAAATTTTCTGCGATTTCGAGCCGCGCAGAAAATCAACCAGATACGTCAAGCCCATTCGCTGATCGGTTCGATAAACCGCGCTCAGAGCTTTCTGCGCGATGATCGTGCCGTCGAATTTTTCAAAAGTCGTGTCGCAGTTGTCGCAGTTGCCGCAGTCTTCGACTTGTTCCTCATCGAAATATTTCAATAAAAAGCGGCGGCGGCACATTTTCAAATCGCCGTATTCGCCCATCGTGCTGAGTTTTCGCAGCATAATTTCCGACTGCCGCTGATTGCCGTCAACTTCGGCGAAATTTTTCAGTTTGTTGACATCGCCCCAACTGAAAAACAGCAGCGCGCGGCTTTCGAGTCCGTCGCGTCCGGCGCGTCCGGTTTCCTGATAATAGCTTTCGATATTTTTCGGCAAATCGTAATGCACGACGAAACGCACGTTCGATTTGTCAATTCCCATTCCGAAAGCGATGGTCGCAACGACGATTTTCACTTCGTCATTCAAAAAAAGTTCCTGGTTTTTGTCGCGTGTTTCCTTGTCCAAACCGGCGTGATACGGCAAAACCGAAAAGCCTTCGTCGCGTAGATTCGCGGTCAGACTTTCGGTCGAAGCGCGGCTCAGACAATAAATTATGCCGCTTTCGTCTTTACGTTCGGCGAGAAATTCCAAAAGCTGATCGTAAGTTCCGCGCTTCGGTCTGACTTCGTAGTAAATATTCGGACGATTAAAACTCGACACGAAAAGTTCGTAATCGGTCAGATTCAAACGCTCGATAATGTCTCTGCGAACTAATTTGTCAGCCGTCGCCGTCAGCGCGATAACCGGAATTTCGGGAAAATAGCGTTTCAATTTGCCAAGCTGAATATATTCCGGTCGAAAATCGTGTCCCCAACTCGAAATACAATGCGCTTCGTCAATCGCAAACATCGAAACGTCAATCGAACGCAGAAAATCAAGAAATTGATCGCCCGACTGCAAAAGACGTTCGGGCGCGACATAAAGAATTTTCAATTCGCCTTTCCGCACGGATTGAAAAACTTCCGTCTGCTCGCGCGAAGTCTGCGACGAATTCAAAAACGCGGCGTTCACGCCGTTGCTCACGAGCGCGTCAACCTGATCTTTCATCAACGCGATCAGCGGCGAAACCACGAGCGTCAAACCGTCCGACAGCAACGCCGGAATCTGATAACAAAGCGATTTCCCGCCGCCGGTCGGCATCAAAACCACGCAGTCTTTTTTATTTAAGACACATTCAATCGCCGCCTGCTGATTCATCCGAAACGAATCGTAGCCGAATTGATGCTTGAGAATTTCCTGCGCGCGTTCGATGCTCATTTTTTATTTTTGCCCACGAAATACACGAAAAACACTAAAATTAAAACAAATAAAAAACCAATTTTAAAATTTCTTTTTTCGTATGTTTCGTGTATTTCGTGGGCAGATTCCTTTTATTTCCAACTGCCTATTTCTTCTTTTAGAGTTCTGTATTTTTTTTTATTTCCAAATCTTTCGTATTCGATTTTCGGGTAGTGTCCGAAATTTACCAGCAATCCTAAATCAAAATTCGTGGCGTTCAAATAATTCATCGTTTGCGCCCGGTGTTCGTCTATTATTTTTGAAACGGTTTTTAATTCGACGATTATCTTATTGTAACAAACAAAATCCGGCTTGAAATATTGATCCAAAACTTTGCCTTTATATTCGAGTTGAATTATTGGTTCACAAACGAGCGGAATATTTTGCAATGCAAATTCAATCTTCAAACATTCATGTTAAACAAATTCAGTAAAACCACAGCCCTTTTGCTTATAAACCTCAAAACAGGCGCCGATTATTTTATAGCTTTCTTCCCTGTAAATGATTTCAGCCATATTTTTTATTGCCCACGAAATACACGAAATATACGAAAATTAAAAGCCAAATATTTTTGGTGATTTTCTTATTTGATATTTTTTATTTTATTTATGTTTATTTTTTTGCCTTTGTATTTTTTTCGTGTATTTCGTGTATTTCGTGGGCAAATTTCTTAGCCAATTTCGGAATAATCTTTTTCGGCACTTCAATCGCGCCGGCGATGTGGCGGGCTTCGGTAAAATGTCCGACGACGTAAACGCCCGCGACGTTGGTTTCAAAAGTCTCCGCGTCGTAAATTGGAACTTCGCCGTATTTTGAGTTGCGCGTTTCCACGCCCAAGTTTTTGAGCATTGTCAGATCAGCGTCCGAGCCGATCAGGATAAAGACGACATCGTTCGGGAAAGTTTCGATTTCGCCGTTTTCGTTTTCGAGAATGATTTCTTTTTCCTTTATTTCAACGACGCGGTTGAAAAAATAGACGTTCAGACATTCTTTGGAAAGTTCGCTTTCGAGCGGTTGTTTGACCCAGTATTTGATACAGCCCTGTTTCGGGTCGTTGTTTTCCCAATCTTTGCGAAAAATGCAGAGAATCGCGTTCGCGCCTTCCTGCGCGAGAAAAAGCGCGGCTTCGCCCGCCGAATTTCCGCCGCCGATGACCATCGCGTTTTTTCTGACATACTGATAAGTTTCCGTAAAAAGATGATGCACTTTCGGCAAATCTTCGCCTTTCGCGCCTAAATGTCGCGGAAACTGCATCGCGCCGAACGCGAATAAAACCGTTTTCGCTTGATAAACGCCTTTCGCGCTCGTCACCTTGAAATCATTTTCGCCGAGTTTTTCGACTTTGATAACTTCTTCTTCCCATTGAATATTAAGATTATTTTGCAAAACAAATCTGGTGTAATACGAAAGCAATTCCTCGCGCGTCGGCTTTTCTCTGGCGGGAAAAAGCGTGTTGGGCTGCAATTCCAACTCGTTAACCGTCGAAAAAACCGTCAGTCCAACAGGATATTGATAAATCGTGTTGCCGATTAGATTTTTCTCCAACACGAGATAATTCAAATTCAGTTTTTGCGCTTCAAACGCGGCGGAAATCCCTGCAGGTCCCGCGCCAATGATGATTAATTGATAATTGATATTTGATAATTGATAATCCATTTTTCAGATTTTAGACTTTGAAGTTTTGATTGAAGCTGTCAACATTTTTTGTAATTCATTGAAATCGGTAATCAATGATTGAGCCTGCTTTTCGCTAATAAATTCCGCATCGCGCAGCAGGCAAAGCCAATATTCGGTCTCAAATGCTTCTTTCAGCGAAATTGAAAGTTTATGAATAAAATCCGCCGTTGATTGCGCTTGATTTCCTTCGGTTATGTTTGCTCCAATCGAAGTTCCCGAACGTAGACATTGCTTTGAAAGAACATATTCTTTGTTTTCATCAGCCAGAAACTTGTATAATTTCACAATTCGCAAAGCAAATTTGTAAGACTTTTCTTTCAAAATATTCTCTTTCATTATCCATTATCAAATATCAATTATCCATTTTTTTGAGTTCTTCTGTAAATTTTTCAATCTGTAATTTCGTGGTTTCGAGTTCTCGCTTTGAATCAATATATTTTTGCCATTCGTTTGTATCGGTTAAAGCCTTGGCGACTTCTTCATCCAAAACGTGCGCCATTACTGCCAGCAAATCGTTTAATGCTTCGTTGCTCGTTAAAAGCGATTGGATAATCGTGTAAGCGAGTTTGGCGTTGAATAAATCTAAATCGTTTTTTTCCTGCATTTTTGTCGTGTTCGGTCAATCGAAAATCGGTTTTTTGTAAATTCTAATTTAAACGAAAAAGTCGGCATAACCAAAGTTGGTTTGGAATATGCCGAAATAATTTGCGGATTGTCGAACAGATTTCAAGCAATATCGGGATTTTTGACGACGGCGATGAACGGCAGATTGCGGTAACGTCCGGCGGCGTCCAAGCCGTAGCCGACAACGAACTTGTTCGGGATTTGAAAGCCGCAGTAGTCTATTTTCAATTCTTTTTTGATGCGCGGTTCGGGTTTGTCGAGCAGAGTGGCGATTTTGATTGAGTTCGCGCCGCGCGAGCCTAAAATTTCCGTCAAACGAAACAAGGTCAAGCCGGTGTCAACGATGTCTTCGCAGACGATTACGTCTTTGCCGCGAATCGGGTTGGTCAAATCCTTCAAAATTTCCACGTCGCCGGTCGAAACCGTTCCGTCTTTGTAGCTCGAAACCGCCATAAAATCTATCGTCAGCGGCAAATCAATCTGGCGCATCAAGTCCGCCATAAAAACGCACGAACCTTTTAAGACGCCGATTAAAACCAAATCTTTTTCGGCGTAATCGGCGGTAATCTGCGCGCCGATTTCGGCAACGCGACTTTTGATTTCTTCGGCGGAATACATTTCTTCGAGGTTCGCATTGGCAAATTCGCTTGATGTTTTGGCTGGCTGCGTTTCCATTAATTTTCTCCGTGATTTGATTGAATCGGTTTTTGAAAATACTATGTGAGATACTGAAAAAGGTCAATTATTCAAACCTGAAAATTTATGTCAGAACAAGATGAAACCCGGATGCGTGTTCGCGCGCTGGTCAAACAAGTTTTAGAAAACGTTCCGCTCGAAGCCGAAATTCCGGCGGAAACTTTTCCGCAGCGCGTCGTCGTCAATTCTTTGAAAGACGAAATCGGCAAGGAATTTGACCGCGACGAATCGGCGAAATCTTTGCTAATCGAAGATGATTTGTGCGGTTTGGAAAACGGCG
The DNA here is from genome assembly GCA_964237245.1 of uncultured Pyrinomonadaceae bacterium. Taxonomy (GTDB): domain Bacteria; phylum Acidobacteriota; class Blastocatellia; order Pyrinomonadales; family Pyrinomonadaceae. The sequence goes on from CAXSHW010000071.1 coordinate 16,246, forward strand.
CGAAGCTGCGAATCGCCGAAAACGCGAAATTTACGGCTTTAGCCGAAGACATCATCAAAGAAAAAAACATCGTTTTAATCAAAAAAAGCGAACGTCGCGGCTCGAATAAAATCCAGTCAATCGCCGTCGGCGCGGATCACGGCGGTTTTCCATTCAAAGAACAATTGAAAACTTTTCTGGAAACTTCCGGTTATCGCGTGTTCGATTTCGGCACGAATTCGACCGACGCGGTTGATTACCCGGACTTCGCGCATGCCGTCGCCAAAGCCGTTTCCGAAAAATCCGCCGACATCGGAATCATCATTGACGGCGCGGGAATCGGTTCGGCGATGACGGCGAACAAAGTTCCAAATGTTCGCGCGGCGGCTTGTTATTCGCCTCAACTGGCGAAAAA
>CAXSHW010000071.1:16649-20812 GCA_964237245.1 uncultured Pyrinomonadaceae bacterium
CGCGCGAGCATAACGGCGCGAACGTTTTAACTTTGGGCAGCGGACAAAATACTTTTGCTGAAATTAAAGAAATCGTCGAAGCGTGGCTTTCGACCGATTTGACGGAAGACAGACACAAAAAGCGCGTTGGGAAAATTGACGCGATTGAGCGACAATATAAGTGCTAAATTATTAAAAAGATGAATTTATCGAACGGAAATTACGAAAAATTAGTCGAACAAATTACGGATTTGGTTTTGTCGAAACTCGACGACAACGGCGGAAATGATTATTGTCCGTCGTTTTGCCGCGCCGATGTCGAACGAATCGTTGACGCGGGCGCGTCGCGCATCGGCATCGTGCTAGGCGAAGCGGCGACGGCGCACGATTGGGCGAGCCTTATTGACCACACTTTATTGAAACCCGAAGCATCCGAATCGGACATCAAAAAACTTTGCAACGAAGCGATGCAGTTCGGTTTCGCTTCGGTTTGTGTTAATCCTTCGTGGGTCAAAAAAGCGTCGGAGTTTTTGCGCGGCTCAAGCGTTCCGGTTTGCACGGTGATCGGTTTTCCGCTCGGCGCGACGCTTTCCGACGTTAAATCGTATGAAGCGCGAAGATCAATTTTCAATGGCGCGCGCGAAGTTGATATGGTCATCAACATCGGCGCGTTAAAATCCGGCGACGACTGCACGGTCGAAGACGACATTCGCGCCGTCGCCGAAGCCGCGCACGAAAATGATGTTTTGCTGAAAGTAATTATCGAAACCGCGCTGCTCAACGACGACGAAAAAGTCCGCGCGTGTCTGGCGGCGAAAAATGCGGGCGCGGATTTCGTTAAAACTTCGACCGGATTCGCCAAAGGCGGCGCGACGGCTGACGATGTTGCGCTGATGCGCCGAACCGTCGGGCGCGATTTGGGCGTCAAAGCGTCGGGCGGCGTCAAAGGAATTGAAGACGCGCGAAAAATGTTTGAAGCCGGCGCAACCAGAATCGGCGCGAGCGTCGGCGTAAAAATCGCGCAGGAAGCGAGCGGAATCAAATCCGATGTCGCTGCCGGGAATTATTAAAAATGTCAGTTTCTCAAAAAATCAAAGCGCGAAATTTTTACAGTTTCACGCTTTGATTTTTTATTTCTAAGATTCTAATTGCTCATCGTAATAACCATATTTCCGCCCTCAAAACTACCCGCGTTTCTGCCGCCTTCGAGTCCGATTTTTTTGCCGAAAAAGGCTTGGACGATGTAGAGTTTTAAGAGCAGTCGGGCGTCGTCGCGCTGAAATCTGTCGGCAATGTTCTTCAAACGGTCTATGTCGGCGTTTGCCAGTAAATTCAGCTCTTTTCCATATTGGAAAACGCTGTTTCCGACGCGCGGCAATCCGCGTGTGAGAATCAATTCGCCGTTTTTGAACGATTGGTTTCGCTTGTCGTATTTGGCAAGAAGCGCGGCGGCTGTTACGATTTCGCTGGCTTGACCGGCGAAAGCATCGAGCATTTGGAAGGATATGTTCGGCTCGACATAAGCGTAGCCGCTCGCAACCTTCAGATAATCGTTGATTGAGTCTTCGTCCTGCGGCGTGTCGTCAATCAACCTTCTGACTTCGTCCATCAGTTTTGAGGCGAATTCCTTATTTTCTTTTGTGTCTTTGGCTTGAAAGCTGATTGCCATCTGCACGATTCGTTCGATTTTTTCTTTGTTCGACGGAAGCGCGTCAATAATTTTTCTGGCTTCGTCAAATTTGCCGTCTTTGATTTTCGATTCGGCGATTTTTGAATCGAGATAAGCGAGCGCGTCGTCGCGTTCTTTGCCTTCGGGCGCTTGCTTCAAACTTTCGCGCGCTTTTTCGACGCTTCCGCCTTTGACTGCTTCATCAACCGCGCCTTTATACATCATTCCGCGCATTTGGACGGGCATTTTTGAGGCGCCGGAAATCATTTTTTCGGGTGACGAATCGCTTCCGCCGCCAAAAGCGTCGTCGTCAAACATCGCAAAATCTTCGGGCATTGATTTTTTTATCGAGGCTTGTTTTTGCTTGACTGCCGCGCTTCTTTCGGGAACGATTTTGTCCAACACGGGCGCGGCTTGGCGAAATTGGTAGTAACTCGACATTCCCTTTTTTTCGTCAATTTGCAGTAAATAATCCGCTAATTTGTTGGCTAAATCTTTAGCGAGCTTATCTTCTATTTTGATAGGTTTGGGCGCGTCGGGTTTTGCTGCGGGTTTATCGGAATTCAAATAATACTGTTGTAAAAATGTGGTTGTTACGTTTCGCTCGGTATCTTTTTTAGCGAAATCGCTGTCGAGAAGTTTTCGCCCGACTTCGCCGGCGAGTTCGACCGCTAGTTTGTTGTCTTTTGCGTTGATTTTACTCAAAATTTGAAAAACCGAACTCGTAACGCCGTTTTTTGCAATGCTTTCACGCATAAGTTTGGCAGCTTTAGTCGGGTCTTTGTCGGCGGCTTGCGCGGAAAAACTCTGTTCGAGCCGCACTTCATCGTCGGCGAGAAATTTGTTTTGACTGTCTTCCATCATTGAAGCGGCGGTTCTCGACGTTTTTTCTCCGGCGGGAACAATCGGCTGAGAATTGGAAGCGAGCGCCGCCGCAACATTCGGCGGTCGCGTCGCATACAAAAGCTCTAAAGCTAATTCCGCGTCGTATTTGGCAACCGTCATCAGAATTTGCTTGCGCGGCGAAGCGTTTTGAAAAATCCCGATAATTCCCGGCGTCGAATCGTCTTTCGGCATATTGTTGGCTTGAACTATTTCGCCCGCCGCTTGCCGAAAAAACTGTCTGGCTCTTTTTTCGTCGCGCTGCCACATCAAATCGCCAGCCGACGCTAAAACCAGAGCGCGATTATCGGGCAATTTAAGCAAAGCGGTTTCATTGACGACTTGCTCAAGAAGCGCGACCGCTTTTTTTTCAGATTCCTGTTGAGCTTTTTCTTTATCTTCCTTTGATTCGGTCGGCGAATTTTGCGCGAAAATCGAATTTGAAGCGGCAAAAATCAGCAAAATTATACTAAAGAGTTTCAGGCTTTTCATTTGTTTTCTCCTTGAGAAGTTTTTAACAGATACTCTAACGCGAACAGTTTGGGAAAAGTTATGCTTTCGGTGATGAATTTTACAATGAAAAAGTCGAAAATAGCCAGCTAATTTGCAAAAGATTTTGAAAATGCAAATGCGATAAAATAAACAATCCTTAAACAAAAGCGGATTTTTGTTTAAGGATTGTTTATTTTACCGGCAAAATTCACGGTTAAATTATCTGGTAGTGAACCGAAAGAAATGCTTTTACCGCAGAGACGCAGCCAAATCACCGAGATGTCGCTGAGACAGACCAAAAAAATTCTGCGTTTTCTTGGCGAAAGCTCTGCGCCTCTGCGGTGAAGAATTCTTTTAGCATTACTTTAAGTTAATCACCAATTATCTTTGATTTTTCTTAATCGGCGTAATCTGGTCAAATGTTTTGCGAAAATCTTCGCCGTTCAACACAACCGTTTTACACATTTCAAAAAGACGCGAGCGAAGTCTGACGCCGATTCTGTCTTCAAGAGTTTCGTCGCGTTCGGTGTGGCGCTCGTCCAAGTAATTGGTTGTGAAAATCGTGAGTTTTTTGTCGTTGTAGCGCGTGTTGATAATGTTCGCCATCGTATCGCGCACCCAATCGGTCGGTTTTGAGGCGCCGATTTCGTCAAGCACAAGAATTTCCGCATCGAAAATCGGCGCGAGAAGTTTCAGCTCGGAAGTTTGCGAAACTGCGTTGTAAGAACCTTGAATGCTTTTCAGAAGCGCTCCGAATTCATAAAAGAGACAGGAAAATCCGCGTTCGGTCAAACCTTTTAGAATCGAAACCGCCAGATGAGTTTTGCCGACGCCGACCGTTCCCATCAAAAGCAATCCTCGATCAACCGCCGGATATTCCATCGTCAGGCGCGAAGCGAAGCGAAACGCTCGTTCCTGCGAAGGATTCAGAACTCGATAACTGTGAAAATGACAATCGGTATAGCGCTTCGGAATACGCGCTTTTTCAATCAGGTTTGAATGCGTTTTCTGTTTGCGGCATTCACATTGACGCGCGCCTTTGCCGGCGACAATTTCCATTCCCGAACCGTAGCAAAGCGGACAAACCTCAGGTTCATCGCTTGTCTCCGGCGCGGTGTAAAAATCGCGCTCCGGCTCTGTC
>CAXSHW010000072.1:0-10551 GCA_964237245.1 uncultured Pyrinomonadaceae bacterium
AAGTAATTGTTCCCGTCCTCGACCCGCCTCTGTTGGCATACACGTGGTAAAGAATAGTTCGTGAAACCAGTTGACCCGGAGAGCTAATAACAGGTGAAACATCCCAAATTTCAATGTAGTCAGCATTATTTTTCGTCAATAAAGGGCAACCGAATAGACTCGTGGCAGTTATCCGATAAGTTTCTTCTTTAGCAGAGACATACTCTACTGACTTAGCAAGTGTGTAGGTGCATTCGTTCGTTTGTCCGTAAGCCGCTATTGCGAAAACAAAAATAAAGGTTATCGAAAGAAAATTTTTCATATTGTTAAATTCTTATGAACATTAAATTTATTGAAGAATTAATTGAGAGTGAAATTTTCACGATTAATTTTCAGCAGCCGTCTTAAACTTTACAGCATAAAGCCGTAACTAATAAAGTTTTTTCGTTAAATTATTGACTATCAATTTCCCGTTTTCTCTGTCTAAGTTTCGACGGCTCTGGTCTTTATTCCCAGCAAATTATTTTCCGCGTCGAGACCTACCGCATAGACATTCAATTGAATCTTTCCGATTTTGAAAATTTTCAAATCTCTGAAGTTGCTTTCGAGCAAATTCTTTAAATCGGCAAATTTCTGCGCCGTCGCTTTTTCCTCGTCGCCGAACCAATCTTGAATTTGCGTGAGGCGCGCGAAAAACTCCGAAAAATCTTCTTCTTCAACCGGCGCGTCAATCGCCTCTTTAGTTTGGCTTAAAATTTCTTCTTTTGTCACGGCTTCGGCTTGACCGCCGAAAAACGGAAGAATTTTGGCGTCGGTTTCGCTGGTAAAAAATAAACCCTTGCAGGCTTTTTCTATTTGTTTTTTTACCTGTTCTTCGCCCGGACTCGTATTTTCTTGCTCAGAAACTTTTTTTGGTAAATCACTCAACTTTTTCTCCTTTGAATTTTCGCGTTTTTTCTGCTCCGACATAAAAATTTTCGCCCGAAAATTAATCTCGATTTAAGTTTATCACAATAAAAAACCCTGCCAAGTTACTGTTAAAAAACGACTTGATTGAAACGAAAATTTATTTTTTAAAACCTGTGGATTTCTCTTGCTATTTTGACTTTTATTTGATAGTCTTTTCCCCGTTTCAAGTAAATTAAATTCTCGTAAGTTATTGAAAATAAGCCAGTTAAGGCTTTACATTAGTATTTAAGCAGCTTTCCACAAACCTGTGGAAAAACCTGTGGAAAACTTTTCATTGTCGGCTTTAAAAGACTCGAAAGTTACCGAAATCAAACGAGTTTTCAAGTGTTCTGAAACGTATTTATGGAACTGCTTAAAATTATTTTCAAAAGAGAATTTTGCTTAAAAGTTTCACCGGAGATTTAATAAAACTTGTGGAGAAAAGTTATGGAAGCGGCAGCGGAAAATAAAAATGTTTGGAGTAACATTTTACAATCGGTGGAAAAGCGTCTGAATAAGCATATTTTCGATGCGTGGTTTCGCCCGATTCAATTTGACGGCTTTGATGAACAGGAACAAACCCTGCATCTTCGAGCCAGCCAGGTTAATAAGGATTGGGTCAGCACATATTATTCCGAAGTTATCGCTCAAACCTTGAAGGAATTGAACTTGGCGAATTATCAACTCGATTGGGAAATCGAAAATTCGGAATTGAACGAAGATTTTGTTGAGGATGAAACAGAATTTTTCTTTGAAAAACAAAATAAAGTCGTCCAACCGGCAATTAATAATTACGGCTCGGCGATTGAAACGAAGAAGCCGGAAGTTTTGCTCAGAAGCAATTCGACTAATTTTGTTGACATTGAACCGATTGAAAATTCGCTTAATCCTAAATATACCTTCCAGACGTTTGTCGTCGGGTCGTGCAATCAATTCGCGCACGCGGCGGCTCTGGCGGTCGCCGAATCGCCCGGTAAAACTTATAATCCGATGTATATTTACGGCGGCGTCGGTTTGGGAAAAACACATCTGATGCACGCTGCCGGACACGCCATCAAAGAACGAAACCGTCATTTGCGCGTCGCTTATATGTCTGCCGAAAAGTTTATGAACGAATTAATTAACGCGATTCGTTACGATAAAACGCAGACCTTTCGTGAAAAATATCGCTCGATTGACGTGCTTTTAATGGACGACGTGCAGTTTATGGCTGGAAAAGAACGCACGCAGGAAGAATTTTTTCATACATTTAACGCGCTTCATAACGATCAGAAGCAGATCGTTATTACTTCGGATTGTCCGCCGCGTGAGATTCCGACGCTGGAGGAACGTCTGCACTCACGCTTTGAGTGGGGTTTGATTGCAGACATCGAACCGCCGGATTTGGAAACAAAAGTCGCTATCTTAAAGAGAAAAGCTGATTTAGACGGCGTTGGATTGCCGGACGACATAGCATTTTTCATCGCCGGCAAAGTCAAAAGCAACATCCGCGAACTTGAAGGTTCGCTTGTTCGTCTTATCGCAATTTCATCTCTGCGCGGACTTCCGATTTCAAAAATGCTGGCGCAGGATGCTATGCGAAACATTCTGGATGAAGAACAATCCGAAGGTTTAACGATGGAAAAAATTGCCAGAACCGTCGCACAGCAATTTAAATTATCGGTCGAAGAGCTGAAATCAAAAAATAATGCTAAACAAATTGCCGTTCCCAGACAAATTGCGATGTATCTTTGTAAACGATTGACAAAACACAGTTTCCCTGAGGTCGGACGTGAATTTGGCGGTAAACATCATACAACTGTAATTCATTCAGTAGCCAAAATTGATGCACTGATAAAAGAAGATAGGAATTTCCACAGGATAGTAAGCGAGCTTATAGACAATCTTTGCAGTTAGTTAGTGGAAATTCGGAAGACAAATCGGTTAAAGTTTTCCACAGGATATAAAAATTTCATTTTGGATAAACATATTATTGACACAAATTAAACAATTTTTTTCCACATTTCCACAGGCAGCGGAAATTTTTGCCTGTGGAAAACTCAAAAAAGTTAAATTTTGAAAAAGTTATCCACAGACGGCAAAGTTTTCCACAGGTTTTCCACAACCGCCTGTGGAAAACAATTGTAATGATTGCAACATTTAAGTCGGTTTTCCACATTTCCACAGGCACTACTACTACTACTAGATAAATATAATGATTTTAAATTAATTAGAGATAGTAAAAAGCGATGCGAAAATTAAAGTAAAAAATCAGAAATTAAGTTAAAATAACTGCATAAATAAATAGGAGCGAAAGTTATGGAATTTGTAATTAAGCAAAGCGTCTTAAAAGATGAACTCGGATTTGTTCAGGGAATTGTAGAAAAAAAAAGCACGATTCCGGTTTTGTCGAATATATTGATCGAGTCGGTCGGTGAAAATAATATCAGAATCGTCGGAACGGATTTAGACGTGACGATTCGCTGTGAAGCCGCAGCCGATATAAAGAAAGCCGGTTCGATGTGCATTCAGGCACGCAAACTTTTTGACATCGTTCGTCTTTTGCCCGATGCGGACGTTCATTTTACGAAAGATGAAAATGAATGGGTAAAGTTAAATTGCGGAAAATCAAATTTCCGCCTCGCCGGTGTCAGCCGTGAACAATTTCCCGAAGTTCCGAGTTTCAAAAGTGCGCCGATGAAATTATCAGCCGACATTTTTAATCATTTTATTCAAAACACGGCATTTGCAATTACCAACGAACAATCGCGCTTCACACTTTCGGGCGCGAAATTTATGATTGACGGCGCGACAGCGCGGATGGTGACGACCGACGGGCATCGTCTTGCCTTTATCGAAAAAAAATTGAATACAGAGGCAACAGAGGCGATGGACGCGCTGATTCCGAAGAAGGCTCTGATGGAATTAACCAAGATTTCGCGCGAAGCCAAAGGCGAAGTCAGTTTCGGCGAAGACGCGAATCATATTTATTTTGAAGTTAACGGCAGATTGCTGATTACGCGCAAACTTTCCGGCACATTTCCGAATTACGAAATGGTTATTCCGAAAGACAATGACAAAACAGCGATTTTCGACGCCGAAGAAATGAAAAACGCCATTCGCCGCGTCAGTCTAATGGCGGACGAACGAACGCGCTCGGTGAAAATGACGATTCGCGGAGGCGAAATCGAAATCGGTGCGCAGTCGTCGGAAGAAGGCGAAGCAAGCGAAAAAGTCGCCGCCGATTATAGCGGCGCGGAAGTCGAAGTCGGTTTCAACGCGCAGTATTTGCAGGAATTCCTCAACGTCGTCGGCGCGGGCGAATCCGAAGCGACGGAAACCGAAAAAGAAACTGACGGCGAAACTGTTCGTGTCAAAGAATCGGCGAACCGTCTGCGCATCGCGTTTGAATTCAAAGACGGCAACGCGCAAACGCAAATGAATATCGCGGGCGACACCAATTACGATTATAAATACATTGTGATGCCGCTCAGAATATGAGAAATTTTAACTTGAAAAATTAAAAAATTATGGAAGACAAAGAACTAAAAAAACGACTCAAGAAAATTCCCGACGTGGACAAAAACGGCGACCCGATTTACAAGATTGATAAGGTTGATTCGGGTAAAAAGGGAAATGAGCCGGATAAAAAAGACGGCAAACATTGAAGTTTAAAAAAATAAAAAGACAGTATTTCTAAAAGCTGTCTTTTTATTTTAAGCAAAACCGAAAATTTTCTAGCTCGCCGAAACTTTTTCGGTTTTATCATTCTGCAAACGCTTTTGATACATCGGGAATTTTTGAGTTAATTCTTCGACTTCGCATTTGACGCGCGTTTTCACTGCTTCGGATTTCGGTTCGCGGACAATCGAAGCGATCATCTCGCCGATTTGTTTCATTTCCGCTTCCTTCATTCCGCGCGTCGTCAGCGCGGGCGTTCCGAGCCGGATTCCTGATGCTTTCATCGGCGAATTCGTGTCGAACGGAATCGTATTTTTGTTTGCCGTGATGTGAACTTCGTCCAGAATGGTTTCGGCTTCTTTGCCGGTGATGCCTTTGCCGTCCATAAAAACGTCAACTAGAATCAGATGATTGTCGGTTCCGCCGGAGACGAGTCGCAAGCCTTGATTCGTCAATTCGTTTGCCAGAGCCTGCGCGTTGTCCAAAATTTGCTGTTGATAATTTTTGAAATCGTCGCGCAGAGCTTCGCCGAACGCGACGGCTTTGGCGGCGATAATATGCACGAGCGGTCCGCCCTGTTCGCCCGGAAAAACGCTGCGGTTAATATCTTTGGCAAATTCTTCGCGGCACAAAATAAGACCGCCGCGCGGACCGCGCAGAGTTTTGTGCGTCGTCGTCGTGACAAATTCGCAATGCGGAACGGGCGACGGATGAAGTCCGACCGCAACAAGTCCGGCAATGTGCGCGATGTCCGCCATCACTTTCGCGCCGACGCTTTTGGCAATTTCGCCGATTTTTTCAAAATCAATTTTTCGGGGATAAGCCGACGCGCCGCAAATCAGCAGTTTCGGTTTGGTTTTTTCGGCAATTTTCCGCAGTTCGTCGTAATCAATCGTTTCCGTGTCTCTGGCAACGCCATAATCGGAAACTTCGTAATTGATGCCCGAAAAATTCAGCGGATGCCCGTGCGTCAAATGCCCGCCGTGCGACAGATTCATTCCCAAAATCCGGTCGCCGTGATTGAGCGCCGCCAGAAAAACGCCCATATTCGCCTGCGCGCCCGAATGCGGCTGAACATTCGCGTGTTCCGCGCCGAAAAGTTCTTTCGCGCGGTCAATCGCCAACTGCTCGATGACATCGGCAAACTCACAGCCGCCGTAATATCTTTTGCCCGGATAACCTTCGGCGTATTTGTTCGTAAAAACCGAACCCATCGCCTGCAAAACCGCTTCGGACACAAAATTTTCCGACGCGATAAGTTCGAGTCCGTTCGACTGCCGCCTGGTTTCATTGTCAATCGCTTCCGAAATAATCGGATCAACTTCCGCTAAATTTGCTGTAAAAAAATTGTTCATTTATGTATTCTCAGATTTCTAAAATTTACTTTTCTAATTCACTGATTTCTTCGACTCTTCTTTGGTGTCTTCCGCCTTCAAATTTGGCGTCGAGATATGATTTGACGACCTTTGAAACTTCTTCGGGTGAAATCATCCGCGCCGGGACGCTTAGGACGTTGGCATCGTTGTGCTGTCGTGCTAGCCGAGCCGTTTCTTCGTTCCAGGCGAGCGCGGCGCGGATGCCGTGAACTTTATTGGCGGCGATTTGCATTCCGTTGCCCGAACCGCAGATTAAAAGTCCTTGTTCCGCTTCACCGCTTGCTACTTTATCAGCGACTTTTTTGGCATAAATCGGATAATCAACCGATTCGGTCGAAGTCGTGCCGACATCTTCGTATTCGTAGCCGAGTTCTTCAAGTTGTTTTTTTACCTTTTCTTTGTCCTCGAAACCTGCGTGGTCTGAACCGATGGCGATTTTCATAATGTTTTTTTTCCTTTTGACATAGATATTAACCGAAACTGTATTTTTTAGGAAAGAATTAAAACTAGAAAACGATAGCTTTTTACGCTGATGCGATTTATTATAATTGAAATTCAAATGAGTGAGATTTTTACTTATGATTGCGAAAATTTTAATCGGCAGCGGAATTTTGATGATTGTTTTGGTCGTCGCACCGATAGTTTGGCAAATTTACAGAATGACGCAGGAAACAGTCGGAATCGGCGCAATCGGCGGCAATTTGATTTTGCTGTTTTTTCCTTTGATTGTCGGAGCGATTCTTATTTTCATCGGTGTCGTAAAACTCTATAAAAACTCGAAAACTCGAAAATAATTGTCACGCATTTTCGAAGTATTTAATCGGATCAATCGCGCCCGCGCGTTCAAATCCGCGCAGCCGAAGAGCGCACGAATCGCACGTTCCGCACGCCAAATCTTCGTTTCGATAACACGACCAACTCAAATTCAGCGGCGCGTTTAGTTCGATTCCTTTTTTGACGATTTCGGCTTTTGACAGATGAATAATCGGCGTGACGATTTTGATGTTCGTGTCGGGTTTCGTTCCCGCATCAATTGTTTTTTCAAACGCCGCGTAAAATTCCGGTCGGCAATCGGGATAACCGCTCGAATCTTCCGCGACCGCGCCGATGTAGATTGCTTTGGCGCGCAAAACTTCCGCCCAACTCGTCGCAATCGCCAGCATATTCGCGTTGCGAAAAGGCACATAACTCGTCGGAATTTCTTTTGATTCCAAATCGGCTTTGGAAACTTCAATGTTTTTATCGGTCAAAGATGAGTCGCCGATTCGCGCCAGATATTCAATCGAAACAGCAAGCCGCTTTTCAATTTTGTAAAAATCCGCGATGTCTTCAAACGCCTTTCGCTCGCGCCGTTCGGTTCGCTGTCCGTAAGAGATGTGCAGCAACGCAATTTCGTCATTTTCGCCTTTGGCAATCGCCGCCGTAACGCACGAATCCATTCCGCCGGAAACCAGACAAATTGCGAAATTATTTTTGCTCATTCAACTCAGGCAACCTGTTTGATTTGTCGCGCGTATTCAGTGATTTTATTCGTCGCTCTTTCCCTCTTGCCGACGTTTTTTATGTTTTGAGCGATGTTAAAAGACTGTTCGATTTTGCCGTTTCGGGCATAATATTCGGCGATTTCCGCCAGCACGCTTGAGCAGTCTAAATTCTCTTGCGCGTTGTCCGTATTTTCACCTTTTTGAGCGATTAGAACGGCTTTTTTCCACACTTCTTCGGCTCTGAAAATCGCATTGTTTTTCTTTAGAGATTGAGCAATTTTGTGAAAAAGTTCAGCTTGCTGCCAGAGAGAAAGTTTTTCGCTTTCGCTGTTGTGTTCGGCTTCGGAAAAAACAAACAAAGCCCGCTCAATATGTCCGATTTCCGCCATTTTGTCAGCGATTATCAGCAATATTTCGGCTTTTTCATAACCTGCCGACATAAGCTGCGCCGTGCCGTGCGCTTTTTGCCAGTCATTATTTTTCAAAAGCCATTTCGTTACCTCAAAAAGCTGTAAATCACGTTCTTCGTCATCCTTGATTGTTAGAGCCAAACCAACGACTTCGAGACTGTTTTGAAAATTTTCAGTCAGCAAAACATTCTCTATTTTTTCAATTGTTCTTGCGTCATCGTCCATAATTTTTATTTAAGCACACTTTTTGCAAATTTCGACAGCAGTTTTCTCGTTGCCTCAATATCTAAACCGGCAAAACGCAGTGACCAGTGTCCTTCGCCAAACTGCGGCGTATATTCGGCAACTCCGGTTTTCAACGTCGGCTCAATAATTTCCGCAATCGTTCCCGGTGTTTTTCACCGGCGTATTCAGCTCGAATTTTCAAATTAAATTTATAGTCCGGCAAAGGATTTTCAAATACCGAAACGCCGTCTTCATCAACTCGAAACACGCCCGGATTCGTGCCGTTTAATCCGCGATACAGCGTGAGCGTAATCCTGTTCATAAACTAAACGCCGTGAACGTCTTTTCCCCAAATATATTTGTGCAGTTGTAGATTCAACCGAACTTTCAAACGGCTTTTTGAAACGGTTTCGGCGATTTCCTGTAAATTTTCGATGCCGAAAATCGGCGAGATTAAAATTTCTTTGGCGCGACTCTGTAAATCGTATTTTTCGATGATTTCGCGGGCGAAATTCCAGTCGTTTATGTCGGCGATGACGAATTTTACTTCGTCTTTTTCCGGGTTTAATCTTTCCAGATTCGACCAGTAATTTCTTTCCGATTCGCCCGATGCGGGACATTTTACGTCTAAAATTATCTTGGCGCGCGCGTCAACTTTATCGGTTGAAAAAAATCCGCCGGTTTCGATTAAGACTTCGTAATTTTTGTCGCAAAGTGCTGTAATAAAAGGATAAACATTTTTCTGCGCGAGCGGATCGCCGCCGGTGACTTCGATTAAATCGCAGTTGAAATCTTTTAACCGCGCGAATATTTCGTCGAATGAAATTCGCTCGCCGCCCGTAAAAGTGTATTCCGAATCGCACCAGACGCAGCGCATCGGGCAGCCGGTTAATCTAACAAACGCGCACGGTCGCCCCGAATGCGAAGATTCGCCCTGAATCGAGAGGAAAATTTCGGTGATGCGTAAATCCATAAAAATTTTGAATTCACAGATTAACACAGATGAAATGAATGGAAAACGGAAAGTGGAAAACGGATAATGAAGAAATTCTCTTGCATTTTCCATTTTCCACTTTCCGTTTTCAGTTGGATTAACGGTTCTGGGGTGAAATGTAAATTACGGATTCGAGTTCGGCGAGCGCGGCGATTTTTTCGACGGCGATTCGTCCGACGACGGCGTTTGCCGAAGGCATTTCGGTTACAACTTCAAAACTGAGTTTTTTCAGTTCGGCAATCGTTTCGGGTTTTAAATCCGCAACGCGCACGATTAGTTCGGCTTTTCCGTTGGCTACGAATTTAGCTTCGTCCGCTGACGGATTCGGCTGATTATTTTTCAGACGTTCGACCAAAAGTTTGACCGCCGATTGGTATTTATTAGGTTTGACCACGACGCGGACTTTTTGGAGTTCGGGCGCGACGGTAACGGTTTTGTCTTTGGCGATGAAGTTATAAACTATGACCCCATAGACTTTAGCGATTTCAAACGGTACTTTCGGCAAATCGAATTTAGCCTTTTTCGCCGCCGTTTCCGCCGCAGAATAAAACGTTTTGTCGCCCGAAACCGCTTTGGCAAGCGTGACTTTTCCGCTCGCATCGAGCGCGACTTCGACGTTGACCGCGCCGCTCAATTCGGTTGCAGGAAAAACGGGTTTCGGCAAGTTTGTCGCTTTGACTTTCATCGAAACGTTTGACGAAATCGAATCGGCTGACGCGCCATCAACTGAAATCGTTTCATTCGCGTCGCTCTTTTTGAATTCAGATTTAGGAGAATCTGCCGTTTGATTTCTTCCTTTTTCTTTTACATTTCTTCTTCCGACAGACAATTGCGCTAAATTTTTGAAACTTCGTCCGTTTATCGGAAGCGATTGTATTGAATATTGTGAGACCACACCACCAGCAACGGGAACGGCAAGACTGCCGGTCGAGCGTTCCTCTTCTCCGAAAACACCGGCGCGGCTGACGCCTTCGGGCATTTCGACGGGAACTTCGATTTTTCTGGGTTTCCCGCCGTCGGTCACGACTTGTTCTTCGACTGCGACGAAAGACGTAAACTGTGTCAATAAACGATATTCGAGTCCGAGATTGGTAATCTGGTCTTTGACTTCGGTTTTCGGATTGCCGTTTTGGACGCCTGAATAATCCTGCGCCGTCAAATCGTCAATTTTCGTCCTCGCCCAGAGCGTCGCCAGAACGTCGTGCGCCGCTTCGTTTTCGGGAAAATTAACGGCGATTTCGCGGACGACTTCACGACCGGAGGATTTGCCGCGAATTTTGATCGTGCCGCTTCCGCCTCCGGTGTAGCGTCCGTGAATGATTAGCGGTTTCGCACTAAATAAATCGTTGATGCGTTTCGGATAAACGTCGGCGACTTGGAGATTACCGTAATCGAGCGAAATGTCTGTCAGCAAAGGACTTCTGACGCGCTCTTGAAAGCGCTGAGCGGCGAGCGAGCCGTCGTCGTTAAGAGCA
>CAXSHW010000072.1:10561-11091 GCA_964237245.1 uncultured Pyrinomonadaceae bacterium
TCGCCGCGTCCTTCTTCCGCCATTTTGTCGAGCAGAAAACGGTTGACAGATTGCCCGATGCCGAACGAAAAAACACGCGCGTTCGGATGTTTTTGAATTTCGCCGACGATTTCCAGATCGTTGCCGATGTAGCCGTCGGTCATAAAACAGACGATGCGAATATGGTCTTGCGCGTCCGAAGGATCAAGCGCGACCTTGATTGCTTTCATCATTTCCGTTCCGCCGCCGCCCTGCCTTGATTCTAAAAACGCCTGCGCTTTTCGCAGATTTTCTCTGTTTGCCGGAACAGGTTCTTTAAATAAAACGCTCGTGTCGCCCGCGAAAGTTATCAGGTTAAAAGTGTCCTGCGCGTTTAAATTGTCGAGCGCGAGCTTCATCGCTTCTTTGGCTTTTTCAATCGGAAAACCCGACATCGAACCCGAAGTGTCAAGCACGAAAACGATCTCCTTCGGCGTGATGTCCTGTGCGCGCGGTTCGTCCGGCGGCTGTAAAATCAATGTGAAATAACCGCCGCTCGCGTCGCGGTGCGT
>CAXSHW010000072.1:11101-20093 GCA_964237245.1 uncultured Pyrinomonadaceae bacterium
TCAAAACCGCGTCTTCGATTCGCTTGCCGGAAACGTCGTAACGCAGAATAAAATCCTTGTTCGGAATAGTTTTTTCGTCTTTTAATTTAACGGCGTAACTGCTCGCCGAAAGCATCTGCGATTCGATCTCGTGCGATTTCGACCGGACGCTTTCGAGCGGAACGCCGGCGTCGAGTGTGACGGCAATCGAAACGTCGTGTCCGGCGCGATTTGGCGCGGGCATCGGCGTAATTTTTGAAGCGTCGGGAACTTGCGTCGTGTCGGGCGCGTAACCGCCGCCGGATTTTCCCGTCGCGTTTCCCGGAATATAGCGCGGTCCGACGACCATCGGAAAGACGAATTCATACGCGCCCGCTTCATATTTCAGCGTTTCGACATAGCTGATTTCAATCGTAATTTTTTCGCCGGGCAAAATATTGGCGACCGACTGCGTAAAGATATTCGGGCGTTCCTGATCCAAAAGGCTGGCGATTTGACCGTTTGATTTCGCCGCTTCGTAAACGTCGCGGGCTTCTTCGCGCTTCAAAATCTTGCCGCGCACGATTCTTTCGCCGATGCGCATCGTCAGATCGTCAACGGCTGCATTGTCCGGCAGAGGAAAAACGTAAACCGCTTCGATTTTGTCGCTGAAATTGTTTTCAAATTCCTGCGTAACTTTGACGCGTGACAAAAATCCGCTGATTTCCGCCTGCACGTCCGTATGTTTGAGCGGACACGCGCCGAGCGGTTTTCCGTCCGCGCTGACGGCGGCGAGTTCGCCTTGCGTCGCGCTTTGCGCCTGAATACCAATCGCCAGCAGCAGGGAAAAGAGAGTTAGAAGAATCGTTTTTCGCATAGCTTTAACCTCACTCCAAATTTTAATTTTTGTAAAAGTCTTTCGGGAAACGGTTGTATTTGCTTCGTCGTTTGAAACACGCCCGCCGTTGCTTTTCGGACAAGTTTTTTTATCGGTGACATTACGGGAACGCGCGGCTTTTGATCTTCTTGCAGACTTTTACAAAATTTTTTTCCGGTTGCGCGAAAACAAAACTTTTTCCTTTCAGCAGTTTGAGTTACAATTTTTCGCAAGTGAGGAAAAAACAATGAAAAAACAGTTGAAAGATTTTATCGAGAGCATCGGCAAAGACGCGGTTGCGATTATTCCCGCGGCGCACGAAGTAACGCGCAGTTACGACACGGAATTTAAGTTTCATCAAGACCCGGATTTTTATTACCTGACCGGATTTCCCGAACCCGACGCGATTGCCGTCATCACGCCAGACAGCAAAAAAAATCCATACACACTATTTGTCCGCCCGCGCGATCCGAAAATGGAAACGTGGTATGGCAGACGCGCCGGAACGGAAGGCGCGGAGAAAAAATATAATGCCGACAAAGCGTATTCGGTCGAAAAATTTGCGGCGGAACTGCCGAAATTATTAAACGGACACGAAAAACTTTATTATCGTTTCGGCGTTGACAACAAACTCGACCAGATGATTTTGCAGTATCTTTCCGGGCAGAGATTCGGGCGTCTGAAAACTGCTTATCCGCCGCACACGATTATTGACCCGACGATTTTGATTCACGAAATGCGCTTGCACAAAACCGAAGATGAAGTCGAGTTGATGCAAAAATCAGCCGACATCGCAGCCGAAGCGCACGTTTTGGCAATGCAAAAAACCAAACCGGGAATGAACGAATATCAGGTCGAAGCGATAATCGAAAATTATTTTCGGGATAACGGCGCGGCTGGCGTCGCGTATAATTCGATTGTCGGCGGCGGCGCGAACGCGACGATTCTGCATTATGTCGAAAACAATATGCCGCTCAAAGACGGCGATTTGCTGCTCATTGACGCGGGCGCGCAATACAAAGGTTACGCTTCCGACATTACGCGCACATTTCCCGTCAACGGCAGATTTACCAAGCCGCAGCGCGAAGTTTATGACATTGTTTTAGATGTTGAAATTGCGTGTCTGGAAGCGACAAAAACCGGCACGACGATTAAAGAACGGCAAAATCTTTCAATCGAAATGCTGACCGAAGGAATGAAACGGCTCGGACTTTTGAAAGGCAAAACGAAAGATTTAATCAAGAAAAAGGCTTACGAAAAATACTATATGCACGGCGTCGGGCATTATTTAGGGTTAGATACACACGACGCGGGACGTTATTTTAACGACCATCAAGCGAAAGATTCGCGCCCGTTCGCGCCGGGAATGGTTTTAACCGTCGAACCGGGACTTTACATTCCGCCCGACGATAAAAACGCGCCGTCAAAATATCGCGGCATCGGAATTCGCATCGAAGACGACGTTTTAGTCACCGAAGACGGCAACGTCAATTTAACCGAAAATTGCCCGAAACAAGCCGAAGAAATTGAGGAGTTGATGGCAAACAGATAAAATTTTAGCTTAACTGAGATTTAACTCTATGCCATAAAGAATCGAGTCAATTCAGAACAGATTCTTTAGTATTCGTATCGGTAAACTTCTTATTGATGCTTGAGTCAAATAATTATTTGACTCAAGCAATTAACTCAGCTTTGCAATTTTGATTCATATTTCGAGAGGCAAGATTAAATGAATCCAAACGCTCAAAACGAAAGATTTTCGGCGACCGTCAACGCTTGGAAAAGCAAACTGCTCGACCTATCAAAGCGCAACCGCGCCTTGAACTTCAAAGTCAACATAGTTTCGACGGTGACGATTGTTGATGAATTACCGACTGAAATTTTTAAATTGCTCTGCGGACAGAAAAAATCTCTCAAATTCAAACCGAGCGATGAGCCGGAAACGAAAACCGAAAAGGACGTTCTCGAAGCGAATGTTTTATCCGATGAAATCGAAATTTCCCCTTCGATGCGAGAATTTGAAGGTCAACTTTCACTTTTCACGCCATACAAAACTGAAAATCTTACTGCCAATTATACGGACGATTTTCTTCAAACAAATTCTTCGGCGGAAAAACTCGATAAATCTCTGCGCCGTCTTGAAGAACAAGGCAGAACAATCGTTGAAGAGCAAGGTGTTAACGCGCTTTTCCTCGCGCTCGGAATGCTTTATTATAAGGAAAGCAAAGATTCCGAACTTTTCTTCAAAGCACCTCTGATTCTCATTCCCGTCGAACTGCATCGTAAATCCGCACGCGAAGGTTTCGTCATTAAGGCAACGGACGAAGAAATAGTCGTCAATCCGTCGCTCATCGAATATCTGCAACGCGATTACAAAATTGCTCTTCCCGAAATAGACACAAGCGATGAAAATTACGATTTGCAGGATTTCTTTTCAGTCGCGCAATTGCTTGACAGCGAAGCGGCGAATTTCGATTTGATTTTGTTTGATGAAGCCTCGCAATTGCCGACCGAAGATGCCGTCGGCGCGATTATTCGCGGCAGACAACTCGTTGTCGTCGGCGATCCGAAACAGCTTCCGCCGACAAACTTTTTCGCCGTCGCCAGCGGACAGGTCAACGTCCAAACCGACGAAGATGGCTTGCCGCTTTTCGATGATTCGCAAAGCATTTTGGAAGAAGTGATGAGCAGCGGCGTGCCGAGCAGCCGCCTTAAATGGCATTATCGAAGCGCGCACGAATCGCTGATTACGTTTTCAAATGTCAGCTTTTACGATTCGGATTTATACACTTTTCCAAGCGTCGAAACCGACGCTTACGATTCGGGTTTGCATTTTGAATTCGTGCCGGAAGGCGTTTATGAAGGCAAAGGTTTGAATATGGCGGAAGCGCGGAAAGTTGCCGACGCGGTTGTCGAACACGCGAAGAAAAATCCGCAGGTTTCGCTCGGCGTGGGAACTTTCAATATGCGCCAGCAGCTTGCCATTCAAGACGAACTCGAACAACGCCGCCGCGAAGACCCAAGCCTCGAACCTTTCTTCGACCGGAGCAAAAAAGAACCATTTTTCGTCAAAAATCTGGAAAACATTCAGGGCGACGAGCGCGACGTGATTTTCCTGAGCGTAACTTACGCCAAAGCGCACGACGGAAGATTGCGTTATAATTTCGGACCTTTGAACGGCGAAAATGGTTGGCGCAGAATGAATGTTTTAACGACGCGAGCCAGAAAATTGATGCGCGTGTTTTCGTCAATCAAAGCCGAAGATATAAATCTGGCGGCAACCGCTTCGCGCGGCGCGAAACTGCTGAGAGATTTTCTGGCTTATGCCGAACACAAACGGCTTGACAGCCCGATTATTTCAGCGGTCAACGAAACCGATTCGCCATTCGAGCGCGAAGTTTTTCAAGAACTTGAGCGGCGCGGCTTATCTTTAATTCCGCAAGTCGGCGTTTCCGGCTATAAAATAGATTTCGGCGTTTTGGACGACGCGGCGCAGGGCAAATTCATCTGCGGAATTGAATGCGACGGCGTGGCTTATCATTCTTCCGAAACCGCCCGCGACCGCGACCGTCTGCGGCAGCAAGTCCTCGAAGCGAGAGGATGGGAAATTCACCGCGTCTGGTCAACCGATTGGTTCAAAGACCGCAACGGACAAATTGAAAGATTACTCGGTTTAATCGAGCAATCACGTCAACACGCCAGACAGGAAAGCGAACAGGAAATTGAACGTAAAACTTTTCTCGAATCGGAAAGTGAGCGTCAGGCGCGAGAATTTTTAGGTAATTTAAACGAAACGGAAATTGTTAATGCCTTTGAGAAATTGGAACAAAAAGAATATATCCGTCCGATTGCCGAACCTTATCAAATGGCACAAATTGATATTGGCTTTAGTTTTCAATCGCTTCTCGAAGCTACAACACAGCAAATTGCAAAAGTCATTATGATGATTGTCGAACAGGAAGCGCCAATTCATATTAAAGACGTTTTCACCCGCACATCCGCAGCTTGGGAACAAAAAGCGGGAAGCAACATCACGGCGCGAATAATGGAAGTTCTGCGACTTTTAGAACAAGCCAAACACATTGAAACGCGCGGTGAATTCGTTTGGAAAATCGGCGGCGAAATTCGCGTTCGCTCAAGAAACAATATTCCAACTCAAGCCGAACGCATTGCGCCGGAAGAAATCCGTGCGGCAATTCTCTTAATTTTGCGCGGTAGTCATAAATTTTATAAAAAGGATTTGATAAACGAAATTCGCGCAATCTTCGGATTTAATCGGACAGGCGCGAGTTTGCAGCAAGTCCTCGAACAAGCGGTTAATGATTTGTTGAGCGAAGGTATAATTGGCGAAGGAAGCACAGGTATTGGTTTGCGACAATGACCTTTATTTTAACTGATATAATCATAAATTTATGATATTTGAAGAACTCGGCAAAAATCTTCCGGCGCTTTTCACGGCGTTGCTCGTAAGCATTTTGTTTGTTCAATCGGGACTCGACAAAGTTTTCGATTGGAAGGGAAATCTCGAATGGCTGACCGGACATTTTTCCAAAACATTTCTGCGCGGAACGGTTGCGCCGATGTTGGCAACGATTACCGTGATGGAATTGGTGACTGGCGTTTTGAGTGGAATCGGAATCGTTTATTTTCTGCTGACAAATTCGCTAAGTTTGATCTTTTATGCTTCAATTGTCGGCGCGACTTCAATTGTCGCGCTTTTTTTCGGTCAGCGCGTCGCCAAAGATTATGCGGGCGCGGCGGTTTTGATTCCTTATTTTATTTTGCTGGTTATTTTGATGTATCTGACAAATCCGTTTTTGAAAGTTTAGCGAAAGCGAAAAACAAAAAAGTTTTTAGTGAATAAAAATCGGCTCGAAATTTATAATTTCGAGCCGATTTTTTGACTTCAATTATTGACTTCAATCATTTTGAGTTTTTATTCGGGTTACATCTAAAATCGCTTTATAACCGAAACGATTGATTCTGATATTTGTTGCCGGTTTCGGATCGAGGTCAACTAATTTTATCGCATAGCCGGCGAATTGGACGATTTGCGGTTTAGCATTTGTGTTTATCTCGAAAATCTTCGATTCATCAGTGCCGGTTTTAGCGTGTTTAATTTTGATTTTAGCATTTCCGGCTTGAATGCACTGCGCGTCGGTCGGACAGCGCGAATCTTCGACGAGCGAGAGAAACTTGATTTTCAGATTGCCGCGCGGAACGGCTTTTTGTTGATTGACTTGAACCGTAACTTTTTGATTGGACTGCGCTTGCAGGGAAATGCCGAAAGCAAGCGTCAGAAATAAAACAAAAATTGTTTTTCTCATAATTTTCTATCGTCCGAAAAAATTGAATCGAGTATTTTCGACTCGTTTTCTTTGAATGCTCAAATCCGTTTCGCGTTGTCGAAATTATTGAAACAAGCGGGCAAAACGGATTTTAGAATAAGAGTTATCTCAAAAATGTTGAAAATTTGAGAAATTCTAAATTTTACATTTTCAACTTTTTTTGCATAAAAATTTTAGAACGAAGAATGTAAAATTGCTGATTTTTATGACTTCAAAGATTTTTATGAAATTTAAGGCGTCAACCATCCGGTTTCGAGTTCGCCTGCGTCGTTCCAGACAAACAGCGAGCGGCGATTGCCTTTTGAATCGAGTTCGAGACAATCAATCGAATCAATTGTCGAAGAGACGACAACGAAATTTGATTTTCCGGCTTCGGATTCTTCTTTTGTCGGTTTGCGGTCGGCAATCTCTTCGGGCAAACCGCTCGTCGGTTTTTCGCTTGCGACGCCTGGCGCTTCGCCGACGTAGCAGCGGCGCGAGAAAAATCCGGTCGCCATCCATTGTTCTTCGTGAAGCTCGCCGGAAGTGTGAGTTTCGGCAATTCCTTTGATGCGAATTTGAAGTTTTTCCTGCGGATGATAAAAGATAAAAGACACATTCGGATTCGATTTGATTTCCGCGATTTTCGGCGCGCCCGCGTGCGTATGAAAAGCCAAAGCGCGCGGATTTTTGCGCCGGAAACGCCGCAGCACGACAACGCGCAATTCCGGCGCACCGTCGCAAACCGTCCCGAAAACAGGCGTGTGAAACGGATGATTGCGCTCAAGCGTTCCCAAATCGAGATTTTTCCAGATTTTTTTTAAGATTTCGCCGTGTGAAACCGGCTTATCCCAGATGCTTTCGAGTTTCATAGCAAAATTAACCACGAATATTTTAGCCGCGAACAAACACGAAAAAGCACGAACAAAACTCATTTTATTTTCGTGTTCTTTCGTATCTGTTCGCGGCTAGTTCTTAATGCTCTAATTTATCAATAATCGCGCTGGCAAAATCAATCGTGTTCGCCGTTCCGCCTAAATCTTTCGTGATAGTTTTTCCTTCGGCGAAAACTTCGAGCATCGCTTTTTCCGTGCTTTCCGCCGCTTCGCGCTCGCCGATGTGTTTGAGCATTAAAATCGCCGACATCAAAACGGCAGTCGGGTTTGCCACGCCTTGACCCGCAATATCGGGCGCAGAACCGTGAACGGCTTCAAAGACCGCGCCGATTTCGCCGATATTCGCGCCCGGCGCGAGTCCGAGTCCGCCGATTAAACCGGCGCACAAATCCGAAACAATATCGCCGTAAAGATTTTCCATCACCATCACGTCAAATTGCTGCGGATTCATCACAAGCTGCATACAACAATTATCAATTATTTTATCGTCCGCAACGGTTTCCGGGTAATCTTTCGCCACGTTGTAAAAACTTTCCAGAAAAAGTCCGTCCGAAAGTTTCATAATGTTGGCTTTGTGAACGGCTGTAACTTTTTTGCGGTTTTCGCGCTTCGCAAATTCAAAAGCGTAGCGCGAGATTCTGGTCGAAGCCTTTTCCGTGATAATTTTTAAACTTTCGACCACGCCCGGAACGACCGTGTGTTCGAGTCCGGCATATAAATCTTCAGTGTTTTCGCGGACGATAACGAGATTTAAATTCGGGTATTTACACGGAATGTTCGGCAGAGCGCGAATCGGGCGAACGTTGGCGTAAAGGTCGAGCGTCTTTCGCAAACCGACGTTCACCGACGTAAAACCTTTGCCGATTGGCGTCATCAGCGGACCTTTGAGCGCGACTTTATTTTTTTTGATTGACTCGATTGCCGCTTCCGGTAAAGTCGTGCCGAATTTCTCTAACGCCTGAGCGCCGATGATATGCGTTTCCCATTCGATGTCAACGCCCGAAGCCTCGATTATTCTAACGGTCGCCGCGACGATTTCCGGTCCGATGCCGTCGCCCGGAATCAGTGTTATAGTATGTTTATTCATTTTTCATTTTCAAACAGTTCGTCACTGAATACTTTATTGCAGAGTATTTTAACACTTTAATTTTAATACTCAATAATTCAAAAATTTGTGGAAGTTTTATATTATTGTGTCTTTAAGTCATTACTTGTCGGAAGCCCTAAATTAAAGAATGACAAGACTTGACTTTGATATGGATTGACACTTAGAGTATTTTTCAAATTGAATTGATTGATTCTTTACACTCCTTCCAGAATTTGGATTTCGTGCCATTAATAATCAATTTTTCAAAATCTATTTTCAAATC
The DNA here is from genome assembly GCA_964237245.1 of uncultured Pyrinomonadaceae bacterium. Taxonomy (GTDB): domain Bacteria; phylum Acidobacteriota; class Blastocatellia; order Pyrinomonadales; family Pyrinomonadaceae. Next base: position 19,530 of record CAXSHW010000072.1, read on the forward strand.
ACACAACCAAATAAATTATTGATTAAGCGTAGAGCTTAATTTATGAAGTTTCTGTTTGGCTTTTGCTATAACGCTACTTTCCCTAAACACCACGAGCGTTATTGAAATAAATCGGCGCTGAACAATATTAAAGGAGAATAAATTTATGAAATACAACCAATACTATCGCTCTATTGCGATAATATTAACATTTGTAATGACTTTTATGTTAATTAGTCCGGTTCTAGCTGCCGGCAAGTATGAAGGAACAGACAAAAAACCAACCGCTAAAAAGGATTTACCCGGCGTGCGAGCGGCGCTTTTAGAAAGCATAAAAGCTCAAGACGGGCAAACCGAATTTTCGTCAGATGATCTTGAACAAATGCGAAGCGCGCTGCTTGAACTGCTCGATAGTACTCAAGAGTTATCCAGCCTTTTGTCGCCTCAAGGTAAAGAAAGAATTAGTAAGGAACTTGGTCTAGGAAAAGACGAAGACCAGGTCAGCGAAACTAGAAGACAAATTCAGCAGATGACTAGTGCTAAGTAACAAAAGATATTGTAGTAATGATTTGTTTTTTGTAACAT
>CAXSHW010000073.1:0-19944 GCA_964237245.1 uncultured Pyrinomonadaceae bacterium
TGTCTTCGTTAAATTCAAACATCGGAAATTCCGTAACCCAAAGCGGTTTGATAACGTTTTTCGGAATCAGATTTTCGCGGCGAGCGATTTCGATTCGGAGTGCGCCAAGGCTTTGCGCGACAACGGATTTTTTGCCCGCGACGACCAAAACCAAATCGCCGTTCTCGGCTTGAACATTTTTTCTAATAAATAAATTCGCGTTTGCGTTACCCTCTCTATCAACATATATTCTCTCACGGCTAATATTGGTTTGTATCAAATTGTCTTCAAGAAATTTCACCCACAACAAACCGCCAGCTTTGTAACGCTTAACAAATTCCTCTAATTCAGACAAAATCTTGCGGGAATAATCAGATTTCCCTTTGGCAACAATGTATTTTATCTCGCCACCATCTTTCAAAATGCCAGAAAATACCGAGGAGTTTCCACCATTTTTAATCGCATTTCTGAATGATTCTGATAAGTCCTGTAATTCCATTTCAAAACGCACATCCGGTTTGTCCGTTCCAAATCTTTTGAGCGCGTCGGCGTAAGTCATTCGCGGAAAAGGCGTTTCAAAATATTCGTCAACCGATTTTCCCGAATTTGTTTCGAGCAGCGAAAAAACCGAACGCATCACGCCTTCGAGAGTTCTGAAAACCATTTCCTGATTGGCGAAACTCATTTCAATATCTAACTGCGTAAATTCCGGCTGACGGTCGGCGCGTAAATCTTCATCGCGGAAACAACGCGCGATTTGAAAGTATTTATCCAAACCGGCAATCATCGAAAGCTGTTTCAAAATCTGCGGCGATTGCGGAAGGGCGAAAAATTTTCCGGTGTGAATTCTCGACGGAACGACGAAATCTCTCGCGCCTTCGGGCGTTGATTTCAGCAGAATCGGCGTTTCGATTTCGAGAAAATCGTGCGCGTTCATAAACTCGCGCATCTTTGTCAAAACTCGCCCGCGCACGATTAAATTCTGCTGCAATTGCGGACGGCGCAAATCGAGATAACGATATTTAAGGCGTGTATCTTCGCTCGCCAGGTTTTCAGAACCGGCGACTTCGAGTTGAAACGGCAAAGTTTTCGCGTCGTTCAAAATCAAAATCTCGTCGGCGTGAACTTCGATTTCGCCGGTCGGCAATTTTTTGTTAATCGTTTCGGCAGAACGCGCAACGACTTTGCCTTTAACCGCAACGACGAATTCGCCGCGCACGTTTTTCGCTTTTTCGTGCGCTTCTTTCGCAGTTTCGCCGCTTAAAACAATCTGTGTAACACCGTAACGGTCGCGCAAATCAATAAACGTGAAAACGCCGAAGTCGCGCTTTTTGGCTGTCCAACCCGTTAAAACAACCGCCGCGCCGACCGATTCGGCGCGAAGCTCGCCGCAAGTGTGCGTGCGTTCCAAATTTCCTAAAGTGTCCAACATAAAATTACAAATGAAATCTTTCACAAGAAAATAATGTTAGAGATTAGCACAAGACGAATTGACTTGAAAATGATTGAAGAATCGAGATTTGAATCGAAAATTTCTTTTGAAGTGAAATTTCAAACGGTTTCCGCATCCTGAACTTTTTCGCTGACGGTTTCCAGACCGACTTCTTTTTTCAGATGCTCTTCGCGGCGAACATAAATCAGATATAAAACTATTGCGAGATTAAAGAGAAAAATCGAAATTCTCAAAACGTCAGGCTTTTTGAAAATCTCATAAATCTCCAGCGGCAGATAAACCGAGCCTGAAATAATCGCTAACCATTCTGCCCATGTTCGCAGATACCAGAGTCCGTAAGCCTCGATAAATCTGAAAATCGTGTAGAGAACCGAAAACAAAAAGATATATATTATTTTGTTCGAGTCAATTTTCCCGACCGCTTCGATAAACATCTGCGGATAATGACTCGTCGGATCGAGATGCAGACCGAAAACGACATCTTCGGCAAAATCCTGAATGTTTTTGTGAATCAGCGTCAAAATTCCGATGCCCGCGATTAAAACAACTACGCCTTTCAACGCTTCGTAAACGGCGATGGCGCGAATTCCTTTGACTGATGTTAAATCTCTATGCAAAATTTTAACCTTCCGATTCGATTGAATCACAAACCGCAATAAACTGCTATTCTTAACAAAGATTTTAAGGTAAAATTTCCCTCGATTATGCGTTTTGTTTTCTCACGACGATTTTTTATTCTTCTGGCAATCGGCTTCGTGCCGCTTTCGCTTTCGTGGAATTTTCCCGCGCTTCGTTCGGCGGTTTTGGTTTACGATGTTTTGCTTGTTTCGATTGCGCTTGCCGATTATTTTACAAGCCGCAAAGTTCCCGAAGAATTGACAATTACACGCGAATTCGGCAGACGCTTTGCCATCGGCGACGCAAATCAAGTGAAACTTCACATCGAAAATCGAAGTCCGAGAGCGTTCGATTTGCAAATCAAAGACGAATTTCCGCCGGAGATGAAACTCACCGAAACACGCGAAGCCGAATTTATGATCGAAGCGCAAACTTCCGCCGAATTTTTCTATAATCTAACGCCGCCGCGACGCGGACGATACGAATTCGGAAAAACCGCCGCGCGTTTTCTTTCAAAGTTCGGACTCGTCTGGTGTCAAGTTGATTTGGGCAAAACCGAAACGGTTAAAGTTTATCCGAACATCAGGCGAGCGCGTGAAATGGAACTGAAAGCGCTCGGCGCGAATTCTTTCCTTGCGGTTCAGCGCAGAGCGATCCGGCGCGGCGAAGGACGCGAATTTGAATCAATGCGCGATTACGTGCGCGGCGACGAACAGCGGCATATTTCGTGGACGGCGACTGCCAGACGTTCAAAATTGACGACGCGCCAGTATCAAATCGAGCGCGATCAGACGATTATCATCGCGCTCGACGCGGGACGTTTGATGACGGGAAGAATCGGTGACGAAACGAAATTTGACACGGCGATTCACGCGAGTTTGGCGCTGATGTCGGCGGCTTCGCGCGGCGGCGACAGTTGCGGAATTGTCGTTTTCGGGCGAAATGTCAAAAGATTTCTGCCGCCGAAAAAAGGCATCGGACAAACCGACGCGGTTTTGGAAGCGCTTCACGACTTAGAACCGGAATTGATTGAGCCTTCTTACAGCCGCGCTTTTCAGTTTATCGCCGCGACATCGAAAAAACGCGCGTTTGTCGTGATTTTGACGGATTTGGTTGATAAAGAAAGCTCGAAAGAATTGATAAGTTCGCTTAAACTGCTTCGTCCGCGCCATCTTCCGCTCGTCGTCTGCATCGGCGACCGCGATTTAAACAAAACGGTCAGCGAAATTCCGAAAGAATTAAAAGACGTTTTCACACAGAGCGCGGCTGAAGAAATTATTCATCAGCGTGAATCGGCTTTAAGATTGGTCGAAACCATCGGCGGACTCGCGCTCGACGTTACGTCAAATTCTCTCGCGCCGCGTCTTTTGGAAACTTATCTGCGCGTCAAAGAAAGAGGCTTACTCTAAGCATCAAGCGGGCATTTTACAGGATTTTTATTTTTCAGGCTGTAAATCCGAATTTGTTGCAGGCGCGGCGGCGACAATCGAAATTTTGTGGCGATTTGCCAGTTCGAGCATTTCCTTTTTATCGAAAATCAGAGTTTTTTCAGCCGTTAGACAGAGACAGCCCGCGCCCGCTGCGATCATCGTTTCAATCGTCGGCACGCCGACGACCGGAACGTCGAAACGCATATCCTGATTCGGTTTGGCGACTTTGACGACGGTTAATTTTCCTTTGGCGAGTTCGCCCGCGCGTTTTATTACGGCGTCCGTGCCTTCCATCGCTTCGACGGCGACGCACGCTTTGGCGCGGACGACGATTGTTTGTCCCAAATCGAGCCTGGCGATTTCGTTGGCGATTTTTAAGCCGTATTCGATATTTCTGCGTTCGATTTCGTCGGGCGCACGTTTCGTCAAAACGCCCGTTTTCGCCAGATTTTCCTGCACGAAAAAGGTCGAATCAATCAACTCGATATTGTCTTTTTCAAGTTCGGCGGCGATTCCGCCGATTAAAGAATCGGTGTTTCGGCGCGGCAGATTATAGAGCATTTTCGCCATTCGCCAATCGGGAAACGCGCCGGAAAAAATCTGGATGTGTTTGACCTGTCCAGCCATTATCGCTTTTTCGACGCCTTCTTTTTTAAAAAACGAAATCATTTTGCCGAGTTGTCCGATGCCGACCCAAACGACTTTTTCGGCGACTTCTTCGATGCTTTTGTCAGTTTCTTCCCTGATGGCGACGACCGCGAGCGACGCGCCAGCTCGTTTCGCGCCTTCGACGACGAGAAAGGGAAATTTTCCGTTTCCGGCGATCAGACCGAATTTCATAGACTGTTTTTCGATGATATTTTTGACAATTCGACGGCGACTTCGGCGGCGATTCGCGCGTTGTTTTCAAGCAGCGCAATGTTTGCCGCAAGTGTTTTTCCCGCGCTTCGTTCCGACATTTGCGCGAGCAGAAACGGCGTTATTTCCTTTCCTGTGACGTTTTGTTTTTCCGCCGAAGCGAGCGCGTCGCTTAAAATTTTTTCGAGTTCCGCGATTTCAATTTCAAATTCTGCGGGAACGGGAACGGTTAATAGAATCGCGTTCTGCAAATTTAATTCGTCGCGTGCTTTGGCGATTTGCGCCGCTTCCCTCGCGGTTTCGATTTTTTCATCAACCGATAAATTGCTCGTTCGAGAATAAAACGCGGGCAATTCATCGCAGTTATAACCGAGAATTGTCACACCGAAAGTCTCTAACCATTCGCGCGTCGCGGGCAAATCAAGCACGATTTTCGCGCCCGAACAAACAACGGTGATCGGAGTTTGCGCGAGTTCCGGCAAATCCGCTGAAATGTCCGACGAAAATCCGCGATGCACGCCGCCGATGCCGCCGGTTGCGAAAACTTTTATTCCGGCGCGATAGGCAATATATGAAGTCGTCGCAACGGTCGTCGCGCAGTTTAGTTTTCGTCCGACCGCAACGGGCAAATCGCGTCGGGAAATTTTACGAATATTTTCGTCGGTCGCAAGTCTTTCGATTTGGTCTGAATTTAATCCGACGCAAAATTCACCGTCGAAAACCGCGATTGTGGCGGGAATCGCGCCGTTTTCGCGGACAATTTTTTCTAAGTTTCGCGCGGTTTCGAGATTTTGCGGATACGGCAAGCCGTGAGCGATAACGGTTGATTCGAGCGCGACAATCGGTTTTTTATTTTGCAGCGCGTCGGCGACTTTTTCGTTAAAATTCATTTTAGTGAAAAGTGAAATGTGAAAAGTAAAAGGTAAATAAATTTTGTTATTCACTTCTCACTAAAAGTTTTTCACTATTTAATCATTTTCCCGATGCGGTTGAGGCGCGGGTTTGTGATGCAGCCGAGCATACCTCCGTCGGACGCGGCTCGGTCACACGACCAGTAAATAAACATCGCGCGTCCGATGATTAAGTCGCGCGAAACGAATCCCCAGTAACGGCTGTCGAGGCTGTGGTCGCGGCTGTCGCCCATCACGAAATAACTGTCGGCGGGAACTGTTACCACTTTGCCCGTCACGCCGTAACTGGCGCTGCTTGGCGGCAACTGGTTTTTTTCGGCTAGTTCAATCGTATCTGCCGAATAATAGACGCTATGAGTTTCGCCCGGTTTCGGCGGTTCTTCGGATTTTACCTGCAAAGCGGATTGATCATTTTCTCCGCCGCTGCGGGTTCGCGGCGAATCGGCGATTATTCGGTGTTCGGGCAGCAGCTCGTTGTTGATATAAACCTGGTCGTTGCGAAATTCTACGGTATCGCCGGGAAGTCCGATGACGCGCTTGACGAAATTCGTTTGATACGGAACTCCGGCGGCTTCTTTTTCTGCGGCTGATTTATGAAGCTCGTCTGGAAAGCCGGGAAATTTGAAAACGACAATATCGCCGCGCTTGATTTCGCGCTGCGGCAAAAACGGCAGAGGCTTGCCGCCGGGCGCGAAAATGAATTTGTTGACCAGCAAATAATCGCCGACAAGAATCGTATTCTGCATCGAGCCGGTCGGAACGGTTACGGCTTGCAAGATAAACGTCATTCCGAAAATCGCCATCACAAGCGTTATGACAAACGATTCAAAATACTCGCGGGCGACAGATTTCGGCGGTCCGAGCGGTTTGCTCTCCGGCGTTTTTTCAACTTCTTTTTCGTTCATAATATAACTTAACGTTAATTTCGAGAAAATCAAACTAACTTTCTTTTACGCTTTCGGCTTTCGATTTGTTTAGTTTCTTCAAAACGAGGCTTGCCGCAGTCATTTCGGCGGCTTTGATTGAACTGCCCGCGCCCCGCACTCTTCCGTTTTCCCAGACGGCTTCGACGAAAAATTTTCTTTCGTGCGGCGGACCTTCGGTTTTTACCAAAGTATAGACGGGCGCGGCGAGTTTTTGCGCCTGTAATGTTTCCTGTAGCAGAGTTTTATAATCGAGCGAAGATTTCGGCGACGCCCGGCGAAAATCTTCCGCGAAAATTCGATTGATAAAGAGACGCGCCGCGATGTAGCCGCTGTCAAAAAAAACAGCTCCGATGATGGCTTCCAGAGTGTTTGCCAGAAGCGCCTGCTTGCGTCTGCCGCCGGTTTTTTCTTCGCCGCGACCGACGCGCAGATATTTTCCCAAATCTAAATCCTTAGCAAGTATCGCCAATGTTTCCGCGCTGACCAGACGATGTTTCATCAAAGTCAAATCGCCTTCGCTGGCTTCCGGGTGACGAATGTAAAGCTGTTCGGCAACCGCCAAACCAAGCACCGAATCGCCGACGAATTCCAGCGATTCGTTTTGCAGACGGCGAATTTCCTTTTCATCGCCGAAAGGAATTTTCTCGCTCGCCCAAGACCTGTGCGTAACGGCGCGTTCAAGCAAAGCCGAATCAGCGAACTTGTAGCCGATGAGCTTTTCCAAACTTGTAAGATTTTCCGGCATAAAACGCTAATTTTAAGGATATTGCAAAAAAAAAGAAAGTCGGACGCATCATATTCCGCGCCGGACTTTCTTTTTCAAACCATTTTTAAGTCAGAAACCTTAACGAGTCGGCTTCTTTTTAGGTGTTGTCGCAGGTTTCGCGGGAGTTTTGGGCGTTGTTGCCGCCGCTCCGCTCGCCGAATTTTTTGTCGTCGGTTTTGCCATTGTGTTGGCGCTCGCCGTGCTGTTCGCTGTGTTATCGCTCGTCATCGCCGCAGTTTTTGTAGTTCCTGTCGTTGTGTTAGCCGCCGGAGTTTCTTCTTTGACCGGAGTAATTTCAGTCGTCGGGTCGGGAAGCGGTTTGCTCATAACGCCCGCAACGAATGTGTCCACGCCGGCTACGTTGCCGTTATAGCGGAATTTATACAATTCATTCAATTTCGCATAGAGACCATCGGCATAAGGTTTATTTTTCGGGTCGTTTTTGGCAAGCGAATAAGCTCTGGCGTAAGCGTCAATCGCGCGGTCGGCGTAACCTTTCTGCATAGCCAGCATCGCAATCGTTTCGTCCGTGTCTTTGTCACCGGCGGCAGTGATTTTCGCTTGACGGTCGGCGTCCATCTTAATCGCCTGGTCTAAATACCACGCGCCGAGAGTTTGATAAACGAACGGATTGGTTTTGCTGAATGAATTATACTGTGTTGATTTGTAAAAATAAGGCAGCGCGTCTTTTTTGTTGTTCTGTCGGTAATACATAATATAAGCGATATTGTAATTCAATAAACCGAGCGCGTTGTCTTTGCCCGTATATTTGTCGGTTTTATACGAATACTGTTTGACGCCGTAATCGCCTGTTCTCGACGCCTTATTCGCTTCAATTTGCTGAATCGCCGTTTTTGAGTAATTGATAGTATCGCTGTTATAAGTATCAACCGGCGGATTGGCAACGGATTGGTCAAAACCGGCGCTTGCCAGCGCGATATTGACATCCACAAAATCGGGTTCTTTACCAAGAATCGCTTTTCCGGTCGAAAAGATGTTACCTGTATTACTTGCCGTTATCGCAGTGTCAAAATCTGTATAAAGTTTTTGTTTAGCATTAGCGGCATCCGTATCGGAAATATACGTTTTCATTTTAGGAAGATTCGCGTTGAGATAATCAACAATTTGCTTATCTTCGGCGCAAGCTCCGTATTTGCTGATATATTGGTCTCCGGCATCAACAGCCGCTTTTTTCTGGTCAAGCCCGCCAGCGTAATTATCCGTAAATTTTTTGTATAAAGCCTGTTTTGCCTCGACTTCCGTGCAAACATCCTGCGCAAAAACTGATACAGTCGTTACAGCCGACAGTATAATTCCAAGCATCAAAACTCTAAAAATGGTTTTCATTGAAATGTCTCCTCATATGCGTTTTCTGTCGTAAAATCTTCAAAATCGGGAACGATTGGGAATTCCGTATTTTGCAAAAAGTCTGATGAATCGTCAAAAAAAAGAGTTGCACAATTTCCGCTTCGGAAAAACTAATTTTCGATAAAAATCAGCCGACAAAAACTTTCTATTAAACGATTGAAATTAGATAATCACGTAAATTCCGGCGTCGTGTCAAGCGAAATCCGAAACAGGCGCGGAAAAAATTAAGCGCTCGAAACATTCGTCTGTAAAACGAGGTTTCGAGCGCTTAATTTTCCCTGTCCGAAATTAGTTTTCTGCCAAGCCGCAAAACTATTTATTGGTAACAACTCGCGGACGCTTTGATTCGCCCGGCGCTTTTTTTACGTTGATAACGACGGTCGGAAACAAAACAGCCGATTTATCGCCGCTTGTAATGTTGTTTTTCTCAACCGTTTTCGATTCCGCGACGATTTTCGGCGTAGTTTGTCCGACGATAATTTCCGTTTTACCGGATGCGTCGGTTTTATTAACTGTATTTTTTTTGACAGGCGCGGCATCGCCTTCTTCGGATTCTTCACCGGCGATTTCGTCAATTTGAGCCGAAACTTTAGCATTGACTTGCGGCTGCGGTTTTGTTTCGGCAGCTTTGGCGACACTATTGACAAAGCCGTTTTGTTTAATGCGCGGGCGCAGTGTTTGATAAATTTTTCCGGCGACGACGGCGGCATATTTGCCGCGTTCGCCTTGACCGCGCGTGATGACGACGACGGCATATTGCGGATTTGAAACCGGCGCGACTGACGTGAAAAGCCCGACCCAACTGCCGTCGGCGATACACGAACCTGTTTTCCCCGCTACGCCCATCGAAGAATCAACGCCGTGTCTGGCTGTTCCGTAAGTCGCCGCGCCGACCATTCCCGGTAAAACGCCTTCGAGCGAAGTTTCGGGAAGCGAAATCTGGCGGCGAATTGTTCCGCGAAAACTCGTCTTTTCAAATTCCGAACGCGGAACGTGCGGAACGATGACTTTTCCGTGATTTGAAATGGCTGAAGTAAGGACGGCAAGCTGCAAAGGTGAAACTTCAAAATCGTCGCCGTGCGAATAAATTCTGGCGTTTGAATTGCCGAACGGCAATTTTCCGGCAGTTTCGCCCGCGACATTGATTCCCGTCGGCTGTCCGAGTCCGAGCGTCTGCGCGTAGGAAATCATTTTGCTGTTTCCCAAACCCGAACCGACCGTCTGAAAATAGATATTGTTTGAAAAAGCGAGCGCGTCGTTTAATTCCATCGGAAAATGTCGAAAACGAATATTGCCGTCTTCGTCAATCAAATGCTCGTTCAAACCGGCAACCGCCGTGACGAGTTTGATTGTCGAACACGGTTTGAAACTTTTGTGAATCGCCCAATCCTGATTGACGACGGTTAAAATTTTTCCTGTCTGCGGTTCAAGCACGACGACTGTTCCGGCGCGATTTCCGAGAGCGTTGACGGCGGCGCGGCGCACTTCCAAATCTTCGCCTTCGGTATTGTCTTGAGAGATATTTTCGACGGTTTCGGTGCGAAGTGCGCGCTCGAAAGCGGCTTGTCTGGCTCTGGCTTCCGCAACCGACTGCTCGCGGCGGCGTTTTTCTTCGAGCGCGGCTTGCCGTCGCTCGCTTTCTATTTCTTCGCGTCTGGCTTCTTCGATTGCTTGTCTTTTTTCCTCTTCGGCTTGGCGAATTTTACCCTGCTTTTTATCTTCCGTTTTATATTTGGAATCAGCTTGAGATTGTTTGCCGTTTTTAGCGGCATTTTCCTTGGCTGCCGAATTTTTCTGCGCGGCAGTTTTATTTTGGTCTGAAGTTTTGGTTAAAACTTGCGATTTGTTTTTTGAAGCGGTAGAAGTTTTTCTGGTTTGCGCCGTTGTATTTATTGACAAAAGAAAGAAAAATAACAAAACAGCGGAAAGAATATTTAAAGACGAAAATTTTACAGCGGAAAATCGGGTCATCGCCACCTCTTTTATTTAGTTTTTTTGATTAATATCGCGGAGAGTTTGCAGTTCGTTTGTTAGAAAACCGTCTAAACTGCGGAAAATGTTTGCGTATCTGCCACGCAAAACTATAACATTCAAAACTGTGAAACGGCAAGAAAAATTTACTGCAAAAGTGAAAAATATTGAGGACGAAAAACAAAATTGAATTTTTTTAACACATTTCGCGGCAGGCTTCTGATAATTCTGGCGTTTCTGCTAATTGCTACGCTCGGCGTTCAGCTTTATATAAATTTGAAAACCGAGTGGGAAAATGCTAAAACTCGCAAAATGCAGGAGCAGGCGCTGGTTGCCGGAATCGCTCTGGGCGCAAACAGCCTGACTTCGGGCGACCGCCTGCAAACTTTCGTCAAACGCGAAGGTCAGTCGTTCTTCGATGAAAAATCAACCAAACGCATTCAGGACATAATCGTCATCAATCCGCAATGGCAGGTTTTGGACAGTTTAAGCGACGATTATCTGCCGACCGAAGATGAGAACAAGGAAATTAAATATCTGAATTTAAGCGATTTGAAAAATCTCCCGCCGCTTCAGGAAGCAAGTCGTCTCGGTGAAGATGCACAAAGATTTCCAAATGCCAATGCCGCTTCGGACGAAGATACTGACGGCGAAGCTCACGCCATACCGCTTCAAACCAGCAGCGGACAGTTTTATATAATGGTAATTCTCAAAAATGACCGCAGCGAAGCCGTGTGGCGCGCCACTCAGCCGCTTGTCTATACACTGCTTATCCTTTTGCTTTCGACGGCGATAACGGTTTTTCTGGTGTGGCGATTCACGCGCCCGATTGCCAATTTGTCGGACGCCGCGCGGCACGTTGCCGAAGGCGATTTGAGTTTTCGCGTGCCGGAGACGAATCGCAATGACGAAATGGGAAAATTAACGGCACAGTTTAATGAAATGACTGCCGAACTCGAAAAATCGCGCGAGCTTGAATCGCAATTGCAGCAAGCGGAAAAATCGGCGGTCGTCGGCAGACTCGCTTCGGCAATCGCGCACGAAATTCGCAATCCGCTGAATTATATTAATTTATCGCTCGATCATCTGCGCTCGAAATTCGCGCCTGAAACGGCGGAAAAACGCGAAACTTTTGAAAAACTAACCGCGCAGTTAAAAACCGAAGTCGGCAGAATCAACCGTCAAATCTCTGACTTTTTGAGTTATTCGCGTCCGACAAACGCCGATTTGCAGCCGCTCGACGTGCGAAAAGTCGTCGAAGATTCGCTCAGAATCGTCGAAGCGCAAGCCGAAGAACAAAACATCAAAATCAGTCTCGTCGAACGCGAAGTTGTGCCGAAAATTTCAGGCGACGCGGAGTTTTTGCGTTCGGTTTTCAATAATTTATTTATCAACGCCGTGCAATCTATGGAAACGACCGGCGGGCAGTTAAACGTAACAATTTCGTCGGCGGAAAACGACGTAAAAATCGAAGTCAGAGACACGGGAAGCGGAATTGACGCCGAACATCTCGAAAAAATCTTCGAGCCGTATTTTTCGACCAAAGAAACGGGAACAGGTTTGGGTCTGGCAATCGTCAAAAAAGTCGTCGAAGTTCACAACGGCGCGATTGATGTCGAATCGAACGCGAACGACGGAACGAAATTCACGATAAAATTGCCGAAAGCGTAAATTTTCGGACTTCAAAAATTATTTGTTTAATCGCCGCATTTGTTTGAGCAAAACGTCGGCGTGTTTTTTCGGTTGGTTGATGTTTCGCAAAATGATTCTGCCGCCGGTTTCGCTCGCGTTTTCGATTACCAGATTGCCGAAACCGAGCATTCTTTGCGGAACACTCGCCGAAACCGTAACGTCCTGAATCGTGCGAAGCGGAATGTTTCTGGTTGTTTTAGAAACAAAGCCTTCGTCAATTTCGATTTTTGAATCGGTTAAAGTATAGCGCACGAGTTTTTGTTTGAGATGATAAAAGGCTGGAATCAAAAGCAGGGCGAGTCCGGCGACGACAGAAAACCAGGCGGGAATGTTAAAGCCAGTTAATTGGCTGAAAAGGCTGAAAACGGCGACCATCAGCAATGCGCCGAGAACCGCTAAACCGTAACCGATTTTGACAAACGCGAGCGTCGGATGAATCGAAAAAATCTCCGTCTCCGATTCTTCTTCGTCTTTAGATTCAGTTTTTACGGAACGGGCAATTCGCGTTTCTTCTTCCGCTTCGAGCAGTGTGCCGCACTTCTGGCAATAGACGGCTTCATCTGAATTTCTCGCGCCGCATTTTGTGCAAAACATAAGCTGATTTCAAAATTCAAGATTCATTGTCCAAGGATTAAGTTCAAATTTTGAACTTTTTAAGCATACAGGAATCAGTATTTTCACACAAAAAAAAAGCGGCTGAAATTTGTTCAGCCGCCAATGTCTTTTCAGACCAGAGGAGAAAAAGATTTTTTTAGAAAACTTGAAATTTATTGATTGACCAGCCGCATTCTGCCGTCGGGCAATCTGATTGCCGTCGTGCTTTTCTCGTAATTCGCCAGCGGCGCGGATTCTTTCTTTTCCAGTTTTTCCGCCTGCGCTGTGGAAACTTTGCGAACGATTTTGGCTAAATTCGGGCTGGTGATTTCGTGGTAGCGGTCGGTTATGCGGCGGACATATTCCTGTGTTTCTCTGTAAGGCGGAATTTGATTGCCGTATTTCATTACCGCGCCTTCGCCCGCATTGTAACCGGCAAGCGCCAGCGCAACATCGCCGCCGAACGAATCGAGCAGCCAGCGCATATATTTAACGCCGCCTTCGATGTTTTGCTGCGGGTTGTAAATGTCTCGGACACCGAAACGAATCGCCGTGCCGGGCATCAATTGCATCAAACCGCGCGCGCCTTTGTAAGATGTGGCTTTTAATTTAAATGTTGATTCCTGGTGCATCTGCGCGTAAACCAGAAGCGGATCAATTCCGTAGCGAACGCACGAATCAACGATGTAAGAATCAATCGCGGCGTCGCCGGTCGTAAAACCGTTCATACTTTTCCCCGCCGACATTGAAACTTTTGAGTAAAATGCTAATTTGAAGTTATTTTTCAGGCTTGAGTTGTTTTGAATGCTCGGCGAGATTTGCGCGGTTTTTTTGACTAAAGACTTACTTTTTGAATTTGCAGCCGGAGCTGCCTGCGGAGTAATAAGCTGAATTCCGCGTTCCGCGTCAAAATTGTCAAACACGCGCGGGCGCGTCTGCGCGAACGTCGGCACTGTCAGCAAAAATAACGCTACTCCACAAAGTAAGACTTTTTTCATAATCTGCAAATTTGTTTCTGAAGAATTTTTTTGAGTCGGAGAAGCCCGAAATTTTGAGCGTCTAAATTATATAAAATGTGAAAACCGAATTGTTTCCAAAAAATTGAACAAGTTTAAACATTTTTTACAGAATAAAAAATTGAAACAGGTTTTCTGAATAAAATTTTTTGTCGTTTGGCTTTTTATACGGCGGCGCTTCAATCTTTTGCCGACATCGTTTATTTTTAATTTATGCTTTATTTATCGCAGGTTTTGGGACATCCGATTTTCGACGCCGAAGGCGAAAAAATCGCCGTCGTCAAAGATATTGTCGTGCGTTACGGCAGAGAAGATTATCCGCTCGTCATCGGACTCGTCGCGCGTTATCGCCGCCGCCTGTTTTTTATTCCGCGTTCAAAAATTTCAGAATTAAACGAAAAAGGCGCGCGGATGAGTTCGGAAATAATTGATTTGAGTCCGTTTGCCAGACGCAAAGGCGAAGTAATGCTCGCCAAAGACGTGCTTGATAATCAGTTGATTGACGTTGACGGAAAAAGGGTCGTGCGCGTCAACGACGTTCAAATTATCGAAGCCGCCGGCGTCTGGCGCGTCACGGGCGCGGATATAAGTTTGCAGGGATTTTTGCGTCGCCTTATGCCGAAAGGTTTCTACGGCAGCAATCGCGTCGTCGAAGTAATAGATTGGGCTGATGTCGGTTATCTGGCAACCGATTCGGCGATGGCGACGGTGCAGTTAAAATCTTCAAAAGACAAACTTTCGCGGCTTCATCCGGTCGAAATCGCGCAGCTTGCCGAAAGTCTGTCGCCGATTCACCGCACGGAAATTGTCGAATCTTTAGACGACGAAATTGCCGCCGACACTCTGGAAGAAATGTCCACGGAAAATCAGGCTCGAATTTTGGAAGAAATGGACAACGAACGCGCCGCCGATATTCTGGAAGAAATGTCGCCCGATGACGCGGTTGACGTTCTTGGCGAAATGTCGGACGAAAAGGCGCGTGAACTTTTCGATTTGATGGAAGACGAAGAAAAAGCCGATGTCGCCGAACTTTTACCGTTTGACAAAGACACGGCTGGCGGTTTGATGACGACCGAATTCGTCGCTTTTCCGAAAAATTTAACTGTCGGTCAAGCAATCGCGCGGCTTCGTGAAACGGCTGAAACGCCGAATATGATTTATTACCTTTACGTCGTCGAAGAAGAAAATTCCTGGAAACTCGTCGGTTTGATTTCGCTGCGCAGTCTGATTTTAGCCGACCCGACTTATTCGCTTTCCGACGTAATGCGCGAGCAATTCCAATCGGCGCACCCGAACGATTCGGCTGAAGACGCCGCGCACACGATTGCCGAATACAATCTGCTCGCGCTTCCCGTCGTTGACGATTTAGGCGAAATCGCCGGAATCGTGACAGTTGACGACGCGATGGAAATTTTGCTGCCGAAAAATCTAAATAATCGTCTGCCGCGTCTTTTCGGGTAAATAAATTTTGAAAGGTTCACGTCTAAATTGAAAATTTTGACATCTAAAATTTAAGGAATAAAAAATCTTGCTCGAAATATTACCGAAACAAACGATGTCAAAAAACAGTCCGGCGCGAGATTTGTTATTATTAATCAAGTTCAAAGGTTTTATATTTATCAAGGAGTTACAAACTTTATGAAGCGAAAAAGCATTCTGTTCGCCGCGTTTTTAGCTTTAGCGGCATTTTTCTGGTCGTCAAACGTCAGCAGCGCGAAAAGCGATTTTCCAATCGGTTCGACTTTGGACGATTTCAAACTTTCCGACACGAACGGCAAAGCGCAATCGTTTAACGATTTGAAAGGCAAAAACGGCGCGGTTTTAATTTTTCTATCAACGCAGTGTCCGGTCGTTCGCGGCTATAACGAAAGAATCTCAAAACTCGCCGAAGATTACAAAGCCAGAGGCATCAACGTCATCGGAATCAATTCAAACTCGACCGAGACACTCGAAACCGTCAAACAGCACGCCGAAGAACATTACAAATTTCCCGTGTTGATTGACAAAAATAACGTTTTAGCCGATAAATTCGGCGCGAGCGCAACGCCCGAAACATTCTATTTTGACGCGAAAAATGTTCTGCTTTATCACGGCGCGATTGACAACGACCGTTCGGGGAAAAATGTTACGAACAATTATTTGCGAACCGCTCTGGATGAATCTCTGAGCGGCAAAACCGTGACGAAAAATACGGCAAACGCTTTCGGTTGTTCGATTAAAAGAGTCGGCGAATAATTAAATAAAAGTAAAAATGAAATATTTAACTACCTGCGCGAAAGCGAAAAAGACTTTGATTTTGCTTGGATTAATTTTAACTTTCACGCAAATTTTCGCCGTCGAAAGTTTCGCGCAAAAGCAAAACGCCGCGCCGAAATCCGTCAAAAAGCCGATTGTAACAAACAAGGCGAAGACCAATTCGGCTGCCGCGCAAAACTTAAATCTGCCGAAAGTTACGCAAATTGACGAGATTGCGCTGAAAAATCTGCTCAAACGAGTTCCGCACGGTAAACCTCTTCTCGTTAATTTCTGGGCGACGTGGTGCGATCCGTGCCGCGAAGAATTTCCCGAACTCGTTAAAATCAACACTGAATTTGCCGGAAAAATTGATTTCGTTACCGTATCTCTGGACGATTTAGCCGAAATAAACCGCGACGTTCCGAAATTTCTGGCGGAAATGAAAGCAACAATGCCCGCGTATTTGCTCAAAACCGAAGACGAGCAGACGGCGATTGCGACGATTTCAAAAGATTACGCGGGCGGCTTGCCGTTCACGATTCTTTTTAATGGAAAAGGCGAAACCGTCTATTTCACTCAAGGAAAAGTTAAACCCGAAATTTTGCGGACGGAGATTGAAAATTTAGTTAAGTAAAATTATGAAGATTCAATCGAAAATCTAAAATCACTCGTGTAAGTTAACAGTAAAAACAGAATCTAAAAGCAGGGAGTTTATCGCAATGGATTTGAAAAACGAGTCCGAACGGCATAAACTCTCTTTTTTGTTTTAATGATATTTTCCCGACCGAGAGTTTTTAACCGATGAACGAATCGCCAATCACCGCTGAAATAATCGCATCACACGGCTTAACCCCGAAAGAATACGAAAAAATCAAACAAATTTTGGAACGCGAGCCGAATTTGACCGAACTCGGCGTCTTTAGCGTGATGTGGTCGGAACATTGTTCGTATAAATCTTCGCGTGTGCATTTGGGAAGACTTCCGACGACGGGCGAGCGTGTGATTGTGCCGCCGGGCGAAAATGCGGGCGTGGTTGATATTGGCGACGATTGGTGCGTCGCGTTCAAAGTCGAATCGCACAATCATCCGAGTTTTATCGAACCGTTTCAAGGCGCTGCAACCGGCGTCGGCGGAATTCTCAGAGACGTTTTTACAATGGGCGCAAGACCGATTGCGGCGATGAATTCTTTAAGATTCGGGCGTCTCGACGATAAAAAACACGCGAACCGTAATAAAGCAATTTTGAAAGGCTGCGTTGAAGGAATCGCGCATTACGGAAATTGTTTCGGCGTTCCGACCGTCGGCGGCGAAGTGGTTTTTGATGATGCTTATAATTTGAATCCGCTCGTCAATGCGTTTGCGCTTGGAATCGTTCGCAAAGACCAGATATTTTTCGGTAAAGCGTCGGGCGTCGGCAATCCGGTTTTATATGTCGGCGCGAAAACCGGGCGCGACGGAATTCACGGCGCGACGATGGCTTCGGCTGAGTTTGACGACGAAGCGCTCGAAAAACGTCCGACCGTTCAAGTCGGCGATCCGTTTTTGGAAAAATTATTATTGGAAGCGTGCCTCGAAGCGATGCGTTCGGGTGCGATTGCCGGAATTCAAGATATGGGCGCGGCGGGTTTAACTTCATCGTCGGTCGAAATGGCGGCGCGCGCCGGAACGGGTTTGGAGATTGATTTGACGCTCGTTCCGCAGCGCGAAACTAATATGACGGCTTATGAAATGCTGCTGTCGGAATCGCAGGAACGAATGTTGATTGTCGCGCATCGCGGGCGCGAAAAACAAATTGTCGAAATTTTCAACAAATGGGATTTGGACGCGGTTGCAATCGGCAAAGTCGTCGAAGGAAATCGTCTGAAAATTTTTCATAACGGCGAATTGATGGCGGATTTGCCGGTTGATAAATTAACGGACGAAGCGCCGAGATATAATCGTCCGATGCAGGTTCTGGATTTCACATTCCAGATTCCAAATTCCAAATCGAAAGAAAAGTCTGGAATCTGGAATCTGGAATCTGAAATTGATAACAACGAAGCCTTACGAAAGTTGTTATCTTCCCCGAATATTTGTTCAAAGCGCTGGGTTTACCGGCAATATGACACGATGGTTCGCACGAATACAGCCGTTTTGCCGGGCGCGGACGCGGCGGTTGTCAGAATTAAGGAAACTCGCCGCGCGATTGCGATGTGTCTCGACGGCAATGCGCGTTTTGTTGCGGTAAATCCACGCGAAGGCGCGAAATTAAACGTCGCCGAAGCTGCCAGAAACGTCGTCTGCGTCGGCGCGAAACCGATTGCGGTAACGAATTGTTTAAATTTCGCTTCGCCCGAACGTCCCGAAGTGATGTGGAGTTTTTCTGAAGTCATAGACGGAATGCGAGAGGCTTGCGAAGCGTTTGAAACGCCGGTCGTTTCGGGTAACGTCTCGTTTTACAACGAAACCGAAGGACGCGGAATTTTGCCGACGCCGACAATCGGAATGGTCGGTTTGATCGAAGATACGCGCAAAATTATTACGCAAGGTTTCAAAACCGAAGGCGATTTAATCGCCTTGCTCGGCGAAACAAACGACGATTTGGCGGCGAGCGAATACGCGCAAACCATCCTGGGATTTTCAACCGACGAACTTATCGAATCGGGCGAAGTCCCTGCGATTGATTTGGATTTGGAAAAGCGTGTGCAGGAAACTTGCCTGAAATTAGCCGATGAATTTCTTTTGAAATCCGCGCACGACTGTTCGGACGGCGGATTTGCCGCAGCGATTGCGGAAAGCTGTTTTTCTTCATTGAATCGAAAACAAATCGGCGCGGAAGTCAATTTAACAAACGAAAACTTATCGAATGAAAGTTTGCTTTTCGCGGAAACGCCGTCAAGAATCATTATCAGTTTCGCGCCTGAAAATCTTGAAAAAGTAAAAGAACTTTCAAAAAGTTGCCCGTTTGAAATCATCGGCAAAGTTTCCGGCGCAGATTTGAAAATCAAAATCAGCGGCGAAGAAAAAATTTCCGCACCGATTGAAGAACTCGAAAATCTTTGGAAAAACTCGCTCGAAAAACAGTTGGAAAGCTAGAGAAAATTTTTTGTTATTCGGCTGATTATTCGCCACAAAATGTTAAAATCTTTTTCGTGAGCGCAGGAATTTATCTTCACATACCGTTTTGCAAATCGCGCTGTTCGTATTGCGATTTTGCGACCGACGTTTATCGAAACGCCGAAGCGGTCGAGCGTTACGTTTCCGCGCTTTGCAGGGAAATTTCCAAATTCCAAATTCCAAATTCCAAATTCAAGACAGAAACGATTTATTTCGGCGGCGGAACACCTTCGCTTTTGTCTTCAAAGCAACTTGAAAAAGTTCTCAATGCAGTTCATCGGAAATTTTCCGTTGACGAAAACGCTGAGATTACGATGGAAATGAATCCGGCGACGATGACTTTAGAGACCGTTCGCGCATATCGCAATTTGGGCGTAAACCGGGCGAGTTTCGGCGCGCAAACGTTTGACGATGCGGAACTTAGAAGATTGGGGCGAAAACACACGGCGCAAGATGTCAGGGAAACAATCGAACTTTTGCGACTGGCGAATTTTGAAAATGTCAGCTTTGATTTAATCGCCGGATTGCCGCGTCAGACTTTGAAAGATTGGCGGCGAAACTTAGACGAAGCGCTCGAATTAAAACCAGAACATCTTTCGCTTTACTTGCTCGAAATCCACGAAGCGACGCCGCTCGCCGAACAAATCCGTTCAAGGCGACAACCGATGCCCGACGAAGATTTGAGCGCGGAAATGTATGGTTGAAAAAGTTGCGGAAAAAGGTTACGCGCAATACGAAATTTCAAATTTCGCCTTGCCGAAATTCGAGTCAAAACACAATTCAAAGTATTGGACTTTGGACGCTTGTTTCGCGTTCGGCTGTTCGGCGCATTCGTTTGACGGGCAAAAAAAGCGTCGGTCAAACGAGCGCGACACTTTGAAATACGTCGAGAAAATCGAAAAAAATCTATCGCCGATTGTCGAGGAAATCGAGATTGACCCGAAATCCGAATATGCTTTTCTCGGTCTGCGCTTGAGCGCGGGAATTGATTTGGACGATTATAAAAAAAGGTTCGGCGCTGATTTGACCGA
>CAXSHW010000074.1:0-3565 GCA_964237245.1 uncultured Pyrinomonadaceae bacterium
GGAACTAAGCACTTAAGACTAAAAACCTGGAACTCAGAACTGAAATTTATGGCAAAACTTTTAGTAGTTGATGATGAAAGTAATCTGCGCCTCGTCGTGCAGAAAGAAATGTCACGGCAGGGACACGAAGTCGCAACGGCTTCGGACGGCGAAGCGGCTTGGGATTTGCTCGAACGGCAGGATTTCGATGTTCTGCTGTGCGATATAAATATGCCGCGTCTTGACGGCATCGGACTTCTGCGCCGCCTGCGCGAGAAATCTCAGAATCCGCCTGAAGTTATTATGCTGACCGGACAGGCAACGGTCGAATCCGCAATCGAAGCGATGAAGCTCGGCGCATATGATTATCTGACAAAACCTTACCGCATCACCGAACTCGGCGCGTTGGTAATGCAGTCTGCCGAGAAACAAAAACTCAAAATTGACAATCAGCGTCTTCGCGCGCAGCTTCAGCGCACAAACCGGAGTATGCCGGAAATTGTCGCGCAATCGCCGCAGATGAAAGAGGTTTTGCGTCTTGTTCAGCGCGTCGCGCCGTCTGATACTTCGGTTTTAATTACGGGCGAATCGGGAACGGGCAAAGAACTCGTCGCGCAGGCGATTCACCGGCTTTCGCAACGCAGCGATAAAACTTTTATTGATTTGAACTGCGCGGCTTTGCAGGACACTTTGCTAGAATCCGAACTTTTCGGCTACGAAGCGGGCGCGTTTTCCGGCGCGAGAGCGAGAAAACTCGGACTTTTTGAAATCGCCGACAGCGGCACGATTTTTCTCGACGAAGTGATGGAAATGCCCGCGCAGCTCCAATCGAAATTGCTTCGCGCTCTGGAAACGCGCACATTTTTTCGCGTCGGCGGCGTGAAAAAAGTCGAAGTGGACGTGCGTCTCGTCGCCGCCACGAACCGGAATGCGGCGCAATCTTTAGCTGACGGCACATTTCGTTCGGATTTGCTTTACCGTATAAACAGTTTTGAGATTCACATTCCGCCGCTTCGTGAACGGCGCGAAGACATTGAACCTCTGGCGCAGTATATTTTGCAGAAAATCGCCGGCGCGAACGCGCCCGAACTCGCGCCGCAAGCGGTTGACGCGCTTTGTTCGTTCAGTTGGTCTGGAAACGTCCGGCAACTCAGAAATTGTCTGGAACGCGCGATTTTACTTGCCGATAACGGACAAATTACGACTAAAGAACTGCCGCCCGAAGTCGTCTGTCGCACAAACGAGTCGAGCGTTTCCGTTAGTTACAACACGCCGAAAGCTAATGAAAACGGCACGAATTCTTTCCAAAATTCCGCGCCGACGGCTCTGCACGAAGTCGAAAAACAGCAAATTCTGCGAGCTTTAGAGCAAACCGGCTGGCATCGAGGAAAAACGGCTGACCTTCTGGGAATTTCCTCTTCGACGCTTTACCGCAGATTGCGAGAATATAATTTGGAAGCGTAAAATTTCTGATTAAATTGTTCGGCTCAAATTAAAATTTAACGGCAAACGAAGTGTAAACGCTGACTTGCTAAGACTGTTTGGAATTTTATCCCGGACAGTCTTAGCAACTCGGCGTTTTGCTTTTTGCCGTTTCGTCGCCGCCGAAATTACAAGTCGGTTAAAACAAAGTTGTCTTTATTCGGCGCGAAAAATGAAAAGGCAATTTATTCAATGAAATGAACATCATAAAATAAAATTTGGAGTTTCTGTTATTTTCGGCGATCCAAAGCAGTAAGATTTCCGCCGGTATTTTCCAAATTGTTGAATCAAAATCATTTACAAACAAGTTATCAGGATATTTATGGATTGGATTAGTCAAGGCATCGAGCCTTTTTTGAAAGTACTTAATTACAACATATTTGCTCTGGGCGATGCGAAAATTACGCCTTTGAGCATTATTTACTTGGCTTTGCTGACCGTTCTGCTGTTTTACCTGTCGAATAAACTGCGAAATTTATTGATTGACCGCGCTCTGAAACACACAACTTTGGATGTCGGCGCGCGGCAGGCAATCGGAACTATTACGCGCTATCTGCTGTTGTTTTTCGGCTTGCTGATAATTTTGCAAACAGTCGGAATCAATTTGACGACGCTCAATGTCGTCGCCGGCGCGGTCGGCATCGGCGTCGGTTTCGGTCTGCAAAATATCGCCAGCAATTTTATCAGCGGTTTGATAATTTTAACCGAGCGTCCGGTCAAAGCCGGCGACCGCATTGTAGTCGGCGATGTTGACGGAATGGTCGTCTCAATCGGCGCCAGAAGCACAAAGGTCAAAACCAACGACGACATCACAATCATCGTGCCGAACAGTAAATTTATTTCGGAAAACGTCATCAATTGGAGTTACGACGACAAAAAGGTGCGCTTTCACGTTCCGGTCGGCGTCGCATACGATTCGGATGTCGAACAGGTGAAAAAATCGCTGTTGAAAGTGGCGCGTGAAAATTCCGATGTTTTAGAGGCGCCCGAACCTTCAGTCAGACTTATCAAATTCGACGACAGCGCTTTATCTATGGAGCTTTGGGTTTGGAGCGAATCGAGACTGCAAAGTAAAAGCGTTTTGTTCAGCGATTTAAATTTTGCGATTCTGGACGAATTTCGCCGCAACAACATCGAAATTCCATTCCCGCAAACTGACCTGAATATCCGTAACGGGCAATTTGAATTCAAAGATAAAATGATTTCAAACGTCTCTCAATCGCAAAATTAAATTTCAATCAAAGCAAAAAGGCAATCATTTTAGATTGCCTTTTTGCTTTAAGGTTGAAATGAATGCCCTCGGTAGGATTCGAACCTACAACCAACAGATTATGCTTACCAACTACGGCTTTCGCCGCCCGTTTCCGGTTTGTGGTCTGGACTGTCTCTTCTCTTTACGAGTCTGCCGTTCAGTCTCTACGCCTTCCTCGTTAATCGAGGCTTGGTTCGGGATTGCCGTGCATTTTTCAATGTTTAGGTTTCCCCGAATTTGACAAATTCTACTAAATTGCTTTTATTAGCAAATTAGCAACCCATTTTTGAAAATCATATGGAAAACGTTTGTGTAACTTGTAAAAGAAATCTTTGCGGCAAACAATCGAAATTTTGCTCGCAGAAATGCAAGAATTTATTTACAAATAACAAACTTCAAAATTACGTTTCCTGAGCGGCGGCGAGGCAAAGAAAGAAGACAGTCTTTAATCGAGCGAAAAGGTAAAAAATGCGACGTTTGCGGCTACAATAAAAATTCCGCCGCGCTTGCCTTTCATCATCTTGACCGTTCCAAAAAATCTTTTCCGATTGATTTGAGAAAATGTTCAAATTCAAAATTGGAAACTCTTTTAATCGAATTGGAAAAATGTCAGCTTCTTTGCTTAAATTGCCACGCAGAAATTCATAATCCTGAATTCTCCACTTAGCTGTTTCAAATATCGAGTCTGCTGCTCTAACCGTTGAGCTACAAGGGCAAAGTTTTATTAGTTTAAAGGAAAGTTTTTTTTTGGGCAAATGCGAAAATTTAAAGAATTTAGAAGTAACCAAATTTTACAGAGTAAACAGCAAACGTATGTTCGGCAGATAAAATTACGAAACGAAAAAATATCGC
>CAXSHW010000074.1:3575-19890 GCA_964237245.1 uncultured Pyrinomonadaceae bacterium
TTCGAGTTAGAAAGTCGGCGATATTTTTTGTTTTTTAACAATAAGACGAATCACATCTTGTAAGAAACAATTCGGTTAATTTTACTAATCGTTTATTTGAATCGAGCGAATCATATTGCGAAAAGCGTTATTATAGTTTGAAGCCTCGTTCTGCGGCGAAACGGTCGTGACATAAAACAAGTTTCCGCTGCGAAGCTGCGTGGTATAGACGGTTACGACTTCGTTTTGATTGGTCAGCGGCGAGCGTCCCGATAAAGTCGTCGTATAGGCGTTTCTGTCGCCGATTGTCGTTCTGGTGAAATTTGTATTTTGTCGCAAATAATTGTTGCCTTCGGCTTGCAGCAGTCCGTTGACATAATCTTGTGTCGCCTGCTGAAGATTGTTGCTACTCGCTTGCGCCATTCCGACGAGCGCGCCGCGCGTGATGCCCTGGTCGCCGTAAGCGCCTTGCGGTGCAAACCAAACCGAACTCTGCGCCGGAAATTGCTGCCAATTGTCAGGAACGCTCAACTGAATTCCGTTGCTCGAAAAAGTTCTCGTGCGCGACGAGGGAAGTTCGACCCGATTTGAATATCTGCCGCCGGAAATCGGATTTTGCGAGCCGTTTCCGCCTTCGACGTTTTGCTGATTGCGAGCGATTTCTTCCATTGATTGAGCGCGCGGCTGACCGGAAAGTCGGCTTTGGATACGCAGAAATTCGCGGTTATTATTTTCGCCGCCGCCGGCGACGCGCAGCATTTGAGCTTCGTGATTGATGTTGTTATAACGATTGCCCGGATCGGGATGACTGCTGAGCCATTCGGGGGCGCGATTTCCTTCGCTCTGTTGTTCAATCGTTCGGAACATATTCGCCAAATCGCGCGGGTCATAACCGGCGGCAGCCATAATCTGCGCGCCAAGCGTGTCTGCTTGCGTTTCGTATTCGCGGCTGTATTTCAGCAGATAACCGCTGAAAAGCGTCTGTCCAAGCGCGGCGCCCTGTTGTCCGCCGACGACCGCGCCGCCTAGAATCGCGCCGATTCCCAAAATTTGATTTAGCGGATTACTTTGTTTCGTGGCTTGCGCGGTGCCGTGCCGAAGCGCGACGTGCGAAAGCTCGTGCGCCATAACGCCAGCCATTTCGCCTTCGTTGTGCGCGGCTTCAATCATTCCGCGATTGACATACATCGGTCCGCCCGGAAGCGCGAAAGCGTTGATGTCGCGGGCGTTGACGATTTTAAAGGTGTATTGAAATTCAGGATGCTGAAATTGCGGAGGAATCGCATTTACAAGTCTCTGTCCGACGCTTTGAACGTAGCGCGTCGCTTCCGCGTCGTTTAAAATCGGCATTTGCTGTTCGACTTGCGCCGCCGCTTCGCGCCCGATTTTAATATCGTCCTGAACCTTGTATTTATTTTTCGGCGCGACAATGCGTGTCTGACCGAACGCGGCAAGCGGCACGACAAGCATTGCCCACGCCAGCATCATCGCCGTTATATTTTTGCTCAAATTATATTTTTTCATTGTTTCCTCCTGAAATTCTTTTTGTTCAAATTGTTCAAAGCAAATTCATTTTATCAAAAATGCGTCTGTCTTGTGCCGCAAAGCGCACGGATATTTTTCAGATGAAAACGCGCAAATCAAAGTTTGCCGTCTAATGGCAGCTTAAAACCGAAGTGATTTAGAAATGTTACAGAGATGTTACGCAAAATGACCGCTGGCTTGGACAAGCGTTTTTCGCGTTGTTATATTTGAAATCTTATCGAAAAATAAAAGTTCAGGGAGTTTTGAAAAACAATGGCTTTCAGCTTATTGCCGCGCGAGGACGAGTATTTTGCTCTTCTTTCGCAGATGACCGAAAAAATTCAGGACGGCTCAAACGCGCTGGTAGAAATGATGCAGGACAAGCGCGAAAATTTTGAAATACATACGAAGCGCATTAAAAATACCGAACACGAATGCGACGAATTAACGCATAAAGTTTCGATTAAGTTGAATAAATCGTTTATCACACCGTTTGACCGCGAAGATATTTTTACATTGTCGGTCGCGCTTGACGATGTGATGGATTACATAGACGCGGGCGCGCGCGCCATCGTGATGTATAACATCAACGAAATCAATGACCATGCCAAGCGTCTCGCCAAAGTGATTCAAAGTCTGGCGATAGAAATAAATGCCGCCGTAGCGATGCTCAACAAGCCGGACGGAATGAATCAAAATATCGTCGAGATTCACCGGCTCGAAAACGAAGCCGACGACGTTTATTTTCGCGCCATCGGCGAGCTTTTCCATAATGAAGCCGACCCGCTGACAATAATAAAATGGAAAGAACTCTACGAGATTTTGGAGAATGCGACTGACCGCTGCGAATCGGTCGCCAATATCGTCGAAGGAATTATTTTGAAACACACCTAAATTAGTGGTGAGTGGTAAATGGTAAGTGCTAAGTTTTTTTGCTTTCACTTACCATTTACCATTTACCACTTACCACTAAGAATATGGAAGCTACAACCGCGCTGGTCGTATTTATTATTTTCATAGCGCTGCTTTTCGATTACACAAACGGTTTTCACGACGCGGCAAACTCAATCGCCACAGTCGTTTCAACCCGCGTTTTATCGCCGGGCGCGGCGGTGGCGATGGCGGCGTTTTTTAATTTCATCGCGTTTATCGTTTTCGGAACAGCGGTTGCCAAAACCATTGGCGGCGACCTTGTTAATATCGCTAAAATTCCTCCGGGCGATCAGCTTTACGTTCTTCTCGGCGGTCTAGTCGGCGCGATTATCTGGAATTTAATGACCTGGTATCTCGGATTGCCGTCTTCTAGTTCGCACGCGCTTTTCGGCGGTTACGCGGGCGCGGCGCTCGCCTCCTATATCGCGCATTTCGGCTTTACCGGCGCGTCCACCGTTTTAATCGCCGACGGCTGGATAAAAGTAATTTCCTTTATCGTGCTTTCGCCTTTTATCGGAGCGATTCTGGGTTATTTTTTGATGATAGCCGTTTATTGGATTTTTCGCCGCACTTCGGTTTTCAAGATTGACAAAGGTTTTCGCATCGGACAGCTTTTCAGCGCCGCTGCTTTTTCGCTCGGACACGGCGGCAACGACGCGCAGAAAACTATGGGAATTATTACCGTCGTTCTTGTTTCAGGCGGATTTTTAGCTAATAAAGCCGACGGCAAACTTCCCGACATTCCTCTCTGGGTCGTGCTGGCGGCGAATGCGGCAATCGGTTTGGGTACGCTTTCCGGCGGTTGGCGAATCGTCAAAACAATGGGTTCAAAAATTTCAAAACTTCAGCCGGTCGGCGGATTCTGCGCGGAAACCGCCGGCGCCTTAACTCTTTTCGCTAATACTTTTTTCGGAATTCCAGTCTCGACAACGCATACGATAACCGGCGCAATCGTCGGCGTCGGCTCGGCGAAACGGCTTTCGGCGGTCAAATGGGGCGTAGCAGGTCGAATTGTCTGGGCTTGGATTTTGACGATTCCGGCGGCGGCGGTGATTGCGGCAATATCTTACGAAGTAATCGTCGTAATCGAAAAATTATTTGGAAAATAAACAACGAAAATAAAGCGAAAGCTGTCAAAAAAATCTGACTTCATCATTTATTTTCCGCTTTTTTTAGGCGGTTCTTTCTTATCGCCCCAGTAAAATGCGCGGACAACTAAAAAATAGACGAGCAGCAAGAGGAAGCTCAAAATAAAAAAGAAGACGATTATTGAAGTCCAAAACGACATTTTTTGTTTCCCTTTGTTCAAATCAAAACAAACGCTTTCCCGATTTAATTAACCGTTACAATGAAGTTTCTTCGCTGTTTTCGCTCGGCGCGAGCCAACCGGCAAGAATTCCGGTGTTGCCGCTGTGTTCCAGAATATGTCTGTAGAGAACGGTCAGCAGCGCGACGATTGGAACCGAGATGAAAACGCCCGCGATACCCGCGATTTGTTCGCCCATTAAAACCGACAAAATAATCGCCAGCGGATGCAGGTGAATTCCTTCACGGATGATTCGCGGATAAATAACGTAATCTTGCGAGATACGCAGAACAATCAAAAAAATCGCCGCGTAAAGCGCGTCCCACGGATTGTCGGAAAAACTCGCCGTCAGTATCACAATAATAGCGACCGTAAGCGGTCCGATTAACGGAACAAACTCGAAAATCGCCGCTAAAATACCGAGCAGAAGCGCGTAATTCAAACCGATCAAATAAAAGCCGACAGTGCAGAGCAAGCCGACGGCAAAGCAGGAAATCAATTGAGCGCGAGCGTAGGCGGCGAGAGTTTTGTTAAAATCCTCCAGAATCGCTTCGACCCGTGTTCGCCAATCGCCGTGCGGCAAAATTCGCAGCAGCGAAATACGAAAAAGATTAATATCCTTGAGAAAGAAAAACGCCAGAATCGGAATTAAAATCAGCCACGGCAGATAGCTTACCAGCTCAATCAAAAATTCTCCGACCGTCGAAGTTACGAGCGCGCCGACATTGCCCGCAAACACGGTTAATCTTTCCGTTAAACTGTCCTGCAAATCTTTCGGAAGCCGATAACGGTAACGCCCGTTAATTGAATTAAATCGTTCTTGCAGCGTCGTCGCGTAAGACGGAAATTTCGCGGCAAATTCCTTGCCCTGTTCGACTGCCAGCGGCGCGATGAGAGCGATGCCGATTCCCAAAACCAAAAAAACAATCAGGTAAGCCAGTCCGATTGCCAGCGGCTTCGGCATATATTTGCTTCGGTCGCCGGTTTCAAACGGACGCTGCACGAGTTTCACCAGCGGTTCGATTAAATAAGCGAATAAAATAGACAAAACCAACAAAAATATCAGATGAATCAGCGATGACAAAAGGCTCGTCACCAAGCCTGCGATATACAAAATAAGCAGCGTAATCAAAACGACGCGAACCACAGCGCCCGACGGCAGCATCACCGAATTTATGATAAACGGAGGATTATTTTCGCTGACGTCGGCGTTAATTTCTCTGACCGCTAATTTGTCATCTTTGGGAACATTAATTTCAGCCACAAATTTTCTCCTTTGGTTAGCGGTTCGCGCCTGTTTTCTGATTCGTATTTTGCGCCGCCCGTGCTTCGGGTTTTGAATAATCTTCGACCAGAAAACGGTTTCGCAAGGCAGCGATATTTTCCGGCGAAAACGCATAACGCGAACCGGCGATAAAGGCGCGACCTTCTTTGGTCGAAACGAATCGGTTCGTTCCCGGCGGCGTGTTCGCTCTCAGATATTTTTTGTCGTCGGTGTCAAAAGCATTGCCGTCTTTGCGCCGAAAAGCAAAAATATAATCGAAATTAGCGGTTTTCATCGTCTCCAAATCTCTGTCATATTCGGAAACATTATTTTCTTCGACGATTGCGACATTTTTATTGTCTTTCAGTAAAGATTGATTCACGCAAGCGAAATTCAGCGAAGCCGAAATTATCAAACCGAAACAGAAGATTCGGGAAAACTTCAAATGCTGACCGCAAATCCTTTTGATTTCAGACTTTGAATTTTGAATTTTGAACTCTAAACTCTCGATTTCCGGCTCAAAATCGCCCGTTTTAATTTTCATCTTCGTCAATGTTTTCATCGTTATAATTTTGCTTGACATTCGCGTTTGCGTCTCTTTTCTCTTCTTCGTCAAGCTGTCTCTGCTCTTCGAGCGTCGGCGGCGCGTCGTCGGTCGCTTCTTTCGGCGCGTCGCCTTTCGCGTCGCGGATTTTCAAAATCGTCGCTTCATCGTCTTCGTAAGCGGTTTCGCACCAGCCGCTTTCCAAACATTTGGCGATAAAATCAGCGTTTTCTTTGGCGTCCGAGAAAATGAATCGCGCGCCGAGTTTTTCGCGGATTTGCGGCGCGGGATCGTTAATTCTGCCGTTGGTTGCATTGTCAACAAGTTTGTAAAGTTCCGGGTTTTTTGAATATAAATAATTCGGGTCGAGTCCATAGACGTAATTGTGTTTTGTGTCGTAGAAAAACATTTTCGGAAAATCGTCCCAATTACAGTTAAAAATCCGCTCGCCCGCCGGAATGTTTTCGTTTGCCCAAGCCATCGCGCGGCTGTATTTATCGCTTGCTTCGTTGTTTTTGATATTGGCTATCAGCCCGTCTTCCTTGATGCTGAAAAGCGAGCGCAGACCGACGGTGTTTTTTCTGTCTTCGGAAACCCAATTCGTCGTGTTGATTCCCGTTAAATTATAAAGCATCCAAATGGTCAAAAGAACGCCCAAACTCCAAACGCCGATTTGTTTGACGTTTTCGTAAGTTTGCTGTTTTTCGGTTTTATTTTCGCGGTCGAGAAACGGTTCGATGTCGCGTTTGAAATCTTCGGGAAGTTCGACGAGCGGAACGAGAAATTCTTTCCAGCTAAAAGCCGCGAAAAGAACAGCAAACGGCGGAAAATATTCGGCAAAGCGTTTCGAGCGAAACTGCGCCGCCAGCAGAATGGTTACGAACATCAGAAAAAACGTCGCTTTTTCCGGCAGTTTGCCGTTTCTCGGCGCGAAAAGAATGTAACCGATGAGCATTGCCAGCAGCGCGATTGGCAAATTCATCATCAACTCCATTCCGTTGAACGGATACCATTCGCCGCCGACCGAAACGGCGAAATCCGAGCCGATTTTGAATTTTTCAAAAAAATGTTCAAAGAAAAGATAAAAATTTTGCGGAAAATAAGGATTGATGACGATTCCCAAAATCATTCCGCCGAAAGTATAGGCGAGCGGTCGCCATTCAAATTTTCTTTCGTTCCAGCCGACAATAATCGCCCAGATAACAGCCGCGATAAACAGCAGCGGAAAAAGGCTGTAAGTCCAGACAAACACAAACATTAGCGGCAAAAGCCAGACATATTTGCGTTCAAAAAGCAGGTAAATTCCGATGATTGAATAAATAATTGTCAGCGGCGGCGCTTTTGCCATATTTATCCGGTAAAAAAATGAACTCGAACAGGTCAGGAGCGCGAGCAGCCACAAAATCATATATTGGATTTTGTAGCGAAACATCAGCCAGTAAACCGAAAAAACCGCCAGACTTCCGAAAACGACAGCCGCGACTTTCGCCGCCGTTACAGGTTCAAAAAACCATAGAAACGGAATCTGCAAAAGGTGAAAAAGAAAATGATGATCGGCGTAATCCCGCGCGTTCAAAACGGTCAAAGGCAGCCACGTAAATTCGGGCAGCCAATGTCCGTGTTTGAAATTTTCCCAAATCAGCGAACTCCATTTGATGTGATAATAACCGTCCCAATCGCCGCAGCAAATCGCCGGAGTCGAAAACTGCAAGAGAACCATCAGCAAAACGATGGCGAATAAACCGAAAATCAAATAAACAAGGCGAATTGCTTCGTCCGTAGCGAGCCACGCCTTCCAATTTCGCTTTGTGTTTTCGGGCAAAACCGCCGTTATTTCCGTCGCCGTTTCGGGTTTGTCGTTAAAAATTTCTTCCATTATCGAATTCTATAAATGCCTTTTTAATTGTTCGTCAGACAAGATAAATTCTTTCAAAAAATATCACGAAAGCCGTGTAAATATCTATGCACAGAATCACGTAAAAAACAAAAACAGGCTATTAGTGAAAATTCAAGCAAAACAAAGTTGATTTAATTCGGAAAAGATACTTCATCCGACACAAATTTTAACATTTCGGCGCTCGTGCGGTTGGAATCTATAAAAATAAAAAGGTGAAACAATTTGACGTTTCACCTTTTACAAATTTTTACGGTTAAAGTTATTTTATATTTTGGCAATCGCCACTGTTCTTTCAGGTTTGGAAACTACAACGCCGCCCGATTTTTCTTTGGTTATGGCAAATTCCTTTGGTTTTTTGACTTCCAGTTGCGCTTGAATCGGAATAACAATGTCTCCCTGTTCGTTGATATTAAAAACTCCGCCGCTCAGAGGAGTTTTTTCGCTTCTGCTTTCGTCAACAATCCAAAGCTGATAAGTTTCCTCACCCGAATTTGTAACCGGCAAACCGTGCAGACGAATGTAACCTTTTTGCTCGGAATTGCTCCAGACCACATCGCCTAAAATTTTCCCTTTATCATTCGGCGATGTCCAATTTGTTTGAATTACGTCGGGCGCGCCGGCGATTAATTGTTCGCGTTTTTGCGCCGCAGTCAATTCCGGCGTCGGAGTTTTGATGATTTCAGGCGTTTTGACGGTTTCGGAATTTCTTGCGATTTCAGTCTGCGGCTGCGAATGAGTCAGCCACAGATTGATTGCCAGAACAACGCAAGCCGCAACCGCGACAGCCCAACCGAGCCATTGCCAAACGGAAGTTCGCGCGGGAATTTCATAAATGTTTCCCGCAATTTCACTCTCGGCTGAGTCGGCAGATTGCCTGTTTTCAAGATTTGTAAATTCTCTCGCCTTCGGCGTCGCGCCGAAAAATTCCGCCGCTTGCGATTCAAGTTTTGAATGTAAATGCGAAGGCAGGCTGTCTTCCATTTGCAGATGAATCAAATTTATCGCTGCCGCCGCCATTTCAAACGAATCGTCCGCTTTAAATTCGGGAAATTTGTCGAATAAATTTTCGAGTTCCGCCGTTTCCGCTTCGGTCAAACCGAATAAAGTCCGGTCGGCGAGGAGTTCGAGCATTCTTTCTTTTTCTTTTTCCATTATGCCGAAACCTCCTTTCCCGTATTCGATTCGCCGGAATTTTTTAATAAAATTTCTCTGACTTCGATAAGCCCGCGCCGGGCGTGCGTTTTAACCGTGCCAATCGGCATTCCGGTCAAATCCGCGATTTCCTGATGCGATAAGCCCTGACAGATTGAAAGATAGAGAACCTGCTGCTGTTCGGGGCGCAAATCTCTGATAACTTCAGCGGCTTCTTTAGCTTCGATGGATGTGTGAATGTCTAAATCGTTGCGTTTCGCAGGTTCAAAAACGACATCTTCGATGGAATCTATGCTCGGTTGGCGACTCGATTTTCGCAAGCGGTCAATCAGACGGCGACGCGCGAGCATTGCGACAAAAGTCGTTTCCGAAGATTGTTTTTCATCAAACCGTTCGGCGTTTTTCCAAACGTCTATGAAAATTTCCTGAACAGCGTCTTCGGCATCGTTTTGATTCGGAAGCATTCGTCTTGCCAGCGACCAAACCAATCCGCCGTATTGTTTCAGACAGTCCTTCACGGCTGTTTTGTCTCCCGAAGCAATGCGATAAAGAATGGATTTTGGCACGTTTTATAATCTCTCAGAGAAAATTCCGAATAAGTTATAAACTACTTCACTTTACCGCGATTTGCCAAACTCTTTTTCGGTCAAATCATTTATAAAATTCAAAATTGTTATAAATGATTTTTTGAAGTGCCGCTAATGAGTTCGCAAAATTCGCTGAAACGGTTTCACGCCGCGCGGAAAAGTATTATTTAACGCCGCGAAATTTTGAAATGAGAACAATAATGAAAAGCGTGAGCGTCGTGGCGGCGGAGAGCAGGCAAAACTGGCAAAACGCGCCGATAACAGAGGCTTGCAGATAGAAAAGCCAAATGGTGAAAACAGTCATCAAAACAACCTGAATGCTGAAAAGCGTCCACATCAGACGGTTTCCGAAAGCGGCAAGAATCGCCAGCGCGAAAGCGACAAAATAAGCGAGCGCGCCAAAAGCCGCAAGCGGATAACCCGCGACTTCGGCATAAGAACTCGTCAAAACCTGCTCGCAGCCGGCGACGATGCTGCACGGAACTTTCTCGCCCGTGTAATGATGAATTGTCAGATAAATCGAGTCAGCCAGACCGACCAAAGCGACTGCCGCCGCGAGCAGCGGAAGTTTGACGACGGCGTTAGTTACAGCGCGACTTTCGGCAATTTGAGATTCGTTCATTTGTTTCCTTCGTAATCGCCGCCGTTATTTTTTCGCGTTGCCGGTATTATTTACCGCATTAACCGAAGCGTTTGATTGGTTAACGGTTGTCGCCTGATTTGCCGGTTGCCCGCTCTGTTGATTGCCGCTCGGTTTTTGCAGCTCGCCGTCAATCATTTTCTTTATTGATTCGATGTCAAAATGCTGATAATCGAGCGGAGTATCGTTAATATAAATTGTCGGAGTTCCGCTTATTCCAATCGCGCGTCCGCGGTCAACATCGGCTTTAACCCGTGATTGCGCGCCCATACCTAAAACATCGTTCTGATACTTATCTAAATCCAAGCCGATTTTTTGAGCGTAGCCTTCAAACAATTTACGGGCGTCCGGCGCGTTTGCCCATTCTTTTTGATTGGGAAAAAGCTGATTCTGCATTTCCCAGAATTTACCCTGCAATCCGGCGGCTTCCGCCGCGACTGCCGCGTCGTAGGCGTGCGGGTGAATTGTCGAAAGCGGGAAACTTCGATAGATAAATTTTATTCGATTGCCGTAAATTTTGGCTATTTCCTGCATCATCGGATGAACTGTGGCGCAGGTCGGACATTGATAATCGGCAAATTCTTCAACCGTTACGGTCGCGGTCGGCGAACCGAGCATATTCGGCGGATTCGCGCCCGCCGGTGCATTTTCGATTGCTTTTTTTATTGCCTCTGATTCATCAACTTTTTTATTTGAGTTGTTGGCTGTATTGTTATTACTCAGATTCGGTTTAGGATTCGGCGCAGTATTAGTCGAATAAAACCACCAGCCGCCGAGCAGCGCGATAAGCAGAACCGCGCCGATAATCAATAAAGGAGTATTATTTTTGCCGCTAGGTGTGCCGTTGTTGTTTACGTTGTTCATAATTTTTAGTAGTCAATCGCTGAATCGCTGAATCGCATTAATTATGACTGACGATTCACAATTCACCGGAGTTAAGCTATCTTCAGCCGCTTTTTTCCCGCGCGGCGGTCTTCTAAAATTTCGATTGTTTCCTTAACTTTTGTATAAATTCCGTCGGCGTCCAAGCCGTATTTGGCGAGCAGAAGTTTCGGGTCGCCGTGCGTGATAATGCGGTCGGGAACGCCCATTCGCACAATTTTGACTTTATCAAGTAAATTATTTTCTTCCAATAATTCCATTACCGCAGAGCCGAAACCGCCCGCGAGATATGCTTCTTCGACGGTTACAATAACTCTTTTTGTTTGCGCCAGCGCGAGAATCAATTCGCTGTCGAGCGGTTTGACGAAACGCGCGTTGATGAGAGTCGTGTCAATACCGTCCTTTTCGAGATTTTTTGCCGCTTCCATCGCCGGATAAACCATCGAACCGTAAGCCAGAATCGCAATCTCGCCGCCGTCGCGCAAAATTTCGGATTTACCGATTTCCAATTTTTTCGGCGCGGCGGAAATGTCCACGCCGAAACCGCTGCCGCGCGGATAACGAATCGCGGCGGGCGCGTCGAGTTCGATTGCCGTCAGCAGCATATCGCGCAACTCGCGTTCGTCCTTCGGCGCCATCAGCGTGATATTCGGATAACCACGCAAATAAGCAATATCAAGCAGACCGTGATGCGTCGGACCGTCCGCGCCGACGATTCCGGCGCGATCCATCGCAAATGTGACGTTCAAATTTTGCAGACAAACGTCGTGCAGAATTTGGTCGAATGCACGCTGTAAAAACGTCGAATAAATCGCCGCGACCGGTTTCAAACCTTCGCAAGCCATTCCCGCGCAAAACGTCACGGCGTGTTCTTCGGCGATGCCGACATCGAACGCGCGGTCGGGGAATTTTTCCAAAATTTTGTCAACGCCTGTTCCGTCGGGCATCGCGGCGGTCAGCGCGACGATCTTTTCATCTTTTGCCATCAACTCGCATATCGTCTCGCCGAAAATCTGCGTGTAAGCCTTCGGCGCAGATTTGCCGGATTTGTGCGGTAAGCCGGTTTTGATGTCGAAAGGTCCGGTCGCGTGATAAGCGTAATAATTTTTTTCCGGGTTCGGAAAACCTTTGCCTTTGGTCGTCAGAGCGTGAACGATGACGGGACCGTCGTCAATTCTTTTCGCTTCTTCGAGCGCGTGGACGAGCATCGGCACATTGTGTCCGTCAACGTAGCCGATGTATCTGAAACCAAGTTCGTTGACGAGCGCGCCGGGCAGAACCGCCGCCGCAATCGCGTCTTTGACGGTTTTCGCGGCTTTGCGAAGCTGTCCGCCGAAACCCGGAACGCTTTCCAGAGTATCGCCGAATTCTTCTTTAAGACGATGATAACTCTGCGCGCCTTTGATGCGATTCAAATATCTGGTCAGAGCGCCGACTGCCGGAGCGATTGACATATCATTGTCATTCAGCAAAACGATCAGCCGCGATTTCAAATGTCCGGCTTGATTTAACGCTTCCATCGCCATTCCGCCCGCCAAACTCGAATCGCCGATCAAGGCGCAGACGTGAAAATCTTCTTTCTTTTGGTCACGGGCGATTGACATTCCCAAACCCGCCGACAGCGAAGTCGAAGCGTGTCCCGCGCCGAACGTGTCGTATTCGGATTCGTCGCGCCGCAAAAAGCCGGAAAGTCCGCCGTAAGTTTTAATTGTGTGCAAATCGTCGCGTCTGCCGGTTAAAATCTTGTGCGCGTAAGCCTGATGACCGACATCCCAGACCAATTTGTCGTTCGGCGTGTCGAAAACGTAGTGCATCGCAACGGCGAGTTCGACCGCGCCCAAAGACGCGCCTGTGTGTCCGCCGACGCGCGAAGTCGTCTCTAAAATAAACTGCCGAACTTCGTCGGCAACTTCCTGTAAATCTTCGACGCACAGCCGGCGCAAATCTTTTGGCGAATTTATTTCCGATAAAAATCTCATTTTATTTCCCCGCTTGTTTTTATAACTCAAACTTCGCATTTTAACTTGCTGTTTGGCAAATGTTAAATGCTAAACGGAAAAAACCGGTTCAAAGTTCGGCGAAACGAGATTTAACGTTCACAGTTTAACGTTCAAAATTCGCAATTAAGATGAATATAATTTTCAAATCCGCAAATTCTAAAACTTTGAACTCTGAACTAATGCAGGCTTTACATTTCTTTACACACAAGGCGAAAATTATCTCGACTTTATCGCAATTTTGGGCGTCAAAGAAAGCGAACAGCGAAAGCTAATCTAAAAAATCTAAGAGGTAAAAAATAAATGTCATTCAAAAGCAAATTAATTACAACTGTCGGTTTAGCGCTTGCAGTCGGCACTTTCAGCACTTTTGTCGCGGCGCAGGACAACAGCAATACGACCAATCAAACCGATTCCACTAAAAAGGAGAGAGTATTTGACGGGCGCGGCGGTAAGGGAATGCGCGGCGGAAAACACGAGGGCGGCGACCGAATGATGATGGGCGAGCTTAGTCGTCTCAATTTGACCGACGCTCAAAAAGCGCAAATTAAAACGATTTTTGAAACTAATAAACCGAATCAAGCGCAATTCGGCGAGGTTCGCGGCTTGATGCAGAAAAAACGTGACGGTTCAATCAACGAACAGGAACAAGCCAGACTCGATGAATTTAAAACACAGAGACAAACAACTGAAAAACAAATTCACAGTTCGATAATGGCTGTTCTGACCGACGAGCAGCGAACGCAGCTCGCGCAAATGAAGCAGGAAATGCGCCAGCGTCATCAGGAACGCAAGGAAATGAAAAAAGACGATCAAGCTCCGAGTAATTCGGACAACAACTAATTTTCTTTTCAGTTAAAAACGAAAAAGGCGCAAGGATTAATCCTTGCGCCTTTTTCGTTTTTGATTTGTAATCAAATCAGCCGATAAACATCTCATCATCCGTGTAAACGCGGTCAATGCGTTTCGGCGAAGGCGCGAACAAAACTTCCAGACCTTTTCTCACGCCTGCCATTACAGCCGCGATTTCCCGCGCCGGAATGACTACTTTTTCCTGTATGAAATCAGTAGTATCAACGACTTGCGCTTGCGTTCGGTCAATCGTTTGACTGACCAGAGCGACCTTATCCTTAGCTTCGTGCGCCGTCATTCCGACGAGTTGTTTGATGTCGGCAACTTCGTCTTTAATAAGTCCGGCGGATTCGGAAAAGAATTTCGTCGCCGTCGAAAGATGTTCGGAAACTTCCTTAAACTGCACGGAAATTTGTTTGCCTTGCTCGCTGATGTCGTTCACTTTAGTAAGCAGCGGTTCGACTTTTTCTTCCACGCGGCTGACCGTTCCGACGACTTTTTTGACGATAAAGGCAATCGCAACCAAAGCAATCGCCATTACAACGAAACAAATGGCAATGACGATTGAAGCAATCATTATCCAAAATTGGTAATCATTAATGTTCATAAGCTACTCGCCTTGTTTTTTCACCGGAGCATCATCTTTATGCGCCGACGTTTCGCTCGGTGCATTTAAGTTTTTATTTTCCGCCGGATGCGCCGGACGATTCGGCGGAAGCGGTCTTGAGTCGGTGCGCTGTTTTTCATCCGAATACGCGCGTTTTCCCGCTTCGATTGCTGCCGTCAAAGGATTTGAAACAGAAACGGCATCTTTGGCTCGTTCGGTCAAATCACCGGCTTTGCCCGCCAAATCGCTGGCTTTGTTTTGCGCGGTTTCATACAAATCACCGGCTTTGCTCTGCGCCGTCTGATATAAATCGGCGGCTTTATCGCGGCTGACTTCATAATAATCGCCGGCTTTTTCACCGACCAGCGCCGCCGTTTCCTTGCCTTTTTCCAAACCTTTGCGCGTCGCGTCGGCAATGTCGCCGCGCAATTCTTCGCCCGCTTTAGGCGCGAAAAGCAACCCTAAAATCGCGCCGATTCCGCCGCCGATAAGTAAATAAGTCAATTTCGTCGTCGCACTAGATTCTTCTCTTTCGTATCCCATAGTAATCTCCTTTTTGCAAAATAAATTGCAGCTAAAAAATAGTCAATTTTTGATTGATAGACTATAACAGAAAGAGCGGCGAAGTGAAAAGTGAAAAGTGAAAAACTAAAAGTGAAAAGTAAGAAATCATCTATAAAAATTGGACTCGATTTCAGTTTTTCACTTTTCACTTTTCACTGCTTTGATTGTTCGCGGAATTCCTTGCAGGTCAGGTAAAATTTCAACACCTCGCCAGATTTCTGCGGGAAACATTTCGCGCGCACGTTCCGCTTGACCGAAACCGATTTCCATCAATAGAAAACCATTTTCCTTAAGATATTTCGGCGATTCGACAACTATTTTCTCAACGATTGAAAGTCCGTCTTTATCGTCGGTCAAAGCGAAAATCGGCTCGAAATCGCGCACTTCCGGCTGCAAATCTTTGATGGCATCAATCGGAATATACGGCGGATTGGACGCGATTAAATCGAATTTTTCCTCGTTTAAAACTTCAAAAATATCTGAAGTTTTCAGTTCGAGACGATTCAAAACCGCGTGCGTCGCGGCATTTTTTCGGGCAATTTCCAGAGCTTTCGGCGAAATGTCCAAACCGACGGCGCGCGCCGATTTTAATTGATGCAAAATCGAAACGGCGATGCAGCCCGAACCGATTCCGACTTCGCAAAATGCCGGATTTTCGGCATCGCGCAAAATTTCGATTGCCGTTTCGACCAGCAATTCGGTTTCAGGTCGCGGAATCAAAACATCTTTCGTAACGACAAAATCAAGTCCGTAAAATTCCTGTCGCCCGACAATATATTGAAACGGTTCGCGGTTCGCACGACGATTTATAATTTCTGCAAACCGTTTGTTTTCTTCATTTGAGAGGAAATATCCAGGATGTGCGATGAGAAAAATTTTGTCCTTTGCCAAAGCGAAAGCGAGTAACGAATTAGCTTCGCGGCGCGGCTCAGCGATTCCGCTCATTTTCAAAATTTCACTGGCTTCAATAAGTTTTTCGGCAACGTTCGGCAAGTTTTTAAGTGAAAATTAAAATTCAAAACTTATAAATTTGGTAAATGAACTGTTCGCTTTTCACTATTAGCTATCCACTGATTTTCGGTGAATAATCCATTTATCTGATAAGAACAGTGAATAATTGATAGCTGACAGCGAATAGTTCTTTGCAAACTCTACAAACTTTTGATTTGGCAATTTAATTTGTATATAAATTTCAGATTTTATGAAAGTTATTTCGCGTTCATCCAATTTTTGCCCGCGCCGATTTCGACGAGCAAAGGAACGTCCAATTTCACTGCCGATTCCATTTCGCGTTTGACGATTTCCATCGCTTTTTCGACTTCCGCGTCGGGCGCTTCGAGCAGAAGTTCGTCGTGAACCTGCATAATCATCTGCGTTTTCAAACCGTCGCGGCGCAGCGCGTCGTCAACTTTGAGCATTGCGATTTTGACAATATCGCTCGCCGTTCCCTGAATCGGCATATTGATCGCTTCGCGTTCGGCGCGGTGGCGGACGTTGTGATTACGGTCTTTAATCGCAGGAATCAAGCGGCGTCTGCCGTAAATCGAAGTTACATAACCTTGTTCGCGGGCGACGAGCGGCGTCTCT
>CAXSHW010000075.1:0-19498 GCA_964237245.1 uncultured Pyrinomonadaceae bacterium
ATTCCGCTTTTGCTGATCGTAGTTAAAGAAAAAGAACAGCTTGTTCTTGATGATCGGACCGCCGACAGCTCCGCCGAACTGATAGCGAACGTCCTTGGGCTTAACGTTAATGAGACCGGTCGCTGTCGGAAGAAGAGCCGAAGGGTTAGCCGCGCCGAATCGGTTATCGCGGTCGAAGAAAAAGAGTTCACCGCGAAGGTGATTTGTACCGCTCTTCGTCACCGTGTTGATGACGCCTCCGGCGGCACGTCCATACTCTGCCGAGAAGTTCGTGCTATTGACCTGAAACTCGCGGACAGCCGCCTGACTCACCGAATACTGGATGCGTGTGCGCCCGCGTTCCTCCGAGAAGAAAGTGTTGTTGTTATCGGTACCGTCGAGCGTGTGGTTGTTCAAGAGCGATGAGAGTCCGCGAAAGCTGTTCAGGATTGACACCCGGAGTCAGACGAGCAAAATCGGATGCACGCCGACCATTGATCGGGAGTTCGCTTATCTGTGTCTGGTCGATGTTAGTCGCATTCGCCATATCATTTGTGTTAATGACCGGCGACTCGGCAGTAACTTCCACCTGTGCGCTGGTGCCGTTTACCGACAGAGCTAGATCGAGCGATGTCTCACGTCCAACCTCTACGATGACCCGTTCAGCTTTTGCAGGCGTAAAGTTGCCGGATGTGGACTGAACAGAGTAAGTGCCGGGCTCCAGATTGGTCACACGGTATTCTCCGTCTCCCGATGTCGTGACAGTGGCAACCTTATTGGTCCCAAGATTCGTGATCGTCACGGACGCATTTGGAATTACCGCGCCTTGCGGGTCTGTGATTTTGCCGCGAATACCACCGGTTACAGAAGACTGTGCGACAACTTGACCGATGCCGAAAGCCAAACACAGAAGTGTCAGCACTAAAAATTTCATTGAAAATTTGTTAGTCATTAGATTTTTTGACCTCATTTTATGTTATGTTTTGAAAATATTGCTTTTTGTGAACAAAAAAGACGTAAATTGTGAATTTTGAATTTTTATTTCAGATTTTGGATTTAAAGATTGCGTAATTTTACTTCTTAACTATTTTCACAGCTGTTCGGAAAATTCGCTTGAATGCTTTAAGTAATTGACTTTCTTTCTTTTAGACATTTACCGGCGCGCTCATCGAAAATTTTCATTTACATTGAAGATTGAAATT
The DNA here is from genome assembly GCA_964237245.1 of uncultured Pyrinomonadaceae bacterium. Classification (GTDB taxonomy): domain Bacteria; phylum Acidobacteriota; class Blastocatellia; order Pyrinomonadales; family Pyrinomonadaceae. The sequence continues at coordinate 1,182 of CAXSHW010000075.1, forward strand.
AAAAATTCTTTTAATGAATTATGCAAATTAAGTTCCTTGTTTCAGTTAAAGGTTGTCAGAATAATCTTAAATATCTGTTAAGGCGCGATGAAATTTACATTAACTTTAAATTTTAATTTGCATCTTGGAAAATTTCCGCTTGATTCGCTGAGAAAATATTAATTTAACCGGACATTTACGCAATATCCTGTTGAGCGGTTTGAGCGGTTTTTGGAAACTTGACTTTTTTGTAATAGTAATTTAGATTAGTCGGGCAATGAATATCAAACTCGGCGCATCCAAGCATTTGGATTATTTTATATCTAAAAAGGGGGAAGGTCATTATGTCTCGTTTAGCACATTCGGTAGAGGGAAATAGGACGCATTTGCAGCACCGTATTATGGCGAATCTGCAAGTGCAGGCAAGCTGGTTGGACGCGGAAAGCGGCAATATGATGCTTGTCAACGGAACGACGGAAAATCTCGGTGAAAACAGCGCTTTGATAAATCTGGAAGTTTTGCCGCCGGTCGGCTGCGAAGTAAGTTTGCGGATAATTGATGAAGAAAAAACTATCATTGAAGTTCCGACGCAGGTTATCAGAGTCGAACGCGATCCGAGCAAGCCGCTGGCGGCGCTTTCGGTTTTGGAAAACTTGAAAAAGTGGAAACAAGTCGCTTTAACCGCCGCGCAAACGTGGGTTACCAGACATTGGCAGTTAAATTACGACGAAGAATGGGTTAACTAAATCCGTTTTTCACGTTTGTTATTTATCGAGCGTAAGGAAACTTGAAAAAGTTTTTTTGCGCTTTTCTTTTATAGAGAAACAACGGCAAAGCAAACGAAAAAAAGTTTCAAGGCATCTTTAGAACAGATGAAAAAGATAATCTCCGTAATTTTAATTTTATTTTCGACCTGCTTTATTTTCGCGCAGGAAACGCAGCAAAAACCTTTGACGCAAGCCGAATACGTCAAAATGCTCTACGATGTCCAAAAAAATCCGGGCAAAACGGGCGAGCTTGTCGAAGCGGTGAGGACGCGCGGCATCGGGTTTGATTTAACCGATGGTTTGCGCGGATTGACGACTTCCAAAAGCGGCAATGACGCCGAACTCAAACGCACTTTGGAAGAAGCGGCGCGGCGTCGGCAAAATCCCGAAAAGTCGCAGCTTCCTTCCGAGAAGGAAGCCTCCGAAGTTTTGACTAAAGCGAGAGCGGCGACATTGGCGGCGCTCGAAGATATGCCGGATTTCGTTGTCAAACAGCAGGTCGCGCGTTCCGCTGCTTACGCCGGAACGAACAATTTTCAAAATCTCGACCGACTTGTCGTCGCGGTCAGCTATCGAGCGAGCGGGCAGGAAGAATACAGAATTTTATCGCGCAACGGTGTTCTGGAAACAGACCCGAAACCGAAACAGTCTTACGAAGAAGTCGGCGGAACAAGCTCGACCGGCGAATTCGTAACGGTTTTAGCGAAAATTTTCAAGCCCGAAAGCGACACGGAATTTAAACTCGTTGATACGGACGTTATTCGCAATCGTCGCGCTCTGGTTTTTGATTATTCGGTAACGCGCGAAAAAGCGCAGCAGGTCATTATTGCGGCTGGTAGTTTTGACGACACGGCGATAACCGGAATGAAAGGCAGAGTTTGGATTGACCGCGAGAATTTTCGTGTTTTAAGAGTCGAAAGCGCGGCGACCGAAATTCCGGAAGGCTTTCGCGTGCGCTCGGCAAATCGCACGATTGATTATGATTGGGTAACTATTTCAAACGAGAATTACTTGCTGCCGTCGCTTTCGGACGTGCGCTTAACGTCGAGAGAGAACAAGCAAGTTTACGAAACGCGAAACTTCATTCGCTTTAAAGATTATCAAAGATACGGTTCGGAAGTTAAAATTTTGGATGACGATGAAACCGCGCCGCCGGAAAAGAAACCGAATCAATAAATCAGCCCGAACAATGTATTTCAAATAGAAAAAGCCGAAAGAAAATTTCTTTCGGCTTTTTCACATTGTTTTGTTAGATCTGAGAACAATCTCGCTTTGCTGAAAATTAGAAAATTACTTACTGCTTGAGATGCTGGCTGTTTTTTTTTCGCCCGTGTCGTTAACGTAAGTCAGCCAGGGCGCGTTTTTAGGCGCGGGACGTTTGCCGTGAATAACGTCGAAGAAAACGTCCTGTATTTTTTTCGTGATTTCTCCGCGTTTGCCTTCGCCGATTGTAATGTGGTCAACCGTGCGAATCGGCGTGATTTCGGCGGCTGTTCCGGTAAAAAATAATTCGTCGGCAAGATATAGAGCGGCGCGTTGAATGTTTACTTCTTCGATTTCGATGCCGAGTTCTCTGGCAATTTGAATAACCGCATCGCGCGTGATGCCCGGTAAAATCGAAGCGCCGAGCGGCGGCGTAACAAGTTTGCCGTCGTTGACGAGAAAAAGATTTTCGCCTGAACCTTCGGAAACCATTCCGCGGTCGTCGAGCGCGATTCCTTCGCTGAATCCGCCTAAAATCGCTTCCATTTTGATAAGCTGCGAATTCATATAATTCGCGCCGGCTTTTGCCACAGCGGGAAGCGAGTTGGAAGTGATGCGCGTCCAGCTTGAGACGCAAACGTCCACGCCCGTTTCCAGAGCTTCTTCGCCGAGATATTTGCCCCAATCCCAAGCCGCGATGTAGCAATCAATCGGAGCCGGAAACGGATTGACGCCGAATGATGGCTTTGCTTCATCTAAGCCGCGAAAGATTACGGGGCGAATGTAACACTCGTCCATTCCGCCGCCGCGCACGATTTCAACCGCCGCCTGACAAATTTCTTCACGACTGAACTTAATATCCATTCGATATACTTTAGCGGAATTCAAAAGACGCTGAATATGCTCGGTGAGACGAAAAACGGCTGTGCCGCGTTCCGTTTTATAAGCGCGAATGCCTTCAAACACGCTCGAACCATAATGAATAGCGTGCGTCATCACATGGACACGCGCGTTATCCCAATCAATTAATTCACCGTTGCGCCATACTTTCGGCGCGATTTGCATAGTTTTGACATCTTTTTTTGACATATTTTTTTTAGTAAACTCCTAAAGGAAAAATTGAAGAGAAATTTTCTGAATGTAATAAATAGCGAAATGAATAAGATTTCTGTAAATTTTTCGGACTAAATTACTGCTTCATTCAAGGATAGTATAACGGTAGTGGTAACGCAAGAAAAGCATAAATAAGTGAGAAAATGAAAGGCGAGAAGCGGGAAACGAAAAATGAACATCTCATTTTTCGTTTCCCGCTTCTCGCTTTTTACAAATTTACAGAATTCTGAATCTGGGCGCGGTATCTTCCAGACGACTCTGAAAAGTTACGCTGCCGGATGTTACCGTAACGATTATAGGAACGTCGCCTACACCTCGAAGCGTGGACGGAAGCGTGAAATCAATTGAATATATTCCGGGTTCGCGCAGAACCGGAGCGGAAATCGCAGAACCGGAAATGTCAACAGTTCCGACGCGAATCGAAATAGCCGAACTTGGCACGCCCTCGACGCCCGTCAAAAAGACGCGCAAAACGGTTGGACCGCGTGTGCCGCCTTTTATTTTGACGGTCGAAACAGTGAAAGGCTCGCCGGTTAAAACTCGATTAGTCGCATTGAAAATTCTGGCGCGTCCGCCGGGACCGGGAATAGTTGTCGTAAAAATATCCGGTCTGGCTGGCACGACCGTAATGGTTCCTCTAAAAACCGTGCCGTTGTTATTGATGACAATCGAATAAGCGGTTCCGGCAGCGTCGGCAGACAAGCCGGGCGGAACAACAATCAACAAATTAGTTTGAGACGCGACCTCGATGCCAGCCGCCGCGCCGTTTATCGAAACGGTTATGCCGTTTAGTTCAATCGGCAAGGTAAATCTTCTTTGCAGCGAACCGATTGCTGTCTGTCCGGTGAGAGTGGTCGGCGGCGGAACGTCGAAATTGATATAAGTAAGCAAACCGGGCGAAACACCCAAAACCGTTGCGGGCGTCTGCGGCGTCGGAGTAACCGAAGGCGTCGGAGTTGGAGTTGGCGTGGTCGTCGGCGTCGGTGTCGGTGTCGCGGAAACGGGAAGTAAACTCGCGCCGGTAGTAAAGCTGAAAGTCGTCGTAGAGGTGTTTGTTGCGACAGGCAGCAGAAAATAAAAGGCTTCGGTTTGTAAATCGGTGTTTCCTGTGCCGACTTCCGTAAACGCCAGATTAAAGGTCATTCGATTTACCGTATTGCTCGGAATTGGCTGGGTCAAACCCAGAAAAGTGTTTGCCGCGGGCAGTTTGGTTAATCTGGTAAATGTCGCGCTTGCCGGAGCGACGTTCAGCGGATAAGAAAAAATTTGAACCGGACGCGCCACATCTGAATTTAACCCGTCAGATGCAGTCGCCGGAATCGTTCCGTCGGCTTTGAAGTTTTCTCTGGATTCAAAAACCAGAGTTTGCGCCGCGCCGCTCGAATTGTAGTCTGTGAAGCCCGGAAAATGTGAAACGTCGCCGCCGGTCGAAGCCGAATCCGCATCGCTTCTCGGTCCGATGCGACGAAACGCGCCTGTCGTCAAAGTCGTATCAAACAGGTAGAGCGCAAAAGAAGTTTGATTAGTTCCGCCGTTTTCGCTCGCTAAATCCGCGTATGAATCAAAAGCGATGTAACGCCCGTCGCGGCTCATTCTTCTGCCGAAATCAAGGATGTTGACCAAATCGCCCGGATTAGTCCGCGTCGTGGTTGTAACTTGTCTGCCGATAACGGACGCGCTCGGCGCGGTTGCCGCCGGAGTTCCGCCGGCATTCAAATCCGTATAATAAATTTCGACATTGCCGTCCGCATTGCTGCCGCCCGTCATACCGATAACCGGATTTTCCGCGTTGCTTAAAAATGTTACTCGCAAGCCGTTGCCGGAAATCGTCGGACTTTGATTGTAAATCGGCGCGGCGAGCGTTCCGCGCGTAGTTTTAGTAACTTGAGCAATCGTATTTGAGAGGCGAACATAAGTAAAAATTTCGTCATTGTTATCGGGCGAGGCGTTTCCACCCGTAATTAAATCACGATTTGAGGTGAACGAAACATAATTTCCGTTATCGTTGATGCTCGCATCGCGGTTGTCATCGGCAATGACCGGACCGATAGTTGTCGAACCGGCTGTCGGAACTCGGCTCGGCGCAGTATTTGTTACTCTTGTAAAAGTTCCGGCGCTCAAATCTGTTATCGGAATTTCGCTGCCCGAAGATAAATTGACCGGCGCGACTGCCGGAACTTGATAAAGCCATAATTCCGTGTTGCCATCCAGCGTTAAAGGATTCGCGCCAGCCGAATCTGTTAAAGAATTAGCGTCGAAATTTCCCGGAGTTACATTTGCGAGCGGCGTAGCAATCGAGTTTGCGTTTGAGCCGAACGCGATCCAGCGTCCGTCGTTGCTGATAGTCGGATGCAAATTTGCCAGCACAACCTTAACGTTGTCAGCCGTAGCAGCTAAAGTCGTGTCCGTCAGCAAACTTTTTGTGTTTGTAATTTGAAAAATGCGGCGCTGCGCGTAATCGAAAATGAAAATCTCGCGGTTGCCGTCGGCGTTGCGCGGATTTTCGGTGGCGATGTCACCGGCTGATTCAAAGACGACCAATCTTCCGTCGCCGGAAATTCCTCCGGCAAAAGATTCTTGCGCCGAAGACGTTATTTGTCCGATGACCGAATCAACCTGCGCCGAAACCGTCAAAAGATTCGCTGAAAAAATTATAATTGCCAGAAAAATGAAAATGTGAAATTTCACAAACTCCTCCCGAAAGTGCTTATATGTATGAATAATAATTCGCGTTAAATAATTCAAAAAAATAAAATTTGCTGCCGAAGCGCAAAACACTGCATTTTAAAGGTAAAAAATGAGAGTTGCAAGCAACTTAATGAAATAAAACTAAAACTTCGTTTTCCAAAAACTCTCGGTTTGATGCGCGAATTAACGCAAATGGTTGACTTGTAAGATAAATAAAAAGTTTAACCGGCTTATAAAAAAGATAATTTGATGAAACAAACGCTCAAAATAATGATAGTCGCGGGCGAAACGTCCGGCGACTCGCACGCGGCGCGGCTCGTCAAACGTCTGCGCGAAACTTTGCCCGAAACAAACTTCGAGTTTTTCGGCGCGACCGGCGAAAAATTGCGCGGAGAAGCAGTGGAAACAATAGTCAATTCCGATAATTTTTCAATCGTCGGATTACCCGAAATCGCCCGCGCTCTGCCGATGTTTTGGCGAGCTTTTCAAATTCTCAAACGAGCCGCCATTACCAGAAAACCCGACGCCGTAATTTTAGTTGATTTCCCGGATTTTAATCTCAAACTCGCCAAAGCGTTAAAAAAGCAGAATCTAAAAGTTATTTATTACATCTCGCCGCAACTTTGGGCGTGGCGCAAATATCGCGTGAAAACAATCAAAAAATCGGTTGATTTACTGCTGACGATTTTGCCTTTTGAAAACGATTGGTATGCCGAACAGGGAGTTTCGCACGTTCGATACGTCGGAAATCCGCTCGCGGGCGAAGTCAAATCAAAACTGACCAAAGCGGAATTTTGCAGCAAACACAACTTAAACGCCGATAAACCGATTATCGCTCTGCTTGCCGGAAGTCGGCACAAAGAAGTCGCGCGAATACTGCCGATTTTGCTCGAAGCGGCAAATTTGATGCGAAATAAAAACGCGGAAATTCAGTTCGTCGTCGCGCTCGCGGCAACGAGAAATTTCGCTGAAGTCGAAATTGCAATCGCCGAAACAAAAAAAAGAAATTTGCCGCTTCCCGAAACTTTGACCGTCGTCAAGGACGAAACTTTTGAAGCGCTCAACGCCGCAGACGCAGCAGCCGTAACGAGCGGAACGGCAACGCTCGAAACCGCAATCATCGGCACGCCGCTCGCCGTCGTCTATAAAACTTCGCCATTAAATTATTCGCTGCTGCGACCTTTGATAAATGTCGAAAATTTCGGCTTAATAAACTTAATCGCCCGCGAAACCGTCGCTAAAGAATTCATCCAAAACGATTTCACCGCCGAAAATCTAAGCGCGGAACTTTTTCGCCTTTTGAAAAAAGAAGAAAATCAAAAAACCCGACAAAGACTAAACGAAGTCGCCGAAACTTTAGGCAAAGGCGGAACGGCAAAACGCGCCGCCGCAATTATTCTGGAATTTTTACAAAAAGATTAGCAATTCTGAAAGATTGTTTAACGGCTGAGATGGCGTGGGGCAAAACACCGCACAAGCTGGCTAACGAAACAACGTCCGTGTTTTGCCCTCACGTCCATTGAATTGTTCGGCATTGGCTTAATCGAAGTCATCTCTTAATCTCCTGAATTCTTACCACTGTAAAAGACCGTTTTTCCAAATTGGTAATCATATTGAGTCCAGATATTTGTATAATCTGTATATCAACGCAAATAGTTGTCCCCAAATTACCCACTGAAAAATGAATAGCGCGTCAAGCAACGGAATTGCCCACCAATTATCACTGTCTGCCAGAGGAATAGGCTTAAAAATATAGAGAATTTGAGTCAAGGGAAATCCAAAACCAAGGTAAATTATATCTCCACCTTCATACAACATACTATCAGAAGTTACTGCTGCACGAATCCAACTATAAGTTGCCAAAATTATAAATGGCAAGGAGCAAATTACTGCCCATGCGGTTGCTTTCTTACTAAGTCTCATAAATTAGAAGATGCCGAACTTATGATTATCCCGAATGATTCCAGATAACACTCAAATTCCGTGTATTATAACGAACGATTCGTGATAAGCAACAATTTTTGTGTATTATCTGGAATCATTCGGGATAATAACCTTATATACAGAACTATTATAACAACATTTTCAGGTAAGTTGATAAGCAATGAAATGTCCGACTATTTCTTGTAGATTTCGACAATCGGTTCGCCGTCCGAAGTGATAAAGGCGCGATACATTCCTTCGCTGTTGAAGGGAAGCGCGACGTTGCCTTTGGCGTCAACGGCAATTAAACCGCCTTCGCCGCCGATTTCGCGTAGGTTTTCGATGACTTCGTTTGCGCTGTCGGACAAATTCGCATTTTTGTATTTCATTCTGGCGGCAACGTCGTAAGCGGCGACGGTTTGCATAAAAAATTCGCCGTGTCCGGTGCAGCTAACGGCGCAGGTTCGGTTGTCGGCGTAAGTTCCCGCGCCGACGATTGGCGTGTCGCCGATGCGCCCGAAGCGTTTGTTCGTCATTCCGCCGGTGGAAGTCGCCGCCGCCAGATTGCCCAGAAAATCACACGCGACCGCGCCGACCGTTCCGATTTTGGATTTTGGATTTTGGATTTTGGATTCTTTTGCAGAATTTGGAATTTGAAATTTGGAATCTGGAATTTTATCGGCGTGGTCAAGCTGAATCGAATTTTCCTCGCGTGCTTTCAGTAATTGTTGATGACGTAAATCGGTGAAAAAATATTCGTCTGCTTCGATTTCAACTTTTTCCTGCCGAGCAAATTCGTTCGCGCCGCTGCCTGCGAGCAATAAATGTTCGCTGTTTTCCATCACGCGACGCGCTAATTTGATGGGGTTTTTGATGTTTCTGACGAAGGCGACCGCGCCGGAATTGTGCGTTTTGCCGTCCATCAGACAAGCGTCCATTTCGTTGACGCCTTCGTGTGTAAAAACCGCGCCTTTGCCCGCGTTAAAAAGCGGATTGTCTTCGAGCGCGACGACCGCCGCTTCGACCGCATCGAGCGCGTTGCCGCCGTTTTTCAAGATTTTCCAGCCGGTTTCGAGCGCCGACTGCAAGCCTTTGCGATAATTATCTTCCATTTCGGCGGTCATCGCCGATTTCAAAATCGTTCCCGCGCCGCCGTGAATTGCTAAAGCGATTTTTTGCATTTTCTTTTTGGTCGAATAAACGTCTTTACAACTTTAAATTTCTGAGCCGCAGCGCATTTAAAATAACCGAAATCGAGCTGAAAGTCATCGCCGCGCTCGCAATCATCGGCGACAAAAGCAGACCGAAAATCGGGTAAAGCGCGCCCGCCGCGATTGGAATGCCGATTAAATTATAGACAAAAGCGAAAAATAAGTTTTGGCGAATGTTGCTCATCACGGCTTCGCTCAAATTTTTGGCTTTCAAAATTCCGCGCAAATCGCCTTTCAACAGAGTAATGTCCGCCGATTCCATCGCCACGTCGGTTCCCGTTCCCATTGCAATGCCGACTTGGGCTTGCGCGAGCGCGGGCGCGTCGTTTACGCCGTCGCCCGCCATCGCCACAATTTTCCCCTGCGCCTGCAATTCTTTGACTTTCGCGGCTTTTTGGTCGGGCAGAACGTCGGCGAAAATTTGGTCAATGCCGAGTTTTCGGGCGACGACTTCGGCGGTTTTTCGGTTGTCGCCCGTCATCATTACGATTTCGATTTTTTGTTTGTGCAGTTCGTCAATCGCGCCTTTGGCTGATTCTTTGATCGTGTCGGCAACACCGAGAAATCCAGCAAGTTTTCCGTCAACCGCAACAAACATCACGGTTTGACCGTTGACGCGCAGATCATCGGCTTTTCCGTTTTGAGAAAAATCAACGCCGTTTGCGTCCATTAATCTCGCGTTTCCGAGTAAAATTCGCCTGCCGTCAATCGTTCCCGAAACACCTTTGCCGGTCGTTGATTCAAAATTTTCGACTTTGCTCAGTTCAACATTTCGCTCTTCCGCGCCTTTGATAATCGCTTCGGCGAGCGGATGTTCGCTCGATTTTTCCAAACTCGCCGCAAGCCGCAAAACTTCGTCATCCGAAATCGGCGATTTGGAATCTGGAATCTGGAATCTGGAATCTGAAACGACGCTTTGCAAACGCGGTTTGCCTTCGGTCAAAGTTCCGGTTTTATCAACGACAATCGTGTTGACTTTTTCCAAAATCTCCAACGCTTCGGCTTTTTTAACCAGCACGCCGTTTTTCGCGCCGTGTCCCGTGCCGACCATAATGGACATCGGCGTTGCGAGTCCTAAAGCGCACGGACAGGCGATAATTAGTACCGAAACCGCCGCGACGATTGCCGACGTGAAACTTCCCAAAATCATCCAGACGACGAACGCCAAAATCGCGCAGACGATGACCGTCGGCACGAAATAGCCCGCAACGACATCGGCTAAACGCTGAATCGGGGCGCGTGAACGCTGCGCTTCGCCGACCATTTTGACGATTTGCGCGAGCAGTGTTTCGCCGCCGACTTTTTCGGCTTTCATCAAAAAGGCGCGATTGCCGTTGATCGTGCCGCCGATGACCTGGCTACCCGTCGTTTTTTCAACCGGAATCGGTTCGCCCGTGACCATTGATTCGTCAATCGAAGTGTCGCCTTCGACGAGAACACCGTCGGTCGGGATTTTTTCGTTGGCTTTGACGCGCAGTTTCGCGCCGATCTGCACGTCTTCGAGCGCGATTTCTTCTTCGCTGCCGTCGTCGAAAACGACTGTGGCGGTTTTCGGCGCGAGTCCGAGCAGTTCCTTGATCGCCGATGAAGTCTGACTTCTGGCGCGTAATTCCAAAACTTGTCCGAGCAAAACGAGCGTCGTGATGACCGCCGATGATTCAAAATAGACGGCGATTAAATCTGTGTGCGCGTCGCGCATCGAAGCGGGAAAAATGTCTGGAAACAGCAGCGCGACGATGCTGTAAAAATAAGCCGCGCCCGTGCCAATCGCAATCAACGTGAACATATTCGGGCTTTTATTTTTAATCGAAGCCCAGCCGCGCTCAAAAAACGGCAATCCGCAATACCACACGACCGGCGTTGCCAAAATGAACTGAATCCACAAAATCGTTTTCGGCGACAGCAAATTTTGCGACGAAAAACCCGGAATCATTTCCGCCATCGCCAGCAGAAAAACCGGCAGTGTTAAAACGGCGGCGATGACAAAACGCCGTTTCATATCAACATATTCCGGGTCGGGCGCGTCGTCCAAAGAAAAAGTTTTCGGCTCCAAAGCCATTCCGCAAAACGGACAGCTTCCGGGTCCGATCTGCAAAACTTCCGGGTGCATCGGGCAGGTATATTCCGTGCCTTCGCTCGCCGCTTCGAGTTTTTCTTCCTTTTTTTCCTCTAAAAACGCGGCGGGATTTTGACGGAATTTATTCAAACAGCCGTTCGAGCAGAAATAATAAGTTTCGCCTTTGAAATCATATTTTCCGGCGGCAGTTTCGGGCGCGACCGACATTCCGCAAACCGGATCAACGAATTCGCCGTCCGGGGCGTCGTTCATCGCGCCGTATTTAACGACGGTTTCCGCCGCCGGTTTTGCGCCTGAAACCTGCGCTTGATATTTTTCGAGACAGCCTTTCGAGCAGAAATAAATCGTTTCGCCGTTATGCTCCAAACTTCCAGCCGCCGTTTCGGGCGCAACAGTCATTCCGCAAATCGGGTCAATAAAATTTTTCATCGCTTTAACCTTCCATTTACTATTTTACAACTTATCAGTAAGTGTTAAGTCAAGCGTCGTTGTCAGATTCGGCGACCGATTCAATCAAATGGCAAACCGAATGACCGTTCGGCATCGAATTTTCCATTTTCGTCCACTGCTTTTTGGCGTTTTCCATCTTCAATTGAAGTTTTTCAAGTTTTTTAATTTTCTGTCGTTTTTCGCGCAGACGTTTTTCGATAATATCCCTGACTATCGGACACGGCGAATGACAATTTTCGGCTTCTTCCAAAATATTTTTGATTTCGCTCAGAGTAAAACCGATTTCTTTCGCCGCAACAATAAAATTAAAGCGCGATTCGTCCGACGGTTGATAAACCTGATAATTACTGGCGCGGTTCCGCGTCGGCTGCAAAAGCCCGATGCGCGTGTAATGACGCACTGTATAGACGGGAACACTGCTTGTTTTGGCAAGCGCATTGGCAAGTCAGCATTTTTAGAATCTCCTTAGAATTACTTGTAAAATTTTTGTCTTAATCAAATATACTCTAAAATACCAGTAAATTGCTGATGTGCATAGAGAGTAGAAAGCTAAAAACGACTGTTCCGCAAACCAATCGAAACTATTCGCTCTGCGTTATTAACTGTTCGCTGTTAGAGGAAAATATATCTGATAAATAGTGAATAGTTCATAGTGAACAGCGAATAGTTTTAGCCCGGCTTTTCTATTCTTGATTTACAGCTCTCTGTCAAAAAGCCCGGCTTTGAATCTGATTCAACTTTAAAGCATAATAAAACTTTTATTTTAACATTGATTATGCAGGAAAACTCCGAATTAAAAATCGCCTCGTTGCTGCCTTCGACGACGGAAATCATCTGCGCGCTCGGACTCGAAAAAAATCTGGTCGGCATTACGCACGAATGCGATTTTCCCGTTTCGATAATCGGAAAACCGTCTTTGACCGCGAGCCGGATTTCGCACGAAACGATGTCGAGCAGGGAAATTGACCACGCCGTCCGCTCGAATCTCGACGGTCACGGTTCGATTTATAATCTCGACGAAAAACTGCTTGCCGAATTGAAACCCGATTTAATTTTGACGCAGGAACTTTGCGAAGTCTGCGCCGTTTCGTATAAAACCGTCGAAAAAGCGGCGAAAATTTTCGTCGCCGACGCAAAAGTCGTTTCTCTGGAACCGAACACGCTTGCCGATATTTTCGACAACATAAAAACCGTCGGCGAACTTTGCGGCGTTTCGGAAAAAGCCGAAAAAGTCGTCGCGGATTTACGAAACAGACTCGACAACATTCAAGAACGCCTTCGAGAAAGCGAAACAAATCCGCAATTCGCAATCCGCAATTCGCAATCGAAACGCCCGCGAGTTTTTATGCTCGAATGGCTCGAACCGCCGTTCGCGCCGGGACATTGGACGCCCGAACAAGTCGAAATCGCGGGCGGCGTCAGTTTGCTCGGCACGGCGGGCGAAAAGTCGCAGACGACAACTTACGAAGCGATTTACGAATCAAAACCTGAGATTTTGGTTTTGATTCCGTGTGGTTTTTATATCAGAGATATTTTAAGACAAATCGAAAAAACAGAGTTTCCGGCAAATTGGCGCGAAATGCCTGCTGTCAAAAATAATCAGATTTGGGCAATGGACGCGAGCGCGTATTTTTCGCGTCCCGCGCCGCGCGTCGTTGACGGCGCGGAGATTTTAGCGAAGATTTTTCATCCGCAAATCTTCGGCGCGCCCGATGAAACCGAAGCGATACGTGTTAAAATAAATTTTGCCTGAACAAATTATCTTTCTGTGAATTCTTTACCGACTATGAAATTTTTTTCTGCGATTCTTTTATTGTTTTTGAGTTTTAGCGTCTTTGCCCAAACTTCAGAAGTAATTCTGGCGACGGCGAACAATCAAAATTTCACTTCTAAAGACCTCGCGCCGAACGTTCGAGAAGCATTTGAAAATTTGCCGAAGACAATCGCCGAAGCGCGCAAGGAATTGCTTGAGCGGCAAATTACCGAAATTTTGCTCGAAACAGAAGCGGCGGCGCATAAAACGACTGTCGAAAAGCTGATCGAAAAAGAAGCCAACTCGAAGATTCCGAATCCGACCGATGCTCAGATTCAAGCGGTTTATGACGCTAACCGACAGACAATCGGCGATAAAACCGTCAAGGAAATGACTCCGCAAATTGTCGCTTTTTTGCGGCGCGACCTCGAACAGAAGGCTTTTACCGATTACGTCTCGACGCTTAAAACCAAATATAAAATTTCATCGGCAAAAGACGTGAACGCGCCCAATCTGCTTGCGTCTGACGTTCTGGCAAATGTCGGCGTAAAAACAATTACGGCTGGCGATTTCGAGGAAAAAAATAAATTGCCGCTTTATGAATTAAAAGCCGATGTTTACGACCAGACCAGAGACGCGCTCGACCAGATGTTATTTTCCGCGCTTTTGACGGCGGAAGCGAAATCGCAAAATTTGCAGGCGAGCGATTTATTCGGGCGCGAAATTACCGGCAAAATGCGCGAATTTTCTGAAGCCGAGCGCGAACAATTAGAACAAAATTTGCAAAAAAGGCTTTATCAAAAATACGACGCGAAAGTTTTGTTAAAAGACCCGCCGCCGGTAATGGTAAACGTCTCGATTGAGGGAAGCCCGTCAAAAGGCAAAGTTGACGCGCCCGTTACGATTGTCGAGTTTTCCGATTTTCAGTGTTCGCATTGCGCCGCGACGAGTCCAGTTTTACAGCGAGTTATGGCGGAATATGCGGGTAAAATTCGTTTCGTCGTCAGAAATTTTCCGCTCGAAAGCATCCACGAAAACGCTTTTCGCGCCGCCGTCGCCGCGCAAGCAGCCAACGCGCAAGGGAAATTTTTCGATTACATCGAGCTTTTATATGCCAATCAAGACAAACTCGACGATGCTTCGCTGAAAAAATATGCCGCGCAGATCGGTTTAAATCAAAAGCAATTTGATTTAGACTTGGGAGGCGAAAAATTCGCCTCAACCATTCGCCGCGATTTGGAAGACGGCGCGAAATACGGCGTCAACGCCACGCCGACTATTTTCGTCAACGGCGTAAAAGTCCGCTCGGTTACGCCGCAGGGAATCAGACGGGCGATTGAAAGAGCAATCAATAAATAGTTCAAGATGCGAGGTTTGAGGTTTTATTTTTGACCTTAGAACTTTGAGTCTCGAACTTTGAACTTAAAATTATGCGCTTCTATTTTTTACTTTCCGTCATTCTTTTATCGTCCGCCTGCAATCAGGCAGTTACGCGGTCAAATACAAATTCGATGAGTTTGAATCGAGCGAATAACGCTGCCGCGAACGCTAATTCCGTTAAAACGTCCGCAGGCGTTCCCGTCTATACATACGAAATCGTCAACACTTTTAAGCACGACTCAAGCGCTTTCACCGAAGGCTTATTTTTTTACAATGGATTTTTGTATGAAAGCACAGGTCAAAAAGGCAAGTCCGACTTGCGCAAAGTCGAACTCGTAACCGGCAAAGTCGTTCAGCGAGTTAAATTGTCATCGGATATTTTCGGCGAAGGCACAACCGTTTTGAACGGTAAAATTTATCAATTGACGTGGCAGAGCGGCAAATGTTTTGTTTATGACGCGGAAACGTTCAACAAGCTGAATGAGTTTAATTATCAGGGCGACGGCTGGGGTTTGACCAACGACGGCAAAAATTTGTATATGACCGACAGCACGCACATTATCCGTGTGATTGACCCGGAAACTTTCAAGACGATTCGCACGATTCCGGTTTTTCGGGAAGACGGTAAACCTCTGATGCAGATAAACGAACTCGAATTTATTAAAGGCGAACTTTGGTCAAACGTCTGGCATTCGGAAGACCCGGAAATTCTCGGCAAACCGAATTATATCGCCCGCATTGACCCGAATTCGGGGAAACTTCTCGGCTGGATTGACCTTCAGGGAATTTCGCCCGACGACGTTGAACGCGACCCGGAAAATACGCTCAACGGCATTGCCTACGACGCTCAAAACGATAGAATTTTTGTTACCGGAAAAGAATGGAAAAAACTTTTCGAGATAAAAGTAAAAGCGAAATAATTGATAATCCAAATGTATCGGAGAATGAATTTCAAGTTTAGAATCGAAAATAATTTTTGTAACGACACTCCTCAATTATTATTTATCTAAAGGAAATGACGGAAAAAGACGAGTATTTTATGCGGCGGGCAATCTGTCTGGCGCAAGAAGGAATTGATACGAACTCCGGCGGACCGTTCGGCGCGGTCATCGTCAAAAACGGAGAAATCATCGGCGAAGGCTGCAATCGAGTCACTTCGACCAACGATCCGACGGCGCACGCTGAAGTCGTCGCTATCAGAAACGCCTGCCGAAATCTCGATTCGTTTCAGCTCGACGATTGCGTTTTATATACTTCGTGCGAGCCTTGCCCGATGTGTCTCGGCGCGATTTACTGGGCGCGACCGCTGCGGGTTTTTTACGCCGCAACGCGCGAAGACGCGGCGAATATCGGTTTTGACGATCAGTTTATTTACGAGGAAATCGAAAAAAACTTCGAGCATCGGCAAATGAAGCTCGTCAACCTAATGCGCGGCGAAGGATTGACTGTTTTCGAGAATTGGACGAACAAATCAAACAAAACGGCATATTAAAATAAATTTTGATGATTAAATTTATTTTGAACAATCAAACAATCGAAACCGATTTGGCGAAAGGCTCGACGGTTTTAGATTTCGTGCGCTATCACAAAAACCTGAAAGGAACAAAAATCGGCTGTCGTGAAGGCGATTGCGGCGCTTGCACGATTCTGGTCGGTGAGCTTTTTGACGGAAAGATAAAATATCGTTCGCAAACTTCGTGTTTAATGCCGCTGGCAAACGCGCGCGGAAAACATATCGTCACCGTCGAAGGAATCAACAAACCGAACAACGAATTAACCGAAGTGCAAAACGCGATGGTCGAAGAATCGGGAACGCAATGCGGGTTTTGCACGGTCGGTTTCGTAATGTCTCTGACGAATTTTTGTATTGACGAAACCGCGAAAACAAAAGAATCGGCGATTTCCGCGATTGACGGAAACATCTGCCGCTGCACGGGTTATAAATCAATCGAACGCGCGGCGGAAAGTTTGACGCGCGTTTTAAATGAAAAAAACGGGCAATCGCGCATTGATTTTGCGATTGAAAGGGGAATTGTTCCCGATTCTTTCTCAGGCATCAAAAATCGGCTCGAAAGTTTGCAAACAAATTCCGAAAATGAATTTTCCAAAGTTAAAAACCACTCGAAAACGCACGTCGAAAAATTCGGCGTCGAAGACGGCAGCGACGACGGTTATCCGAAAACGATTATCAAAACCGCAAAACCGTTCGTCGGCGGCGGAACGGATTTATATGTGCAAAACCCGGAAGAAATGGTTTACGCCGCGGCGGAAAATCTTTTCAGCGACGCGGATTTGCGATTCATCGAAGAGCGCGGCGAATTCGTCGAACTCGGCGCGTCAACAGTCGTTACGGATTTGCTCGAATCGAAAATTTTCCGAAAAGTTTTTCCGAATCTTTACAAACATCTCAAATTCATTTCGTCAACGCCGATTCGCAATATGGCGACGCTCGCCGGAAATTTTATCAACGCTTCGCCGATTGGCGATATGACGGCGTGGTTTCTGGCTTTGGACGCGACAATCGTTTTTAACAACGAGCGCGAAATCGCATTGAAAGATTTTTATCTCGGCTACAAAACTCTGGCGCGAAGCGAAGATGAATTTATTACGAAAATCCGTTTCGGCAAAAACTTTTCGCATTTCAATTTTGAAAAAGTCTGCAAGCGAACATATCTAGACATCGCTTCGGTCAACACGGCGATTTCTTTGCGAGTTGAAAACAATTTGATTGCAAACGCGCACGTTTCGGCAGGCGGCGTTGCGCCGATTCCTTTGTATTTAAAAAAGACTTCCGAATTTTTGCGCGGCAAGAAAATTTCCAACGAAACAATTTCCGAAGCAAACGAAATTCTGCAATCGGAAATCAGCCCGATTTCCGATGTGCGCGGTTCGGAAAGTTATAAAAGATTACTTTTGCGTCAACTTTTCACAGCGCATTTTGTCGCGTTGTTTGAGTATCAAATGCAATGAAAAATCTCGATTCAAAATCGCACGTTCGCGGCGAGTCAATTTATCTTGATGATATTCCTTTACTGCAAGGAACTTTGTTCGCCTGCGTTTTTGATTCTCCGCACGCGCACGGGAAATTGAAAAATCTTGATATTTCCGAAGCTGAAAAGAGCGCAGGTGTAGTGAAAATTATCACGGCGAAAGATTTGATCGGTGATAACGAAATCGGCAATATTCTGCACGATGAACCTTTGCTTGCGGACGCGGAAGTGCATTTTTGCGGAATGCCGGTTGCGCTCGTTTTGGCGGAAACCGAAGAGCAGGCGAGAGGCGCGGCGAAGTTGATAAAGGCTTCCGTCGAACCGCTCGAAATCATTACCGACGCGCGTGAAGCGCAGGCGAAAGGCGAACTGATCGCACCGCCAAAACATTTCAAATCGGGCGATTCGGCAAAGGCTTTTTCAGATTGTGAACATATTTTTGAAGGTCGCGCCGATGTCAACGGACAGGAACATTTGTATATCGAAACGCAGGGCGCGTATGCCATTCCGACCGAGCATAACGGTTTGAAAATTTATTCATCTACTCAAGGTCCGACCGCTGTGCAGCGCGCCGTTTCGCGCGTAACGGCGATTCCGATGCATCTGATTGAGGTTGACGTAACCAGACTCGGCGGCGGTTTCGGCGGCGCGGTTGAGCAGGTTGGCAACTTGCTCCACGGCCGACTTGCCCACCGGGCCCGGCAGCGAGCTCAGGGTGGTAGCCACGAGCTGGGCATCGGGCGGGAAGGGAATGCGGATGAGTTTGTTCAGGTTGAAGCCGTC
>CAXSHW010000076.1:0-13135 GCA_964237245.1 uncultured Pyrinomonadaceae bacterium
CGCCGAACGGAAAAACCGTCGTGTGCTGCACCGCGCCGCGTCCGAAAATCATTAAACTCGTGATTTCTTCGCCGATATTGACGAGCGCACAGCCATATTCCTTGTCGTCGTCGCTCAGAGATCCAGTCGCTGCCGCCAGCGGCTCTAACATCATTCGTTCAACTTCCAGACCGGCTTGATGAATGGCTTTGACGATGTTTTGTCTGCCCGCGCTCGGACTCGTTACGACGTGAATTCGGCTTTCGAGCCGCGAGCCGCGCATTCCAATCGGTTCGACGATTCCGTCCTGTCCGTCAATAATAAATTCCTGTGGAAGTCGGTCAACTATCTCCCAACCGGCTGGAAGCTGCATCGCGCTGGCTGATTCGACGGCGCGTTCGACATCTTCGGTTGTAATTTCGCGTCCCGCGCCGGCAACAGCGACGACTCCGGTTTTATTTTCGCCGCGCAAATGTTCGCCCGAAAGATTGATTGTCGCTGAGTGAATCGCCAAACCGCTCATCCGCTCGGCTTCTTCGACGGCTTTTCTGATTGATTCGACAACCACATCAGTCGTGGTGACAATTCCGCGCCGCAGTCCGCGCGATTCAGCCGACCCGACGCCGACGATGTTCATCACGCCGCTGTCGGACGCCTCTTCTCCGATGACGCATCGAACGCGGCTCGTGCCGATGTCTAAACCGACTGCTTGTATTTCACGACTCATTTGTTTTCAATTACGAATTTCAAATTACGAGTTAAAAGTAAATTTCAAAAATTCGTAATTCGTAATTTGAAATTCGTAATTCAGCCTCAATTCACTCGAAATCCCAAAGTCTCTTTTTGACTGCTCAAATCTATTGATTTCACGTCTTTGCCTTTTCCCGCGATTTTTTCCAAGCCGGTTTGCAGACGTTTGCCGAAATTATCTTTTGACAAAATAATCGTTACGGTTTCGCCCGAATCCTGCACATTTACCTGCGGTTCCTGCAAATCCGTCAAATCAACCGAATCAACGCGCTTGGCAAGTTCAAAATTTTGCCATTCGTCGAGCATTTTCAGATACATTTTTACACGCTCTTGATTGTCTTTGACGGCTTTATCTGTCTTATCTTCGTTCCAGCCTTTCATAATAAATGGCGGACGTTCGTCATTTTTACCGACCGCGCCGAGAATTATCGCGTCGTCGTCCGCCCAAAAATCGCCTGAATTTAAATGGACGATGGCTCGCGGAATGCGTTCGTTGATGTTGACGCGAATGCCGTCAGGCAAAACGCGCGACACGACGACGGATTTGACGAGCGTGAATTTTTCGATTGTTTTTCTAATATCGTCTAAATTCACTTTCCAAACGCCGGATTTTTCAGCCGAAGCGCGAACGATTTTTTCGATATCTTCTTTCTGTATTTTGTTCGTTCCGCGAACATCAACCGCTTTGACATCGAAAAAAGCCATCGCCGTTACCGTTCGATAACCCATAAACAGCAAAAATCCCAGACAAAACAAAATGCCCGCGCTGAAAATCAGCGGAATAATAAAACCCGGTATTATCGCCGAATTCCTTTTACGGGCTTTTACGTTTCGTCGTGGTTTCGCCGCCGAATTTGTTCTTCGCGTTGTTGTTCTTTTTCGTGTCGTCATACTTCTAAAACTATAAATTTTGAATGCGAACGATCAATCGAAATCTTTTTTGTATTTCGTCCATCACAATTCGCTATTCCGCCCCTTTTATTAAAGAATCTTTCGCTTGCAATGCTTCTAAAATCTCGTCGGAAAGCCGCGTAATGCTTCCCGCGCCTAAAGTTATGACCAAATCATCAGCCTGCAATTCACCGACAATTTGCGCGGCGGCATTGTCAATTTCACCGATATATCTGGCGTTTTTATGACCGTATTTTTTAATATTCTCGGTTAAAACTTCGGCGGTTACGCCTTCAATCGGCGGTTCGCTCGCCGCATAAATGTCCGAAACAAAAAGCACGTCGGCGTTATTAAAACAGAGCGCGAATTCATCCATTAATTCCTCGGTTCGCGTGTAGCGATGCGGCTGGAAAATAACCACCGTCCGTTTGCCGCCCGAACCGCTTTTCGCCGCCGAAAGCGTCGCCGAAATTTCCGTCGGATGATGTCCGTAATCGTCAACGACCGTAATTCCTTTTGCTTCGCCTTTGAATTGAAATCGGCGGTTCGCGTTTTTAAATTTAGCAAAAGCGTTGACAATTTTTTCAAATGAAATATCCAGTTCCAACGCGGTGGCGATAGCGGCTAAAGCGTTATAAATGTTATGTTTTCCCGGAACAGGCAAATTTATTTCGCCTAAATCTTCCGCCGCTTTCCAGACATTAAAAGTCGAACCGTAGTTTTCGTTGTAGCGAATGTTGTGCGCCGAAACGTCGGCTTGCGCGGTCATTCCGTAAGTTACGCGGCGGCGTTTGATGTTCGGAATAAGAAGCTGAACATTCGGGTCATCGAGGCAAATAATACACGCGCCGTAAAAAGGAACTTTGTTGACGAAATCGGTAAAGCACTGCACAACGTCGTCCATTCCTTTATAGGATTCCATATGTTCCTTATCAATATTCGTTACGATTGAAACCGTCGGATTTAACATTAAAAACGAACGGTCGCTTTCGTCGGCTTCGGTAACGAACCAATCGCTCGTGCCGAGTTTCGCGTTTGAACCCAAAGTGTCAACCACGCCGCCGACGACCGTCGTCGGCTCAAGTCCGGCGTGTCCGAGAACCGTCGCTACCATCGAAGTCGTCGAGGTCTTTCCGTGTGAACCGGCAATGCCGACCGAATACGGTTTCAAAGTCATCAATTCGGCAAGCATTTCGGCGCGCGGAATGACCGGAATCTTCTTTTCTTTGGCAAAAATTACTTCGGGATTATCTTCTTTGACTGCCGATGAACGAACGACAACTTGCGCGTCGCCGACGTTTTCCGCTCGATGTCCTTCATAAATTTTCGCGCCGAGTTTTTCCAAACGGTCGGTATTTTTCGATTTTTTCAAATCAGAACCGGAAACCGAAAATTCCAGATTGCACAAAACTTCGGCGATGCCGCTCATACCGATGCCGCCGATGCCGATAAAATGGATGTTTTTAACGTGCCTGAACATTTCTTTTAATTACGAATTTCAAACTATGAATTAACTTCTTTTTTTCAATTCGTAATTCGCAATTTGAAATTCGTAATTGTTTTACTTTCCTTTTGCTAAACTTTCGATTAAATCAACTGTAACTTTCGCCGCATCCGCTCTCGCCAATTTTTTCGCCGAAATTTCCATTTCCGAAATTTTTCCCGGCTTTTCAATCAAATCGGCAATTTCTTTCGCCAAACTTTCGCCCGATAAATCTTTCTGTAAAATCATTCGCGCCGCGCCTTTGCTCATCAATGCTTCGGCATTTTTGCGCTGATGGTCGTCGGCGGCGGTCGGCAGCGGAATTATCAAAGCGGCTTTTCCGGCGGCGGCGACTTCGGCGCAAGTTGTCGCGCCCGCTCTCGAAATTATCAAATCAGTTTTGGCAAATTCCGAAACCATATCCGAAATATATTTGCGAACGTCTGCCGTTTGCCAATCGTTTTCCGCGTAGCCTTTTCGCACCGTTTCAAAATCCGCTTCGCCCGTCTGATGCGTGATTTGCAAAACATTTTTATAATTTTGCAAAAATTTCAGCGCATCAATCATCGCCGAATTTATCGCTCTCGCGCCTTGCGAGCCGCCGAAAATGAGCAGGGAAAATTTGCCGTTTTCCCGCTGTTTCGGTTGAATGTCAAAAAACTCTTTTCGCACCGGATTTCCCGTAACAATCGCCTTTTTGCCGAAAAATTTAACAGATTCTTCAAACGTCAAAGCGGCTTTTGTGACAAACGGCGCGAGCCTGCGATTCGTAAAACCCGGAAGCGCGTTTGAATCCATCACTAAAGTCGGAACGCGCATTAAACTCGCCATTAACAGAACCGGACCTGAAACGTAACCGCCCGCACCGACGACCGCATCCGGCTGAAAACTTTTTATCAACTTTCGCGCTTCGAGAAAACTTTTCGGCAAAATCGCAAAACCTCTAAATTTCCCCGAAAGCCCGACATTTTTCAAACCCGCGCTTTCTATCAAAGCGACTTCAAAACCGTTGTCGGGAACGATTTTCGTCTCTAATCCGCGAGCCGTTCCGACAAATAAAATCTTAGATTTCGAGTCGCGCCGCACGATTTCTTTAGCAACCGCGATTCCCGGATAAATATGTCCGCCCGTTCCGCCTGCGGCAATCAAGATTTTCATTTCAAAACTTCAATACTCAAACTATTCTTTTAACAGGATAGAAAGGATAAACAGGATTTTTGCAAAATTCAGAACACGAATTCAGCCGCAAAGCATTTAATTTTTCGGCTTTATCCTGCTCATCCTGTTTGAATTGTCTTTCTCACTTCAAGCCTGTTTTCCCGCGTTTTCTTCGCGGTGTTTCAAATCCATCGTTTTCAACTGCATTTTTTGTATCGGAAGTTCCGGCAAACTGCGAAATGTTCAATAGAATTCCGACAGCGAACAGGGTTACGACGATTGATGAACCGCCGTAGGAAATAAACGGCAGCGGAATTCCTTTTGCCGGAAGAATCGAAATGACGACCGAGATATTAAAAAGCGCCTGCACGGTAATTCCCGTGATAATTCCGATTCCGAGCAGCATTCCGAATCTGTCCGGCGCGAGCAAAGCCGCGCGTGTTCCGCGCCACAAAAGAAAGCCGAAGGCAATAACAACCGCCAAAGTCCCGATTAAACCGAGTTCTTCGCCGACGACCGCGAAAATAAAATCCGAATACGGATACGGCAGATAGAAAAGTTTCTGCTGACCTTTGGCGAAACCTTCGCCAAGAATTCCGCCCGAACCGATGGCGTATAAACCTTGCACGACTTGATAACTTCCGTCGGCGGAGTTTTCCCACGGATTCATAAACGCCAGCAGACGCTTCATTCGCCACGGCGAAAGAATCAAAGCCGAAACGCCGACGATCAAAAGACTTCCGACGGTCAGAACAATGTGCAGCCATTTCGCGCCCGCCGCAAAATAAACCGCAATAAAAATCACGCACAAAACCATCGTCGTTCCCAAATCCGGCTCAAACATAATCAACGCGCCGAAAAATCCCAGAACCAGAATGCACGGCAAAACCGTCTGTTTGAGTTCGCCGACCGCGTTTTCTTTTTCGGTCAAAAAATAAGCGAAAAAAATCGGCAGAGCGATTTTGGCGATTTCCGAAGGTTGAAACGAAACGCCCGGAAAACGAATCCAGCGACGCGCGCCGTTGATAGAAGGAAAACCGTAAACCGCCAGCAAAAAAACCGCCGTAACCGCCAAAATCGTGTAAACAATCGTTCGATTTTGATAGCGGTGATAATTGATTTTGCTGGTCGCAAACATCACTATCAAACCCAGAATCGTAAAACCGAATTGCTTGTAGAAATAAGTAAACTGGCTTCCGCCGTCGGTTTCTTTCAAGGCAATCATCGCCGAAGCGCTGTAAACCATTATCGAGCCGAAAAGCGCGAGACCGGCGGCAATCGCAAATAACAACCAATCTGTTCGGAGTTTTTTAACCATTCTGTCCTAACTTTCTTTCAACTTTCGACTTTAAATTTCCAACTTCTTCCTTAAAAACTTTCCCGCGTTCTTCGTAACTTTTGAACATATCGAAACTCGCGCAGGCGGGCGCGAGCAAAATCACGTCGCCCGTTTCGGCGTTTTCAAAACCTTTTTTCACGGCATTCGGCATCGAATCGGCGCGAACGATTTCGGCGTAATTCTTTAGCTGCGATTCGATGTTGTCGGCATCTTCGCCAATTAAAACGAGTTTGCGAACATTCTTTTTTATCAATTCGGCGAGCGGCGCATACGAGGCGTTTTTTCCGCGTCCGCCCAAAATCAAAATTATTTTGCCGCCTTCCTCGCTCAACGCTTCGAGCGCTTTCTGCGTCGCGTCAACGCTTGTCGCTTTTGAATCGTTATAAAATTTTACGTCTTCAATTTCCGTTACAAACTCAAGACGATGTTCGACAGCTTTAAAATTCCGCAGAGTTTCGCGCATCGAATCCGGTGACGCGCCGCAAGCTAAACCTGCCGCCAGACTCGCCAAAACATTCTGGACATTGTGAACGCCGCGCAAATTCATTTCGTCCCGCAAAGCCAAAACTTTTTCTTTGCCGTTCGCCCGACAGACGAGTTCGCGTCCGCGCAAAAGCAAACCTTCGTCCAACTCTTTTCGTGTCGAAAACAAAACGACATTTGCCCGTAAATTCTTCGCCCAATCAGCCGTGATTTCATCGTCGGCATTCAAAATCGCAACATCTTCCGCCGTTTGATTCATAAACAGCCGATGTTTCGCGGCGGCGTAATCCGAAAAAAAATCGTATCGGTCGAGATGATTCGGCGTAACATTTAATGCGACCGCGACGTTTGGGCGAAAATCTTTTATTGTTTCGAGCTGAAAACTCGAAAGTTCGCAAACCGTCCAAGTTTCGTCGGTCGAAGTTTCAGTCAAACTTATCAAAGGCGTTCCGATATTTCCGCCGACTTGCGTTTCGATTCCGGTATTTTTCAGCAATTCGTAAATCAAACTCGTCGTTGTCGTTTTACCGTTCGAGCCTGTAATTCCAATGATTTTGCCTTTCAAAAATCTGTATGCGAGTTCAACTTCACCGATGACTTCGCCGTTTTTGCGCTCGACGTAACGCGACGGAATCGTGTTTGTCGGAACGCCCGGCGAAATGACAACCAAATCAATTTGGTCGAGCAGCCACGATGGAATTTGACCGTCGAGCAATCCGATTTTTTCGTTTTTCAAAGAACGCGCCGCTTCAGTCCATTCGGCAACCGGCTTTTTGTCGTAAAGCGCAACCGTCGCGCCGCGCTTCACTAGAAATTCGGCGGAAGCGATGCCGGATTTTCCCGCGCCGAGAACTAAAGTTTTTCTTCCTTGAAGTTCCAATTTCTCACCTTAATTTTAATGTTGATAAACTCAATAGCGCGAAAAGTATCGCTATAATTATGAACCGAAAAACGATTTTCGGCTCTTTCCAACCCGAAAGCTGAAAATGATGATGCAGCGGCGCTTGCAAGAAAATTCGTTTGCCTTTGCCGCCGGTTTTTCTCGTAAATTTGAAATACGAAACCTGCAACATCACGGAAACGGCTTCCAGAATAAAAACGCCGCCGATAAACGGCAAAAGAAATTCCTGCTTTGTCAAAATAGCGACTGTGCCGAGAGCGCCGCCGATTGCAAGGCTTCCGACATCGCCCATAAAAACCTGTGCCGGCGGCGCGTTATACCACAAAAACCCGAGACTCGCGCCGACCATCGCGCCGCAAAAAACCGTTAATTCCGCCGCTTCCGGTTTATGCGTTATATCGAGATAATCCGCCCAACGCCGGTCGCTCGAAACATATGTCAATGCGGTTAAAGCCGCCATTGCGATAAACGTAATGCTCGAAGCCAAACCATCCATTCCGTCGGTCAAATTTACCGCGTTTGACGAACCCAAAAGCACGAAAATGATAAAGAGCAAATAAATAAACGGCGGAATGCTCGTAATATCGCTGATCGCCGTCTGCTTCAAAAACGGAATACTGATGTTCCAAGGGTAATTGGCAAAATAATAGAGACAGCCCCAAACAACGAGCGCGGTTAACAGTTGTCCCGCGATTTTTTGCCAGCCGGTCAAACCCAAACTGCGCTTTTTGACGATTTTGATGTAATCGTCGGCAAATCCGATTACGCCGAAAGCCGTCGTCGCGCCGAGCGCGAGCCATAAATAAAGGCTGTCGAGCCGCGCCCAGAGAATCGTCGAAAGAAAAACCGCGCCCAAAATCAAAACTCCGCCCATCGTCGGCGTGCCTTTTTTCGCGTGGTGTTCGGCTGATAATTCCTCGCGGATTTCCTGTCCGATTTTCAGAGCAGCGAGTTTGTCAATAACTTTTCCGCCGAAAAGCAGGGAAATCAACAGCGCCGTAATCGTCGCCCAAGCCGTGCGAAACGTCACGTATTGAAAGACGTTTAAGCCTTTGTAAAAATACGATTCGCCGGTTAAGCCGTATTGTTTGAAAATGATTTGATATAAAAAATAATAAAGCATCGGTTAGATTTCGGATTCTGGATTTTTGATTTCGGATTTATTTACCGCTCAATCCTTTTCATCTATCCCGGTAAATTTTTCTTACGTCTCATTTTCCAACTTATATTGTTCCAATAATTTTTCAATGACCTTTTCGGTGCGGACACCGCGCGAGCCTTTGACTAAAATTAAATCGCCCGCCTTTATTTCACCTGCCAGAAATTCTCCCGCTTCGCTTGAATTGTCGAAAAATCTTGTTTCTTGCAAGCCGCTTTCCTTCGCGCTTTTGACTAAATCTTTTGCCAAACCGCGAACGCCGATTAAATAATCAATGCCGCTCGCCGCAAGTTTCGCGCCTGTTTCACGATGAATTTCTTTTTCCGCATTGCCTAATTCAAGCATTTCTCCGGCGACGACGATTTTGCGTTTTGCGTTTTTTCCGCCGTCGGACAGAGTTTTGACCATTCCCAAAAGCGCCGCCGGATTTGAATTATACGAATCGTTGATGACTGTGAAATTTTCGGCGAAATGCAAAACTTCGCCGCGTTGCGCGGGCGGCGCGATTGTTTGCAAAGCGTCGGCGATTTCCCGCGCCGACATTCCGAAAGCAAATCCGACAGCCGAAGCCGCGAGCGCGTTTAAGACATTATGCTTGCCCGAAAGTTGTAATTGAACGTCAGCTTTACCGTTCGGCAGATTCAAAACAAAAATGGTTTCACCGAATTTTCGCATTTCGATTTCGGTTGCGAAAACGTCGGCTTTTTGTTCGATCCCGAAGGTTATCGTTTTTCCTTTGTGCAAATCGCGCATTGCCAAAACGCGCGAATCGTCGGCGTTTAAAATTGCAACACCTTCGGATTTCATTCCTTCGACGAGTTCGGCTTTAGCTTTTGCGACATTTTCAATCGAGCCGAGATGTTCGACGTGAACCGGCAAAACGTTTAATTCAACTGCGAAATCCGGCGGCGTAATTCGGCAAAGTCTGGCGATTTCGTTAGACGGCGTTGACATTCCCATTTCCAAAACCGCCGCGTCAAAACTTTTATCGGCGGCAAGTTTCAAAACCGTCAAAGGATGTCCGAGACCGTTGTTGTAATTTTTAATGTTTCGCAAAATTTTCCGTCCTGAACTTTGCAAAACGTGCGCGGTCAATTCTTTCGCCGTCGTTTTCCCCGCGCTTCCAGTTATCGCAACGACGGGTTTATTCCATTCGAGGTAAACGCCGTGCGCCAGATTTTGGAAAGCGAGAATCGCGTCATCAACAAAAATTAAGCGGTCTTGAAATTCTTCTAAAACCGCTCGGTGTTCCGTAAATTTGTCGGGACGCGCGACGCAGGCAATCGCGCCTTTTTCAAATGCCGAATGAATATATTTGTGCGCGTCTTCAAAATCGCCGTTGAAACAATTGTTTTTATAATCGGGCTGCGAAAGTGCAAAAAAGACTTCGCCCGCCTGCATCTGGCGCGAGTCAATCACAAACGAATTGACTTCGGTTTCAAGCAGAGCGGGATTTAGTTTGGAAGCGTCCGCGTCCATATATTCAATGGCTTTTTCAAGTTTCAAGTCTTTTGTTTCGACCTCTCGGTTGACGATTTATTTTTCTGTTCGCCTTTCGGTTTTTGCTCAATTGTCGCTACTGTCTTTTTGTTCAAAGATTTTTCTTCGCTCGGCGGTTTCTTTTCCTTTTTCGTTTCTTCGGCAATCGGTTTTCCTTTTTCGGTTTTCTCCGTCTTTTTATCATCTTTCGACGAATCAATTCTGGACGAACCGGATTTAGCCGAATCAATTTTCGGCGCGGCGGTCGGTTTATTTTCAACTTCTGCCGGAATGTTTTGCGCTGTCAAATTATCCTGCTTAACGGCTTCGGCATCGGGTTGGACGTTTAATTCGGGCAAAATTCCTTCGGCGATTTCCTTGAAAACCGGCGCGGAAACTTGTCCGCCGTCACGCGCTCCGCCGCTCGGTTCGTCCATTACGACGGCAATCAGCACTGCCGGATTATCTACCGGCGCCATTCCGATAAACGAGGACATATATTTTCCGGCATCGGCTCTTTTCAATTTTTCGTTATATTTCCAAGCCGTTCCGGTTTTGCCAGCAGCCGTGTAACCGTTTAACTGCGCTCTTCTCGCCGTGCCTTTTAAGACGACTTGACGCAGCATTTTTCGCAAGCCGCGCGCCGTGTTCGGGCTGACGATTTCCGATTTATCCATTTCCGTATCGGAAAAAACATTGCCGTCGGCATTGCGAATTTCCTTGATAATGTGCGGTTTGACTCTCACGCCGTCGTTGGCAATCGCGCTGTAAGCCGAAGCCATCTGCAAAGCCGTCACGCCGACTTCGTAACCGATTGACATTGACGCGAGCGAATCGCCGTTCCAGGTTTCCGGCGAACGAAATTGTCCGCGCGCTTCGGCTGGCAATTCGATTCCGGTTTGCTGTCCGATGCCGAATTTTCGGGCGTAATCGTAAAAATTTTCTTTACCGACGCGCCGTCCGCCTCCTATCGCCGCGACGTTGCCTGCACCAGCCTATGCTGCTCCGTAAGACATAATTTTTGTGGCGTGCGGGTCGTTGAAACGATGTTTCGCTACTTCGATAAAACCGCTGCGGCAATCAATCATTCCGTCCGGGTCAATCAAATTCGTATCAATCGCCGAACTGTAAGTTACGAGTTTGAAAATCGAGCCGGGCGAGTAAATACTTTGAATCGCTTTGTTTGAATAATTTTCCGGCGCGGAATCGTTGAAACGGTTCGGATCAAACGACGGATAATTCGCCATTGCCAAAATTTCTCCGGTTTTCGGGTCAATAACGATTGCCAGACCGGATTTCGCGTTGGCGGCTTTTACGCCTTTTTCCAGCGCTTCTTCGACTTTGTATTGAATTGAACTGTCAATGGTTAAAACAATGTCTTTCGGCGGCTCGCGTTCTTCGGTTTCCTCTTCTTCATAAACTCTGCCGAGACGGTCGCGGTCCTGCCATTTTCTGGTAACCGCGCCGTGCAGAAGCGTTTCCTGCGACATCTCGATTCCGGCGAGTCCAACGTCGTCGGAATTGCTGAAACCAATAACTTGCGCCGCTAGAGTTCCATACGGATAACCGCGTTTTTGTTCATCTTTCCAGTGCAAACCGGCAATTCGCGGCTCGTCATATTTTTTCAAGTTGATGTCTTTTAATTGGGTGTTCAATCGCTCGAAAGTGTCTTCGTCAACTTTTCGCGCCAGCCAGACGAATCTTTTATTATTTGCCTTTGCGTCCTGCAAATTTTTGACAATATCGTTCGGTTTAGTTTTAAGCACGGCGGCGACACGCTTTGCAGTTCCTTCCACATCTTCGATTTCAGCCGGGTCTGCGAACAGCGATTTGACTTTGACGCTCATCGCCAGAGCGTGTTCGTCGCGGTCGAAAATCGTGCCGCGCAGCATTTTGGTATTTATCTGGTCACGCCGCTGGTCTTGCGCTTTGTCGCGCAGCCATTCGCTCTGGTTGACTTGCAAATGCACGAGCCGCACGCCGATTGCGCCGATCCACAAAATAAAAAGCGCGACAATCAACATAAAGCGCGTGAAGACCGTCTGCACCGGATTTTTTTTGCGATTAATTTTTTTCGAGCGTTTTGCCATCTATTTTATGAAATTTTATTCAAATTGCTTTCAGCTAATTTCGCATTTCCGCGAAAATTTGTTAATCCGCGAAATTTTATCGGGCGTCGTTTCGCGCCGCAGGTTTTTCCGATTTATCTTTCGTCTGCGGTTTGTCGCTTTTTACAGCTTCTTTGACAGGCGTTTCAACCGCTTTTTTTACATCTTCAATTTTGTTTGAAATTGCTTTTTTCGCTTGTTCGGCAGTTGGTCTTACGGCTGAAGTTATGCCGACTGGAACGGCGGCGATTTTGTCAGCCGCTTCGGTAAAGCCGATTTTCCTGGCGACTTTTTTAATTTCAGCCGGTGAAAGCGCGATTTCTTTGGCAAGAACCAATCGCCGTTTGTCCGCTTCGAGTTCGTCGAGCTGGCGGCGCAATCTGGAATTTTTAATGCTGTAATCAATCGAGGAAAAATGCTGGCGGGCGGCAAAGAAAAAACCGCTGATCAAAAGCAACCCGCAAAATAAAGTTAAAACGCAATAGCGCCACGGAATCGGATTGCCCGGACGTTTTGTTTTCTTTGGTTGATTGTTTTGGGAAGTGTTTTTTCGGCTCATAATCTACTCCAAATCCGGGGAAAGTTTTGGTCTAATTTAATTTCAAACAAGCACGAAGTTTAGCGCTTCGGGCGCGAGGATTTTCCTCAGTTTCATTTTCGGTCGGCACAATCGGCTTGCCGGTCAAAATCTCAATTTCTTTTTTCGCGCCGCAAACACAGACGGGAAATTTCGGCGGACAAAAACATTTCCCCGCAAGTTTTTGCAGCGTCTGTTTGATAATGCGGTCTTCCAAAGAGTGAAAAGTTATCACCACAAGCCGACCGTCTTTTTTCAAAATATCAACACTGTCTCGGACAAACCGCTCTAAAATTTCAAGCTCGCCGTTGACCGCGATTCGTAAGGCTTGAAACGTTCGCGTCGCCGGATGAATTTTATCTTTTTTGCCGCGACCGACGGCTTTTTCAATCAATTCGGCAAGCTGTTTCGTCGTTTTGATCGGCTCGTCCGATTCTCTTTTTTCAACTATTCGGTGCGCGATACGTCTGGATAATCTTTCTTCGCCGTATTCGTAAATAATTCGGGCGATGTCGAATTCAGAAAGCGCTTCGAGCAAATCGGCGGCTGTTTCCGTATCTGAATTTTGGTTCATACGCATATCGAGCGGCGCGTCAAACCTGAAACTGAAACCGCGTGTCCGGCTGTCAAACTGCAATGACGAAACTCCTAAATCGGCTAAAACGCCATCAACCTTTTCAACTTCGGCTTCGTCTAAAACCTGTTTGATTTCGGAAAAATTCGATTGAAAAACCTCGAATCTCTCGCCGAACTCTTCGAGCCGTTTCTTTGCCAAATCAATCGCTTCGGCATCTTGATCAATTCCGATAACGCGCGTTTTATCGGTTC
>CAXSHW010000076.1:13145-15421 GCA_964237245.1 uncultured Pyrinomonadaceae bacterium
TTCGCGCCAAAATCGCTTGCGTGTGTCCGCCCAAACCGAGCGTCGCGTCAACGAAAATTTCGCCTTCTCGCGGCTTAAGCAGTTGCAGCGTTTCGGCGAGTAAAACAGGCTGATGTATGTTTTCGGCTATATTTTTCGGCACTTTCAAAGAGCAACGAAGATTTCGGAAAACTGATTTCGGTCACACAAATACACTTCGAGATTTAGTTTTCAAAAACCCGTAAAAAATACTTTTTGGAATAAAATTATTAATTTCCGTTGAAATACCCAACCTAAACCGTCCTTTCTCAATCATTTTGCCGCAAAAAGTTCCGCGCGATCTTTAGTCGGTGGTTTACGCGGAAAGTGCTTAAAATTCTCCGTTTCTTAAACACTAATTATGAGGGTTTTCTCTTTGCCCAAAAATTGCGTCAGGCTGTTTTCAACCGATTACAAAGCATCTTACGATTATTTTTTAAGGTCTGTCAAGGATTATTTGCAAATTTTTTGTTTTAATCACGTGCTTAAAAATTTACGGTAATTGCGAGAGAAAATGAACGATAAATTTATATTTAATCGAAGATTTTTCTTTCTCTGATTTTTGAGTTAAAGTCTATACTCATTTATTTTTAAGGCGCGATTCGTTTATGAATATTGCTTTCTTTCAACTTTTGATATTCGGAGCGGTTGCGGGGTTGGCAAATGTGCTTGGAGGCTTGATTCTTTTCCCGACCGGAATTCATAAAGGTTATAAAAATCTACTCAAATACGTTTTAGCTCTGGGCGCGGGTTTTATGCTCGGCGTAACGTTCATAGACATTCTGCCCGAAGTCGTCGAACTCTGGGTGCAAAATAATACCGGGCAAGTTAGCGAAGTTCTGATTTTTCCGATGGTTTTGCTGCTCGTCGGTTATCTTTTGACGCAATTTTTCGAACACACAATCGCGCCGCACTTTCATCTCGGCGAAGAAATGCAGCACGAACATCTGATTTCAACCTCGTCGGCTTACACGGCAATCGGCGGATTGATGATTCACACTTTTTTCGACGGAGTTTCGATTGCCGCCGCCGCGCAGGTTAATTTTCGCGTCGGAATTTTAGTGTTCATAGCGGTTTTTCTGCACAAATTTCCAGAAGGTTTTACGATTGCTTCGATGGTTTTAGCCGCCGGAAAAGGTTTGAAGGAAGTTATTCTTGCGACAACTATCGTTGGATTGACGACTCTATTCGGTGTATTAATTTTTTATTTCATCGGCGCAAGCTCAGGTATTACAGTCGCTTACGCGCTTCCGCTGGCAACCGGTGTAACACTCTATGTTGCGGCGAGCGATCTCGTGCCGGAGGTCAATCATCACGGCGGAAAACGTCCGCTCGTTTCTATATCGGTCTTTGCCGGTGTTGCATTATTTTTTCTGGTGCATTACGCTTTGCACACGATTTTGGAAAACTAGAACATTGCAGCCGGAATTTTCGTATATTTTTCCGATTCGGCAAAATAGAATTTTGGAAGAAAAATGAAAAAAAGTTTTTCGACGGTAAAATTTAACTGGCTCATTTTAGTTTTGCTTTTCGGCTTGATGAATCTGCAAGCCTGCGCGCAAGCGACGAAACCGTTTTCGATTAATGAATCGCCGCTTCCCGCGCCGACCGAACCCGTTAATGATTTCGCGGGCGTTCTTGACGAAAACACCAAGCAAACACTCAACCAGCAAATAAAAGATTTCAAAACCAAAACAAATCCGCAAGTCGTCTTAGCGGTTGCGATTGTCAAAACGACCGGCGACCGGGATATTTTCGACTATTCTTTGGCAGTGTCGCGCGGCTGGAAAATCGGCACGAAAGACGACGATAATCCGAGCGCGCTTTTGTTCATCGCCATTGACGACCACAAATATTTTACTCAGATTAGCAGAAATCTGGAGGACGAATTACCCGACGGCGTGGTCGGCAGTCTTCAGCGTCAATTTCTCGTTCCGGCATTTAAGCAGGGGAATTACGCTAAAGGCGTTACCGATACGATTGACGCTTATATGCGCACAATCGAAGCCAAAGCAAGCGGTCAGCCTGTTGACAACAGCGCCGGAACAATGGCGCAGAATCCAGCCGCGAGAAAAAGTTCAGGAGGAGGTTCCAGTATTTTGACTTGTCTAATAATTTTATTCGTTTTAATGCTGTTAATTTTCAGCAGGTTCGGTCGGTCAAACAGCAACAGAAGTCGTTGGGGCGGCGGCGGTTTCGGCGGCGGAAGCGCTCTGCCCTGGATTGTCGGCGGAATTTTGGGCGGAATGGGCAATGGC
>CAXSHW010000076.1:15431-18750 GCA_964237245.1 uncultured Pyrinomonadaceae bacterium
GAGTGATTGGGGAAGCGGCGGTTCTTCGGGCGGCGGCAGTGATTGGGGCGGTTTCGGCGGCGGCGGCGATTTCGGCGGCGGCGGCGCGGGCGGAAGCTGGTAATTTCATTTATCATTCAACAAAACTGATAAATGGTAAATGGTAAAGGATATGAGACATCAATTTGACGCATTAATTGACGACTTAAAGGCGACACACGGCAAGAATCTGGCTTCGGTCATTTTATATGGTTCGGCGGCGGCGGGCGATTTCGTGCGCCATCAATCCGATTACAACTTATTGATTGCGCTGCATAAAATTACGCCGAAGGATTTGCGTTCCGCGCAAGCGCCGATGCGCGAGTGGAACAGAATGGGACATTCCGCGCCGGTTTATTTTACGGTCGCGGAACTCGAAAGCGCGGCGGACGTTTTTCCGATTGAGTTTCGTCAAATGGAGCGAGCCAGAGTCGTGCTTTACGGCACGGATGTTTTGGCAAACTTAAATATCTCGGATGAATTTCTGCGTCATCAAACCGAATATGAACTCAGAAGCAAGCTGATTCAGCTTCGTCGGCAATACATTCCCGCTTCAACTTCGGTTTCCGGTTTGGCGAGTCTGATGGCGGAAAGTCTTTCGAGTTTTGCCGCGCTGTTTCGCGCCGTTTTGATGATTCACGGATTCGAGCCGCCCGTAACCAAACCCGAAATCGTCGCGGCAACCGTTCGACAATTGAAAATAGACGGCAAACCGTTTGAAAAAATTTTTGAGATTCGGGAAAATAATTCATCGAAGTCGCTCAATGAGGTTTCGGCGAACGAGCTGTTTGCCGATTATATGCAGCAGATTGAAAACGTCATCGAAGCTGTTGATAAGATGCAAAAAGATTGATTGAACAATTTTATCTGCGATGTCAAAAAGAAATTATGTTTTGGAAGTCAGTTTGAAACTTGAACAAAACATAAACAAAATTCGTTATGCGTTTAACGGTTGGAGAGATTTGACATAATTATTGCAGATGTTTTGCATATAAATTAAAGTAAGTTTCAAAAGGAGAAATTAGAAATGAAAAGAGTAATTTTGTTAATCGTCGCATTGTTTGCCGCATTTGCTTTAAGCGGTTGCAGTTACAACGATTTGACTGCCAAACAGCAAGGCGTGAAAGGCAAGTGGGCGAACGTCGAAAGTTCCTTGCAGCGTCGCGCCGATTTAATTCCGAATCTGGTCAAAACCGCGCAAATGCTCGGCGTGCAGGAACAGGAAGTTTTCGGTCAAATCGCCGACGCGCGTTCGCGTCTTTTGAACGCGACGCAAGCCCAGCCGCAAGGCGCTGACGGCGATAAAACGCCCGAACAAAAACAAGCCGTTCTCGATGCGAACAACAGTTTCGGCGGCACAATCGGCAGATTATTAAGTTTGCAGGAAAATTATCCGACCTTGCGTTCGAGTGATGCGTTTTTGAAAGTGCAGGACGAACTGTCAAGCACTGAAAACCGTATTAATGTAGCGAGAACCGATTATAACGATTCGGTTACGCAATACAACACGACGCGCAATACATTTCCGGCGGTTTTAACGGCGAGTTTGCTCGGTTTTAAAGAAGAACCGTATTTCAAAGCCGACGAAAGCGCGCATCAGGCACCTGACGTTGGCGACCCGAATTCGATGCGCCGCAGCAACGTGCCGGCGGCAAACAGATAAAAATTCCGGCAGAGATTGAAATAAGTTCGAGTGAAATTTTTTTTTCGCTCGAACTTATTTCAATTTTAAATCGAAGTCGGGAACAATTTCTCCAACTGCGTCGCCGCGCCGATTTTTTAGAGTTATCGGCGAATATTCGCGCAGGTTTTCGTCGTTGTTCGCGTCTAAAATTCCCAGACGCCTGAGCAGTTCGATGGCGACGACGGCGCGGGCGCGCTGATCGTCGCCGTCTTCGATTTTGAAGGCGATTGCCAAACCTGTTTTCCAGCGTTCGTTCGGCAAAATTCCGGCTAGATAAACGCCTTCCGCGCCGACTTTGGAAATGATTTTTCCGGGCGCGGCTTGCATTATCAGCGTATCGAGCCGGCGCGTTCCGCCGATCATTTCGGGAAAATTCATCATCGCCGCTGTTATTTTTCGGCACGCTTCGCGCAAATTTTCGTCGAAACTTTTCGGCGGGAAAACCAATTTTGCAAACGCCCGCGCCATCGCCGAAAGCGGCAGCGCGAAATTCGGCAGAGCGCAGCCGTCAATGCCGATTTTTATGTCGTTTTCGGGAATTTCCGTGAACGCTGAAACCGTTTCCAGAATTTTTTGCTGCACCGGATTTTCCAAATTTTCATAAGTCTGAACATCCGCACCGATATGTTTGGCGTAAGCGAGCATCGCCGCGTGTTTGCCCGAACAATTATTGTGAATTTGCGTCGGTTTTTCGCCTGAGCAAATGAGTTGTTCGGCGGTTTTTTCGTCAAACGGAAGATGCGCGCCGCAATGCAAATCGGCTTCGGTAAAATTCGCCTTTGCGAGCATTTTTCGCGCCGTTTCGACGTGAAAATCTTCGCCCGAATGCGAACCGCAGGCGAGCGCGATTTCCTTTTCCGTAAATCCGAATTTTTCAGCCGCGCCGCTCAACAAAAATGGCAGAGTCTGAAAAGGTTTCGCTGACGAACGCCAGAAAGTTACCGTTTCTGAATTGCCGATTTGCGAGACGGTTTTTCCTTCGCCGTCAACAATTATCAAATGTCCGCGATGAATTGATTCGACCGTTTCGCCGCGAATCGCTTTGGCTAAAATTTCAGATTCCATAGATTTTAATTTGAAAATATTCGCGCTTTTTCGCGGCTAATTATTGCCCGCTAACATCTCGCGGGCGTGCTGCCGCGCGGTTTCGGTGATGTTCGCGCCGGTCAGCATTCTGGCGATTTCTTCGACTTGCCCGGCGGCTTTTAATTCGCGGACTTCGACTTTTGTTCGCTTGCCGACGGTTTCTTTTTCAACTAAAAAATGCTGATCGGCGAGCGACGCGACTTGCGGTTGGTGCGTAACGCACAAAACCTGTTGCGTTTTGGCTAATTCTTTGAGTTTTAAGCCGACTGCTTCGGCAACTCGTCCGCCGATACCGACATCAATTTCGTCGAAAACGACGGATTTTTCCGCTTCTTTCGATTTCGCGGTCGTTTTCAAAATCAGCATCAGCCGCGACGCTTCGCCGCCGGACGCGACTTTGGCGAGCGGTTTCGGCGATTCGCCGACGTTCGCCGAAAAATAAAATTCGATTTGATCGAAACCCTTCGCGGTAAATTTCCGCTTCGCTTCGTTTTTAGTTTCAGAGTCGTTCGGCGCGTCAATTCGCACTTC
>CAXSHW010000077.1:0-18715 GCA_964237245.1 uncultured Pyrinomonadaceae bacterium
AATGTTACAAAAAACAAATCATTACTACAATATCTTTTGTTACTTAGCACTAGTTTGTCTGTCAAAAATATTCATCCGCGAAATAAATTTAGGGATTCTAAAAACACCATCGAAAAATTGTTTTATCTCCAAGTTGGTTGCAAAATCTAAACAGCTAACTGTTACCTTATTAGGATGTAAAACTGCAAGTTGAGTCACTAGCCAATGATAATTGGGTTTTTCACTGTAAGAAATAATTCCCATGTTCGGAATTTCGTTTAAAATTGACTCAGGCGGTTCCTCATACGAGATAGCTAAGATGACATTGTTGAAAAAACTTTCATAAATGTGTAAAAATTCTTCGTCAAAACTATTAGGATTTTCTGAACTTTTAATATTTAATCCATAATCACTAAGTTTTGTAAATAAAGAGTTAAATTCATCACTAAATTCTTCACCTAACTCATCTTTTATAAATTCGAGAAATTTTCTTGAATAAATAAATAGTGAATCTTCATTGGCGAAAATTTTACCAATAAGTCTTTGGTGATTTTCGTTTTCAAGACTTTGGGAAATAAAGTTAATAATGAGGTCTTTGTATAGTAATAACTCCATGCACTAATCCATCAGTTTAAAAGCCAAATCATATGAAACATCAAAAAATCCTTTAGGGAAATTTGGTTTAAGTTTTCCAGTTTTGCTATCAATTTTATGTAGCGATTTATTAATTTTTTTATCAACTTTTCTCAAATAATGAATAGATATATCTTCAGGCTTTATTTTATACCTATATTCCTTAACTAAAATTTGTAACATTCTAATAATGTGTTCGCTATGCGTTTCAATAAAATAGACATTATTATTGCCAATTCTAAGCAGAAGGTCTATAAACTTTGCTTGTAATCGCGGATGAAGATGAACCTCTGGTTGTTCGATCAGATGAGTTTGACCTTCAATTATGTCCGTCTGCTCTCTATTCATCATTACTGTATCTTCTGAAATTAGAGCTTGTGCAAATATGGGTATTTGAAGAGATACACCAAAACCAACATCAGTTATATTGTTATTAACCTCGTTAAGAATAACTCTTAATTCTTTCGTGACACCCTCTTTTTGTAAATGAAAGTCGTCGGCTATCCCAAATTCAGATAAAATGTTACCCAGTTTTTCTTTAAATTCATTTTTAGCAGGATTAGTTTCCAAAAAATCAATGAGGTCTTTAATATCTCCTATTTTTCTGGAGTTCTTTCTATCTCGCTCAAGGTAAATTCTTTCAGCCGGTTTAGAGAGTAGCGGATTAATGTATTCAATTTTAGCTATTTGTCTTGAAACGTAGTTTTGAGCAACTAGGAGAAATCCAATTTGTAAATATATTTGTTCAGACTCCTCTTTGAACTGTTCCTCTATTTTTTCACTTAAACTTTCTCCAGTTACGATTGAGAGAAAAGCTTCTTTTTCGAATTCAACATCCGTGAATACGAATGTTTTTTCGAAAATTTTACTACTAAAATGAATTTCGCACTTGGGTTTTTTATCTACAATATATATGTTTTGCTCGGCTTCGCTATCTTTATTTTGTGAATGAATTATTTTTACTTCGCCCAAATCATCATTATTAATTGTTGTAGAAATATTTTTGTGCTTGCTCAAATCATGAGAAAGTTCGAAATTTATAAGTGTTGGTTTAGATATTTTCCCACCTAAATAGTTTATGACATCCTGCCGTCTTTTTTTAGTCCTCTTTTCTACATTTTTATCTTCTTCATCCTCTATAATAGGAGATATAAAATCCAAAAAGAAATCCATATAATCCCTTTTGAATTCAAATGAAAAGGAAAGATTTCTATCTGTTTCGTGATTATATATAACCTCTTTATAATTTCCTAAATCTGTATCCTCACCTGAAAAAGTTACATTATAATCTCTATTATTTGATGATCGAAAACTCTGACGTAAAGCTAAGAAAAACTTAAGAATACTGCTTTTGCCAGCACTATTTTCTCCAATCAAAATGTTTATACGGGAGAAGTCAAATTCTTCGTCAATAAAGCAACGATAATTTTTTAATCTTAGTTTGAACATTAATTTTATTTTACTATGTTTATCAAAACATCTCACTTTTACTTGGCATTAAATCAAAAGTCAAACATCAATCAAAATTAGCGATAATATTTACATATTGGATTTACTAAATTTCAGCTACTTTAGAACCAACTTCCCTTAACATCTTTCAAAACAACCTGTGCCGTGTTGTGTCCGCTGGCGGCGAATACTCCGCCGCCGGGATGGGTTGACGCGCCGGTTAGATAAAGATTTTTGATCGGCGTTTTGTAGGCGGACATTTCGGGCAAAGGGCGAAACATAAACATCTGGTCGAAATCCATTTCGACGTGCATCACGTTGCCGCGCAGTAAGCCGAGACGCTGTTCCAAGTCTAACGGCGATTGAACGAATTTTTCGATGATCGAATTTTTGACGTTCGGCGCGTAATTGTTGACGACTTCGATGAGTTTGTCGGCTTCGCGGTCTTCGATGTCCTGCCAGTTTTCGCCCGTCGAAAGTTCGTATGGATAATATTGCCCCCAGATGAAAAGCGTGTGTTTGCCGGCGGGCGCGAGCGTCGGGTCAACGGACGAAAAGGTCATCGCCAACGCGCCGGGATTTTTCGACGGAATGCCGTTCAGATAATCGGCGTAACTGCGGTCGAGATAATCCATCGTCGGACACATCAACTGCAAACCGTGATGACAATCGGCAGATTTTCCGCCGTTCGGCGCCGACGTATAATCGGGCAATTCGGAAACGGCACAGCGCACGATCATCCCGAAACCGTTGCCGATTCGCACGTTTTCGATGCGTTCTGCCAAACCTTCGGGCAAATTTTCCGCGCCGATCAATTTCAAAAACGTCGTGTGAACGTGCGCGTTGGAAACGATTCGTGTGGCTTCGATGCGCTCGCCGTTTTCTAAAATTATGCCGCCCGTTTCATTATTTAAAACTTCGATTTTGGCGACTTCGGCGTTTAATAAAACTTCGCCGCCGTGATGCTCAAAACATCGCGCCATCGCCTGCGTCAATTCGCCGCTTCCGCCTTTCGGACGTTTGACACCGCTTTTGTGAATCATCGAATGCCAGCCGAGAAAATCGCCGCTTGCCATCGCTGTCGGCGGCGGACCGCTTTGCGCCGCGAGCCACGCCATCGCCGCGCGTAAGCCTTCGTGTTTGAAAGTCTGTTTGACCAACGCGCCGTAACTCGTCATCAATTTGCGAACCATATCGGCGGGATTTTTCGACTTCGTGCCGAAAACCATATGTCTGCCCAAATTCAGCATCGTCGGCGGTTTCAAAAACGCGGCGAAAACGCCTTCGTTCAATTTCTCCCATTCGGTGACGAATTTTTTATAGCGTTCCGCGTCTTCGGGCGAGATTTTCGCAATTGACTCGCACGTTTTATCAACATCCTTCCAAAAATAAATCGCGCCTTCGCCATTAGGAAGCGGCGCAAACGCAAACGGGTCGCAGTCAATATATTCCAACCCGAATTTCGTCAGTTCCAAATCCTGAATGACCGGCGTGAGATGAATCATAATATGCGCCGATGAACCGACATCAATCTTATAACCTTCGATCAAATCATCCTGCGTGCAAACCGCCCCGCCGACGATATGCCGCCGCTCCAAAACGACGACTTTCAAACCCGCTTTCGCCAGATAACAGGCGCACGTCAAACCGTTATGTCCGCCGCCGATGACAGCGACATCGTAAGTTTTATTCATAATTTGCTTAATAGATTTCGAGAAAATTTAGTACTACCATTGTAATTGCTATTTTGAAAATTTACTTTTAAGGAGATTATTTTAATGCCCGAAGTTCAACTGCACGGATTCGATTTTGAGAATTGGATCAAGGAAACATTTTTTGCTGAATTCAGCATTTCATACAGTCATAAATGGGATGTTCCCGCCGAGTTTAATACTTTGGAAATTGTTCCCCAAGAGTTTCGCCATCTGTCAGTTTCAATCAAAACGTGCAAAAATCGCAGTCCGATTGGTTTCGGTGATGCGTTCAGACAATTTAATGTCGAAGAAGATTTTTTGCTGATCGTCGGTTTTTGGGAACAAAGCGGCGCGATTAAAAATTTTGCCGCTGTCGAAGCCGCAAAAATTACGGCACGAAATTGGAAAAATCTCTTTCAGCCGTTGACGGAAAAAGATTTGAAATTGCTCGATTCGACAATCAAAGACAGAGATTTGCATTACAGCGAAGTTAGAAAATCAGCAAAAGAAATTAAAAAATCATTTCCGCCGACGAAAATGATTTTGAATCCGAAAATTGATTCAAAAGCACAAAGACGCTTGCAATGCAGTTTGCCTTTCGGCGTATTTTGGAATGACTTTGCTAAAAAAGAACCTTATCGAAACATCGAATGTTCGCTTTTCGGCGAGCGTGTTCCAAATCCGTTTGTTTCAGGAGCGAGAGTTTTCAAGCCGAAAATTGACTGAATAAATCAGCCTGAGTTTTCTGCAAACGACTTTCGGCGATTTCGATATATTTTTGCTCGATTTCGATTCCAGCAAAATTGCGGTTGAGATCTTGACAGGCGAGCGCGGTTGTTCCCGAACCTAAAAACGGATCAAGCACAAAATCGCCTTCGCGCGTTGATGATTGCACAAGCATTTCAATGAGTTTAATCGGCTTTTGCGAAGGATGTCCGACCTTTTCTTTTGACGAACCTTTAAGACTCGGAACACGCAAAATATTGGTCGCGTATTTTCCCTTTTCGAGATGCGTTTTTCTTGCGTCCAAATCTTTATAGCGTTTGTCTTTTAAGTATTGTTTAATCGTTCCATCGTCGTATGAAAGCCGCACGGCATCTTTATCAAAATAAGGTTTTGCATCTTTTGATTTGCGAAGTACTAAAATCATTTCATAACACGGCGTAAAACTGTCGTAACGCTCGTTATACCCGACGGCGCGATCCCAAATCAGCATATCGTGAAACTGCATCTTGCGCGTCGCCATCGAACATAAATGCAGCCAAAGATGTTCGCGCTTTCCCAATTGTCCGAAGACAAAAAATAGTCCGTCATCTTTCAAAATTCGCGCAGATTTCTTAATCCAATCTTCCGTCCAATTCAAATAATCTTCTTCGGTTTGCCATTGATTATCCCAATCTTCACCAAGCAAAACCTGAAAATACGGCGGATCGGCGATGATTGACTGAAAAGTATTGTCGTCAAACATACTTAGTTTTTCTCGGCAATCGCCCCGATAAATTT
Organism: uncultured Pyrinomonadaceae bacterium; assembly: GCA_964237245.1. Taxonomy (GTDB): domain Bacteria; phylum Acidobacteriota; class Blastocatellia; order Pyrinomonadales; family Pyrinomonadaceae. The sequence continues at coordinate 5,259 of CAXSHW010000077.1, forward strand.
TTGATTGGTTATTTGAAAAGTTTTCCATAATAGCTAATTAATTTTAATTTTTAGAAGTTTGTAGAGTTGATTATATTCTTACTTTCGACAAATTTACAGTTCAAAAATCACCGCCAAATTTTCGCATTACGACGACGCGGAAAGTTTTTGGGATCAGAAGATTGCCGAAAGCGGAACGCCGAACAAAAGTAAATTGAGACTGCTGAAGGAAAAAGCGTCGGTCGCGTGGTTCACTTTGACGAATGATGCGGATTGCCCGTTTCGATTGATACGAACAGTATGATTTTCAATCCGAAATGCAAAGGTTTGTGTGACGGCGCGGAGATTTCTTCGCGGTATGTAATGGAATTAAAAAACGGCGATACTCGTGTTAATGGTTTCGATATGTTTTCAAGCACGATTCCGCCCGTGAAAACGACCGTTTATTTCAGCGTCGCGCTCGAACATTTCGTGGCGAGCAAGGCGATTTATCTCGGTTTTACTTTTCAAAAAGATAACCCGGACGATGAACATTCCGACGATTACGGCACGGAGCAGAAACTTTATTTAAACGCGGCGGATTTGCCGGAGTAAATTCGGCAATGATGTTTTAGGATGTAAAGTTTTATCATCAAATTGCGCTTAAAATGCCTGAAGCCATTCCAAAACGTAATCGGCATCGGCTTTCCAGGTCGGTTGTTCGAGCGCGAAATGATTGCGATTTTCAAATTCTTTGTATTCTAAAATTGAACCGCTTTCTTTGTATTTTTTGAAATTTCGCAGATTTATTGCAGCGGGAATAATCTTGTCAATACTGCCGGATATTAAAAGTAAAGGGACGTGAGGTTTGGAGAAATCAATCGCCGCCGCGCTCGTCATAACGCCGCGCTGGACGGTTTTCGATTCGGGAATCGCATATTTTTCATACGACGCTTTTTGTTCCCGCAAAGACATTTCGTCGGTAACAGCGTATTGCCATTTTTTGAACGACATCAAATATGTTTTTTTGGTGGAAGTGAAAAATCCAAAAGACCGCCAACTGCTTTTAAAGAATGAAAATTCATAAGGAATAATTCCCTGCGGCGGAGCGGAATGAATCGCCACGCCAGCCGCGCCCAAACCGCGATTGACAAGAATTTGCGTAATCAAACCGCCGAGCGAATGTCCGATGATTATCGGTTTTTCAGGCTGGCTTTGGCAGATGTTCGCGTAATAATCAATCAATTCTTTTAATGTTAAAAGAGCCAAAGCAGCGTTTTTATCAGGATGTTTTCTTCTTAAATCCGCGGCGTTCGGTGCGTCCTTATATTTCCACGGCGGCGCAACACAGGTGAAATCCTCGCTTTCAAAATAAGTTTTCAAATGGTCCCAGCAACTGTGATGAATGAACGCGCCGGTGATGAAAACTATGTTTTTAGTTTTCATAAATCTTTCATTATTCGGCTTTCAATTCCAAAGGATGTTCTTCGGTCAGCCAATGTTCCGTGTCGGCAAACTTTACCGAAGTTAAAAGGCGATAAATTTTGCCCGATAAATTTGAAACACTCTGTTGTTCGATAAAATTTACCTTCCTTAAAACTGCCCGATTAATCGTGTCCAACTGATGAGATTTTCGAGCAGTTGACGAATAAATTTTTTCGTTGTTTCGTCCGTCAGATTTCCGTCTTCATCGAAACGGGTGTGAGCGTTGCCGATCAAAACTTCCGGCTGATTGACCGTGTAAATATTCAATGTCGCGCAAATCTGGCGCAGGTGATTTTGCGACCGTGCCGAACCGACCGCGCCGAGCGACGCGCCCATAATCGCCGCCGGTTTTCCTTCCCACGCGCTGTCGCCGTGCGGACGCGATGCCCAATCAATCGCGTTTTTCAAGCCGCCCGGAACGGAATGATTGTATTCCGGCGTAACGAATAAAATCGCGTCCGATTCGCCGATTTTGCGTTTAAACTCTGTCACGATTTCCGGCGGATTTTGTTCGTCGTCCTGATTGAAAATCGGAATGCCCAAAAGGTCGAAAATTTCAATCGTCGCCGTTTCGGGAACAATTTCGACAGCGGCTCGCAACGCGCCGCGATTATATGATTTTTGACGGAAACTTCCGGCAATGCCGAGAATTTTAATTGGATCGTTCATTGAGTTTTCTCCAGTGATTTCTTTGGCGGCTGATAAGTTCCCGGAATTTCCCGAAACGAAATCGCCAGACGATTCCATCCGTTGATCGTGATAATCGCCATCGTCAGCTTAACGATTTCCTCTTCCGAAAATTCGGCGCGAACCGATTCAAAGTCTTCGTCGGGAACGTGCGTTTGCGAAACGAGCGTGACGGTTTCCGCCCAAGCCGGAGCCGCACATTCGCGCTTTGTGTAAAAAGGCGTTTCGCGCCAGGCGTTCAAGGCGTAAAGCCGCTGCTCGGTTTCACCGTTTGCCCGCGCATCTTTCGTGTGCATATCAATGCAGAAAGCACAGCCGTTGATCTGCGAAACGCGCGTTTTGACGAGTTCGAGCAGAGATTTTTCAAGGCTTGAATCTTCCACGAATTTTTGCAGTTTATACATCGCCTGCACCGCACCCGGCGCGGCTTTGCTGTAATCCAGACGTTTTCCCATACTTTCCATAATTTTTCACCTCAATTTCGTTCGTATTTTACTGATGGCGGCGGTCGTATGAAATCGGATAAGAGTTGCTGCGAGCCTTTATCATCGGGTCAGCGGGTTCGATGCCGTCGGGCAAAAGCGCAGGCAAAAACAGCAGAGCGTGTTCGGCGGCGATGCTGTCGGGAACGACCGACGCAATCTCGATCACGCCCAAGTCAACGATTTTATTTTCGTCCGACCACGCAATCGAAGGATTTTCAATCGCGTCGTTCGGTTCAGCCAACTGCAATCGGAAATTAAATCGAATCGGCGATTCCGCAGCGCGCCGACGAATTTCTTCGGACAGATAATCCGGCGCGGCTTCTTTGATTTCATCTTCAGACAAAAATTCTTTGCCCGCCAGCGGTTCGATCCTGTAACGTCCGAAAACAGATTTGCCTTCCGCGTTGGTGAATTTGAAACTGTTCACGCCAAAGTAGCAAAGCGTTGCATAACTTTTCGGCGGCGGTTCCTGCGATTCGAGAAAAGTTTTCGCCACCGGATGCGCGGCGAGATATTTTTCAATCGGCGTTGGTTTTGTCGCGCCTTCGCCGCTGGTGCCGATGGCGATTAGAAACTGTCGAAATTCATCGGCGGTCGGCGCGGGAAATCCGTTAAATGAATGCGTTACCAAATCGGTTTCCGAACCGTCGGGCAGATGAAATTTCAACGCCAACCCGCGCGGATTCGCGCCTCCGTCAGTGTCCGCAACGGTCGGAACGCCCGCAAAGTTTGAAAACCGAATCGTAACGGGAACAATTTCCCGGAAATGCAAAGCCTTGCTCAAAGTTTTTGCATCCGAACTCGGAACGAATTTGCCCTGTAATATAACTTTCCCTTTCGCGTGAACCGCGCGATTGTCTTTTTGCTTGCCGAAAACCAAATTGAGCGCGTCAACAAGTTCCGCAGGTGTTGAACTCGGTGGCGCAGGCTCGACGGCGACTGCGGAACTTTCAAATTTTACTGCTGTGCTTTCCATATTTTTTCTTCTCCTCGCGTAAATAATTTCCAAATTCACGCTTTTATTAACTTAAATTCCAACACCACTTCCATATCGCGGACAGATTTCCTGTCCGCGATAGTTCGATTAATTTATTGAATTTTTTATTTAAGCTCCCGAAACGGCTGAAGTTTCCGCGTTTGCCGGAACACGCTCGTCAATCCAATTCTGAATATCCGTCATCACGATTTCTTTATCTATATCGTTGAGCATATCGTGATAATGACCTTCGTAAAGTTTCAAAGTTTTATCCTTTGAGCCGACTGTTTCAAAAAAGAATTGACTGCCTTCCGGTTTCGTTGCTTTGTCCGCTGTGCCGTGCAGAATCAAAACGGGAAGCGTGATGTTTGGAAACCCTTTTTTGAGTCGTTCGTCGGCACGCACCAACGCCGCCGCGGTTTGCGCCGGCTGCGATTCGCCGGCGATGAGAATGTCGTTGTTCATTTCTTCGACCTTCTTCGGATCGCGGGTGAAATCTTCGTTTTTAAGTTTGAAAACGTGCGTATGCGGCGTGATATAACTCAAACCTTTCAGAAATGAGGTAACTATTTCCGGCACGGGCAATTCATACGCAAAACTCTCGCAAATCAACCCGTCAATTTCCGATTGATGATCGAGCGCGTAAACACAAGCCGTAACGCCGCCCGCGCTGTGTCCGAGCATAATAACCGGCAAGCCCGGATTTTCCGTTTTCGCCTGTTTGACGAGCATCTCCACATCGTCAACGTAATCGTCAATCTTCTCGACAAAGTATCTTTCGCCTTCCGAACGCCCGCGACCGGGCAAATCAAGCGCGTAAACGGCAAGTCCGTTTTTTGTAAATTGATCGGCAACCCATATATATTGACCGCTGTGGGCATTAAAACCGTGAACAATCACCACCACGCCGCGAGGTTTTCCCTCTGGCTGCCAATTGCGCGTAAAAATTTTAAGTCCGCCGACTCCTTCAAATGTTGATTCTTTCATTTTTTTACCTCCTATTATTTTTGTCCTTGTTTAGCTATTTTGTTTAATCAAGCTCGCGCGGCTTTTGCCGATTCAGCGGCGGCAAAAATCACATCAGCGACTACTTCCGGTTTGGCGAGCATCGAAACGTGGCTGGCGGAAACTTCGGTTATTTTCGCGCCGATTTTTTCCGCCATTTTTCGCTCCAAATCGGGATAAATAATACGGTCGTTTTGCGAGACGACAAACCACGAAGGTTTTTTGCTCCAAGCAGCTTCGGTTATTTTGTCCGCGTTGGCGGAAGCGGCGAACGGCGTTTGCACCGCTGCGACGACTTTCTTTTCTTCGTCGGTTAAATCCTGCGCGAAATATTCGGCGATGCCGCTCGTCGAAATCTTCAGAAATCCGCCCGAATCCGCCGACACCGCGCCGAACCATTCCGGCTGCGGATAATCCGCAAATAAATCGTTGACCGATTGACCGACCGACGGCGCGAACGCCGAAACGTAAACGAGCGCGGCGACTTTTTCGTGAACTCCGGCTTCGGTAATTACCGCGCCGCCCCACGAATGTCCGGCGAGAACGACTTGCCCGTCAACGCTTTCGAGAGCGCGATTAACGGCGGCAACATCAGCGGCGAGCGAAGTCGTCGGATTCTGCACCGCGATTACATTGAATCCTTTGCCGAGCAAAATCGGGATTACTTTGCTCCAACTCGAACCGTCGGCGAACGCGCCGTGAACGAGAACGATTGTTTTTAAGTTGTTTGGTGTTTGTTCCGTCATTTTATTTCTCCTGAAAATTTCCCTGATTATTGTTGATATTTGAAAATTTGATTTCTCCGATTTCAGCCGAGATATTTTTTGAGTTCCGCGCCCGCCTGTTCAAACAGCGAACTCACCTGCTCGGTGTTTGCCAGACCGTTCAGCAGTCCGAAATCGTGAATCATTCCGGCGTAACGCGCGTTGGTCACTTTTACGCCCGCCGCATCAAGTTTTCTGGCGTAGGCTTCGCCTTCGTCGCGCAAAACGTCGCTTTCGCCCGTGATGACGAGTGCCGGCGGCAAGCATTTTAACTGCTCGACGCTCGCCTGCAGCGGCGAAGCGTGAATGTCTCGGCGTTTTGCGGGGTCGGGAATATACATATCGTACATCCATTTCATCAGCAGCGTGGTCAAAAAACGGTCTGCGCCGAACTGTCTGTAAGATTCGGTTTCAAAATCCGCATCAACAATCGCCCACATCAAAATTTGCAGTTTAATGTGCGGTCCGCCTTTTTCCTTCGCCATCAAAGTCGTCACCGCCGTCATATTGCCGCCGACGCTGTTGCCGACAACCGCCATATTTTTCCCGTCAACATTGATCTCGCCGCCGTTTTCCGCGACCCATTTCGTCGCCGCGTAAATCTCGTTAATCTGCTGCGGGAAAACCGCTTCGGGCGTGCGCGTGTAATTGATAAAAACTCCGGCGTAACCCGAATTAACGACCAGATCGCGCACCATTCTTTTGTGCGTCGGGTAATCGCCCAACACCCAGCCGCCGCCGTGAATGAAGATAAACACGGGCAGTTTTTCCGTCACGCCTTCCGGTCGGATGATGTTTAATTTGATTTCGTAACCGTCGGCGTTGATCGTCTTTTCCGATTCTTCGATTCCAGAATAATCAACGTCAACCGATTTCTGCGCGCCTTCCAAAACTTTCCGCGCCTCTTCGGGCGACATTTTTTCGAGTTCGGGCGGCGCGGGCGAATTCAGAATTTTCAAAAATTCTTTTGTTCCTTTTGATAATCGCGGGTCTTTTGAAACTTCCATCGGTTTTTCTGTTTGTGTCGCTGTTTGATTGCTCATAATTTTCTCCTTATAGATTCGTGGTCATTTATCTGCCTTTACAATCTGAATTAATTAGCTTCTTTATATTGTTTTCTTTTTGTTAAAGTTCTTAACTAATTCAGTAAACTTCAAATTAATAGTTTTTGACTGTGAATAAATTGTTGCAGATTTTTAGCCGGCGGCACATCACGAAATAGAGTGTTTTTTTTATAACTCTTTCGGGTAATGCGTCGTTAAAGTTTTTGTAACTTATGGAAGGTAATGTGAGAAAATCAGAATGTTTTTTGAAATAATATTAAAAAAGAAGGTCGGATTTATAAATGAATAATCCCACGGCGGATAGCAATCGCAACGGCTTGCGTGCGGTCGCTCGCGTCTAATTTTTCCATTATATGCTTGATGTGAACTTTGACGGTTTCTTCGGAAATAAAAAGTTTTTCGGCGATGTCGCGGTTGCGGCTGCCTTCGGCGACTTGCGCTAAAACTTCAATTTCGCGGGCAGTCAGAGTTTCATTTGTAAGATATTCGGCGAGATTTGCCGCGACTTCCGGCGGAATATGTTTTTTGCCGGAATGAACCTGACGAATCACTTTGACTAATTCCCTCGGCGGCATCGTCTTTAGCATATAACCGCGCGCTCCGGCTTTAAAAGCGCGCTGAATTTCAACATCGCCTTCAAACATCGTCAGAATAATAATGCGGGCTTTGGGAAATTCTTTAAGAATCGAAATCATCGCGTCAATGCCGCTTTCGTCGGGAAGCCGCAAATCCATCAGCGTTACATCGGGCAGATATTCACGAAATTTTTCAAGCGCGTCGCGCCCGTTCGAGGCTCCGGCAATCAAGGACATATCCGGCTGATTATTAATAAGGGCGGCGATTCCTTCGTGCATCAGCGGATGATCGTCAACGCTCAAAACGCGAATTTCGATGGCGGAATTCATTTGCTTCGCTCCTTTTTTAAGTCACCGATCCGTGATTTGCGCGGAGATATTCCGGCTAACCAAACATACACGCGATTTTTGGTTGAGGTTTCAAAAGCGAGGTGATTCGGAATGGATAATTCGACATTTGTGCCGTCCTCAAGGCGACTTGAAATGTCGAGATTCGCGCTGATTTTTCTCGCTCGTTCGCGCATTCCCGAAAGTCCCCAATGTCCTTCGCGTCCCGCATCGAGAATTTTCGCATTAATTCCGCAGCCGTTGTCACGAACTGAAATTTTCAAATCGTTTGAACCGTATTCAATTTCAGCTTCGATTTTATCCGCGCCGGAATGTTGAAACGCATTCATCAAAGCCTCGCGGCTGATGTAGAAAACTTCATCGGCAATGATAGGAAAAAGCGTTCGCGGCAAACCTTTTTCGACAAATTGAAATTCTATTTTTTCTTCGCTGTCCAAATCTCGCCTGATTTGAGAAAATCGCCGTTCGAGATTGACAAAATTTCTCTCCTCCGGCGAGCGCAATCCCTGAACCGTATTTCGCCCTTCTTCAAGAACCAGTTCGATTGTTTTGATAATCCGGTTTAACTTCGGTTTCGCCGGAGAATCAGACGGAAGCTGGTCAACCGCCACACCGAGCTGCATCGAAACTCCGACAAATCCCTGAAGCAGCGAATCGTGCAATTCCTGTGCGATGCGCGTTCGTTCCGCCAGCCGCTCTTCAAAACGCACGTTCATTTCATTGGTTAATTTTTGAAATCGAAGGCGCAGAAAAACAACTAATAAATAAATGCCGAGCAAAATTAACAAAGTTCTGAACCACCACGCATTCCAATACATCGGCGTTCCTTTGACAACCGAAACAGCGATTATAGAGCTTCCTTTTTCAGGCAAATCAATCATTGTTGCCTGGGGAATAAATTCCGGTGTAACCAGCAGCGCGGCATAGTCAGTACCGAGATGGGTTGGTGTTTTCCAGGTTGAATCCGCCTGTATTTCGGTAAAAGGTTCGTCAGCAAATGGCTGAATATACCATTTTCCGCTGCGCGTATATAAAACGATTTTGTATTCCGGGCGCGAATTTACCACTCGACCTTCAATGTCTTCGAGCCGCAGCGTTCCGCCGACTTCTGCCGAGGGAATTCGGGTGAATTCGACGGATGACTCTGATGCGGTTTGCAGCGCGCAGCCGCCTAAAAACAGAACGCCGATGATAATAAAAAAAATCCTTGCCATTCGTGTTCTCACTATATTCGAGATTGTATTGTTAATAGACGATTTTTCCTTTTACTGCAAATCCGGTTGGTTTTTTTGGCGAAATCCACAAAAAAAATCGCCGCTTCTGCAAGAGAAACGGCGATTTTTGACTTGCGAAACATAATTATTTTTCGTCCTTTAAGATTAAAAAAGGCGAGGCAAAGACGAGGAACAATCCCAAACCGTGTCCGCGAATATCGGTTAGCGTTGCGAAATATAATCCGGCGAACATCAAAAACAATCCCAACAAAAAGCGAAAGTTTCCGGCAAAAACCGGAGTCGCATAATTTTTTTCGATTGGCATACAACCGTCCATTTTATAAATTTCCTCCTAAATTTATTTTTTCGCCAGCAAAGAAAGCTGTCCGAGATGGTAACTTTGATGAATAGTTCGACTCAACAAAACATTTAACTTATTTCTGTGCGGCTCTTTGGCAAAATCTTCGCCTGAAACCGCCGTGTGTTTTTCAAACCATTCGGTGGGCGAAAGTTCGGCGAACTTTTCGGAAAGTTTAGAGTTGATTTCCGTCCAGTATTTTTTCAGTTCGGCAATCGAAACAATTTCCGATTCTTTGTTTTCGGGTTTTCTCAGAAAAATTTCTTCGAGCTGCGGATGCAGTAGTTCGCCGAGTTCGAACATTTGAAAAAGATTATCATTGACTGCCGCAAGATGTCCGACGAGATAGACGCCGCTGTTTTTGCCGGGAGCAATTTCCTTTTTCAATTCGTCGTCGGAAATATCCGCGAGAAATTTATCAGCTTTTTCGTTTTGCGATTTCCAAGCGTCAATCACTATTTTTGCGGAAATTTCCGTCGTATTTTTTTCTAATTGTGTTTTCATTTTTTTGTCCTCCTAAAAATTGAAAAGAACTGCGGAAAATTTTTCGCCGCAATTCTTTTTGTTTGTAAATTATTACCATGGCAATTCGTTGCCAAGATGAATAAATTTGCCCGTGTAGCCGTCTGCCGGAAGCGTCGCCAAATCTACCGAAGTTTTCGCGCCTTCTTCTACCGTTAAATCGCCGCGCGAATTCATATCGGTCAGCACAGAACCCGGATGCGCGGCGTTGACTTTGACGTTGGTGTCTTTCAATTCGTGCGCCAGATGAACTGCGAAACCGTTGAGCGCGGTTTTCGAGATGTCGTAAGCCGGAAGTTTATAATTATAAATCGGCGAATTCGGATCGCTGTGCAAAGTCAGCGAACCCAAACCGCTCGATAAAAAGACGATGCGTCCGGCATCCGATTTTTTCAAAAGCGGCACGAACGCCTGCGTAACGGCGACGGTATTGAAAAAGTTCGTATCAAAAGTTTTGCGGAAAACGTCCGGCGAAGTTTCGCTGGTTTTGACGTAATCACCGGTTTCGGCGTTTTCAAAATTGACTCCCGCGTTATTGATTAAAATATCGAGTCTGCCGTAATTTTCTTCGATGTATTTTGCCGCTGATTCGTGCGTTTTCGCGTCGTCAACGTCCAGCAAAATAAACTTCGCGTCAAAGCCTTCGTCTTTTAATTTAGCTTCGGCTTCCTTACCGTTTTCTTCGCTTCGCGCTCCGATTAAAACTTTGATGTCTTGCTGTCCCAATTGTCTGGCAGTTTCAAAACCGATGCCGCGATTCGCGCCCGTGATTAATGCTATTTTTTTATTTTGTTCACTCATTATTTTTCCTCTGTTGTCTGTTTTTGTATTTCCAAATTGTTACGATTAAAGTAACAATTACGCTCAAAAAAATTATTTACATTCAATGTCCGCGATAACTTCCGCCAGACTCGTTTCGCTCAAAGTTCCTTCAAAAGATTTTTGCGCTTTGGCTAAAACTTTATTCATCGTCGCTTCGATATTACAGCTAATCCGGCAAGCCGTTTGCACCGGATAATCGTGAATCGCAAATGTCTGCGGCGCGTCAACCGCTTTGTATATTTCAAGCAGCGAAATTTTTTCCGCTCTTTTCGCCAGCGAACACGAGCCTGATTTTCCGGTCGTCGTGCTGACAAGATTCGCTTTCGACAATTTCGCCAGAATTCTTCTGACAAAACTCGGACTCGTATTAATGCTCATCGCCAGATTTGCCGAAGTTGTTTCACGCCCGCAATCAAAGCCGAGCGCAATCATCAAATGAACTGCAATTGAAAATTGTGTGTTCGTCGCCATAACTGTTACTTTATTAGATACAGTTAAAATATGTCAAGCGGAAATTTTATTTTTTTTCGCATTATTTAAATAGTTCGAGATTTTTCTTTTCGCAAAAGGAGATTTTTGTGTTTTGATTGTCAAATATACTTTGCGGTAAAAAATCAAAAAAAAAGTGATTGCGGCGAAATAATTATGGACAAACTTTCACATTTTGACGAACAGGGCAAAATTAAAATGGTTGATGTCAGCGAAAAAAATGCGTCGCTGCGTCGGGCTGTCGCTTCGGCGAAAGTTTTGCTTTCAAAAGAGACGCTCGACCATTTGCAATCGCAAACGAATCCGAAAGGCAATCCGCTGGAAATCGCCAGAATCGCCGGAATTATGGCGGCAAAGCAGACTTCCAATTTGATTCCGCTGTGTCACCAGATAAATTTGTCGAAGGCAAATGTTTCTGCTGAATTGACGGATTACGGCGTTTATTTGCAAGCCGAAGTTAAGACAAATTCGCAAACCGGAGTTGAAATGGAAGCGTTGACGGCAGTTTCGGTCGCGGCATTGACGATTTACGATATGTGCAAAGCCGTCCAAAAAGATATTCAAATTACGGAAATTCAGCTTGAATCGAAAACAGGCGGAAAATCCGATTTTGTGAAAAACTGAAAGTAAAACCGAAAAATTAAAACTTTTCGTTTTTCACTTTTTACTATTCACTAATCGCCGAACAATGTCGTAAAATAGAACGTAAGACATTTGAGAGATTTTTGGAAAGGAGTTTAGCTGAAATGAAAAGATACAAAGTTGCCGAAGACGCGAAACCGCAGATTTATCTGCTTTTGATTGCGACCGTCATCACGATTGCTCTGTGGTTTATTCCGTATGCCGATTATCTGGTTTATCCGATTCGGCTTTTTGTTACTTTCATACACGAAGGAAGTCACGTTATCGCCGCGCTTTTAACCGGCGGATCGGTTGAAAGTTTGACCGTTTCGCCCGACACGAGCGGTTTGGTAATGTTCAAATACAACAGCGCGTTTTCTCAATTGATAACTTCGAGCGCCGGTTATCTCGGCTCGACGGCGTTCGGTGTTTTGCTGCTCGTGCTTATTCGCCGCGCTTATTCGGCGCGAATCGTCCTTGCGGCATCGGCGGTTTTTGTCGGCGCGATGACGCTTCTTTTCGGTTTATTCGCGCCGGTTTGGAATATTTTTTCGGCGAGCGTCAGTTTCGGAAGCGTTATTTTTACCGTCGCGTCGGGCGCGGTTTTAACTGTTGGATTGTTGGCAATCGCTAAATATGGCAGTGCGCGAGTCGCTCAGTTTGCAATGAGTTTTCTCGCGGTTCAATGCGTTTTGAATGCGCTGTCTGATTTGAAAACAGTCTTTTACGCTTCTTCGCCTTTTGCCAGCCCGATGCAGACCGACGCTTTGAATATGGCAAACGCGACCGGAATTCCCGCCGTTGCGTGGGTTGTTATCTGGATTGGAATTTCCGTTTTGATGATTTCCGTCGGCTTGCGCGTCTATGTCGCCAGCCGAAAAGGGAAGCAATACGATTTGCCGTTTGAAGATTAAGATTATAGATGTATGCCAGAAACATTAATTCTCATTTTTATTTTTGTATTCGGTTTCGTAAATATATCGGCGCAGGGAAGCAAGTTAAACTTTCCCGCGCCGATTGGCTTTGTAAATGATTACGGTCAAGTGTTAACCCAACAACAGGAACTTAAATTGGAAACTCGATTAAGTCGGTTTGCGAAAAATTCGTCTTTTGAAATTGCCGTTGTAACCGTCAAAACGATTGAGGACAATAACATAGACGATTATTCATTGGCGATGGCGCGAAACTGGAAAATCGGCTCGAAAACCAAACCGAGTTATGGAGCATTGCTGGTGATTGATGTCGGCAATCATAAATATCGCACTCAAATCAGCCGTGATTTAGAATCGGTTTTCTCCAATTCGGAAATACGAGACTTGCAGAGACAAACATTTGTTTCGTCTTTCAGGAAAAAAGATTTTTATACGGGAATTTTCGATTATATTACGTCTCTTTACACCGGATTTCTAAAGTTTCGCGCCGCCGAAAATAAAAATTCTTACCAAAACAGTTCGGGAAATTTACTATCCGCATCTTTGCAATCAATCGTCGTTACGACAAAAGATTGGAATTCCGTTCAAGGCGAAGCGCGACTTTTTGAACGTAAATCTACAAAATCCGATTGGAAAGCCGTCGGCGGGAGTTTTCCGGTTGTCGTCGGTAAAAACGGTTTGGGTTGGAGCGTTGACGCGCGAATGAAAGCCGAAACCGAGCCGCATAAAGTCGAAGGCGACGGCAAAGCGCCCGCAGGAATTTTTCGTCTGCCTTCCGCTTTCGGTTCGAGCGCGAAACCCGAATTCGTCAAACTTCCATTTACGCGATTGACCGAAACGGTCGAATGCATTGACGATACGAATTCAAGGCAATACAATTTAATTCTTGACAATAAATCCGTTCCGGTTGATTGGACGAGCAGCGAAAAAATGCTTGCCGTCGGCGCGCAATATGATTTGGGCGTTTTTGTCGCGCACAATTCAAATCCGCCTGAAAAGGAGAAAGGTTCGTGCATTTTTCTGCACATCTGGAAAAGCGAAACGACCGGAACGGCAGGCTGCACCGCGATGAAACGCGAAAACATCGAAACGATTTTAGGCTGGCTCGACGCGAGGAAAAATCCGGTTTTAATTCAAATGCCCGAAAAAAGC
>CAXSHW010000078.1:0-18569 GCA_964237245.1 uncultured Pyrinomonadaceae bacterium
CCGGGACCGAAAATTTTCCAGCATTTCGGAACGCTTTCCGTGCCGTAAGCCATCGCGCCGACGGCTTGCGCGCCGCCGATTTTGAAGACTTTTTCGATGCCGAGCAGTTTTGCCGTGTATAAAATTACGTCGGCGATTTTGCCGTTTTTGTCCGGCGGCGAGCATAAAACGATTTCCGGGCAGCCGGCGAGTTTGGCGGGAACGCCGAGCATTAAAACGGTTGAAAAGAGCGGCGCGGTTCCGCCCGGCGCGTAAAGTCCGACGCGTTCGATGGCGACGGATTTGCGCCAGCAGAAAACTCCTGCCGTCGTTTCGATGACTTTCGGTTCTTCGCGCTGCGCTGCGTGAAATTTTTCGATATTCGATTTCGCCTGATTGATGGCGGCTTTTAATTCAGCGGAAATGCGCGTTTCGGCTTCGGTAAATTCAGTTTCGGAAACGAGAAAATCTTTGATTTCGACTTTATCGAGTTTTTTCGTCAAATCGCGCACGGCTTTGTCGCCGTCTTTTTTGACCGCATCCAGAATATTTTGAACGAGATGCTGCAAACTTTTCGTCTCGAAAACCGGACGCGCCAAGATTTCGCGCCACATTTTCTTTTTGGGATAACGAATTACTTTCATAAAATTTTTAACCGATCATCTGATCAATTGACAACACCAAAATTCCTTCCGCGCCTTTGTTTTTCAAGATTTCGACGATTTCCCAGAAATCGTTTTCGTTGATGACCGAATGAACGGAACTCCAGCCTTTTTCCGCGAGCGGCATCACGGTCGGACTTTTTATTCCCGGCAGAAGCGCGACTATTTCGTCCAATTTCGCGTCGGGCGCGTTGAGCAGAATATATTTGTTTTGCGCGGCGGCTTTGACGGCTTTGACGCGAAACAGCAGTTTGTCCAAAATCGTCTGCAAATCATCTTCAAGATTTTTGCGCGATATTAAAACCGCTTCGGAAATCATTACGGTTTCGACTTCTTTCAAACCGTTGGTAAAAAGCGTGCTGCCCGAGCTAACGATGTCGCAGATCGCGTCGGCTAAACCGATTGACGGCGCGATTTCTACCGAACCGCTGATCGTGTGAATGTCCGCCGTTAAGTTTTTCGCGGCGAAAAAATCGCCCAAAATTTGCGGGTAACTGGTTGCAATTCGTTTGCCGTCCAAGTCTTTGATCGAATTATAGGCAAACCATTTCGGAACGGCGAGCGACAGACGACATTTGCCGAAACCGAGCCGTTCGATTGTTTCGATGTTTTTTTTCGATTCCGCCAAAACATTTTCGCCGACGATGCCGACATCAGCCACGCCGTCAGCGATATACTGCGGAATATCGTCGTCGCGCAAAAAGAAAATTTCGAGCGGGAAGTTTTGCGCTTCGGATCTCAATTTGCCCAAACCGTTGGCGAGCTTGATGCCGCAGGTTTTCAGCAGTTTGACCGAATCTTCGCTCAGGCGTCCCGATTTCTGCACGGCGATTTTTAGATTCTGGCTGTTCATAAAAACAAAAAGGCGTCTTGAAAAATTTATTTCAAGTTCGCGCCGTGATAAAAAACTTTAATTTCAGATAGATGAAAACGATTGACCAGCGCGATGTTAATGATGATTCGCGTGATGATGCAGATGGATTTGGACGGCAAAGAATTTCATCGTTTCAAGTATTTTGAACATAGCGCAGTGTAAATTGCAAGCCAAAAACAAAAAACCAAAGTATTGAAATACGTCCGAGACGAAAATTCAGATGGTTTTTTAATTCGATTTACGATTACATCAAATGCTTGCGGGCGAAGATTAACGATTGATTTTCGCCCGCAGTTAGTTCGTAAGAAACCCGATACCCACTGTTTTTGAAACGATGTTTAAGTGAGCGGTTGGAGCAATCAAATCTGCTGTTTTATGCAACTCGACTGTCAAAAAAAATTAACTTCGCAATTCTGTTTTGACTTTATTCTTTCAACTTTTTATTGACTTTTTGGCGCAACCACTTAATTTCCGTTTGTAAAGCTCGCCACATTCCGCCAAGAATCAATTTGATTGGAGCGTTTTGGCTGAACGCGGCGGCGATAGCGTAGAGTGTTCGAGGTGACAGGCGCGATTCGTTGGAAACGGCGAAAACCGGCTCCCAACTTTCGGGTTTGAGTTTGGCTTTAAAAGTATCGAGACCTTCAAAATTGTAGAATCGCCTGGCGTGAACGCGCATCCACGCAAGCAAAACGCGCAGCCAGAACGGATTATTAAACTGAACGATTCGCGTTCTGGTCGAAAGCGGCGCGAGTCCGAGCGTCGCGTAATCGCAGCCGTCCTTGGCAACGGCGCGCATCGCCGCGTCAATCATCAGCTCGACCGTTCCGTTCGGCGTGTCGGGTTTATGCACAAATTGTTCAAACAGCCAACCTTTGCGGCGCGAAACGGGCGACAACAACACAAATCCGACGACTTCTTCGTTGCGCTCGGCGACAAATACGCGGCGGTCAAACAGGCGACCGAGCGTGTCGGTTTCAACCATAAAATGCAGCGGCGGCAATCCTTTAACGGCGAGCCACTGACGCAGGCAATCGAGTAGAGCGGGATTGTCGCGCGCTTTTTCGGCTGACCATTCTACGATTGTTACGCCTTTATTACGCGCCCGGTTCAGTTGCGCGCGCAAAGATTTATGGCTTGAAATAATTTCAGACCAATTTTGAGGCTGCCAGACCGGTTGCGCTCCGAGCAGCACTTTTGTGTGCTTCGGCGAATTCAGATAGAGCGATTCGAGCAGAGTTTCAGCGCCGAAATAGCAAACACGCTCGCCGTTTCGCGCCGCATCGCTTTCAAATTCAGCGGCGACTTCGGCTAATCGCTCGAAGGCGCAAATCGGAGCGCCGACAGCGACGCGCACGCCTAGACAGGTAACAAAGCCGACTACGGCGTCGCCTGTTTCGGCAAACCAGTGTCGAATGCCGGGATTTATGATTTGATAGGAAGTAGAATTCCAACCGTGCGCGAGAACGAGTCGGCGGGCGCGTTCGAGCGTCGAATTTTTTTCCGTCGCTTGTAAATTTGGATTTTCGGGCGATGCTTGATATTTATTCGATGCCATTTCCTGAACCTTTAATAAAGAACCTCGATTCAAGATTGTTTGCTAGTCGCCGACATACGGAGCAGTTCCGGTATCTACAATTTTCCAAACCTCGGATTCAGGAATGTAAAAAGGCTTTTTTGTGATATAAATCTTCAAAGTTTCTTTATCTTCGTTATAAGTCGCTCGAAGCTCGATGCCGTAAGGTCCTTGAACCGTAACGTCATCGCCCGCAGGAACGGAAATTCCTTCTTTCGCCAAATCTTTCCGAAGATTACCGAGTTCGTCTCTGGTAATTCCGCCGTATTGTTTGCAATCAGGCATTAAAACTCCTCTTTTGTCTAAATTTTTTAGATACAAATATACAACAACGTAAATCAGAATACGAATTGATAAAACCGTTGAATCGAAAGGATAAAATCAGCATAAATTCAGATAGCCTTTTACTGATTATTATCACACCGAACTTCCTTTTAAAAACATTGTTTTAAATTTATAAAACTTGTTATAATAATCGAGAACACAGGTTTTACCTCAAGTTCAAATTCAAAAAAACTTTGGAGATTTACATATGAAAGATAATCGGTTAAAAACCGTTCTTTTTACGGTTGCGTTTTTTGTATTGATGTTTGTTGCCGACACTTCGGTTTGGTCTCAGACGACTCAGCCGGAATTGTGCGTTTCCGGTATCTGTCTCGGAGAAAATGAGCAAACCGCGAAAGAAACGCTGCAAGGTTTCTCGCCGCGGTATGACAACGAGCTTCACCAACCGAAATACTTTTTTTATAACCAATACGGCAATCAGGTAATGTCTGTTACCGGCTATTCGCAAGAGCGTCCATTTTTGATTGTCGGTTTGGAAGTGTTTGCCGTTGACGAATCTTATCAGAAAAAGCATTACCAGATGGATAGAAACTTTATGACCGAATCAGGCTTTTTTATCGGGCTGCGTCCGTCTGCGACCTCGATGGTTTTCGGCATTCCGAACACTACCGGACCGAAAGAAGTCATCAAAAAGAAAGGTCAGCCCGTCGCGGACGAAAAGCCGGAGAAGTTGAGAGTTTTGCGTTATAAACTCAACGAAGTCGGGAAATTGGAAACAGAGGCGAAGGCTGATCGAGTGAATTTCGGTTCATACACGGCGGAATATCGCTTTTACAAAAACAATCTGCGGCATTTTATTCTTACAATGAATACCGCGCTTTAATCATTCAGGCTGATTGGTCGGGAATTTTTTCGAGATTTCGAGCTGATCAGCCTCATTTTTATGTGCGTGTTCGTGAAAGCGATGAACGTGCGAATGCGAATGAACTATGCCCGAAGGATGCGCGTGACGATGAGCGTGAATTAAATTTGTGCTTTCGAGCAATTTCTCGTCCGTTAAAATTTGTCGCGGAATTCCTTCGCCGGCGACGCGACCGTTTTGAAAAACGAAACAGTAATCGGCGATGTCTTCGACAATATCGAGGTCGTGCGTCGCCGTAATTACCGTTTTCGCCGCGCCGCTCCAGCCGACTAAAAAATCAACGACGCGGCTCTGGCTTTTCGGATCGAGCGCGGCGGTCGGCTCGTCGAGCAGCAAAACTTCCGGCTCCAAAATTAAAACCGAAGCGAGCGCGACGCGCTTTTTTTCGCCGCCCGACAGACGGTGCGGCGAACGGTCTTTCAAATGCGCGATTTCCATCACGTCCAAAATCTCCGCGACGCGCCGCCGAATTTCGTCTTTTGCCCAGCGAAGCTGTAACGGCGCAAAGGCAACTTCGTCAAAAACCGTCGGATTAAAAAGCTGCACGTCCGGGTTTTGAAACACGAAGGCGACGCGCTGCCGAAACCGAAACGCGAATTCGTCATCCTGAAACGCCTCTTCGGTTAATTGCGCGCCGAACGCCTGAATCGTGCCTTTATCGGGAAAATAGAGCGCGTCGAGCAGCCGCAAAAAAGTTGATTTGCCCGAACCGTTCGCGCCCAAAATCGCAACGCGCTGGTGTTGTTTGATCGAGAGCGACAAATTGTCGAGCGCGGTTACTTCGTTGTAGCGAAACGTGACCTTTCGCGCCTCGAAAAGAATTTCCGAAGAATTTTCCATCGTTAAAAATTTAGCATTGCCGCGAGCGAATCTTGTCGTCCGAGCCAAAACGCGAGCAGGGCGACGATCAAAAAAGCGAACAGCGCGAACCAATCGCGCCCGCGCATCTGAAAATCGTCGAGCGTGTGAACTTCGCCGCGAAAGCCGCGCGACTGCATCGCCAGATAAATTTCCGAATTCAAATAAAAACTTTTCGACAGCAAAACGCCGACGCTTGATGCCGCGATTTTCCGGCTTTCACTCGCCGAAAGTGTGCTAATGAGTCTTGATTTTCTGGCTTCAAACATATTCTGCGCCGTCTCGAGCATTACGAAAATATAACGATATGTCATTCCCAAAATGACAACGAAAACTACCGGGACGCGCAGCACGCGCAGAGCCTTCAAAATGCGTGTCCAAAGGGTCGTCAAAATCAACAGCAGCGCGAGTGTCACCGTCGTTTCAGCCCGCGAAATCAAATAAATCGCGCTCGTTAAACCTTGTGTCGTAATCGTCCAACTCAACAGCGGAACGCGAAAAATCGTGTCGCCCGGCGTAATAAAAAGCACGGGCAGAGCGATTAATCCGGTAAAAGTCAGCGCGCCGAGCCACGCCCGCGCTGCCAGAGTTTTAATCGGAACATTCGACAAAACGGCGAGTATAATCACAACGGCGAAAATAAAAACAATCGCAAAAAAATTTCGCGCCAGCGTCGTGTCAACAATCAGAGCGAGCAGTCCGACGATTTTCACGCGCGGATCAAGTCTCTGTAAAAATCCGTCGGTTTGCGCCAATTCTTCGGCAAACAAAGCGCGTTCGGTTTTGCGAACCAAATTCGCCAGCGTTCGCTCGACAAAATTTCCACGACGTTTTTTTGCGGGCGGCGCGGCTTTTAATTTTTGATCTAAAGCAGAGTTCAATTTTAATTATTTCCGGTATCGTGCGGGGAAGTTGATTCGATTGGCTGTGCGCGGCTGAAACTTCGCGTAATCCAACCGATTGTCAGAAAGGCTAAAATTATCAGCCCCGCGCCGAACATCGCAGACAAAATGTAGCCGAATTCGCGGCTGTTCATAAATGCGGGCGCATAGTCGGGAATCGGCGCAGTCCAGACGGCGGCAAGTTTCGCCAAACCTTCGGGCGGCGCAGTCGGCGGTACTTGATTGTGTGAAGCGGCGGCGATTTGTTCGCGGACAGCCGGATTTTGAAAATCTTCTGCTGCCCATTCGCCCCACGCAGTTCCGGCGGCAAGTAAGCCGAGCGGCGTTAAAATCATCAGCGCGGCGAGTCCGATCCATAATGGTCTGGTTGAATTCCAGCCGGATTTCTGCGTGACCTCAGCCGGCGGCGCGTCGGGCGCGGTTAATTTCAAAAGCGAAGGATCGGATTTTTGTAGATAAGCGACGACTCCGCCAGAGACGATTAATTCAGCCAAACCCGCAAAAGTCAGATGCCCGATCATCATCGCCGGAATCGCAATCGAGAGCGGATACGGCGCGTAGAGCGGTGCGCCGCTTGCATCGTGAAACAAAATCGGCTGAATACCGAATTCGACGGCGGCGCAAAATGCGGCGACGTTGATTGCCGTGTAACCGGCAAGCGCGGCGGCAACGACGCGGCGCGGCGAAGTGATTTCCGCACGATTGGCGACAATTCGGTAAACCGCACTTGCCACCAGCGACCCGACAATCGCCATATTAAAAGCGTTTGCGCCAAATGCCGTGATTCCGCCGTCGCCGAAAAATAAAGCCTGAATTAGCAGGGCGACCGAAATTGCCAGCATCGCGCCCCAAGGTCCGAGAACAATCGTCGCAATTCCGACGCCGATGGCGTGTCCGGTCGTTCCGCCGGGCAGCGGAATGTTGAACATCATAATCACAAACGAAAACGCCGCGAACACTGACAAAAGCGGCACAAATCGCGTGTTCAATAATCGCCTTACGCGCCGCAGTGCGATTGCCCAAAACGGCGCGGCGGCAACATATAAAACCGCGCACGTCACCGGACTCAAATAACCGTCGGGAATGTGCATACAAAATAAATCAATCTTCGTCGAAATCTGAATAAATCGGCAGCAAACTTTACTTCGAGACTGAAATTACAACTTCTTGCAGTCTAGATAGTAACAAAATATCTGAATTAGTAACACTTTTAAATGCCTGAAATGATTATTAAACTCAGGCTGACGACAAATTAATCTTTCTTTTTTTCCGCGCCTTGTTGAATTTGCAGCACTTCGGCAATCGAACCGAGTAATTTTTGTTTGAAGGACTTCGGCTGTTCCGTGTCGCTTGCGTGAATGCCGAGCAAAACGTGGATGACTTTCACTGCTGATAAAACCGCTTGGTCAACGTCTTTGGTCGAAAACCAAGGACTCAAACCGATATGAACTTTGCCTGCTTCATCACGCCACGCTTCGATGTTTTCCAGATCAATCGCGCGGGCGACCTTTTCCGTGTCTGCCACTTCGGACAAAACGAGCGCGACCGAACAAACTTCTTCAACGACGAGCGCACAGTCAACGCCGACGGTTTCCAGAAGCCCTTCGCGCACATCCCGAAAAACCTGATCGAGCGTCGCCAAAGTCTGTTCGCGCAGACGTTTCTGATTCGCCAAAACCTTTGAATTTTCCGGCGCGGTCAATTTATTCGCCTGCAAATCTTTCCAGATCGGCGGCACGCGCCACGCCTGTAATTTTGTTCCGCGCACGGGCGGACCGCCCGTAAAAGCGAGTTCTCAATAATCTTCCCAACGTCCGCGCCAACGACTCATAACAAATTAAACTCCTCGATTAAAATCTTACGTGTTTAATTCATAATATCAAATCGCTTCGGATTTATTTCAAACTCCGAATGAAAATGCGCCCCAGAAACTTTCCCAATCGGCTTCGCCGCAATCAGCCGCGCATCTCTGCATATTGACCAGACGCACGAGCCACAAACCGGTTTTGTCAATTTTCATTGAAATTTTCCCGTTTTTGTCGGTCGTCATTTTCTGCGTTTGACTATCGCGGTTATCGGCAAAAACGACTCGATTAACCAGCGGTTTGCCGTCGAAAAAAATCTGAAATTGCAAAGTGTCGCCGACTTTTTTGGAATACGGATTTTCAAGCGGCATAATTTCCAGTTTCATTCCGAGATTTTTCTTGAAAGTCGCATCGCGTTTGTCGCCGACCTGCAAAAGCGATTTGATAAAACGGCTGTACCGCTCGCGTCCTTCTTTTTTGCGTTCTCCGAGTTTTTCGCGTTCGGCAATGACGTATTCGATTCCGTCTTCGCGCAGATAATCTTCAAATTTGTTCGGTTCGAGTTTGATATAAGACCAATTACGCTCCATTCCCAAAAGATAATTTCCCGCTTTGTCAGCCGAAAAATTATAAATCGGCATCGCGCCTTCTTTGATCGAAGTTTTTAAATCAAGCGTTTTGCCGACCGAAAAAAGATTAAAAACCGGAGTTTTTTCAAGCTGAAAAACTCGTTCCTCGCGGTCTTTGACTAAACCGTCGCCGACGTATAAATGAATCGCCGTTTTACCGTTCAGCGCAGGGAAAAACGTGTCCGGCTCGAACCAATATTCGTGAGCGCAAATGTTTATCGTAAACAGAAATGTGCAAATCAAAGCGAATAAAATTTTAATTTTCATAATAATTTTGTTGATTTATAACTATCTCAGACTTCGTAGCAAAACGGAGTGCGCCGGATAAACCAACCGGCGCACTCCATATAAAGGCAATCCAAGGAGTAAAGTGCTTGCCTTTAAAATCGTAGTTTCGCCGACAATTGAAACGAGCGCGGTCCGCCGATTTGATAGAGCGAACTCAAACCGCCCAAGCCGGAACTCAAAAGCTGTGTCGCTCTGCCGAACGTCGAACTCGTCAAATAAGTCGTGCCGAGAACGCCCGACGGATTCGCAAAATTTGCCGTGTTGAAAATATTAAAAGCGTCGGCGCGAAGCTGCAAATTTAAGCGTTCGGTCAAATTAAATTGGCGGCGCAGAGATAAATCAAGCTGTCGCGCCGGAAATCCGCGCAGAACATTTCTGCCCAAAGTTCCTTGCCGCAACTGCGCGAGCGGTGTCGCGCGGTCGAAAGCGAGCGGATTAAATCGTCTGCCGCCGGGAGCATTTTGATCGTCAATATAAAGCGGCTGATTCGCTACGAGATCGGGACGTAAAATCGTCGTTACGCCCAAACCGAGCGAGTTTGCGCCGGACACGAGATTGACCGGCGTTGCCGTTCGCGCCCGAAAAATCGCGTCAATGCCGAAGCCGCCGAAAATTTTTCGCGCCAATCCGTTTTCAAACGGCGACGGAATTTCGTAGCTGACCGCGCCGTTAATCGCGTGGCGAACATCAAAATTTGACGGCGCGTAATCGAGATTCGGCTCGAATCTTCCGGTCGGCGATTGCAGATTATTCTGCGATTCTTCCGAAACATTATCGAGCGATTTGGCGAACGTATAAGAAATTAACGCCTGAAAACCGCGCGTCAAACGCCGCTGAAACTGCGCCTGCAAAGCGTTGTAATTGGAATAACCGCCGTTCGTCACCAAATCCAGACGGCGAAAATTTCCCGTCGTCGCCCGCAAAGTTTCGACTCGTCCGAGCCGTTCGCCTTTCGCGCCGACGTAGGAAATCGAAATTGTATTATTCGCGCCGAAGTTTTGTTCGACCGAAGCATTATATTGCAGCGAATACGGCAATTTAAAATTCGGTTGATACGCGAAAACTCTGGCGTACGGCGGATTGAGATTAACGGGCGGAACTTGTTGCCGAAAATCCGCCGAAGTGTAAGTGACGCTCGGCAAACTCAGAGTCGAAGCGAACGGCACGATTCCGGTGCTGAACGCCGAACCTGTAAAACCGTAGCCCAAATCGTAAAAAACGCCGAAACCGCCGCGCACCGTCGTTCCTGAAAATAATTGAAAAGCCGCTCCGATGCGCGGCGCGAAATTGTTGTAAGTGGTTTTGTAAAATTTTTGGCGCGTCGAACTCAACGAAATATTCGCCAGATTATACGAATTTTCCTGCAATCCGTTGACCGACAAAGGCAAATTGCCGTTTTCCTCGTCCGGCGCGGGAACGACTTCGTAACGCAAACCGTAAGTTAAAGTTAAACGATTCGTCGCCCGCCACGTATCTTGAGCAAACAGCGAAAAATTTTTATAAATCGGGCGCAAAGTTACCTGCGGCGCGACAATCGTCGCAAACGTCGGCGCGTTGGCGATTAAATCCTGCAAACTGTCGGGCAAAAACGAGCGTTTGTAATTGCCGCTGAACGAAATCGGAGTCAGCCTCCGGTAATCAACGCCGAATTTTACGGCGTGTCCGCCGATTGTGTAAGAAGTCGAGTTGACGATGTTAAACTGCCGCTGTTTATTATCCGAAAACAAACCGTCGCTCAACGTGTTCGAGCCGGAAGCGTTGAGTTCGATGTAAATATAACCGTTATTTCCGTTGGTAAAGCTCGGATACAGACTCGCTTGCGGCGGAACAATCGCCCCGCCGTAAGTGTCTATAAAATAAGTTTGATTGACTTTCGATTTTGAAAAATTGACGCGCAGATCGTTGGTCAGTTTCGAGGTGAAAATCTGTGTCGAACCGACGGTTAAAGTTTGCGTTTTATAATTCAAATCGGCGACGCAGCTCGCCGCGCAAAATCTGGCGCGTTGTTTATCTTCCGACGGCGCGTAATTAAATCTGCCGAAAATCGAAATTCTGTCGTTGATAGTGTGGTCAATCCGCAAACTCGTCGCGTTCAAAGTCGAAGGATTGGTAAAACTCGTGATATACGGCACGACATCGGGATTTCCCGCCGGAATCGGACGATTCGGCAGCGGAAAAGCGTTCAGTAAATCACGAATAACGCCCGTCGCACGGTTTCGCGCCGCCACCGACGGAACTTCCAAAGGATCGGTGACAAACGGCTGTCTCAGCCTTAAACATTCGTAACTGAAAAAGAAAAACGTTCGATTTTTGCCGGAATTAACGACTTTTCCGCCTTCGCCGAAATTCAAAAACGGCAGTGCGCCGCCGAATGTGCCGCCAAAATCATTCTGGCGCAGCGGTTGTCTGGCTAAACCGTTGGCGTTGGCGAAAAAATTATTGGCATCGAAGATATTATTGCGAACGTAATCAAACACGCTGCCGTGATATTCGTTCGTGCCGCTTCTCGTCACTAAAGAAACCTACGCTCCGGGCTGGCGACCGAATTCCGGCGCGTACGTCGAAGTTTGAATCGAAAATTCCTGCACCGCGTCAACCGAAGCTAAACTTGAAGTCGTTCCCAAAGCCGAATATGACGGCACACCGCCGCCCGCCGTTTCATACAAAGTAACCGAAGCCGTCGAACCGAAATTCGCCGAAACGCCGTCAACCGTAAAATAATTTGAACCGGCGCGCTGACCGTTGACCGAAAATTGTCCGGGTGTCGGCAAAGTTGACTGCGTTAAAACCACGCCGGGCGACAATTCGACTAATGTTTGAAAACTTCTGCCGTTGAGCGGCTGATTTTCGATAAACTGCCGGTCAACGACGGTTTTGACCGCCGGAGAATCGTCAATCAACGGGGAAGTCGCGCTAATGTCAACTGTCGCGCTCGCCGAAGCTATCTTTAATTCGATTCGCAAACTTCGCTGATCGTTGACGTTCAGCACGATTTTTGTCTGCGCGGTCGCAAAACCGTTTTGCCCGATGCTGACTGTAAAATCGCTCGGCGGAAGTTGAGTAAAAATAAACGCTCCGTCGCCGTTGGTCGTCGTTTCGCGCTCAAATGCTTTCGTCCGGTCGGTAATTTTTACAATTGCGCCCGCGACAATCGCGCCGCGCTCGTCCGTCACCGTTCCGCTCAAAGTCGCCGTCGCCGACTGCGCCTGAATATTTGCTGCCGTGCCGACGTTTAAAATCAGCCAGCCGATTATTAAAATTAGAGTTTTCTGCATAATTAGACTTTTTTAATCTCCGAAATTTGAAAAATTCGACTGTCGTATTACAAAATCATTTTTCGTAGCACTGATGGAAAACAAAATACTTCAAAGTTATCAAAAACGATTCGCCGTCTCTCTAATGCTTAATGCGGATGTTTATGATTATGCGTGTGTCCGTTTGAAGCCGTTTTGTGCTGAACTATTTGCTCCGAAGTAACCGTCACAAAAAGCCGACCGTGTTTGACGCCTTTTAAGCTCAACAATCCGTCGGACAAATGACGAATTGCACGAAGCGAGCCGCGCAAAACGATCACTTCCATACAATCATCGTGGTTGACGTGAACGTGCAGCACGGAGACGACCAAATCGTGATGATTATGCTGAAGTTCATTCATTTTGTCGGTCAAATCGCTTGCGTGATGGTCATATACTAATGTCAGACTGCCGAGGACTTCGCCGTTTTCCGGCGACGCTTCGACACGCGATTTGACCAGCGCGTCGCGCATCAGATCGCGCAGCGCTTCCGAACGATTAGCGTAACCTTGTCCGGCAATCAGTCGGTCGAAACTCTGTAATAATTCTTCTTCGGCGCTCACGCCGAATCTCGATAAATCAGCCATTTAATTCTCCTGTCAGGCAACTTTTAATTTTTGGCAAAGAATCTAAATGTTACACCAAAATTGAAAGCGCGTGAATAACCGGGCGTGGCGTGGATTCTCTCAATCGGATCGCACGTCGGGCAAATGCGCGATTCAAAGTAATTTTGCGTCTCGAAATAATGTTTGTCCAGAAGATTGTCAATCGAAAAATTCAAGTCAATCCATTTTTTCAGACGCTTCGACAAACTGAAATCAACGACATCGTTGCCGCTCGCGCGAAGCGAACCGTCTTCGCCGTCGAGCCTGTAACTTGAAATATGTCGCCAGTTTAACGATGAATTAACGCCGTAAAATTCCGCCACGATCAGACTTCCATTGGCGACCGTGTGCGGCGCGCTGTCAACCTGGATGCGCCTGCGCGTGGTTGTAAAAGTCGAAAATTCGCCGGGAAAATATGCCTGTAAAACCTGCGTCAAACCGCCGTTGAAACTCAAATAACGATTAAATCGGGCGGAAGTTTTAATTTCAAAACCGTAGGAACGCGAACGTCCGGCGAATTCAATCGAACCGTCGTCGGGAATATAAACCTGCTCGTTCGAGCGGTCAATAAAGAAAAAGCTCGGCGCGACGGAAAAGCGTTTCGCGTTGTAAGCCGCGCCGGTTTGATAAAAATCGGTCGTCGAAATTTTCGGCGCGTTCGGGTTGCGAACGATTCCGCGCGCGTCCTGACTGGAAATTCCGCGTCCGTAATTGCCGTAAAACGAAACGGGAAACTTTTCAAACGGCGAAAAAACGATGCTCGCTTTCGGTTGAAATTTCGCCGCGTTTTCCTTACCGCGCAAAATAGTTTTGACATCGCTCTGTTCAAAACCGTTCACGTCAAAGCCGAAATAATCCCAGCGCAAACCGCCTTCGACGTGCAGATGTCCGTTGGCGAAATCAATGCCGTTTTGGATGTAACCGGCGTAATTGTTGACGTTGGCGTGCGCCGAAGTGTAAAGCACATTCGGATTATCAATGTTTCCGGGCAGAAATTTGCGGTTCGGATTCCTAGCAGCCGACGGATAAAGTCCGACGTTGATTTGATTGAGATGAACGTTGCCGCCGACGGTCAAAAGCGATTGATGTTCGCCGATTTTATACGGCTGCAAAAACTGAACATTCGCGCCTTCCTGCAAGCGTGAATCGTGCTGCTGAATTTCGTCGCCGTAAGTCGGATCAAGCAAAAAGAACGTGAAATTTGAGAATAAATCGAACAGCGAACGCCCGACAAATGCGTCGGCGCGGAGAGTTTTGCCGGATTTCCACTCTTTGCGATAAAACGCGCCGATTGTTCCGAGCTGAATTTTGCCGCCGTTTTCCGGGTCAATAAAGCCGAAACGACTCAGCCGCCCGGCGAAAACTTCATCTAATGGAATTTGTCCCGATGAAAAGAAATCGTTGCGTCCGCCGTTGAATTTGAAGCCGAAAGACTGCGTATCGTCAACTTTGCGGGTGAAATTTCCCGTCAGATTATCGCGCCGGTATTTCAGCGGATTGAGAAACGGACCGTTTGAAAACGAACCTTCGTAAGCGACGAACGAATTGACGTTTTTAATTTGCGGACTGTAAGCCAGAAACGTGCGAAAAGTGTCAAAACTTCCGCCTTGAATTCTGGCGGTAAATTGCTGCGGCAAACTTTCCTTCAAATTGATTTGAACAACACCAAGTCCTGAAAAATCGCCGTAAGCGGCGGAAAACGGACCGTTGATAATCGCCACGCTTTCGACCAGTTCCGGCGTCAGCGATTTCAAATTTCCCAGATAACCTTGTCCGTGTCCCTGCGTCGCCTGATTTTGCTCGAAATTATCAACCAGAATCTTAACTCCGCCGTTGACTCCGCCGTGATCGAGATTAAAGCCGAAACGACGAATTTCCAGCGATTTGCCGCCGCCTTCGTGTTGTCCGGCGTTGATTCCGGCGTTTAATCCCTGAACAATCTGGTCGTCGCGCCCGAACAGAGTATTTTTATAAACCGTATCGTTGCGCCGGTCAATTTCCGGTGTTACGCTGTCGGCTTGAATCGTCACGCTCTCGTTAACTGCCGAAACTAAATAAGAAACTTTTATTTGCAGATTAACGAGCGTGTCCGTCACGGCGAAAATTCTCGTTACCGGCGTGACATTTTTGCCGAAAACTTTCACTGATAGAGATTCGCTCGGAACTTTCAGCGAAAAATTTCCTTCGCCGTCAGTCACGGTTGTTAGTTTGCCGCCCGAAGTTTGCACTTCAATCGAAACATTCGGCACGAGTTCAAACTGCTGTGTAATGATTGTGCCGGAAAATGTGCGGTTGAGATTTTGCGCGAAAACGACTGAATTAAATAAAACACCGAGCAGAAAAATTATTTTTATTAGAGATGCGGTTCTCGATTTTTTCATAATTAAATTGGACTGAAAGAACTCAGTTTCTAAGACGGTGAAAACAATTTAGCATAGGTTGGCACGAAAACAAAATTCGTAACACCAAAAATGTCATTCGTTTTTAGTTCGACGGAGAGAGCGCTCTCAATATCGTTAAATTTTTAGAACCAATCTCGAAATTATAAACAAAGTTTGAAATGACAAACGGCTTTCGACTATTTCATAACAGACATTGGAAAAAGATATTGATAAATTTTTTCAATTCGATTCATTATAAAACCCGACTTTCTTCGGACATATTTCTATCAGTTTTGTTCATCAAGCAAGAAAGAGATTCGATTTTCTGTCAGAATACAAAAGAGAATTTCGTAAAAGCGCAAAAAAATGAAAAATACGCCGGACTCCGACTTTAATCACGAATTTAATCAGCACGACCTTTTTCACGTCGTCGCCGAAAAAGATAATCCGCTGCCGCGCTCGATTTTGCGGCGCGAGGCTTTTGTCTTGCTCGACGGCGAGTGGCGATTCGCGCTCGACACGGAAAATCGAGGACTCGACGAATACTGGTTCGCGCGCCATAATTACACGGTGACGGCGCAGTTTCCCGGTTCACTCGAATCGCATTTCGCCGCCGTCAAAGACGCCAAAGAAGAATTGTCGCTTTTTACAGACAGTGATGAAGTCGTCGCCTGGTATGAGCGGGATTTCAGCGTGCCGGAAGAATGGAACAAGCCGAATAAAATTACGCAGCTTACTTTCGGCGCGTGCGGTTACGAAACGCGCGTCTGGCTGAACGGCATCGCGCTGAAAACCATCGAAGGCGAAGAGGCGCACACGGGCGAATATAATTCGTTTTCCTATGAATTGCCGCCCGAACTTCTCGAAGCGACGAATCGCCTGACGGTGCGCGTCGTTGACACGATTGACGCCGACATTCCGCGCGGCAAACAGGCTTCGCGCGTTTATAAACAGGGCGGCATCTGGTATCAGACGATTTCCGGCGCGGTCAGAAGCGTCTGGATTGAACCGGTCGGGCGCAATCGCCTGCGTTCAAGGCTCGGCGTTCTCAGCGCCTTGCGCGACCGTCTGGTTGAATTCGATTTTACGACCAGGATTCACGAAGCGGGCGAATATGTTTTGCGTCTGACCGTGACGCCCGACGGCGGCATCGAGACGGAAAAACCGACTGCTCCGATTACCGCGCAGTTTAATTTGCCGCTCAAAGAGGGCGAGCGCGTCCAGCGTGTTCCGCTAGCGATGCCGGAGGCGAAATTCTGGTCGCCGGACGCGCCGCATCTTTATCATTTGTGGGCGGAACTCGTTACGCCGAACAACATTGTCACCGGCATCGAAGCGCATTTCGGCTTGCGAAAAATCAGCGCTCACGGAACGCGCGTTTACCTGAATAACGAGCCGATTTATCTGGACGGCATTCTTTATCAACCGGGAATTTCGACGTTTGACGAAATGCAGCGGCATTTGCGGTCTATAAAAAAACTCGGCTGCAATCTGGCGCGTATCCACATTGCCGGAATTGACCCGCGCATTTACGATTTAGCCGACGAAATCGGGCTGATGTTGTGGGTCGAAATTCCTTCGCCGCATTCATCAACGCAAATCAGCCGCGACAATCACTGGGCGGAACTTCAAAGAATGCTCGTCTTTATCGCTTCGCATCCGTCAATCGTGATTTTGAGTTTGTATAACGAAGATTGGGGCGCCGAAGACATTTCGACAAACGTTAAAACGCGCGAATATATTTCCGACACTTTCGACTACTTGCGCCTCAACTATCCGCAATTGCTGGTCGTTGACAACGACGGCTGGAATCACGTTTCAAATTGCGGCAAGCTCAGTTCGCACCTTCTGACGGCGCACGTCTATACGCCTTCGCCATCGGAATGGGTTTCGGCGCTCGACCGTCTGGTCGCGGGCGAAACACACGGCGTGACGTTTCAGCCTCTGATTGTCGGCGACGAATACTTTTATCGCGGGCAGACGCCGCTCGTCATCAGCGAATGGGGCGGATTCGGATTTACCAACTACGGCGGACCGGACGAAGTTGAAGCCAGAAGCGAAATGATTCGCCTATTCAAACAGGAAATGCGCGAGCGTCTCATTGCGGGCGATATTTACACGCAGGCGACCAGCATCGAAGATGAAGTCAACGGAATCATTGACGCGGCGAGCGGCGAATTGCTCGTTCCCGCAGGTTTGCTCGGTTCTGCTTCGCCGGTTAAAAAGTAAAAGATTTGCCGGCGAGCCGAACAAGACGCGAAGCGCCTGAAACCTCTGACTTCTCAGCAAATGTGTTAGAATACTAACGAAAGCCACTCTAAATTTACAAAATGGCGACACGAAACCCCGTCGTTATCGGCGCTTCGGTTGATGTTTTTAACGCGCGTCTTTTCTGCTGTAAATCTTTCTGCGTGTTCGCTGGCAAAAAACGGCGGCAATTTATAGGATAGATTGCGGGCAAATGGATAAGTGCTTATGAAAAATCCAAAAAATCTTCCCCCGAAAATGAGTCTCTGCAAGAACCTGACCGCGAAGATTTTCTCATTGTCGGCATCGGCGCGTCCGCCGGCGGCATTCAAGCCTTGAGGGAATTTTTTGAAAACGTTCTCGCCGATTCGGGCGTGGCTTATGTCGTCATTCTGCATCTTTCGCCCGACCACGACAGTCAGCTCGCGTCGGTTTTGCAGACGGTCGCGCGGATTCCCGTTACGCAAATTACCGAACGGGTAAAGGTCAAATCGAATCACGTCTATGTCGTGCCGCCGAATCAGCATTTGGGGATGAACGACGGTCATATCGTCGTCGAGCCGAACACCAGCGTCGCGGAACGCCGCGCGCCGGTGGATATTTTCTTTCGCACGCTCGCCGAATCGCACGATTCGAGAGCCATCGCCGTCGTTCTTTCCGGCGCGGGCGCGACATTGTGCCGCGCATTTTACAGGATAAAATTGCGCGGGACGAGGTTCGCGTCTGGATCGCGGGCTGCGCGACGGGCGAGGAAGCGTATAGTTTGGCAATGCTGCTCGCCGAGCAGACCGGAAATTTGATGAACGCGCCTTCGGTTCAAATTTTCGCCACAGACATTGACGATGCCGCGATTGCCGCCCGCGAAGGTTTTTATACGCTCAACGACGCGGCGGACGTTTCGCCGGAACGCCTGCGCCGATTTTTTATGAAAGACGGCGACGGGTTTCGCGTGCGGCGCGAATTGCGCGAAATGGTTTTGTTCGCCAACCATAATCTTTTGAAAGACCCGCCGTTTTCGCATCTCGACCTTGCATCGTGCCGCAATCTGCTGATTTATTTTAACGGCGCGGCGCAGGAACGGACGATGGAAACTTTTCATTTCGCATTAAATCCGGGCGCGTTTCTTTTTCTGGGAACGAGCGAATCAAGCGACGGCGCGGGCGATTTATATGCGCCGGTCAGCAAAGAACACCACGTTTACCAGAGTCGGCAAGCAGCGGCGCGAATTCCTTATCCAGTGCCTGAAACGATGCCCGCGATGCG
>CAXSHW010000079.1:0-18458 GCA_964237245.1 uncultured Pyrinomonadaceae bacterium
TAATTCTTCGACGACGCTTTCGTTGGTGCGAAAACGAATCGAATCGCCGAAAAATCCGGTTACGGTGCAAAATTCGCAGCCGTAAGGACAACCGCGTCCGGTTTCAATCGGCACGACGAAGAATTTTCCCCAACCCGCGCCCATTTTCGAGAGCGAAGAACGCAGAAATTTCGGAACCAAGCTGAATTGTTCCAAATCCAGACTTTCCCAGGGAATATGCGGATACGGCTGAAGTGATGGTTTAACGTCGTTGCCTTTCGCATCAGTTTCCGGCTGATAAATATCTTTCAGACAATCGTTCGCCGCGTCTTCGACGATCAAATGCCAAGTGTTGTCGGCTTCGCCTAAAGCAATCGCGTCGGCGTGACGTTTTCCTCCGTCTCGTCCTAAGGCTTCGTCGGGACATTCAGTAACGTGCGGTCCGCCCATCACGACTTTGATTCCCGCGTCGCGCAGAGAATCGGCGACTTGATACGCGCGCGCGACCATTCGTGTCATTGCTCCGATGCCGACCAGACCGATATTTTCATCTTTGCAAAACTGCACCAGTTCCGGTCGGGTCATAGCTTTGGCGTTGCCGTCAATCAAAATGACTTCGTGCGGTTTCGGCGTCAGCGATTGCAGCAGAAACATCCACAAGTGAGGCATAAAATTGCGCGTGACACCGTTGTCCGGGTTATAGAGCAGTATTTTCATAGTTTTAAAACCTACGGGGAAAGTTATTGAAAAAATTAACGATTTGGGAATTGACGAACTGCAAACCCTGCTTGTTCCGAGTTAGCATGAGACTGTTCGTTATCTGATGCAGACTTAAAAATGGTAGTTAGAAATGACTTTTCAACTTACACCGAGTTTATGTCATATATCAAACATTTGCAAACCTGAGACGAAATTGAAACTTTATCTGAAATGTTAAATTGCTTAAAAAAGTATGCTAGAATGCGCGAAACGATTTAGCTTGGAGGCACCGGAGAATGTCGGCAAAAAAGAAAGAAAAAGTTTGGAAACGCAATTTTATCTTTATCATTATCGTATCGTGTCTGGTCGGCTGCGATGAAAACTCGATTCAACAATCTTCGACCAATGCCAACACCAATACCACGCTCGATAAATCTCAACGCTTTAATTTCGCTTCCTCAAACTCAACTTTCAACCGGACGAATTCAAATCTGCCCGCGAACAGCGCGGAGAATTCGGCTAACGAAGTTGCGGACACAGCGACAGACGTTAAAATGTCCGAAAAGGCTGAAATTTCTGAAATCGCCCAGCCCGATTCGACTCCAGCCGATTTGCCGAGAAAATCTTCAACCGATTCACAATTTGATTCAGCCGCCACGCAAAATCAAAATTCGGCAAAAAATCTCGTTTGGGCTTTCGGCGGAAGAAGCCAGACGGGTTGGTATATTTACAAACCTATGATTTGTCGCACGATTGGAGTTGAGTCTGACGCGAGCGATAATGATTTTGCCGAAAGTTTGGCTGGCTGGCAAAAGGCAAACAAACTCGCGCCGAGCGGAGTGCTTGATGCCGTAACTTTGGCTTTATTCGTCGCAAATTGGCAGGCGAATCGTCTGAAATTTCACGGTTACGCTTCGCCGAGCGAATTGATGTTCGCGCCGACGGCTGATTTTTTCGACACATCGCGCCCGGACGAACTGCGGCAAGTCGAACACGCCACTTATGCGGCTTATAAAAAATTAGTCGCGGCGGCGATTGCCGATAAATCTCTGAACTTAAAAAGCAATGGACGAGGCGAACTCGCGCCGGCTGAACAATTTCTGAAAATCGTTTCGGCGTTTCGCTCGAAAGATTATCAAGATAAACTGCGCAAAGAATCGCCGAATTCGGGACGCGCCGGACTTGCCGTTAATAACAGCCCGCATTTTACAGGACGCGCGCTCGACGTTTATGTCGGCGGCGAACCCGTAACGACCAAAGACGAAAATCGCGCCGTTCAAGTTAAAACGCCGGTCTATCTATGGCTGGTCAAAAACGCCGCTAAATTCGGCTTCAGACCTTATTTCTACGAACCCTGGCATTGGGAATACGCGCCGGATTAAGCGTCAAGAAAATTTAAGCCGCGTAGATTTTCAGCTTAAATTCATCGTTCGACGTATAAATTTCGACGCGCTGACCCGAAAACATTTTTGAGGTGCGAAGTATCATCGGTAAGCCGCCGTTCGGCACGTTTGTTCCGTATTCGCGCTTGGCGAAAATAGCGGCGATTTGCGGATTGATGCGCTGTGTGATGCCGTAACGAATTGCCCGCGAAGCAGGCGGAACGAAACCGTTTGTGCGGCGCGGATTGATGATTTCAATCCAGTTGTCGAAAATCGAAATTCTGGTCGGAATATCGCGCAAAGCCAAATCGCGGTGCATTAAAGCATTGGCAATCGCTTCACGAATCGAATAGAGATGATAATTGCCGCGTGCCTGAACCGGCGAATTTCCGTTGGACGAAGATTTTTTCGGCTTATACTTCAGCAAATCACAATAACGCGCTATAAATTGCAGCGATGACTCGTAAAGCGTCAAAAGATTTCCGCCGAGTTCGACTTTTTCGACGGTTTGCGCGCTGCCGTTCGCGCCCGAATATCTTATCGCCGTAACTTTCGATTGCGGCACAAGTTCGATAACTCGTTCGTTTTTTCCGAACAGCAAAACGCCCGCGACCGTCGGCATAAATTCGTCCAGATTGCCGACGGCGAGCAGCAAATCTTTTTTCAGGAAATCGGCGGTTTGATAGATATTTTTCCCCAACACATCGTCTTCAAACGCGCCCGCGAAGCTCCACAAAAGCGCGTCGTCAAAATCTTCTTCCGACACGCTTTGCAGCGGAATGTTTTCATAGACGAGCGGGCGAATTTCGTCGAGCCAATCGCTTAAATCGCCGCGCGCGACTTCGATTTTTTCCGCGCCGAGTCTTAAATAAAATCTGCCGTCTTTCGTGCGATACGGTTTGCGTCTGCCGTCAATGTCCAGAACGACAACTCGTCTGCCGTCGTTAAAAGTGATGCAGTCAATCAGGGGCATTAACGTCGGGTAAATTTCTTCGCGGCAAATTCGCACGAGTTCTTTCTGCACTTCTTCGGCGTTTCTGACGCCTTCGACATACATTTGGTCGGTTACGCCGAAAATCATCGTGCCGCCGTCGGTGTTGGCGAGCGCGACGATTCCTTTGGCGATTTTTTCCGGGTTAGAGAGTTTTACTTTGAGTTCGAGATAAGTATCTTCGCCGCCGCGAATCAGTCGAAGCAACTCGCTTCTGGTTGTTTGCGGCGCGGATTGATTCAAGACATATTCTTGAAAAGGACGGTCGTTTGAGGTTTCAAATTTTTGAGTGTTGCGAAATTTTCTGCGCGGCATTTCAAGGGACGCGATAATTTTTGTCAAGACGGCACGCGCTTTTTAACCGCCCGAATGCGTCCGTTTGATAGCAACGCATTGCTGGAATTTCAGATTATCAACTTCTTTAATTGAAACATTTATCGGCTTAAATGTAAAAGAAACGCCCGAATCACCGGATTTTATTTGCGCTTTTTCGGTTTTTTTCGCAAACTAATCCAGTTCTTTCTATTCAAAAACGCGAAACAAAAAACAAAAAAGTGGAAACGGAAGTCGTTACAGCTTACGTCGGTCTCGGCTCGAATTTAGGCGATAGAGCCGGTAATTTATTGCTTGCCGTGCGCGGTTTGATGGAAGCGAGTTTTTTTGTCAATAAACTTTCCGCCATTTACGAAACCGAACCTGTTGATTTGGAAAACGCCGCCGAGCATCCGAAGTATTTAAATATGGTCGCGGAAATTTTCGTGACCAGCGTTTCGCCTTCGCAAATGCTGGCGCGAATGCTCAGAATCGAATATCTTTTGGGGCGCAAAGACAAAAATTTCAAAAAACCGCGAACGGTTGATTTGGATTTGCTCTTGTTCGGGAATTTCCAGCTTTACACGGATTTATTGACTCTGCCGCATCCGCATATGCACGAACGCAAATTTGTCCTTGTGCCGCTCGCCGAACTCGCGCCGCATTTGATTCATCCGGTTCAAAACCAAACAATCCAGGAACTTCTCGATGCGCTGAAAGACGACGCCGAAGTCGCGCGCTGGAATCCTTAAATAACGAATAATTGATAATTGATAGTGGATAATTTGTGAAACTTTACATATCATTTGTTATCAGCTATCCGTTATCAATTATTCATTAAACTTATGGCATATCTGCAACCGGACAAACCTGAAAAAGTTTATGTTCCCGCCTTGCGCGCGGCGAAGGAAAAAGGCGAAAAGCTCGTCTGTCTGACAGCTTACGATTATCCGTCGGCGCGAATTGTGGACGAAGCGGGCGTGGAAATTATTCTCGTCGGCGACAGTATGGGAAACGTCATTCACGGCTACGGCAATACGATTCCCGTAACTTTGGAAGAAATTTTGTCGGCGACGAAAGCCGTCAAACGCGGCTCGAATCGCGCTCTGCTCGTCGCCGATATGCCTTACGGAAGTTATCACACGGGTGAAAACACGACCGTTAAAAACGCTCTGATTTTATTGAAAGACGGCGGCGCCGAAGCGATTAAACTCGAAGGCGGACGCAATCGGGTTGATTTGGTAAAAAGACTGGTTGACGAAGAAATTCCCGTGATGGCGCACATCGGTCTGACGCCGCAGTCGGTTCACAAACTCGGCGGTTACGCCGTGCAGGGAAAAACTTCGGACGACGCGAAACGCCTGATTGAAGACGCGAAAATGCTCGAAGACGCCGGCGCGTTTGCCATTGTTTTGGAACTCGTGCCGCGCGAAATCGCCGAAATTATCACGAAAGAATTAACGATTTCAACCGTCGGCATCGGCGCGGGTCTCGGCTGCGACATTCAAGTTCTGGTTTTGCACGATTTGGTCGGAATGAGTTTCGGCAGACTTCCGCGCTTCGTGCGCCAATACGCGAACATCCGCGAAGTGATGACCGAAGCCGTGCAGAATTGGATGGAAGACGTGAAAACCGGAAATTATCCGAGCGATAAAGAATCCTACGGAATGCCGAAAGACGCGAAGGCGGAAATGAAACGGCAAACATAAAAATTTTCAAAAGAATAAGATATGGAGATTATCAATCGCCGCGCCAGAATGTCGTCGCTTGCACGCAAACTGCGGCGCGAAAATAAAACCGTCGGATTTGTGCCGACAATGGGCGCGCTGCACGAAGGTCATCTTTCTTTGATTCGAGAAGCCGGACAGATGTGCGACATCGTAATAGTTTCGGTTTTCGTCAATCCGGCTCAGTTCAACGATAATTATGATTTTCAAAAATATCCGCGTGATTTGACCGCCGATGCCGCGCTTTTATCCGATTATCAGGTTGATTATATTTTCGCGCCGAATCGGGATGAAATCTACGGCGAAAATTTCGCAACTTACGTTACGGTCGAAGAGTTATCGGAAAAACTGGAAGGCGCGTCGCGTCCCGGACATTTTCGCGGCGTGGCGACCGTCGTAACGATTTTATTTAACACGATTCGTCCCGATTTCGCCTTTTTCGGACAAAAAGACGCGCAGCAAGTCGCCGTTATTAAGCGTCTGACGCTTGATTTGGGATTTGAAACTGAAATCGTCGTCGGTCGAACCGTCCGCGAAGAATCGGGTTTGGCAATGTCTTCTCGAAACGCGCTTTTAAATACGGAGGAAAGACGCGCCGCGACGATAATCTACCAGGGTTTGCGCGAAGCAAAAATCGCCGCCAAAAACGGCGAACGCAATGCCGCGAGATTAGCGGAAATCGCTCGCCGAAAGATTGAATCAGAGCCGCTCGCGCAGATTGATTACGTCGCGGTTGTTGACAACGAAACGCTCGACCCGATTGAAAAAATCGGCGAAAAAGCAGTTTTAATCGCCGCTGCCGTCCGGTTCGGCAAAATTCGGCTGATTGATAATACAGTTATCAATCAAAGGCAGTAAAATCCCTGTTCTGCAAGCAGTAATCGGCGGCAAATTCGCATCTAAATTGTTGAATTGCCGAAATTTGGCTTTTCATAAAAATATGAAAAACATTAAATCATTTTTGACGATTTTAAGTTTTGTATTCGCGTTTTCGATTGCGATTTCAGCGCAAACTTTGAGTTTGACCGCGCTCGACGGCGGGAAAGTTGACGTGCAGGCGCAAAAAGGCAGAGTCGTCGTGCTGGCAATCGGCGCAAGCTGGCTGCCGCTTTCGGCGGAGCAGGCGATTTTTACGAACAAGCTGGCGAAAAAATATGCCGGGCGCGATGTTTCGATTTATTTTGTCGCCGCCGATTCGGTTTCGCCGAAATCGAAAAATTACGCGAGCGACGAAGACATTCGTAAATTTGCCGCCGAAAACAAATTGACCGTGCCGGTTTTGCGCGATTCGGACGGTTTGATGACGCAAAAAAAATACAATATTGATCAATTGCCGGCGTTTATAATTTTGGACAAAACCGGCAAACCGGCAACCGAACCTTTCGGCGGCATTGACCCGAAAAGCGATATAACAATCGTCATCTCAAAGGAAATTGACAAGATTTTGTAATTTAATTTACATCGAAAAGAAAAGGGCAAACGACTCAGATTGTTTGCCTTTTTTTTATTTGAAATTTCCCATCAACCGATAAACCAAATTTACCGGCAAACCGACGACGTTCCAGTAATCGCCCTGAATTTCTTCGATAAACAGCGCAGCTTGCGCTTGCACGGCATACGCTCCGGCTTTGTCGAGCGGTTCGCCCCGTTCGATTAAAAATTCGATTTCCGCATCTTGAATTTCGGCGAATTTAACTCGTGTTCTTTGCAAATCAACTTTAATTTCAAAGTTTCCTTCCGTAACTTTTACCAGCGCGATTCCGGTTAAAACTTCGTGCCAGTTTCCCGAAAGCATTTCCAGCATTCGCCGTGCATCTGCGAAATCTTTCGGTTTTCCGACGATTTTATTTTCGATTAAGACGATTGTGTCCGCGCCCAAAACCAAAGCGTTTTTGTGACGCGCCGCGACTGTTCCGGCTTTTGTTTCGGCTAATCTTCGCACGTAATCTTCCGGCTTTTCGCCCGTAAATTCCGTTTCGTCAACGTCGGCGACTTGCTTTTCAAAATCCCAGCCGACAGCCCGCAGAATTTCCGCGCGTCGCGGACTTCCCGAAGCCAGAATTAATTTCGGAAGTTCGAACATTGAACGTTTATCGTTTATCATTTAACAATTATCATTTATCATTTGTTGATTGTTAAATGTTAAATGATTAAATGTTATGGAAGACCTTTTTCGCGCTTTGCCGAAGCTGCTCAGAGAATTTGAAGACACGGAGCAAATCCGCGAAGCCGTCGCTTTTGCCGCCTGGCGCAGAATCGCGGGTCAGAGTTTGTGTGAACACGCTGTTCCGTTTCGTCTTTTTAACAAACATTTAATCATCGCGGTTGCAAACAACACCTGGAAAAAACATCTCGAACACTTGAGCGGACAAATGATTTTCAAGCTCAATTCGACGCTCGGACAAGCCGTCGTTACATTTATCGAATTTCGCATAGACGATGCGACAGTTTCCGAAGAACGCGCTAAAAATAAAATATCAACCGTTTCGCCCGAAGAATTGGAAGAAATCGCGCTCGAAGAAGTTACGCCAAAACTGCGCGTGGCGGCTGACGCAATCAAGGACGACAATCTGCGTTATCAATTTCTGCTCGCCGCCGGAAGCTGTCTGGCAAGAAAAAAGAAAATGAAGAATAACGCAAAGTAAAGCCGAAAACATTATCCGTTGTCAATTATCCGTTTTCCGTTAAAATTATGGACGTTAAAAATATCGCAAAACTCGCGCATCTCGAAATAACCGAAGAAGAAATCCGGCTTTATACGCCGCAAATGGCGGAAATCGTGGCTTATGTCGAACAGTTGAACGAGCTTGACACGAAAACGATTGAAGCCTCAATCGGCGGATTGACCGCAGAAGGCGCGGCGACGATGACTATGCGCGACGACGCCGCGCACGAATCGCTCGGACAAACGCTCGCGCTCGACCAGGCGCCGGCGGCGGTTGACGGTTATTTCCGCGTGCCGAAAGTTTTATGAATTTAATAATGCAAAATAAAAAGTGGAAATTTTCGGTTTTTGCGTTTTGCATTTTCCTGT
Organism: uncultured Pyrinomonadaceae bacterium; assembly: GCA_964237245.1. Lineage (GTDB taxonomy): Bacteria > Acidobacteriota > Blastocatellia > Pyrinomonadales > Pyrinomonadaceae. Next base: position 8,125 of record CAXSHW010000079.1, read on the forward strand.
TGTCATTTTCCGTTTGCTGTAGTATTCCAAATCTTGAAAAGCCCGAATGCGCCGAAGCGCGTCCGACAATCAAAGAATTTTATTCGTATCATTTCGGCGGCGATTTAAAGCCGTCAAAGGAAAATCCGGCGCAAACCGGCAAATTTTTAACCGAGCAGTTAAAACAAAATCCGGCGGTTCAGACAGACGGCAAAACAGATTATTTCACACAGACCGACGATTATCCGAAGGCTTTTCGCGTCGGCGGCTGTCAAATAGTTTCGCCGGACGAAACCGTTTTTGAAGTCTTACTTTTTTGGAAAGACGAAACCAGAAGCGAGCAGAAAAGCATAAATGTCGAAGCCGTTAAGCAAAACGATAAATGGCTGATAAACAAAGTCGAGAAAAAATAAATCGCAGGTAAATATAAATTATTGTTTCTATTTTTATGAGCATTCCTTCGGAAATTGAAAAAACTTTAGACAACGCGGAAAAACTGAACGAAACATTAAATTCGTTTCTGAAAATCGAGCGCGGTTACGCGACAAAACGCGCTGCGGAAGTAGAAAATTCGGCGGTCGAAAACCAAACCTTGCGCGGATTGGCGATTGCCGTCAAAGACAATATCTGCACGAAATTTTCGCAGACTTCGTGCGGCTCGCGGATTTTGGGAAATTACCGACCGCAATACAACGCGACGGCGGTTGAAAAATTATTAGACGCGGGCGCGGTGATCGTCGGCAAAACGAATATGGACGAATTTGCGATGGGTTCGTCCAACGAAAATTCGGCGTTCGGCGCGGTGAAAAATCCCTGGGACACGACGAGAGTTCCGGGCGGAAGTTCCGGCGGTTCGGCGGTTGCGGTCGCTTCCGGCGTGGTTCGCGCGTCTTTAGGTTCGGAAACCGGCGGCTCTGTGCGGCAACCGGCTTCGTTTTGCGGCATAGTCGGTTTAAAGCCGACTTACGGCAGAATTTCGCGTTTCGGACTCGTCGCTTTCGCCTCGTCTTTAGACCAAATCGGGATTTTCGGGCAGACATCAAAAGATGTCGCCGACGTTCTGCAAGTCGTCGCCGGACGCGATAAAAATGACGCGACAACCGCCGACGTTGCAGTTCCAAATTATCGAAAAGTAATCGGAAATGACTTAAAAGGAAGAAAAATCGGCATTCCGCGCCAGCTTTTCGGCGAAGGTCTGGACGCGGAAGTCAGAGAATCAGTCGAAAACGCGATTGAAAATTATCGAAAATTGGGCGCGGAAATCGTTGACATCGAATTGCCGAATTCAAAATACTCAATCGCGGTGTATTACATTCTCGCAACGGCTGAGGCTTCGTCGAATCTAGCCAGATTTGACGGCGTGCGCTACGGTTTTCGTGCCGAAGACGCATCCGAATTGCGCGAAATGTATATGAAAACCCGCGAAGAAGGTTTCGGCGCGGAAGTTAAACGCCGCATAATGCTCGGAACTTACGTTTTATCGAGCGGTTATTACGACGCTTATTACACGAAAGCGCAAAAAGTGCGAACGTTGCTCAAACAAGATTATGTCAGCGCTTTTGAAAAATGCGATGCGATTTTAACGCCCACCGCGCCGACGACCGCTTTCAAAATCGGCGAAAAATCAGACGATCCGCTGGCAATGTATTTGAGCGACGTTTATACGGCTTCGGCAAATCTGGCGGGAATTCCGGGCATTTCCGTTCCGTGCGGTTTATCGAGCGAAAATTTGCCGATTGGTTTGCAGCTTCTCGGAAATTTCTGGGCGGAAGAGGTTTTATTGAATCTGGCAAACGTCTATGAAAACGAATTTCCGCTCGGCGCGAAACCTTCGTAGCGGTAAATGGTAAATGTCAGAAATTGCTTTCCATTTACCACTTACCATTTACCACTATTTTCATTTGGCTAGTCGGAGGCGCGTAATCTCCGCGTTCTGCGCCGGCGGCAAAGCATTTTGATTCGGAATGATGTTTTCCCACCGCGTTTTATCTTCCAGTAATCTTTCCACTTCTTCGACCGGCACGGGACGCGAGAAAAGATAGCCTTGCCCGTATTCGCAACCCAGAATGCGGAGCTGATGAAGCTGGTGAATGCTCTCAATTCCTTCGGCAATGACGTTTAAGCCCAGAGTTTTCGCCAGTGCGACGACCGTGCGGACGATTTCGCCGTTTTCACTTCCGTCTTCCATCGTGCTGACGAAAGAACGGTCAACTTTGAGAGTATTTATCGGAAAGCGGTGCAGGTAACTCAAAGATGAATAACCCGTGCCGAAATCGTCAATCGAAAGCTGAACGCCGAGGTCTCTGATTTGCTTGAGCATCAGGATAACGCTCTCGGCGTTTTCCATTACAGCGCTTTCGGTTAATTCGAGCTTTAAACTTTTCGGGTTAATCTGTGTCTCACGAACGATTGTTTCTATCTGTTTGACCAAATCTTTTTGAGCAAAATGCTTGCCAGAAAGATTGACGCTGACGACTAAATCTTTGTTGGATTCGGATTTGCGCTGCCATTCGACCATCTGTCGGCAAGAGGTTCGCAGAACCCATAACGTCAGCGGAATAATCAAGCCGGTTTCCTCGCTGACCGGAATAAATTCGTTTGGCGGAACAAGCCCGCGCTGCGGATGATTCCAGCGAATCAGAGACTCGAATCCGAACAGCCTCATCGAACTTAAATCAACTATCGGCTGGTAATACATACATAATTCGTCGCGTTCGATAGCGCCGCGCAGATCAGTCTCAAGCTGTAGCAAAGTGACGGCGCGGGCGTGCATTTTTTGGTCGAAAACGACGTAATCCTTTTCGGCTGCTTTGGCGTGATACATCGCAATATCCGCATCGCGCAAAATGTTTTCCGCCGCGTCGTAATCGGCAGTTCCCATCGCAATACCGATACTGAAACTCGTAAAAACCTGTCTGCCGTTTAAGGTGAACGGTGCGGAAATTTTGTCTTGAATGATTTGGGCAAATTCAACCGCGTCTTCGATGCCGCCGATATTATTCAGGATAAAAGCAAACTCGTCGCCGCTGAAACGCGCCACCAAATCCTTTTCGCGCACGGCAGTCGCCAGACGTTTAGCTACGTGAAGAATAAGACGGTCGCCCATCGAATGTCCGAGACTGTCGTTTATCGTTTTGAAGCGATTGATGTCGAGAAACAAAATCGCAAATTTGAAATTCGGTTTGTGTTTGAGCTTTTCAAGCGAAAAACTCAAAGTTTCCATAAACAAGTTGCGATTCGGTAAATCGGTTAAAGAATCGTGAAAAGCCGCGTGGCGAAACTTTTCTTTGCTCTCTCGCAAGGCTTGTCCGATGCGATCTTGCTCGGCGATGTGGTGCTGCAATTCTTCGATGTGACGCTCGGCTTGCTCGGCGCGGTCGCGTTCGGCTTGTTCGGCTAAAGCCGAGGTTTTTTTAACGTCGTCAACATAGCGCCGGTATGTGAAATAAAAAACGCCGAAGATTCCCAGACCGAGAAGAAACAAAATCATATTAAACTGGTCTTGGGCTTTTACCGCAAGTCCGGCGATAAAAGCGGCAGCGATATACATCACCAGCGCGTTAAAACAATAGTCAAACCAAAATTCCCAAAATCTCTTGAGCGGATTTTCATCCTTCAGCGCTTCCCAAATTGAAATAACAATCGAGTTGCAGAGAAATTGCGTCAGGGCGATGCAAATCAGCATTCCGCCGAATTCGGCGAGCGAATCGCCAGCGCTGACACTCTGCGGCGAAGAAAATATCAAACTCACCGACATTGCCGCAAAGTAAACGCAGATGACGCTCATCATTACATTAAACAGCACCGTCCGGTTTTTCATGTTAATGCCTTGCCGACGATATTTAAGTGATGTATAGAAAGCCTCGATGGCGGCTATCCAAACCGCCGCGCCGCTTCCGTAGGCAAACAAAATATAGAAAACAAGCACTTCGGATACGGACAACTGAATTTTGGTGCGCGGCAATTGGATGCGTAAGTAAGAGCTAAAGAAAATTGTGAGCGGCGCGAAAATTAGAAATTTGAGGTTAATCGCTTCACTTCGGAAATCGGCTAACGAAACTACAAAGACCGCCGCCCCGCTGAGCGTCAGCAAGCAAACATAAAGGTTCAGAGCCGATATATCAATTAGTTTTTTGATACTCATCAATTGATTCGGGAGAAATGTCGGGACAAATTTCAGGCGGATTATTGAATGTCGAAACGGCTGAAGCTTTCAACCACTGTTAGTATATGTTAAATAATGTTTGTTTTCAACAAAAAAATGACATCATCAAAATTTATTTTCAAATCTTCGGCAAAGCGATAAAGTTCACAATTGAAAGAAAGACAAACCTAAAAGATAATTTTTGTAATTCGGTCAAATGAACGATACTTCAACTTATTTTGAAAAAAAAAGACGAGCAAGAAATCTAATTCTCACCCGTCTTTCGTAATCGGCAATTGTAACTGTTATTTTGTAATTCCAACCTGACTCAGCGCATAAGCGTAATCGAACGCGATTTCCTTGAGTCGGTCATAACGTCCCGAAGAGCCGCCGTGTCCCGCGCCCATATTGGCTTTGACTAAAATCGTGTTGTCGTCGGTTTTCATCGCGCGAATTTTCGCGGCGAATTTCGCGCCTTCCCAATACGGAACCTGCGAATCGTTAAGGGAAATTTCGACGAGCATATTCGGGTAATTCTGCGCTTTCACGTTGTCATACGGCGAATATTTCATCATATAATCGAAGGCTTCCTTTTCGTTCGGATTTCCCCATTCGATATATTCGCTGGTCGTCAAAGGCAGACTCGCGTCGAGCATCGTGTTGATGACATCAACAAACGGCACTTGCGCGATGACAGCTTTGAACAAATCGGGACGCATATTTGTCACCGCGCCCATCAGCAGTCCGCCCGCGCTGCCGCCCTGAATGACGAGACGGTCGTTTGACGTGTATTTATTTTTTATCAGCCAATCCGCCGAATCAACGAAATCGTTGAAAGTGTTCAGCTTTTTGAACATTCTGCCTTCCTGTCGCCAGTGTTCGCCGAGTTCCGCGCCGCCGCGAATATGCGCGATGGCGTAGATCATTCCGCGGTCAACCAGGCTGAGACGCGCGGTTGAAAAGCTCGGCGTCATCGAAATTCCGTAAGAACCGTAAGCGTAAAGCAGCATCGGCGATTTGCCGTCGAGTTTCGTTCCTTTTTTCATCACCAGCGAAACTGGAACTTTTACGCCGTCGCGCGCCGTTGCCCAAACTCTGGCGGTTTCGTATTTGGTTTTGTCGTAACCGCTCGGAATTTCCATTTGTTTGAGCAATTTACTTTGTCGCGTGCGCAAATCGTATTCATAAGTCGAATTCGGCGTAATCATCGAAGCGTAATTATAACGAATAACTGGCGTGTCGAATTCGGGATTTGTTCCGAGACTCGTCGTATAAACCAATTCGGGCGTTTCGATTCGCATCGGTGCGCGTTTTGTTTTCAAATCCATTATTTTCAGATATTCCAAGCCGTTTTCGTGTTCGGAAACAACCGCATAATCTTTGAAAAAATCAACGCCTTCGATTTTTATCGCCGGATTGTAAGCTATAAAATCCTTCCAGTTTTTTTCGCTCGGATCGGAAACCGGAGCGCGGACGACGCGGAAATTTTCGGCATTCTTGTTCGTCGTGATATAAAATTCGCCGTTGTAATAATCAACCGCATATTCGTGTCCGGCTTCGCGCGGCAGAACGATTTTCCAAACGCCGTTCGGCTGATCGGCGGGTAGATACCGAACTTCGCGCATTGTTTTGGCAAACGAAGTTAAAAACAGCATTTTTTTGTCGCGCGAACGAGAAACGCCGATGTCGTAAAGTTCGTCTTTTTCCTCGTAAACCAAATCGGTTTTGTTCGTGCCGATGTCGTGCCGCCAGAGTTTGTCGCTGCGTTTCGTCACGTCATCTTCGGTTACGAGAAACAAATTTTTGTTGTCGTTCGCCCATTCGACCGAAGTTACACGCTCGATTTTGTCAGGCAAAATTTCGCCCGTCCGCAAATCTTTAATTTGCAGAGTATATTGCCGGTAGCCGGTCATATCGGAGGAAAACGCGAGCAGATTTCCGTCGTCGGAGATGTCAAACGAACCGATGGCGTAAAATTTATGACCTTTCGCCAATTCGTTCTGATCGAGCAGCAGATGTTCGTCGTCTCCGTTCTGCTTTTTCGAGCGAAAATACATCGGATATTGCTGACCTTCGACGGTTTTCGTGTAATACCAGTAATCGCCGAGTTTATACGGCACGCTCAAATCGGTCTGCTTGATGCGTGCGAGCATTTCCTTGTAAAGATTGTCAATAAATTCTTGATGCGGTTTCATAACCGCTTCGGTGTAGGCGTTTTCGGCTTCGAGATATTTGATGACTTCCGGGTTTTTCTTATCGCGCAGCCAGAAATAATCGTCTTTTAATTCGTAGCCGTTGATTTTTGTAATTTTGGTTTCTTTTTTCGCAATTGGTGGTTTCATAGCTGTTTGAGCAACAATCACAGTGTTGCCGATGATAATAACGATAAATAATCCGAGCGCATAAAACAATTCTCTCATTTTGCCGAACTCCTGTTTTTAAATTTTAATTGAAAGTGAATCGTCAGATTTATCGAGTATTTTAATCTATTATTCTCGTATTGACCAACTAATTCGCTTTCTCCGTCGTATTAAATTTGGCTTGTTAAAAATTTTATAAAATTTCGCCGCTCTCGTTAACAATTTTTGTTTTAACTCGTCTATATTAACGGCAACCGATTAAAAGACAACGCGATGAACAAGTTTATTTTATTAGCCGTAATGTCATTTTTGCTGATTTGTCAGGATTTTCCGCACAAGGAATTCGTTGACGAGAGTGTTAAAATCGCGTTGAAAGGAAAGAAAGCTGTTGAAAAAAAACAAACGTTAATAACAGAGACGATTTTTTATTCAAAGAAATGCCTGAACGCGAAATGACCGGCAATTTATTTTTCTTCGCCGGAAGCGAAAAGAACGAGGCAGCGACGACTGCGCCCGCCAGCGAAAAAGCGCAGGCAGAAGCCGGAATCGTCGAGCGCGTTTGCGCCGGAGAGGTCGAGGCGTTTAATGAACTTTATAAAATTTTCGCGCCGATGGTTCACGGAATTGTCCTTGCTCGCGTTCCGCCGGACGAAGTTCAGGACATCGTGCAGGAAGTTTTCATCGCGGCGTATAAAAATCTGCACACGCTTCGGGACAAAACGGCAGTCGGCGCGTGGCTGGCAATGATTGCGAGAAATCGCGCGACAGAATTTTACCGGCAAACAAAACCGACCGAAGAACTTTCCGAAGATTTTCGCGGGAAAGACAATCAACAAAACGAAGCGCGTGAAATTTTGTCAGCGATTCGCGCCTTGCCGGAAACTTATAAAGAAACTTTGATTTTGCGGCTCGTCGAAGGAATGACCGGAAACGAAATCGCCGAACGATGCGGTTTAACGCCCGAATCGGTGCGCGTCAACCTGCATCGCGGAATGAAAATGCTGCGCCAAAAACTCGGAATTACGGAGTAAAAAAGATGAAAGAAGATTATTTGTGGGACAAAACCGGAACAGACACGGAAATCGAGCGGCTCGAAAACGCGCTGCTAACGTTTCGTTTTCAGCAAACCGAACCGCTCGCTTTGCCCGCGAAAATCGTTCCGTTTGAAGCGAAATCTCCGCGCGGCTTTTTTCGCTTGTCCTTCGCTTTCGCATCTTTCGCCGCTTTGCTGATTGTCGGTTTCGGCATTTGGTTTCAATTTTCCGGTAGAAATTCTGACGTTGCGAAAAGCTCGCCTCAAACGATTTCCGCGTTGACGGTTGAAAATTCCGCAAAAGGAATTCTGTCTGAAAAGCCGGAAAATTTGATTGTCGCTAAAGTCGAAACGCCGAAACAATCGGCTGAACAAAAAATCGTCAAAATCAAGAAAATCAGCGCGCAAACAATTCGTCAAAATAATTTGACGGCGCGAAACATTGAAACGGACAAACAACACGATTCGACGGCGCTAAACATCGCAGCCAAAAAGCCGACGACCAAATTTACGAAACAGGAAATTTACGCTTACGACCAACTGATGCTCGCGCTTTCGATTACGAGTTCAAAACTGAAATTGGTGCAGGATAAAGTTGACGGCGTTGAAGACAAAACGAACATTTCAGAAAACGAACGATAAATTTATCGGAGAAAAATATGAAACGATTAAAAATTCATTCAATAAAAATTATTTTGATTTTATTCGCGCTAGTATCGGCGGCGAACGCGCAGGACGCGCATCTGCGTTTTGAAAATTTGAACGGACTCGAAACGAAAGCGCAGGATGTTGTCGAAGTAAATATTGATGGCAAACTGCTCGATTTGGCGAAGCGCGTTCTGGCTAAAAATACGGACGAAGACGCGAAAAAAGTCGCGCAGGCAATCAGCGGTTTGAAAGCGATTTACGTCAGAGTTTACAATTTTGCGAACGAAAACGAATACAACGCGGCGGACGTTGACCAGATTCGCGCGCAGTTAAACGCGCCCGGTTGGGAAAAGCTGGCGAATGTCCGCAGCAAGAAAAACAACCAAAAAGTTGATGTCTTTACGATGTTCACGGGCGATCAGATGAGCGGCGTCGCGGTCGTCGTCTCCGATTCAAAAAGCATCGCCGTCGTCAACGTTATCGGTCCGATTGACATTGATATGCTCGCCGAAATGAGCGGCAAAATGAACATTCCGAAAATTGAAATCGAACACGATAAACCAAAAAACTAAAAAGGAGAGAAACGAATGAACTTCAAAAATAAAACGCTGATTTGTTTCGCTCTCCTAATTTTAACTCTGAACTTTTTCGCGCCGCCGGCAAAGGCGAACGGCAAAGAATATAAGCAAATCGTTAATCATTTGAAAACCAAATATCAAGCGAAAAAAGTCAATATCCCGATGATTTGGCTGGCGCGTTTCGCCGTCAGCGTCGTCCGTCCGGCAGGCGTCAAAAGTTTCAGCGTGACGCTTTTTGAAGATTTGAAATTTTCAAAGGAATCGCTCGACAAAGAAATGCAAGCCGCGATGAGAAATTCGTTCGACGCGAATTGGAGTCCGATTTTCCACGTCCGCTCGCGCGATGGACAGCAGGCTTATATGTATATGCGCGAAGAAGGCAAAAACGTCAAACTCGCGCTCGTCACAATTGACAAAAATCAAGCCGCCGTCATCCGCGCCACGTTCAGCCCCGACAAACTCGCCGAATTTATCAACGACCCGAAAATCTTCGGCATTTCGCTGAATGACAACGAGCAACAGGAAGCAAAAAATAAAGTTTCAGAATCGAAAGAAAATAAAGCGATTGAAGAAAACACGAAAGAAGATAAAAAAGATAACTAAATTTGGTCAAGAAATAAATTTCAAAAGTAAAAGACAAAAGAATTTTCTTTTGCCTTTTACTTTTTGCTCAACTCGTCATATTTTTTGCGGTCAGTTACAGCCTTTTCATTTTCTCGAATTTTGTCGTAAGCCAATGCTCTTTGCTTATAACTTTCTGCGGAATTCGGATTCAATTCAATGGCTTTAGTCAAATCATCAATAGCCATCCGGTAGTCACGGTTTTCAATGTGAAGCTCTCCGCGATAATAATATGTTTGAGTATAATTCGGTCTAAGTTTAACAGCTTGATTATAATCCGTTAATGCTTGCGAAAATTTGCTCATGCTGACGTATATTATTCCTCGCAGAAGAAAGCTATCATAATCGCAGTCGTCACTCGAATTCGTTTCTAATTCCTTTGTAATGATTTCCGAGGCTGTATTTATATCCTTAATCATTTTTTCAGGCTCATTTAATTTGTAATACTCTCTTCCACGCCCATAGTAAGCCTGTGCAAATTCAGGATTTAATTCGATTGCTCTTGTATAATCATTAATTGATAAAATTGACTCGTTTTTGGGATAACTCCGCGCGCGTTCATAGAAAATCTCAGCATTTGCAGGATTTATTTCAATCGCTGTGCTGAAATCTTTTATGGCTTGATCGTAATTTGCTCTTCCTGCATATAAAGTTCCGCGAAGGGAAAATGCGACATCGCTTTTCGGATTTATTTTTATGGCTTGGTTCAAATCTTTTAAGGCTTCATCGTATTTGCCTTTGGCAAGAAAAGCGGAAGCGCGTTTGAGAAATGCGGGAAGATTGTAGGCGCTAAATTCTATACCTTTAGTGGCTTCTACAATTTGCGCATCATAATCTTCTTCGATACATCTGAGAGTTGGCGCTGCTTGTCCAAAAATATTTATTGAAAATAACAAAAGTAAAACAAAAATTGTAATAGGACTTACGCAGTTGAACAGATATTTGATAAAAATAAAGAATGAATCCGCCGA
>CAXSHW010000080.1:0-7790 GCA_964237245.1 uncultured Pyrinomonadaceae bacterium
CATCGAAAGCGCGGCGGCGCGCGCGCGGCGCAAATCTTTGTGCGGCAAATCGAGCAATTGCTGGTCGTTTGTATAACTGTGAATCGTATTCATCAAAGCGTTTTTGATGCCGAATTTTTCGTGAATGACTTTGGCGACCGGCGCGAGGCAATTTGTCGTGCAGGAAGCGTTTGAAATAATGTTGTGTTTCGCCGCGTCATACATTTGCTCGTTCACGCCCAAAACAATCGTTACGTCTTCGCCTTTGGCGGGCGCGGAAATGATCACTTTTTTGACCGAGCCGCGAAGATGTTTTTTCGCGTCTTCGGCGTTGGTAAATCTTCCGGTTGATTCGATAACGATTTCCGCGCCGACCGAATTCCAATCAATTTTTTCAGGGTCTCGCTCGCTGAAAACGTTAAAACTGTCGTTTTCGACTTTAATTGTGTCGCCGTCCGCTGAAATGTTCTGTTCGAGATTTCCCATTATCGAATCGTATTTCAATAAATGCGCCAGAGTTTTCGTGTCGGTCAAATCGTTGACCGCTACAAAATCAATATCCGCGTCGCCCAGAGCGGTTCTCATTACATTTCTTCCAATTCTTCCGAAACCGTTTATACCTACTTTTATCGCCATTTTGTTAAAATCCTCCTGAAAATTTCGTATATTAAAAATTTGAAGATAACTTATATTATGCCAAAGTTCAAAGTTTCGAGTTACGCGCCGCCGCAGGCAATTCTGTAATTCGCGCGACATTCGCGCAGCCAAATAATTGAAACAATAAAAAACAAATCAACGTAAAAATTCACTGTAATTAATTATCGGTTTTTTATAATTTTCCTAAATTCGGAGTCTTATTATAATGAAATTTTTGCGTAATTTTCTTTTTTGCTGCTCATTTTTTGCCTGTCTGTTCAGTTTGAATTTGGAGTCGGTTTCCGCTCAAGAACCAAAACCGCAAACTCCGACCGACACCGTTAAAACCGAAGAAAGCGCAGCCGAACCGGAAATCAGAGCAACACCCAAAACGGTTGAAAACACGGTGAATTTTCTGACCAGGAATTTTTCTACGGCAGAAATTACCAAGCGCGTCGGCGTGCAGACCGCGCAAACGATGCCGCTTTCGCTCAACGAAGCAATTCGCAAAGCGCTCGAAAACAATAATGATATTGAAGTCGCGCGGAGCGACGTGAGATTTCAAGAGACGCAACTGCGTTCCCTGCTCGGCGCATACGACCCGGCATTTAGCGTTACGCCGACTTTTTCGCGCAGTTCAACAACCGGCTCAACCGGCTCGAACGATTTTCGCCTGAACGCGGGTTTTGACAAATTGCTTGAGCGCGGCGGCGGAAGTATCAATTCGTTTTTCAACAACAGTCAAACCGGCAGAAATTCGCAAAACAATACGGCTTTTAACCAAACCGCTTCGCTCGGCACTTCTTCCAGCACAACTTATTCGAGCAATCTCGGCGTAACTTATACTCAGCCGCTCTTCCGCAATTTCGGAGTTGACAACACGCGCCGCCAAATTCGGATTCAGCGCAAACGCCTCCAGCAATCTGACGCTGACTTTCGCCGTCAGACTATTCAGATTATTTCGCAGGTTCAACAGTCATACTGGGATTTGGTATTTGCGCTGCGCGACCAGCAAAACAGGCTCGCAAATTTGAATCTGGCGCAGGAGAGTCTGCGCCAAGTCGAAGCTAAAATTCAAGCCGGAACAGCCGCGCCGCTGGCTCGCGCCGAAGTAGCCACCGAACTTGCCAACCGTGAATCCGACGTTTTGCTGGCGACACAGCAAGTTTCGATTACCGAAAATAACTTAAAGACGCTTCTGCTGCGCGACGCGAACGCGCCCGAATGGACGGAATCACTTGTTCCGACCGACCAGCCCGCATACAGCGATGAACCGATTATTGTTGAAGATGCGTTGAAAGACGCGATGGCTAATCGTCCCGAATTGAACCGTCTGCGTTTTCAAAAAGAAATTAACTCGATTGACATAAATTACTTCAAGAATCAGACGAAGCCGCGCATTGATTTGGTGTCGTCGTTTTCACTCGGCGGTTTGTCTCTGAACGGTTTGAATACGACGGACATAGTTTCACCGCTGATTTTAGACCCGACCAATCCAACGTTTTATAATCTCAGTTCCAGCGCTTTTTTGTTAAATCAAATTAACATTCTGCGAAACTTAAACGGTTTGGGAAATGCTACGATTCCGAGTGTAACCACATCGGCATCGCCGAATTTTTTAACCGGCGGAACGTTTCAATCTCTGCAAAATCTTTTTCGCTCGGATTCGCCGAATTACTCGGTCGGCGTAACTATCCAATTTCCGTTTAGAAATAAAACAGCTAAAGCGAATCTGGCAGGCGCGAGAATTCAAGACCAGCAAACCGACGCGCAAATGCGCGCGCAGGAACAAACCGTTGTCGCAGAAGTTCGCAACGCCGTCCAAGCGGTCGAAACCGCTCGATTGAGAGTTCTGACATCGCGTCGGGCGCGTGAAAATGCTGAGATTCAACTTGAAGGGGAGCGCAAACTTTTTGAAGTCGGACGTTCGACGACCTTTCTGCTTTTCCAGCGCGAAAATGCCTTGACCAATGCTCGAAACGCCGAAATTCGCTCGGAAACCGATTATAATAAATCGCTTTCCGATTTACAGCGTTCAACTTCAACGACTTTTCGATTGAATAATATCGAAATTGAAACGCCGACGAGTGATAAATAAAAGTGAAAGTTGACGGATGATAATTGATAAATAAAAACAAGATTGTTTTCAACTTTCGGTTATCGCTTCTTTAGGTTTTACTTGAAGTGTTGAATTTTCGACTCTTTATGTTTTACTAGAAGTTTGAGAGAATGACAGCGTGAAAATTTCCGCCGTCATAATCGCTTTCAACGAAGAAGAAAATATCGCCGATGCAATCGAATCGGTCGCTTGGGCAGACGAAATTTTGGTCGTTGATTCGGAAAGCGCGGACGAAACCGGAATCATTGCCGAATCGCTGAATGCCAGAGTTTTGACAAATAAGTGGCAAGGATTTTCCAAACAAAAACAATTCGCGGTTGATAACGCGACTCACGACTGGATTTTCAGCCTCGACGCCGACGAGCGCGTTTCAGTCGAATTAAAAGCAGAAATCTTAAAACTCAAAAACCAATCCGAAAATCAATTGGCGGCGGGATATAAAATTCCGCGCCGGACTTTTTATATGAACCGCCAAATTCGGCACGGCGGCTGGTATCCGGATTGGCAGTTGCGTTTTTTCAATCGCCGAAAAGGAAAATGGAAAGATGTTTTGGTTCACGAATCAATTCAAATGCCGGAGAATGCGCGGGTTGAAAAACTGAGCGGCGACATTTTGCATTACAGCATTCCAGATGCCGCTTATCATAATCGAATGATTGCCGAGCGCTATGCGCCGCTTGCCGCCGAACAAATGTTTTCACGCGGCAGAAAAACTTCGCCGCTCAAAATCTTCACCGCCGGACTAACGGCATTTCTGCAAACTTATGTCTTAAAGCTGGGCTTTCTCGACGGTTTACCCGGTTTCTGCATCGCTCATTTCGCCGCTCACCACGCATTTTTGAAACATCTGCTTCTGTGGGAAATGCAGGAAAATTCAAAATCCGAAGTCCGAAACTCAAAGCCGGAACACGCGAGCCGAACATTATAAAACCAGCCGCTGCAACCGTTCTATTTTTATCTACATCAAACCTTTAATTTGCAAACCCTCTGCGGTATATTAGAAGTTGTAGAACTTGTCTTCCGAAAAAATTATATGAACAAATTATTTTACACGGTCTTTGCCATCGTCGCTCTTTCAACCGCCGCTTTTGCTCAAAAAGGCATTGATACACAAACAGATAAAATAAAACAGGAAGGCAATAAAACGGGCGCGCGTGCCGACACTATAACCAAAGGTAAATCCATTAGCTGGGGCGAAGACAAAACGAAGGTTCGTGAAGCGCTTCCAAACCCTTACAAATTAAATTCGCGTCGTGATGTTTTAATTGAAAACGTTGTTGATGTTCTTAAAGACAATAAATTGATTGTTGACGAATCGGCTTCGAGAATGAAAGACGGCATTGTCGTTACCCAACCGTTTATCTTTGCCAAAGGCGCGGTTATTACGCGCAATGAACTCAATCGCTATGCGGTTTTGCCTGATTCCGATCAATCCTGGACGCGCGGTCGTTACACTTTAACCGTAGAAATTCAATCAATTGACGGTATTCAAAATAACGTTTCGGTAACGGCGAAGGTCGAAGGCAGGTCTGAAAACGGTCTGGTTTCCGAATGGACAACTTTGCAAAGCACAGGCGCGGCGGAAGATGAATTTCTCCGTAAATTAGTCGAGTTGGTAACGGGAACAACGTTTGATAAACCTCAGGACTCGAACCGGTAATTTTTATTTGAGTGTAAAAGAAAATGTTTTTCAAATTTTCACGTCTAATTTTTGTCGCAGTTTTTTTGTCTCTGACGATTGTTTGCGTCAACGCGCAGACCGATGCCGATTCCGGCAGTCAGGGCAATAAGTCGGTCAGCAAAGAAGATTTTCCGAAAGGCATCAAAGAATCGCTTGCCAGAAATCGTATCGAGCGCGAAAAAAAGGATTACGCAGAACTGCTTCAAAACGGTGAAGAAGCCGCTAAACTGAGTGAATCTCTGGAAAAAAGTTTCGCCGAATCCAAAAAACTTTCTGAGGAAGACCAAAAAAAATTAGACCGTCTGGAAAAGCTCGCCAAAAAAATTCACCGCGAACTCGGTTCTGAAACTGACGAAGCGACAGACGACGAAAAATCACCTTCTACAATGCTCGATGCTTTCAAATTTCTGCAAACCAGCACCGGCAAACTGATTGAGGAATTAAAGAAAACTACCCGTTACAGCATTTCAGTCGTTGCCATTCAAAATTCCAATGCGTTTCTAAGAATCGTTAAGTTTATCCGTTTTTCAAAAAACTAGGTTGAAAATTAAAGGCGAGAGGTATAGGCAAAATAGTGAGAAAATGCAAATTTAGCTTTAGAAATTTCTTTATTATTTGTCATTTTTCATTTCTTATTTTGTGTTGTCTCATTCTGCCGGTTTTCGCTCAAGACGAAGATGTTATCAAAGTCGAATCTTCGTTAGTTATTCTTAATACAACTATTACCGACGCAAAAGGAAATTCGGTTTCAGGATTGAAACAATCTCAATTTAAGGTTTTTGAAGACGGGCAAGAGCAAAAAATTGATTTCTTCGACACGGAAAAAACTCCTTTTGCCGCTGTTATTTTGATTGACACTTCCGGCAGTATGGAAACCAGAATCAGTATGGCGCGCGCCGCCGCGATAAATTTTCTCGACGGACTTCGCCCCGATGACGTGACAGCGATTTACAATTTCGATTCAAAAATCTCAACCGTCCAGGAATTCTCAAACAGCCGCGATATTACCGACAGAATTTTTGACCTGAAAGCCGACGGAATGACGGCTTTAAACGACGCGATTTACAAAGCCGCGCAGGAACTCGAAAAACGTCCTGAAAAACGAAAAGCTGTAATCGTTCTCTCGGACGGCGCGGACAATAACAGCGGACGCGCCGCCGGTAAAGTCTTGCAAGCCGCGCTTGCTTCAAATGTAACGATTTATACGATTGATATGTCCACAGTAGATACGGGCGGCAAGGACAGAATGCAGAATCAGAGCGCGCTCAAGAATTTTGCCGAAAAAAGCGGCGGCATTTTTATACCGACGCCGGGCGGCGCGGCGATGCGCGCGGCGTTCAAAAATATCGTCGAAGAACTCGGCACGCAATATACGCTCGGTTATCAGCCGTCAAATACAAAAAAAGACGGCAAATGGCGAACGATTGAAATAAAAGTTGCGAGTCCGAATTTAAATATAAGAACTAGAAAAGGTTACAACGCGCCGAAAGAAAAATAACGAATAACTGTAAAACTCAACACTTTTCTAACTTTCCCATAAAACTCTTTAGCTCGGTTTCGCCTTTCTTTCTAAACTCAAAAAGAACAAAAATCACTTCAAAAACTCGTCTTGTTTCTTGATTTATCTTTGTGTCTTTCCATCGCCGCGTCAATCAATTTGTCAATTACTTCGGGAAACTGTAAACCTGTTCCAGCCCACATTTTCGGAAAACCCGAAGCATCGGTCAAACCCGGCAAAGTATTGATTTCATTGATGAGAAGCGCACCCGTGTCGTTTCGCAGAAAGAAATCAACCCGAGCAAGTCCAGAACCGTCAATGGCGCGAAAAGCCGAAATCGCCATTTGCTGAATTTTTTTAGTCAATTCCTCTGAAATAAGCGCGGGAACGACAAACTCGTTATTTCCCGTGCCGGAGTATTTTTCCGTATAATCGAGAAATTTTTTGTCGTCTTCTTTGATGACATATTCGCCCGGCAAACTCGCCTGCGCGTTTTCGTAACCGATAACGGCGCACTCAATTTCGCGCATATCGAGACCTTCTTCGACAATAATTTTGCGGTCGTATTCGGCGGCGAGTTCGATTGCCTTTTTGAGCGAATCTTCATCCGTCGCGCGGGAAACTCCGACCGACGAGCCGAGATTTGCCGGTTTGACAAAGCACGGATAGCCGAGTTTGGCTTCGATTTGCCGGACGACCGCGACGCCTTCACGTTCCCATTCGCTTCGTAAAAACCAGACGTATTTGCACATCGGCAATTCCGCGTCGCGGAAAAGCGTCTTCATCACAACTTTCTCCATACCGCAGGCTGAAGCTAAAACGCCGCAGCCGATATACGGAATATCCGCCATTTCAAAAAGCCCTTGAATCGTTCCGTCCTCGCCGTATGTTCCGTGCAAAACAGGAAAAATCACATCGAGTTCTGTTATATTTTCCTTTATTTCCGAAGTTTCAAGTCGGGTCAAACCTTTATATTTTGTGTCGCCGATTAATGCGATTGCATCGTTTGGAAAACTTTCGACAGACTCACTAAAAGATTCCTGAATTTGCGCCGGAAAAAGTTTTAATGATTCTTTCGGATTGAGCCAACTTCCCTCTTTATTAATGGCAATCGGAACAACTTCAAATTTTTCTTTATCAATTTGTTCGATAACGGTTTTGGCTGAACGAATCGAGACTTCGTGTTCGCCGGAACGACCGCCGAAAATTATGCCTACTTTAATTTTTTGCATAAAAAAGATTATCAAATATAAATCGTTAAACTCTTGAATCACAACTGTTTGTAGTTTATTGATTATTAATTTACATAAAGTTATAAAATAGTTTTTCCGAGAGCCGACAATATAAGTTCGCCAGCCAGTTCAACGGTGATATTACTCTGGTCGAGCATCGGATTAACTTCGACGATTTCAAAAGAACGCATTTTACCCGTTTCCGCAATCACTTCGAGCGCGAGATGCGCTTCACGATAAGTGATTCCGCCGCGCACGAGTGTTCCCGAACCGGGAGCAAAAGTCGGGTCGAGAATATCCACATCAAAAGTTACCGCAAAACCGCCGGAGGCTTGCGAGGCGATTTTTACGGCATCTTCGATGCAAGCGAGCATTCCGCGACGGTCAATATCGCTCATCGTAAAAAAATTTTCGCGCATTCCCAATTCTCGAATTCTTTTTTTTTCGCCCAAATCCAAGTCTCTCGCGCCGACGTGAGTGCAAAATTTCGGATTTACTTTTGGCGCAAATCCTTCCAGGTTGACTAGAGACGGTTCGCCGTAACCCAAAATCGCGGCAAGCGGCATTCCGTGAAGATTGCCAGATGGCGAAGTTTCGTGCGTATTAATATCGGCGTGAGCGTCGAGCCAAATCAAGCCTACTTCC
>CAXSHW010000080.1:7800-18282 GCA_964237245.1 uncultured Pyrinomonadaceae bacterium
GGCGCGAAAAAAAGAAGAAATCGCCGAAAATGTTCCCGCCGCGATTGAATGATCACCGCCCAAAATGACGGGAAAAGTATTTTTTTCTAAAACGTTCTTTATTGACTTCGACATATTCGCGCACGAAGTCAGCATTTCCTTGAGATATTTCGGATTTTCCTTTTCGCCCACCACATAATCGGGCTTGACGATTTCGACATCGCCGTAATCTTTGACTGCGAAACCGAGTTCTTCTATGTGTCCAATAAGTGATTTCCCGCGAAAATCAGCCAGCCGCAACGCGGTCGCTCCGAGTTCGCTTCCCTTTATGCCCGCGCCATAGCCGAGCGGAACGCCGATGATTCCTACCTTTTTCCCCTTTCCCGGAAAATCCTGTTTCACAAAATCCATATTGTAAATTTTACAATTCTCCAAACCCATTCCTGAAAATTTCTTCGATTGACTGTAACGCGCCTTCTTCATCAACTCCTTCAACTTTTAACTCGATCTCAGTTCCCTTCGCAGCAGCCAGAGTCAGGACACTCAAAATTGATTTTGCGTCCGCGACAACGGCGTTATCAGCGCGCTCTAATTCAATATTGCTTTGAAAACTTCCGGCAAGTCTGACGAGTTGAGCGGCGGCGCGTGCGTGAAGTCCGAGTTGATTTATAACCTTAAGTTTTACTTTAAGCATCCTTCTTAAGTTTCTGCGGCTCAAGCAGTTCGCTTGTTCTATAAATTGCCTGTTTACCTTGCTCCTCGACCTCTTTTGCTAATTCAATCAACATCATTTCCTTTGTTTGCGAAGCGAGTTTGATGACCATCGGCAAATTGACGCCCGTGACGATTTCGACTTCGTTTTCCTTGATGAACATTGCCGAGATATTGGTTGGAGTTCCGCCGAACATATCTGTAAGAAGCAAAACGCCCGCGCCTTCGGAAACCTTGCTGATGGCGCGAGAGATTTCGTCTTTTGCCATTTCAACGTCGTCGTGCCAGCCGATTGAAACCGCCGTGATATGACTTAAAGTGCCGACGACGGTTTCCGCCGCCGCCAGCAATTCACCGGCTACCTGTCCGTGCGAAACTATAACTCCTCCGATTCTTTTCATCTCTAAACTTTGCCTCTTTACTTTTGCAGGTCTCGATGCGCGACCGAAACTTCAAAATTATCATTTTTCAATACTTTCCCTAATCTGTTCGCTACCATTACCGAACGATGTCTGCCGCCGGTGCAGCCGACGCCGATAGTCAGATAAGATTTCCCTTCCCGGCGATAGAGCGGAAGCAGATACTCCAACAAATCCGTAAAACGCCGGATGGTTTCCTGCACCTCAATTTGTTTATCGAGAAATTCCACAACTTTTTTGTCAGTTCCGGGAAGCTCGCGCAAACCGTTTTCAAAATACGGATTCGGCAGATGTCGCACATCGAAAAGCAAATCCGCCTGTCGCGGACTGCCGTGTTTGTGTCCGAAACTGAAAATTGAAACGTGAAGCGGCGAGCCTTCTTTCGAGTTTCCGAATCTTTGCACCAAAAAATGTCTGAGCGTATGAACGGTGTGTTCGGAAGTATCAATTATCAAATCCGCCGTCTTCCGAATTTTCCGCATTTCTTTTTTCTCGGCGCGAATCGCCGCCAGCAATCCTTTTCCCGAATCAGCCGGATGCGGACGGCGCGTTTCGGAAAACCGGCGCTGCAAAACTTCGTCGGACGCTTCAAAAAAAAGCACAAACGGCTGAAGTTTTTTTTCTATTTTCTTTAATTCGTCGGGAAATTCAGAAAGAAAGTGACGTTCTCTGATGTTTATGACAAGCGCGGCTTTTTCAATCGCCACAACTTCTTCGGCATTTGGAACTAAAAGACGCGAGAATGTCGAAAGCATCGTTAAAGGCAGATTATCCACGCAAAAATAACCCAAATCTTCAAAGGCGTTGGTCGCTGAACTCATTCCCGAACCGCTCAATCCGGTGATAATCACAAAATTCGGAGAAGATTTTTTGTCTGGTTTGTTTTGGGGCATAAAACGACGACGGTGAAAATTCGGCAACCGTAATTTTTCGGTCGGGTCGGTTGATTAATTTTTACTTGCAATTTTCTCTACGGCTGAATCAGACCGTAATTTCCGTCTTTCCGCTTGTAGATAACCGAAATGCGCTCGGTGTCCGAATTTCTGAAAACGAGAAACTGATTTTCCTGTTCATTCAGGCGTAAAACGGCTTCTTCGTCAGTCATCGGTTTAACCGAATAATTCGTTGATTCAATAATTTGCGGCGCGCCTGAAACGACGGTTTCTTCCGCCGCGATTGGTTCAACCGTACTAACCTTTTTAACTTTTTGATGTTTATCAATAATCTTGCTTTTTAATTTCAGAGCTTGCTTTTCGATTTTATCAATCGTTTGCGACAAAGATTTATACATATCGTCGGCGACAGTCGTTGCCGTCAAAACTTCATTGTGCCATTTGACGATAATTTCCGCGCGATGCTTGCCTTTGTCAACCTCGATTATGACTTGCGTGTTTCGGTCGTTTCCGTCAAATAAATGATTCAGTTTTTCAAAATGTTCTTCGACGTGCGCCCGCAGCGTCGGCGTTACTTCGATATGTCTGCCCGTATATTCAAATTTCATAATTGTCGCAATCCCTCTTGATTTTATAAAGTAGATTTTAAATTTTGGCGTTCGGATTTATAACAGTCAAATCCCGAATCCGAAATTTAAATAACCGTTTTCCGTTCGCGCGAACCGGGAATCTGCATTTGGTCGCGGTATTTAGCCACTGTCCGGCGCGAAAGTTTGACACCTTCTTTACTTAAAACTTTGGCGATTTGATCGTCGGTCAGAGGTTTTCTCGAATCTTCCTCTTCGGTCATTTTCTTGATTCTCAGCTTTAAAATGCGCGTCGAAACTTCTTCGCCGTCTTCGTTCAACATTCCTTCGGAGAAAAATCGGCGAAGCTCGATAACGCCCTGCGGCGTGTGCGCGTATTTGCGATTAACGACGCGCGAAATCGTCGAAAGATGCATTCCGATGTCTTCGGCGACATCCTTGAGCATCATCGGTTTGATATACTGAACGCCGTGTTCCAAAAACTCTCTCTGCCGATGCACGATACATTCGACGACGCGATAAATCGTTTGTCGGCGATGCTCGATATTCCTAAGAAGGTCAACCGCCGAGCGCACTTTGTCCTTGATAAAATCTTTTGTTTCTTTAGACGTTCCTTCCTGATCAACTAATTTTTTGTAAGTCGAACTTATCCGAAGGCGCGGACTTCCGTCGTCAGTAAAATAAATGACGTAATCGTCCTCGATTTTTTCGATATAAACTTCCGGCGCGACATAAATCGGCTCTTCCGAAGAATAACGCCTGCCCGGATAAGGATCGAGAATTTTAATCTTATTGATCTCTTCGCTCAAAGAATGAAGATCAATGCCCAGTTCTTTTGAAAGATGCTGAAGCCGGAACGGTTGTATATCTTCCAGATGATTTTTGACCAGATCAGCCGCCAGACTTTCGCCTTCGCCGACAGCTTCGAGCTGAACATACAAGCATTCATTAACGCTTCGCACGCCGCAGCCGACCGGCTCAAGGCGCATTACAACTTGTCTCGCCTTTTCGACTGTTTCCAACGAACAGCCGCACATTTGGGAGATTTCTTCGTTGGAAGTCGTCAAGCGCCCGTCTTCGTTCAAATTCCCGATGACGCAAACTGCCACATCTTCCAGCCGTTCGCTGATTTGCAAAAGATTAAGCTGCCATTCGAGATGTTCGGTCAACGACTGCGAGCGCGATAAAAACTGGTCAAAACTCGGCGCGTCGTCTTTAAATTCAATTTCCTGTGTTCTATATCCGGGGTCGAGATAATCTTGAAATTCCCTGCCGTAATCAACTTCTTCAAAAGAATCGGATTTATCTTCGGAAAAATCTTCGCCGCCGTCGGAATCTTGATTTACATTTTCCTCAAAACCGTTTTCTTCAAATCCGTTTTCACCCAACTTTTCGGGCGTAAAGTTTTCGGCTTGCTCAAAATCGGTTGAAGCATCAAAATCCTTGTCGTGTCCGTTTTCGTAACTCTCATCTTGTCCGCCGGAGTTTTGGTCGAGAATTTTTTCGGAGATTTCCTGAAATTCTTCGTCTGTCAAGACTTCTTCCAAAACGGGATTTTCGACCATTTCCTGCTGAATCAGCTCGCTCAGCTCGACGGTCGTCATTTGCAGCATTTCGATTCGCTGCCGCAGTTGCGGCGTCAAAATCATTCGCTGTGCCAGTTTTTGTGTAAGTCTTAAAGATGCCATCTATTAATTTATAAGTTTATTTCGAGAGTTTTTCCAAATCAACAAATTCAAACGCCGGCTTCCGCCCTTTATTATAACCGATTACTAAAAAATGGGGAAAGAGTGTCGAAGTTAAAAATTCAGCAATCGAGATTTCAAAGACTGAATCTTTCTCCCAAGTAGAGTCTTCTTACATCGGCGTCTTCGACAAGTTGGGTTGGCGCGCCGCTTCGCAAAATTTTCCCTTCCGCCATAATATAAGCGCGGTCTGTGATGCCGAGAGTTTCACGCACGTTATGGTCTGTGATAAGAATCCCGATGCCGTTATTCTTCAGATAAATAATAATTTCCCGAATATCGTCAATCGCAATCGGGTCAATTCCCGCAAACGGCTCGTCGAGCAGAATATACTGCGGCTCGGTTGCCAGACATCTGGCGATTTCGACACGCCGCCGTTCGCCGCCCGAAAGCGCGTCGCCGCGCGTTTTGCGGACGTGCGCGATGCCGAATTCTTCCAGCAATTCTTCGAGCCGCAAAAATCGGTCGGCGCGTGAAATTTTCATTGTTTCAAGAACTGCCAAGATATTTTGCTCGGCTGACATTTTGCGGAAAATCGAAGGTTCTTGCGGCAAATATCCGAGTCCGAGTCTGGCTCGCAAATACATCGGCAGAGTCGTTACGTCTTGACCGCTCAAAAAAATTTTTCCGCGTTCAGCCTGTTCGAGTCCGGTCATCATATAAAAAGTCGTAGTTTTTCCCGCGCCGTTCGCGCCTAGAAGTCCGACGATTTCGCCTTGTTTGACAGACAGCGAAACGCCGTCAACCACGCGCCTGCGCCCGTAGGTTTTCTGCAAATCAAGCGCGGATAAAGAATCGGCAGGCACAATTTTAGAACCGTCGTTGTTTGATTCTGAAGTTTTATTTTTGAAGAAACTTAACAATTTTGACTTGAAGTTTGCAGTAAATTCGTTGCGGTTTAATTTTAGAAGTTTTTGCGCTTTACCGCTACTGTTGATTCGTAAATTTTATTCGTCATCACATTTTAAGGTTTTTTGATTTTATAAACCGTCCGCATTCTGCCCGTGTTATTTTCTTTAGTTTTGCTTTCGCCTTCGACGCGCTTGTCACGCAAAGAAACCGTCAATTGCGCTCCCTGCGACGAACCGTTTTCACTGTCTTCGACGCGAGCCGGATTTCCGCGCAACACCATCGTTTCATCCGTCATATTATATTGCGCGTAATCGCCGACGACTTTGCGATTCGGCTGAGTTATTACGACATTATTTTCGGCAATCGTTTGCGAAACCTCGTTTTTATCGTTCAAAAAAACATTTGCCGCGCCCGCCGTGATTCTGTCCGCGCCTTGTCTGATGTCGACGTTTGTTTCATAGCGAAGCACGTTTTTGTCTTTCGCGTAAGACAATTTTTGCGCGGCGGCATAAACCGGAACGGAAATTTCCTTGCCGTTTTCCTTGCGTTTCGCGTCATATAAAAGACTCTGCACCGTGCCTTCGCCGTAAAGCTCGCCTTCTTTTTGTTTGACAAGTAATTTATCGGCGCGAACGTAATTATTTTCCTGCCACGCGCGGGCGTTTCCGGTATAAAGTCCGGTTTCCGCTCGATGGTCAAAATCCGCCGTCTCCGACGTGACGAAAACAGGCGCGGACGGATTTGCGAATGGCGTCGCGCCGCCGGTTTTCGCCTGACTGTAATAAGTCGTCGAAACTTTTCCGCGCAGAGCGGATTTTTCATTGCGCGTGTCCCAATCAATTTCGCCGGCTTTGGCTCGCGCTCTCGAATCCCAAACGGTCGGCTCGCCGCCGCGCAATCTGACGAATTCGTCGTTCGCCGTAAAAGTCAGTTGATTGGCAATCGCATTGCGGTCGAGTTCGGAAAATTTCGCGCCTCCGAATGCGTCGAATCTTTCAACGTCTTTATTTTCCTGATTGAATTTAACATCCAATCTTTCCGCCGAAATTGTTTGATTGCCGCGATTTTCCGCCGGAACGGTCGGCACGCGCACCGCTTTGGCGTTGACCGAAGCCTGACAATTTTTCGCGTTGTTGCCGGTCTCAAAAAAATCGCAATCGAAATGCGGCGCGTTTATTGTCGTTCGATAATTTTCCGGCGCGGCGCGCAGCGGTTCGACTGTAAGTTCGGCGTTTCCAACAGCTTCGGCTTTCGTCAAATCTTTTCCGTTTTGGTTGAAAACGGTTTTCACCGAATCGGCGACGAGTTTTTTGTTAGCGGCAGTTTGGTTATTGTTCGGCGCGTTTAATGAAAGCGTCGTTCGACCATCGGTCTGCATTTGGTCGAGAATTCCGTTGGCGCGGAAATTCAGACGTATCGCGTTCGGCGCGGCAAGCGAGATTTTTGAATAATCGTTTGCCAGTGCCGGAGTCAAAATTGCTTGACTCGCGCCGACCGCGTTTGCCGATTGCAATAACTGATTGTCCGCATAAGTCGCGTTTAGCTCGCTGCCCGAAACTTCGGTTGTGCGTTCGGGCGTCGTCTGTTTCAAATAAGCGTTTCCTTTCGCGTCGGCGTTTTTCAGCTTTTTGTTTGGAAAAAGTTCTGCCGTCAGACTGTCGCCTTTGATAAAATCGCCGCCTTGCGTGATTTCCGCCGCGCCGTTCAAGAAAATTTTGCCGTTTGATTGTTCGTAAGTCGCTTCCCGCGCTTTTATATTCGTCGGTTGATTGTCTTCAAGCGTTACAATATCAACCGCGTTTTTGAGTTCAAATTTGTCCGCATCTTTATCATAAAGCGCGTAATTGGTTTTAATTTCGGTTGGTTTTGAATTATTGGCAGTCGTCTGAATATCAACATTTTCAAACAATTCAAGCTGTTTCAATTCTTTTTGAATTTTCGCAACGGCGCGATTTGCTTTGGCTTTCGTCCATTTTGAACTGGCGCTCGTCGGTTTTTGGTAAACATCAACGTTTCCGTTTAATTCAACTTTATTTATTTCCTTATTAATAAAAAAAGCGGTCGCGCGGTCTGATTTTATATCGGTCGGCTGCGCCGTTTCGCCGGAATTATTCGCCGTGATGTTGACGTTGACGTTTTGATTAAACTCGATTTTGCCAGCCGTCTGATTAAAAAAAGCGTGTCCGGCAACGATTTTCGCCTGTTGAATTTTATTATCAGCGTCATTTGAATTTATTTCGACATCTTTAAGTAATTCAATGGTTTTGTCTCTCAGTTTAACCGTCGCGCCGACGGATTTTCCCGTTATATTTTCGCGTGAAAACTCGATTAGTTCTTCAGCTTCGGCGGTTTCCGTCTCTTGATTATAAGTCAATTGTTCGGTTTTTACTTTAAGCGCATCGCGCGTTTCAATGCCGACATTTCCGGCAAAATAAGCCGTAAAATTTTTTGAAGCGTCTTTTGCCGGAACGTAAATAGCAGTTGCCGAAGAGATTTTGTCGGAATTTTCGCCCGTATCGTCGTAAACCTGTATAAAGGCGTTTTCGAGTTCCTGATGATTATCAGCGAATGTTTTAGCCCGGTCGGCTTTAATGTAATACTTTAACTTTTCGCCGTCGGTTTCGCGGCGTTCGTAGCCGTTGACTTGCGCGACAACATCTTGAGAAAGCTCTGCGGGCAGGCTTTTCATCCGAAATTCCCGGTTATTTTTTGATAAATAAAAGCCAAAACCGATTGCCAGAACGGTTGCGACAAGCGCAAAAATTGCCGATGCGCGAAAAACGGTCGGCAATTTAGCGCGAAGCCGGAGATTTTTTATGTTTTGACGTTGTACCGCTTCGGACATTTATAAAAATTAAACTTGAGTTTCCGTTCTTAAATCTTCGACAACTAATTGCAGCCGCGTGCTGCCGTTCCAATTGTTGGCTTCGGGAGTGTAAGCAAGTTCGATGCGCGATTTCGGCTTGAGAGTTTGCTTTTCGGATTTATCAACGCCGTCCCACCAGACCGCTTCAAATTGTTTGCCGTCCGCGTCGGTTAATTTTAGCTTTAAGTGCTTTTCTTTCATCACATAAGGCTCGCTCGTTAAAGTTAAATCGCGGGTAACGAAGCGCGGTTTTGGATTTCCCATTCCGAACGGCTCAAATTGTTTTAACTCTTGAACCAAATCGAGATTTAATGTTCGACTCGAAACAACAGCGTCAATTTTCACTTCGGGAATCAAATCTTCCGCCGATAAAATTTCAGTTGCATGAGCATTTAATCTCTCCTTTAATGCGGCGATATTTTCTTCTTTAATCGTTATTCCGGCAGCAGCGGCGTGTCCGCCGTGTTTGACGAAAAGGTCAACGCACGAATCGAGACTTTCAAGCAGATGAAAGCCCGCGATGCTTCTGGCGCTTCCGGTGGCAATGCCGTTTTCGACGGAAAAGACAATCGTCGGACGATATAATTTGTCGGCGATTTTTGAAGCGGCAAGCCCGATCACACCGCGATGCCAGTTTTCACCGGCGACGACGATAAAATTTTTGTCCAAAATTCCTTCGGTCTCCAGAAAAGCGAGTTCGGTAATTTCCTGTTGAATTTTTTGGCGTTCCCGATTGCGGCTGTTGAGCATTTCGGCAAGTCTTCTGGCTTCGTCGAAATCAGTCGCCTCAAACAGTTCGACGACACGCCGCGCTTCGTCCATTCTGCCCGCCGCATTGATTCTCGGCGCGATGCGAAAACCGATGTCGTTGCTCGTCATCGCGCCCGTGCAATCGGCGACTTCCATCAGAGCTTTAAGTCCGTAATTATGCGCCTTCGACAAATCTTTAAGTCCGAGCGAAACGATTGCTCTATTTTCGCCCGTCAAACTCATTACGTCGGCGATTGTGCCGATGGCAACGACTTTCAAAAAACCTTTGACGAGATTTTCTTTGCCTTTTTCACGCAGAAGCGCGTGCGCGAGTTTGAACGCGACGCCAACGCCGGCAAGATTTTTATCAGGATATTCGCAATCCCGCTGATTCGGATTGACGACGGCAAACGCATCGGAACTTTCTTTTGTTTCGTCGGGCAAATGATGGTCTGTGACGATAAAATCAATGCCGTTTTCCTTTGCCCACGCAATCGGCTCGAATGAGCGAATGCCGCAGTCAACGCTGACGACGAGCGTGAAGCCGCGTTCTTTGGCTTTTTCGAGCATCGGAGTGTTGACGCCGTAACCTTCCGTAAAACGATGCGGAATATGAAAACTTGTTTTCGCGCCCAAAATTTCCAGAGCTTTCCGCAAAACAACCGTTCCGGTCGTGCCGTCAACGTCGTAATCGCCCCAGATTAAAATTTTTTCGCCCGAATCAATCGCTTTCAAAATGCGCCCGACCGCTTTTTCCATTCCTTTCAAAAGATTCGGCTCGTGCAAATCATCGAGCGACGGATTCAAAAACTTTTGAGCTTTTTCTTCATTTTCATAACCGCGGGAAATAAGCAGAGCGGCGACGACGGGCGAAACTTTTAAACTGTTTGCCAGCATTTTGACCGCTTCACGGTCGTGTTTTTTTATCGTCCAACGCTTCATTTCAGTTTAGGTTATAACAAATTTTTTCCGTTATTGTCAGATGCGCGAATGTTTATTGAAGCAACGCCCGATAAGTTTCAATCGAGCGGCGCGTTAATTCCAGTTAAAACCGTTGTCCGTTCCGACGCGCTTTGCGGACGACCTTCGACGCCAAGACGCGCATCGGTCGCAAATGAAACCACTTCAAAAATAATTTAGCTTGCCTCATTCTGAAACTGCGCTAAAGATTCGACGTTCTTTACTACTGCCGGCGGATTGGTTTGCTCACGTCCGCCGACGCCTAATCCGTCAATAAAAAAAAGTGGAACCGAAGTCGAAATCATTTATTTATCTTAACAATTACTTGAGACAATCAAAATCTAAATTAAAATATGCAACTTCATTTCGGAGGCGAGAATCTATTGACAAACTACTCGCAAAAGGAGTAATTTTCAATATAATTGTTTTGTGAATTTAATTTACGTCCATCCACTAAATTATTAATTTTTACAAAATTTTTATGAGGTATTATCTTTTTGGTTTTAATTTTTCTAGGAGGAATATGAAAATTTTATCTTTTTTGAACAGTTTGATTTTAATCTTAGCTGTCTTTGCCGTAGCCGCTTTCGCGCAAACAACGGGAACATTTAGTAACACCGGGCAGATAGTCATCAATGACGCTAATATCGCCACGCCTTATCCGTCAAATGTGACGGTTTCCGGCTTGGCTGGCACCGTCACCGACATCAATGTCCGGTT
>CAXSHW010000081.1:0-14461 GCA_964237245.1 uncultured Pyrinomonadaceae bacterium
GATGAAAGGCATCAAAAGAATTTTCGACCCGCACGGCATTTTGAATCCAGGGAAAATGTTTATTTAAAAATCAAATCAGCAAACTACTTAAAAATTTATGAATAAGTTGGAATATATTTCACTTCAATTTTCTAAAATAGGAAGGAAAGAAGTATGAACATTATGTCATCACACGAATTTGGCATTCGCTAAATGACATAAACGTAAAATTTATAACTCAACAGTATGTTAGACGACCAGAAGGCATTGCTTTGACTGATGTCTATCTTCCTCAATCAGGTCTTCATATTGAAGTTGACGAAGGACATCATAGAAAACAGATTGAGATCGATAAGTTGCGAGAAAATGACATTATCGGTGCAACAAAACACGAGATTTTTAGAATTGATGTAACTAAGAGTATTGAACAAGTTCACGAATCCATTGAACAAATTGTTAATTTAATAAAAAACAGGATAAAAGATTCGGATAACTTTAAGATTTGGGATTTAGAGGCGGAACAAACTCCTCAAACTTACATTGATAGAGGTTATATTGATTTATGGGACGACGTTAGTTTTAAAACTTCAGTTGATGCTGCAAATTGTTTTGGGATGAATCGAAAGCCAAAAGGCATTTGGGGAGGTTGGGTAAAACATCCCATAGAAGCTGGAAAAGTAATTTGGTTTCCAAAACTTTATTTGCACAAGAGTTGGGAAAATGAAATATCTAATGATGAAACTGTTATCACGGAGAGAAATATTAACAAAGAAGAGAATAGAGAATTCATTAAGATGCAGATGCAAATTGGAAGCTATCACAAAATTGTATTTGCTCAAGGCAGAGATTCATTAGGTATTATGAGATATAGATTTAAAGGAGAATTTAAGCTAAACATTGAAAAAACGAAAGAGCAAAATAGAACTGTTTGGGAAAGGATTGCAACTCGTGTAAAAACTTATCCAGTTGCTTAAAATTTCTTATCTCAGTCGGCATTTTGAACTCGGGTAAAATGTTTATCTAAATCGGACTTTGTGCAATAATCGAATTGTTATGAGAAATATTACTTTGCAAATGTCGGAAGAAGAGTTTTCGGAAGTCATTTCAGCTTACAAGACTTTGCAGTCATTCATAGAAAAAGTAGTTTCGCCCAATGAAATTTACGAGAGCGAATTTTTGGAAGGTTTGCAGCAATCGCAAACGGAAGTTGTCAAAAAAGAATTTACCGAGGTGAAAACTTTTGCCGATTTCATCCGATAAACGCGCCGTTCAACGAACCAATCGTTTTGGCAGAGACATTCGCCGTCTGCCGACTAATATCCAGGAAGAAGCCTTTCAAATTTCCTTATCACTCGCCGCCGACATTTTCGACAAATTACTAAACATCAAACAAATGACCGGATTTCGCGGCATCTGGCGCGTCGTCATCGTGCGTGATTATCGAATGATTTTTTCGTTTGATGATGAGAACATCTACCTGTTACGCATCGGACACAGACGCGAAATCTATCGCAAATTTGAAATCTAAATCTCTGAAACTATACGAAGCATCAAAAAAGTCTCCGATCCGAACGGCATTTTGAACTCGGGAAAAATGTTTGTTTGGAAAACTTTTAACTTGCCAAAAACTTTGTGTAATTTACTTTTCCCGTCAGCGCGTCAACCAGAAAATTGTTGCGTCCGCCGCCGACGATCCAAGTTTCGATGTTTTCTTTCTGGCAGATGATCGCGGCTTCGAGTTTCGAGTTCATTCCGCCGGTTCCCAAACCGGAATCACGTTCTTCGACCAGACTTTTCGCTTCGCTGATGTTTTTGATTTCGCTGATTAATTTTGCGTCTGCGTGAAGATGCGGATTTTTGTCGAAAACGCCGTCAATGTCGCTGGCGATGACGAGCAGGTCGGCTTTGATGAGCGCGGCGACGAGCGCGGAAAGTTTGTCGTTGTCGCCTAGAATAATCTCTTCGACGGCGGTCGTGTCGTTTTCGTTGATGATCGGAACGTAGTTGTATTTGATGAGTTCGCTGATCGTGTTGAGCGTATTTTGGCGCGAAGTTTCGTTTTCAAAATCGCGGTAAGTCATCAAGCACTGCGCCGTGCGAATGCCGAAATCGGCGAAAATTTCGTGGTAAATCCGCATAAGGAGCGGCTGTCCGATTGCCGCCAACGCCTGTTTCGATTCGACGAGTTTGCTGAAATCGTTGATGTTGATGCGCTGGCGGGCGACGGCAATCGCGCCGCTGGACACGAGAACGACGTCGTATTCGTCGGCAAGGGCGAGAATCTGCCGCCCGATGTCTTCGACTTTGCCGCGCGAAATCAGTTTCGTGCCGTTCGTCAGCGTTGACGTGCCGATTTTTAAAACGAGTTTCTTTTTCATCTTTGGGGAAATTTACGGGGATGAAAGGGATTAAAAGGGATAGATCAATGTTTGTAAAATCCCTTTCATCCCTTCATCCCCGTAAATTCTTCGCTTTTATTATTTCCTGATTTGCCCATCGCCGAAGACGAACCATTTATTGGTCAGCAGATGTTCCGCGCCGAGCGGTCCGCGAAAGTGGAGTTTTTGCGTCGAGATGGCGATTTCCGCGCCCAAACCGAACTCGCCGCCGTCGGTGAATCTGGTCGAAGCGTTGTGGTAAACCGCCGCGCAGTCAACTTCGCGCATAAATTTCTCGGCGGTTTCGTTGTTGTCGGTGATGATCGTCGCCGAATGTCCGCCCGAATATTCGTTGATTTTACCGATGGCTTCAGCGAGATTTGAAATCGTGCCGATGACGATTTTCGCCGATAAAAATTCTTCGTGCCAGACATCTTCGCCGGAAATCAAAGCCGCCGAATCGTTCATCGCGTGAATGTTTTCATCGGCGAAAACTTCGATGTTTGCCGCCCGCAGTTTATCAATTAATTGATTGACCCGCGCCGCCAGATCAGGCAGATTTTCGTCAATCAAAACTTTGTCGAGCGCATTGCAGACGCTCAGACGCTGTTTGCCGTCGAGAATTATTTTCAACGCCATTTCGTAATCGGCATTTTCGTCAACATACGCGAAATTGTTGCCGCGACCGCTGACGATGACGGGAACTTTAGAATTTTGCAGCACGAAATCAATCAGAGTTTCGCCGGCGCGCGGAATCACGAGGTCGAATTTCTCCGCATCGCCGCGAATTAATCGCTGCGTTTCTTCGCGCGACAGATCGAGATATTTGACGAAATCCGCGTCCGCGCCGTTTTCTTCCAACGCTTTGCGCCACAAATCAGCCAGACACAAATTCGTCCTTCTCGCCTCCTTGCCGCCTTTCAGCAAAATGCGGTTGCCGGCTTTGAGCGCGATGATCGCCGCCTCAATCGAAACGTCGGGACGCGCTTCGTAAATGATCAAAATCGTGCCGAACGGAACGCTGCGGTTTTCGATTCGCAAACCGTCTTCGCGCGTCTTTTCGTAAAGAATTTTCCCGACCGGATCATTGGCGGCAAGCACGCTGTTGACCGACGCGATCATTTTTTCGACTTTCGCCGCGTCAACTTTCAAACGGTCGAGAATTACTTCGTCGTCGGTCGGACAATCGGCAATGTCCGCTTTGTTTGCTTCGATTATGCTTTCTTTATTAGCAGCAAGAATTTTAGCCAAAGATTCCAAAACGTTATTTTTTAATGGAGAATTCATCATTTATTTTGCAAATTTAATATACTAACAGACAGAATTTTTTCGGCAAACAGGAATTAAAACTATGAAATTTTTTGTTTCTTTTTTCTTAGGATTATTTTTATTCGCCTTTGCGAGTGAAAATATCTACGCTCAAAACATCACGATAATTCTGTTGAGACACGCCGAAAAGGACACATCGGCAACTGCTAACAAAGCCGACCCCGAATTGACTGCGGACGGACAAAAAAGAGCCGAACGATTGGTTGAAACGTTGAAGACATACAAGCCGCAGCAAATTTTTTCAACCGCTTTTATACGCACGAGAGCGACCGTCGCGCCGCTGGCTGAAAATTTGAATACAGATTACCGGCTTCAAACACAATTTTACGATTTTAACGAACTCGAAGAATTCGCCAGGCAATTATTGAAGCTGAAAGTAAAAAGCGTGGTAGTCGTCGGGCATAACACAACAACGCCGGAACTGGCGAATTTGCTGATCAAACAAAATAAATATAAAGACCTTGCCGATGATGAATACAATAAAATCTGGATTATCAAAATTCGCGGAAAGAAGATTGAAGACAGAGTTATCGAGTATTAATTACTTTTTATAAACGAAAAGTTTTCACTGATTATTTTATATTTGCGCCGGAATTTCCTTTTCGCCTGTCTTGACAAAGTAAAGCGAAATTAAAACAGTGACGAGCATAATTGCAGCCGCTGTCCAAAATGTGCGGTAGAGCGTGTAATCGGACAAATTTCCGGGTGCGGTCGCGCTGTAAAGCAAAAATGCCGAAAGCGCAGGTCCGATGGCGCGGGCGAGACTCGCCGCCGACTGCAAAATGCCCAGAGTTTTACCTTGCGCCGTGTCGTGCGCTTCTTTTGAGGCGAGACTGGTCAGCGCAGGCGACGACAGAGAATTTCCGATTGAGAAAAATGCGATGCCGACGAGTAAAGCCGTTAACCCGCCGCTCAAAGGTCCGACGAACGGAACGGCAAAAAAACTTGCCATTAACAGAATTGAACCGACGACGACCAGCCAGACTTCACCGAACATTTTCACCAAACGGGCAAAAAATCCGCCTTGCAAAATGATTGCTAAAATTCCGATATACGCGAACAAATATCCGTTTTGCTCGGCGGTGTAGCCAAAGCGAAACTCCGTGTATTGAACAAAAACCGTAGTCATTATCGAAAAAGCGACGACCAGCAAAAAGTATAAAAGCGTAACGATTCCGAAGCGCGAATCTTTTAACGTTTGGGAAAGTTCTTTAAGGCGGCTTTCGCGCCTGACAGCATTTTTATTCGGCTCGTGTGATTCGGGCAAAACAAAATAGAGAAAAATCGCATTCGTAAAAGCAAGCGCGGACACAAAGAAAAACGGCGCGTGCGCACCAAATTTACTTAAAATTCCGCCGATTGCCGGACCAAAAATAAAACCAAGCCCGAACGCCGCGCCGATTAAACCCATTCCTTTGGCGCGGTTTTCCTTGGTCGTAATATCGGCGATGTAGGCTTGCGCGGTCGAGATATTTCCGCCGGTCGTGCCGTCAAAAATGCGTCCGAAAAATAACAGCGGAAGCGTCGTCGAAAGTCCTGTAATCAAAGCCGCGACGCTCGTTCCCAATAAACTTATAAATAGAATCGGGCGACGCCCGTAACGGTCGGAAAGCTGTCCGAGAAAAGGCGTCGCAACAAACTGCATTATCGAATACGAAGCCAGCAGCCAGCCGATAACAAACGGCGACGCGCCGAATTCGTTTTTGGCGTAAGCGGGAAGCACCGGAATGGCAACGCCGAACCCGACGAGATCAATAAAAATCGTAACGAAAATTGTGATGAGCGGTCGGGTGAAAAATTTTTCGCCGGATTTTTCTTCAAGCTGCATTATTTATCCAATTTTACACGGCGATAAATTTCGGTTATCGGCAGGGTTAATTTAACCGACGCTAATTCGACTGACTCGTCCGCTTCGTCAAAGTAATAAGTTATCCAGGTTCCATCCTCGCGGCGACGATGAACTTCGACGTTCATTTTGTCCTGGTCAACGATGACATATTCCTGAAGGCTTTTCATTTGCAGGTAAAACAGAAGTTTCTCGCGGCGGTCAATGTGTTTGGTTGAACGCGACGTAACCTCAACGATTAAAATCGGTTTGTTGCGAAAATAAGCGTTTTCCGGCGTTTCCTCGCACGAAACCAGAACGTCAGGATAATAATAAACTTTCGACGTAACACGAACTTTGATGTCGCCGGCAAACGGTTCGCACGGCGAATCTCGCAGATGAATTGACAAAGCGACGAATACATTTCCGGCAATACGCGCGTGATTGTCGCTCGTGTCAGCCATCGCGTGAATTACGCCGTCAACGTATTCGTGTCTAACAGGCGAAATTTTTTCCTGTTTCAGGTAATCGGCGACATTGGTTTTCGTCTTTAATTTCAGCAAACCCATAACGCGATTTTAGCAAATAATTGTTTCGTTGTAATATAACTACGGACAAAAATAATATCTCGACGGAATTTACCGGAGCAGCCCAATTGATGAAAACAACAAAACTCCTGTCTATCTTAATTTTCGCGCTCGTTTTTTCTATGTATCAACAAACAGAAGCTCAGAGAAAAAAATCAACGGCAAAAAAACCGGCAATCGCTGAAACGAAAATCGCCGCGCCGGAAATCAGTTATACGGTTTCGATGTCGAAGCCCTGGACACATCTTTTGGAAGTCGAAATGCGCTTGAATTGGGCGCAAATGCCTGAAAAGGCGGAAATCAAAATGCCGGTTTGGACGCCGGGAAGTTATTTGATTCGTGAATATGCGCGGCACGTTCAGGATTTTTCGGTGAAAGACGCGAGCGGAAGCGACTTGATGTGGCAAAAAATAAATAAAAATACCTGGCAGATTGATACTAAAGGCGCGAAGGAAATCGTTGCGAAATATAATGTTTACGCCAATGAATTGACGGTTCGCACGAACGAGCTTAACGCCGACCACGCATTTTTTAACAACGCCGCGACCTTGATGTTTCCGAAAGACCAGATCGGCGCGGCTTCGACTTTGAAAGTAAATCCTTACGGCGATTGGAAAATTGCGACCGGATTGCCGAAAATCGAAAATCAGGCGAACACTTTTCGCGCTCCGAATTTCGATGTTTTATACGATTCGCCGTTTGAAATCGGCAATTTTAAGGAAGTCGCTTTTGATGTCGAAGGCGTTCCGCATCGAATGATTTTTGAAGGCGAAGGAAATTACGATTTGCAGAAAACCGCCGCCGACGTTAAGAAAATCATCGAGCAAGCGTATAAAATTTTCGGTGAATTCGATTATAAAGATTACACATTTATCGTAAATCTGCGCGGCGGCGGCGGGCTTGAGCATTTAAATTCGACCGCGCTGCAATTTAATCGTTTCGGCTTTACCGGCGAACGTTATAAAGGATTTTTGACGCTCGCGGCGCACGAGTATTTTCATAATTTTAACGTCAAACGCATTCGTCCCGACGCACTCGGTCCGTTCGATTATGAAAACGAAAATTACACGAAACTGTTGTGGGTCGCCGAAGGCGGAACGGCTTATTACGAAAATGTTCTGGTTCAACGCGCCGGACTCGTTTCCGATAAAGATTATCTGGACGAAAAAGCCAAAGCGTTTCAAGCCTTGCAAAATCGTCCCGGACGTTTTGAAACTTCGCTCGAAGAAGCGAGTTTTGATGCGTGGATCAAGTATTACAGACCGGACGAAAACGCCGTCAACAATCAAATTTCATATTACGACAAAGGCGAAATCGTCAACTTTTTGCTCGATTTGGAAATCCGCAAAGACTCAGGCGGCGCAAAATCTCTGGACGACGTAATGCGTTATCTTTTCAACGAAGTTTTCAAAAAGAATAAGAATTACACGCCGGAAGATTACCAGAAAATTTCGGAAATGATGGCTGGCAAATCTCTCAACGATTTTTTCTCGAAATACGTTCGCGGGCGCGACGAAATTGATTACAATTCAATTCTGAACGGCATCGGTTTGCAGCTTTCAAACGGCGCGTCCAAACGCGAATCGGCTTATCTCGGCGCGAATCTGGCGCAAGTCGGCGAGCGTTTAAATGTAACGAACGTGCCTTCGGATTCGCCCGCTTACGAACAAGGTTTGAATGCAAACGACCAAATCATCGCCGTTGACGGAAACCGCGCGACGCAGCAATTTTTGCAAAGCTATCTTGCCGATAAGCGTCCGGGCGATAAAGTCAGATTGACGGTTTTTCGTTTTGACGAAATGCGCGACATTGAAATTACGCTCGGCGGACGAGCCGATGAAAATTACAAAATCGTTCCCGTCGCCAATCCGACCGATGAGCAAAAACGCTTATATCAAGGTTATTTCGGCACGAATTTAAAGTGAAAAACTAAAATTGAACAGTGAAAAGTCGAGGAATAAAGAATCTTTTTATTATTCGTTTTCCACTTTTAGTTTTTCACTAATTTGTTTTATGTATCAAAAAAATTTTGCGAAGTTAATTTCAATCTGGCTGATATTTGCCGCTGTCGGCTGCCAGCAAAAAGGTGTTTTGCAATCATCGCCGGCTACGGTCGCGCCCGCGACTCTGCGTGATGTTCCGGCTCTGAAATTGAATTTTCGTTTTGAAACCGATGTTCCCGCGCCGACAGTTTCCGGCGAAGCTGCCCAAACCGAAGAAAGAAATGCCGCCGTGCAGACGGATTTTGATCAGAACAGAGAGCAGGAACTTGTTGACAAGACAATCGTTTCGCCCAATAAACAAAGAGTTTTAGCAGTTTATCATAGAGCGGAAGACGCGCCCGCCGAATATCGTCTGGATATGTATTCGGCAGACGGCAAGCTGCTGCGGAAAATAAATTACGACGGTATGGCTGTGCATTTTGCCGATACAATCGTCTGGTCGCCGAATTCCGAAACCGTCGCTTTTGTCGGAATGACGCGCGTCGCGCAGACAAATCCTACTGCGCCGACTCCGACGACTCCGACCGAAAACAATGCTCACGCTTCATCAAGTTCCGAAGATACTGCAACTGATGAAAACGCCAATGTTGCCGCAAACACGAGTGCGACGCCGCAGGTCGAACAGCCGAAAGCCGTTTTGACATTTCGCACCGAGCAAATATATACCTGCAACGCTGACGGCAACGACGTAAAACCGGTAACTCAAAACGAGGGTTTGATATATTTTTACTATGTCTGGTCGCCCGACAGTTCGAGTCTCGCGGCGCTTGCGGCAACGTTTCAGGAATGGAGGTATCTTGACTATCAGGCAGGCGTCAAACGCGAGGTTTTCAAGCCTGCGGGCAGACCGCGCCTGGTCGAAAAAAACGGGCGCGAACGTCGGCTCGACGATAACCTGACAACGGTTCATCCGGTTTGGTCGCCGGATTCGGCAAAAGTGGCTGTGGCGTTTGAAACTCAGGTAAGAATTTACGACGCAATCGGCGACCAGCCGTCGCAAGCCGCGATTCCTTTGAAAAATCAATTGCTGATTTCCTCAAAGAATTTTGACGAAGATTTACAGCGCAAAGAATCGAGCGGAAACGCCGACGCGCAGATGAATTCAAACGCTCAATCAAACACCGGAACAAATGCGAACGCGCAGTCAAATAACCAAACGAATCAGCAAGTCGGCACTTTGCCTGACGAAAACACTCTGGTTTCGTTTAATCCGATTATTGACCTCGAATGGACGGAAGACAAAATGCTTTATTTACAGACAGGTTACGTCAAACAAATGAAAAACGAAGCCGACAGCGCGCGCAGTTATCTACGCTGGCATCGGCTTATTTTCAGCCCGCAAGCAATCGCGCTCGGAAACTAATTTGGAGAAAAAATTATGAACAACAAAACAATCGCCGACATTTACGCGGCAAACGAAAATACACACGATAAACTAAAGGCAACAATAGGCAGTTTGAGCGACGATCAGTTGACGTTTTTGCCCGACGGCGAAAAATGGAACGTCGCGCAAATTGTCGAACACATCGCGCTGGTCAAAGACACAATGGCGAAAATTTCCGGCAAACTGCTCGCGCAGGCGAAGGAAGCCGGAAAACAATCGAACGGCGAAGCGGTTTTGTCGGAAAATTTCGTCAAAAAAGCGGGCGAAGCGCGCGCGTTAAAACTCGAAGCGCCGGAAAGAATTCATCCGAAAGGTAATCAGTCAATCAGCGAATCGCTGGCGAAAATGGAAGAAAGCAGTCAGATGCTCGAAAAATTGCGCCCGCTTTTTGAAACGGTTGATTGCTCGGAACATAAATTTCCGCATCCGTTTATGGGCGATCTTTCAGCGCACGAATGGCTGACTCTGGTCGGCGGACACGAAGCCAGACACATCGCGCAGATTGAAAAAATTATCGCTAAACAATAGGCGATTCTGATTTACGAAAAACAAAACGGCGTGCAGATTGAAAATTCAATCTGCACGCCGTTTTGTTTTGAATTATCCAAAATTACTGTCCTTGCGCTTGTCCCTGTTCCGATTCTTCTTTGAGAACGGCTTTGCGGGAAAGTTTTACTTTATTTCCTTCTTTGCCGATACATTTGACCATAATCTGCTGACCTTCCTTCAGTTCGTCGCGCACGTCTTTGATGCGGCGGTCGGAAATTTCGGAAATATGCAGAAGTCCATCGAGTCCAGGCAGAATTTCGACGAACGCGCCGAAATCTACGATGCGCGAAACCGTTCCAAGATACGTTTCGCCGATTTCCGCTTCCGCCGTCAAACCGCGAATACGCGCAAGCGCCGCTTGCGCCGCGTCGCCGTCAGCCGTCGCAATATTGATTGTGCCGTCGTCCGACACGTCAATTTTCGCGCCGGTTTCTTCGGTGATCGAACGAATCATTTTGCCGCCCGGTCCGATGATGTCGCGGATTTTATCCGGGTTGATTTTAATGGTGATAATGCGCGGCGCATACGGCGAAATTTCTTCGCGCGGCTGTTCAATCGCCTGCTTCATAATTTCCAGAATATGCAGCCGACCTTTTCGCGCCTGTTCGAGCGCTTCGGACAAAATCATCGAATTAATTCCGCCGATCTTGATGTCCATTTGCAGCGCGGTAATGCCTTCGGTCGTTCCGGTGACTTTGAAATCCATATCGCCGTAATGATCTTCCGCGCCCGCGATGTCGGACAAAATCGCGTAACGATTGCCTTCCATCACCAAACCCATCGCCACGCCCGCGACCGACCGTTTGATCGGCACACCCGCGTCGAGCAGGGACAAAATTCCGCCGCAGACCGAAGCCATCGAGCTTGAACCGTTTGATTCGGTAATGTCGGAGACGATTCTCAGTGTGTATGGAAATTCTTCTTCGCTCGGCAAAACGGCTTCAATCGCGCGTCTGGCTAAATTTCCGTGTCCGACTTCGCGGCGGCTGGTGAAACCGATTCTGCCGGTTTCGCCGACCGAATACGGCGGAAAATTGTAATGCAGCAAAAATCGTTTTTTGACTTCACCTTTTTCCAGATCATCTATAAACTGCTCGTCCATTTTCGTTCCCAGAGTCGTCGTCACAATTGCCTGCGTTTCACCGCGCGTGAACAGAGCCGAACCGTGAACTCTGGGCAGCCAGCCGACTTCGCAGGAAATCGGGCGAATTTCGGAAAACTTGCGTCCGTCCGGTCGCCGCCGGTTGCCAAGCATATCGTCGCGGAAGATTTTTTCCTTCAAATTGGAGAAAACTTTTCCAGCCATCTGGCTTTTTGTTGCGTCTTCGGCATAGCTTTCAACGACTTCTTTTTTGAGCGCGTCAACGGTCGCGTAACTCGTCAATTTGTCTTTGCCGGTTGTGTCGAGCGCTTCGCGGAGTTTGTCGGTGTAATTTTTTTCGATTTCGCTGCTCAAACCTTCGTCGAGCTTCGGCGCTTCATACGTGCGCTTTTCGATGTCGAGAACCTTGAACAACTCCCGCTGCCACAAACACAGACGTTTGATTTCCTTGTGCGCCAGCATCAAGGCTTCGAGCATTATTTTTTCCTCGACTTCCTGCGCTTCGGCTTCGACCATTACAATCGCTTCTTCAGTTCCGGCAACAATCAAATTCAACTGTGATTCGCGCCGTTCGTCAAAAGTCGGGTTGATAATGTATTTGCCGTCAATCAGTCCGACGCGCACGCCGGCAATCGGATTATCAAACGGAATATCCGACAAATACAGAGCGCACGACGCGCCGGTAATAGCGATGACGTCGGGATCGTTTTCCGAATCCGAAGAAATTACCGAAGCGACGATTTGTGTTTCAAAACGATAACCGTCGCCGAAAAGCGGGCGAATCGGGCGATCAATCAGGCGTGAAGTTAAAGTTTCTTTTTCGTTCGGACGACCTTCGCGGCGAAAATAATTTCCCGGAATACGTCCGGCGGCGTAACTCGCTTCGCGGTATTCGACCGTCAGCGGGAAAAAATCGAGTCCTTCTTTGGCAGTGCGCGCGCTGACTGCGGCAACCAGCAACATCGTTTCGCCATAGCTGATAACAACCGAACCATCGGCTTGTTTGGCGACTTTTCCGGTTTCGACCGACAAAGTTTCGTCGCCTAATTTGATAGATTCTTTCAAGTATTTTTTTGTTGACATATTTTCTTTCCTCGTTAATTGTGAATCGTCAATCGTAATTTGCTATTAGTTTTTCGTGTAGAATCTTTCCCTTATGTGCAATTAAATATTGTGACTAATAGAGATTCAATTTGTGTGATTCAGAATTCTAAACAAAAAGCGACAGGAGCTATGTCGTGAAAGCCCTGCCGCTCTGGATTTTTCGCCGTTCCCTTTTGCCTGCGGATTTTGTGTGCTGTCACGTTCAGCAACCGCCGGACAAATTCTTCGAGAGAACTTAATTTTCTAATGACTCGAAGCAGCCAAATTCAGTGGTAAATGGTAAACGGTAAATTTTTTCTTTTCACTTATTATTTACCATTTACCATTTACCGCTTTTCCTATCTTCTCAATCCTAATTTCTGAATAATCGTGTGATACTCGCCGATGTCCTGGCGCTTGAGATAATCGAGCAGTTTTCTGCGGCGCGAAACCATTTTCAGCAAGCCGCGACGCGAATGATTGTCCTTTTTGTGAACTTTGAAATGTTCGGTCAATTCATTGATGCGCTGCGTCAAAAGCGCGATTTGCACCTGTGACGAACCGGTGTCGCCGGCGTGCGTTTGATAGTCGTTAACGATTGTTTCTTTTGTTTCTTTTAATGTTGCCATACTTTAATAAAATGGTTTCTCCCGGCTCGCAGTAACTCCGTCAATCTTTCAGACGGTAACCGCAAAAATTCAGTAAAAATTCTGAAGTGGAAAATTACTTAAAATCATTATCCACTATCAATTATCAGTTATCAAATTTCACATTTGAAATTCTTCCATAAACTTGGTCGAAAAGTTTCCCTTTTG
The DNA here is from genome assembly GCA_964237245.1 of uncultured Pyrinomonadaceae bacterium. Lineage (GTDB taxonomy): Bacteria > Acidobacteriota > Blastocatellia > Pyrinomonadales > Pyrinomonadaceae. The sequence goes on from CAXSHW010000081.1 coordinate 13,035, forward strand.
AAAGTTTTCGTCGTTCATAATCTTTAGATGCAGCGGAATGGTCGTTTTAATTCCTTCGACGACCATCATTTCCAGAGCGCGCTTCATCCGCGCGATTGCCAGATCGCGCGTTCGGGCGTGGACGATCAACTTCGCAATCATCGAATCGTAATACGGCGGAACGACATAGCCCGGATAAACCGCCGTGTCAACGCGCACGCCCGGTCCGCCGGGAATATTGAAAGCCGTAATTTTTCCGGGCGAAGGCGTAAATTTTACCGGGTCTTCGGCATTGATGCGGCATTCGATAGCGTGTCCGACGATTTGCAAATCGTCCTGTTCGTAGCCGAGTTCTTCGCCCTGCGCGATGCGGATTTGATTGCGCACAATGTCGGCGAGCGTGACCATTTCCGTCACCGGATGCTCGACCTGAATGCGCGTGTTCATTTCCATAAAGTAAAATAAACCGTCTTCATCAAGTAAAAATTCAAAAGTTCCCGCGCTCGAATAGCCGATTTCCTTACACGCTTTGACGGCGACCGCGCCCATCTGCGCGCGCTGTTCGGGCGTGACGACCGGCGACGGCGCTTCTTCGAGCAGTTTTTGATGTCGCCGCTGAATTGTGCATTCGCGCTCGCCCAAATGAATGCAGTTGCCGTATTCGTCGGCTAAAACCTGAATTTCGATATGACGCGGGCGCTCGATGTATTTTTCGATATAGACGCTGCCGTTTTTGAATGCCGCGAGCGCTTCGGTCTGCGCTGTTTCGAGATTGATCGCCAAATCTTCTTCGCGCCGCACGATCCGCATTCCGCGCCCGCCGCCGCCCGCCGCCGCTTTGACGATCACCGGAAAACCGATTTCTCTGGCTAATTCGATTGCTTCGTCGGCGTCTTCAATCGGTTCGGGACTGCCCGGCAAAATCGGCACGCCAGCCGCTTTCATCGTCCGTCTGGCTTCGACCTTATCGCCCATCATTCCGATAACGTGCGGTCGTGGTCCGATAAATTTGATATTGCAGTCTTCGCAGATTTTCGCAAAAGTTTCCGATTCGGCGAGAAAACCGTAACCCGGATGAATCGCATCAACATTGGTAATTTCCGCCGCGCTGATAATCGAAGGAATATTCAGATAACTCTGCGCCGACTGCGCCGCGCCGATGCAAATCGCTTCGTCGGCATAGCGAACGTGCAGAGCTTCCTTGTCGGCTTCAGAATGGACGGCGACCGTGCGAATGTCCATTTCCTTGCACGTCCAGATGATGCGGCAGGCGATTTCACCGCGATTGGCGATTAAAATTTTGCGAATTTCTCGCTTTTTCATTTAGAAATTTTTAGCCACGAACGAACACGAAAGATCACGAAAATAAATCGAAAAGTTTTCGTGCGTTTTGGTGTTTATTAGTGGCTCAAACTCTTACTTTCTAATTCCGAAAAGAGGCTGACCGT
>CAXSHW010000081.1:14471-18181 GCA_964237245.1 uncultured Pyrinomonadaceae bacterium
GTATTCGACCGGCTGCCCGCTTTCGACAAAAATTTTGACTACTTCGCCGGAAACTTCGGCTTCGATTTCGTTCATTAATTTCATCGCCTCGACAATGCAGACAATTGTATTGGGCGACACATTGCTGCCTTCTTTTACGTAAGATTCTTTGTCGGGCGCGGGCGAACGATAAAATGTGCCGACAATCGGCGAAATTATTTTGTGTAAATCTTCATCCGTCGTAGTTTCCGCAGCGACGATTTCAGATTTCTTTTCCGCTTGAGTTGAAGCAGTTTGCGCTGCGCTCGCATTAGGCAACGGCGCAGACGGCTGAAAGGCTTGCACGATTTGCGGCGCGGGATTTTTGCTGAGGCGAACGCGGATGTTGGCGTTTTCAAACTCAAAATCGGTAAATCCGTGTTCGTCAACCAGATTTGCGAGTTCCTGTAATTCAGCCATATTCAGCGAAGGCTTGCTCGGTCTTTTTCGGCGAACTGCTCTTTTTGCCGCTCGCGCTAACCCGTCCTTTAAGTTGTTCCTTCGCTTTGGCAGAACCGACGTTTTCACTCATTTTGCCTTGATTCCTTTAACCTTTTGCCGCCAATTCGCGCGGATTATCAACCAATTCGATGACCGCCATTTCAGCATTATCGCCGCTTCTTCTGCCGAGTTTGATGATGCGCGTATATCCGCCGTTGCGGTCTTTGTAGCGAGTTCCTAATTCATCGAAAAGACGCTGCACGGCTTTAACACCCGCCGTTCTTTCAATCTTTTCCTTCGGCTCGCCCTTTTTACCGCGAAAACGACTTTGTTCATTCTTAAATGTGCGATTTCCCGAATGAAAATAACTCGCCGCTTGACGACGAAGATGAACTTCCTGCGATTTCGCTTCGTCGCCGGTCAAATTTTTTGCTTTCCGCGCCATTGTAATAATTTTTTCGACAAACGGGCGAAGCTCTTTAGCCTTCGGAACGGTGGTAATGATATATTCATTGTCCGCAGTTATCAAAGAAGCCGCCATATTACGCAACATCGAGATTCGATGCTCCGTCGTTCTTCCCAATTTACGATGTGCTTTTAAGTGTCTCATAAAAGTTGTGAGCGGTAAGTGGTAAGCGGTAAGTGAAAAACTCAAATAAACTTTTCACTTACCACTTACCACTTACCACTTATTTAATCTAAGTCTCTTCCGCCCGAACCGGGAATCGGATTGCCCTGCTCGTCAAAATCCATTCCGAAATCCAAGCCCATTCCGTGAAGCATATCTTTGATTTCCGTCAAAGATTTTTTACCGAAATTTTTCGTGTTCAGCATATCGCGTTCGCTACGGTGAATTAAATCACGAATCGAGCGAATGTCCGCATTTTTCAAACAATTATACGAACGAACTGAAAGTTCGAGTTCGTCAACCGGACGGTCGAGCAAATCGTTACGAAGAAGCGGCGGACGCGCAATATCTTCAAATTTGAAATCGTCTTCTTCCTCTTCAAAATTAACGAAGATTGACATATGGTCTTTGACGAGTTTCGCCGCCAGACCGATGGAGTCGTCAGGTTTAACCGAACCGTCCGTCCAAACTTCGATAACCAGTTTATCAAATTCCGTGTTTGAGCCTTGACGGGTTTTATCAACGCTGTAATTGACTTTTTTGATCGGCGTATGCACTGAATCAATCGGAATGTATCCGACTGATAAGTCTTCGTCATTATTAAATTCGGCTGAAACGTAACCGCGTCCGGTTTTCAAACGCATTTCGATGCTGATGTCGCCGCCCGAGCTGATGGTTGCGATATGAATATCTTTATCTAAAACTTCGACATCTCCGTCGGCTTCAATGTCCGCGCTGGTAACCTCACCCGCGCCTCTCTTATTAATGGTCAGCGTTTTAGCATTCACGCTGTGAAGTTTGAACGGAATTTGCTTGATATTTAAAATAACATCCGTCGCATCTTCGACCACTCCTTTGATAGATGAAAATTCATGTTCGACGCCTTCGATTTTAACGGCGGTAACCGCTGCGCCTTCGATTGAAGAGAGAAGCGCGCGTCGAAGCGAATTACCGATAGTTGTGCCGAACCCGCGCTCAAAAGGTTGAGCGTAAAACTTCCCGTATCGTTCAGTCAAAGTATCCTGTTCGACGTTCAAGCGGTTCGGCATTTGGAAATCTGTCCAATTGTTGTTTTGTGCCATATTCTTTAAAAAGTTCAAGGTTCAAAGCCCAAAGCCTAAAGTCAGTTATCTATAAAGTAACTTGAAACTTTAAACTTTGCACTTTGAACTCAAAAATTACTTACTGTAAAGCTCGACGATTAATTGTTCGTTGATTGTCGCGTCAATATCCTGACGTGTCGGCAAAGCCGAAACCGTTACGGTCAAATCACTGCCGCCTGCCGAAATCCAGTTCGGGCGACCGCGACCGACGGCGGTTTGCCACGCGCCTTCGACGTGAACATTTTTGATGCTTTTGTCCTTAACGGTAATTATGTCGCCCTGTTTGACCTGAAACGACGGAATATCAACTTTTTGTCCGTTGACTTCGATGTGTCCGTGATTGACAAGCTGACGCGCTTGACGGCGAGAGGTCGAAAAACCCGCTCGATAAACGACATTATCAAGCCGACGCTCAAGCATAAACAACAAATTTTCGCCCGTAATACCTTTTTGTCTGGATGCTTTTTCGAAATAATTGCGAAACTGTTTTTCAAGCACGAAATAAATGCGCTTGACTTTCTGTTTCTCACGAAGCTGTTGTCCGTAACCGGCTAAGACCTTGCGCCTCGCGGTTGCGCCGTGCATTCCCGGCGGCTGCGTTCCGCGTTTTTCAATCGCGCACGACGGTTTAAAGCATCGGTCGCCTTTCAAAAATAATTTTCCACCTTCGCGGCGGCACAGACGGCACACCGCATCTCTATATCTAGCCATAATGATTTTTGCTTCCGCAAAAATGATTTTAGATTTTAGAATTTGGATTTTGGATTGTCTTTAATCCAATATTCACAAAATTTAAATCGGCATTTCATTTTGACGGAAAAGTTTACAGGCAATTTTGATTTTGCCCTTCGTCCTTTTGATAGTTTAATTAAATTAAAAACCAAATTTCAGATTTCCAATCCAAAATCTAAAATCGCTCAGACTCGTCTGCGTTTCGGCGGACGACATCCGTTATGCGGAATCGGCGTCGTATCTCGAATTGAAGTTACGCGAATTCCCGCTTGATTAATCGCGCGAATCGCCGATTCGCGTCCGCCGCCCGGACCTTTAACGCGCACTTCGACTTCTCGCATCCCGACTTCGACCGCTTTTTTTGCGGCTTCGGATGCGGCTTGCTGTGCGGCGAAAGGCGTTCCCTTGCGCGAACCGCGAAAACCGCGCGCGCCGGATGAAGACTGCGAAACTAAATTTCCTTCACCGTCGGTTATTGAAATCAGCGTATTGTTAAACGATGCCGCGATATGAACAATTCCATAAGGAATGTTCTTTTTTTCTTTTTTGCGAAAAGTTTTCTTTTTTGTTGCTGCTGCTTTTGCCATAAAATTGATGTCGGATGTTAGATGTCGGCGGTCAGCCAGAGATTTTCTACTAATATCTAATCTCTACATCTAGGCATTATTTCTTGCCCGGTGCTTTTTTCTTCGCAACCGCCGCTTTGCGCGGACCTTTACGGGTGCGAGCATTTGTGCTGGTGCGCTGTCCGCGAACAGGAAGACCGCGACGATGACGCAGACCGCGAT
>CAXSHW010000082.1:0-233 GCA_964237245.1 uncultured Pyrinomonadaceae bacterium
TTTGCGCAGAGACGCGCGGCGAAAATTTCCGCGCCGCCGAAACCGATTGTTTTTGCCGTTTTGGACGACGGCAAAACGATTGAGCCGATTGCTCAAATTGAAAGCGGCAAATTAATCGAGACGGCGAACGGCGAAAGCGATGCGAAACAATTGACAGTTTTTGCCGATACTTTTTATAAACCGAATACCAAATACAATCTGATTATCGGGGGCAAATTCAGCGGCACGGTGAC
>CAXSHW010000082.1:243-7220 GCA_964237245.1 uncultured Pyrinomonadaceae bacterium
CCCCAAAGCGGAACTGAAAGGTTTCGTGATGGGTTTGGCGACCGACGCGCGGACTCAGCCGACCGCGCTCGGCGTGCGGCGTTTGCCGACTTACAGCGAGCGCGCTCAAGCCGAATCGCTCGTGCGCGCCGAATTCGCTAAACAAGGCGTTTCGGCGAACGCGATCAAAGATTTGCACTATTACAATCTGACTGCGATTGACGTTGACAACGACGGCAAAATCGAATTGGTCGGCACATATTGGGTTGAAAGTTCGGCGACCGAGAGAAATCTACTGTTTTTCATCGCCGATTTGGGCAGCGACCGTAAATACGATTTCGGTTACAGCGAATACACAAAAGTAACGCCGGACAAAATGATGAGCGGCGATTTAAAGGATTTGGATAACGGAGTCGGCGAAGAGTTACTGCTCGACGCGCTCGAATATACCGGCGATAAAACCGCCGAGATTTTTACGCTTGACAGATCATTTGAAGGAGACCATTTTTACGTTTACAGCCGTCAAAACGGTAAATGGACGCGGGTTTTTGAAACTTATAATTATCACTGCGGTTATTAAATTTTTCGCAGAACAAATACAAGGGAGAAAAAATGAAAAATTACACCAAACCGACGGACGAAGAATTGCGGCAGAAATTAACGCCGATGCAGTATGACGTGACACAAAACGAAGGCACCGAACCGCCGCATCGCAACGAATATTGGGACAATAAAGAAGACGGTTTATACGTGGACATCGTTTCGGGCGAGCCGCTTTTTTCGTCGAAGGAAAAATTCGATTCGAGCTGCGGCTGGGCGAGTTTCGACCGTCCGCTCGAAGCGGAAAATTTTGTCGAAAAAACCGATAGTAAATTCGGAATGCGCCGCACGGAAGTGCGCTCGAAACACGCCGATTCGCATCTCGGACATATTTTTAACGACGGTCCGACCGAAACCGGAATGCGTTATTGTATGAATTCGGCGGCGATGCGTTTTATTCCGGTTGATAAATTGGAAGAAGAAGGCTACGGCGAATATCTTTCGATATTTCAAAAAAATAAAACGGCGGAAAATAAGTAAGATTTCAGATTAAGTTGGTCGGCTGAAATTATTGTTATAAAAGGCTTTAAGTTTTCGCTCAAAGCCTTTTTATCGTTTGTTATGAAAATTGTTTTTATGGGAACACCGCAGGCGGCGGCGGCGAGTTTACAGCGAATTTTGCAGGACGGACACGAAATTCGCGCCGTTTACACGCAGCCCGACAAACCTTCGGGGCGCGGCAATAAATTAAATGCTTCGGCGGTCAAAGAATTCGCTCTGCATAATAATTTGCCCGTTTTCCAGCCGATGAAAATTAAAACGCCTGAAGCGCTGGAAACTTTCAAATCGCACGAAGCCGACATCGCCGTCGTTGTCGCTTACGGTCGTATTTTGCCCGAAACATTTTTGCGGGCGTTTCCGAGAGGCGCGGTCAACGTCCATTTTTCGCTGCTGCCGAAGTATCGCGGAGCCGCGCCGGTTAATTGGGCAATCGCTCGCGGTGAAACGCAAACCGGCGTGACGACGATGAAAATGGACGCCGGACTAGATACCGGCGACATTTTATTGCAGCGCGAAACCGAAATCGGAACGGAAGAAAACGCGATTGAATTGATGGCGGAACTTTCAAATCTCGGAGCGGATTTATTATCGGAAACGCTCTTGAAGTTTGACGAATTAACCGCGCAGCCGCAAAACGATTCAAACGCGACTTTCGCGCCGATTATGAAAAAGGAAGACGGCTTGATTGACTGGAATTTGACCGCAACCGAAATTGCAAATCGCGTCCGCGCCTTTCAGCCTTTTCCGACGAGTTTTACGAAATTTCAGGGCAAAAAATTGACCGTTTGGACGGCGGAAACAACGGAAACAGTGGAAAACGAAAAATGGACAATGGAAAATGTCGGCGAAGTTTTAGAAGCGAAAGCGGATGATTTTACTGTTTCGTGCGGAAACGAAACAGCCTTAAAAATCAAAGAGTTACAGCTCGAAGGCAAACGGCGAATGTCGGCGCGCGATTTTTTAAACGGCGTAAAAGTTCCGACGGGCGAAGTTTTGGATTAGGTTTTTGCGCAAATGAAAATTGAAAAATCCGCCAAACAGGTAAAAATCTCGCCAGCCAGAATTTCAGCATTTGAAATCCTTCAAAAAATCGAATCCGAACAGGCGTTTTCTTCGGTTTTGCTGCCGATTTATGAAGAGAAACTTGAACCGAAAGACCGTTCTCTCTGCCACGCGGTAACGCTCGGCGTTTTGCGGCGAAAACTTTTTCTCGACCGAATCGTCGAAGATTTTACAAAAAAGAAAATTGAAAAATTTGATTTAGCTGTTTCGCTCGCGCTCAGAATCGGGCTTTTTCAAATTTTGTTTCTCGATAAAATTCCGGCACACGCGGCGATTAACGAATCGGTCAATTTAGTTTATATGGCGAAAAAACGTTCCGCCGCCGGTTTGGTCAACGCCGTTTTGCGACGCGCGGCGCGGGAAGAAATAAATTTGGAATTCGCCGATGAGATTGAAAAACTTTCAATTGAAACTTCGCATCCGCGCTGGTTGATTGAACGTTGGACAAAAGAATTCGGGTTTGAAGAAACCGCAAAACTCGCCGCCGCAAATAACGAAACCGCGAAACTTGTTTTTAGGCTAACTGCAAAATCAGACGAAAAAACACTCGAAACTCTAAAGAAACTCAATTTGGAAATCAGCGAGTCGCCGATTGTTACAAACGCCTGGGAAGTCTTAAAGTCTAACGAAATTTTGCATTCGTATGCCGAGGAAGGAAAAATTTATTTTCAAGACGAAGCCTCGCAACTCGTCGCGCAAGCGGTTCGATTGAAATCAAACGAAAGTTTTTTGGACGTTTGCGCCGCGCCGGGCAGCAAAACGACGCAAATCAATTACAGATCGGGTTTTAGCAGAGAGCAATTTGGAATCTTCGCGGCTGGCGACAAGCATTTTCGCCGTTTGCAGATTTTGAGTGAAACTTGCGCGAGAGTCGGCGCGAAGAACGTCGCAATCGTCGCCTACGATGCCGAAGACGATTTGCCTTTTGCCGATGAAAGTTTTGATGCGATTTTAGTTGACGCGCCTTGTTCGGGAAGCGGCACGATTTGGCATAATCCTGAAATTCGATACTTTTTACGAGACGAAGATTTTGCGGAATTAAGCGCTAAACAACTCAAAATCCTGGAAAACGCATCAAAGATTTTGAAAATTGGCGGAAGATTGATTTATTCGACTTGTTCTTTGGAATACGAGGAAAATGAAGCGGTTTGCGAAAGATTTTTGACGGCGCATCCAAACTTCAGGTTGGTTTCACCCGATCTGCCGGAAAAATTTTTGACTGACAAAGGTTTTGCCAGAACTTCTCCTCAAAGAGACGCGACTGACGGATTTTTTATTACCGCTTTTGAAAAAAAACGATCTGCCTATTAAGTTTTTAGCGTTGTTTGTTCGTTAGTTTTCCCGAAAAGTGTTAAAATTTCATTTTATCTTCCTGAAATTGACAAAATAAAAAATAAATCCAAGTGAGTTTTATAAAAAAAAGCGCGTCCGCGTTTGGAAAATTGCTGATTGTCGCCGCTCTCGCCGGAACTTTTCTGGTCGGGCTGCTGACGGTTGTTTATTTACGGCTGCAAGGCGAAGAAATGAAAGTTCCTGATATTACCGGCAAAGATTTCGTTCAGAGTGAAAGCGAACTCGCCGACCTCGGTTTGAAAATAAAGAAAAGAGCCGACCGCGCCAGCACCGAAAAGCCGAACACTGTAATAGAACAATTACCGAAAGCCGGTGAAACAGTCAAAACCGGACAATTGATTCTAGTCGTAACGAGCAAAGGCGGCGTCGAAGGTGACGAAACACCGGCGACGCTTCAAAAAAATACGAATGAGCAGGACGACAGCGAAAAAATTGAAGAGTTAATTTCGGACAAACCGAAAAACTCTAACAAAACAAATCAAAAAGTTAATTCAAACAAAAAGAAATTATCAACCACACGCGATGTTTTGAACGATAATTCAAACAGCAACACCGATTCGTCAAACAGCAATAATGCTAATAAAAAAGGACTTTCGGATTTAATTTCCAATTCGACGGATAAAGGAAATAAAAACGCTTCGACGACTCCGGGCGGCAAAACGCCTGTTCCGGCAGCGACGAAAAAACCGGAAACTCTAAAACCGACAGCAGCCAAAACTCCTGCTGCGACGGATACAAGACCGCGTAAAACTCCGAATCGCTAAAACGTGCAACCGCAGCATTTTTTTTTGCAACAAAGTAAGAGTTTAATATCCACAGTCAGAAAAATGTTTGAAATAGCTCCATCAATCTTATCGGCGGACTTCGGAAGGCTGGCGGAGGAAATTCGCGCAGTCGAAGCGGGCGGCGCGAAAATTTTGCATTTTGACGTGATGGACGGAAGATTTGTGCCGAATATCACGATTGGTCTGCCGGTTCTCGAATCAATCCGCAAAACGACCGATTTGCCGATTGACGCGCATTTGATGATTGAAGAGCCGAGTCGTTACGTTGCGAGATTTGTCGAAGCCGGCGCGAATATGGTTTCGGTTCACGTCGAAGCTGATGTTCATTTGCAGCGCACCTTAACGGTAATACGCGAAGCGGGCGGAAAAGCCGGAGTTGCCATAAATCCCGCGACTTCTCTGTCGAGCGTCGAAGAAGTTTTGCCGTTTGCCGATTATGTCGTGCTGATGTCGGTCAATCCGGGTTTCGGCGGACAAAAATTTATTTCGACTTCGATTGATAAACTGCGTCGTCTGCGCCGGATGATTGACGAGCGCAGCTTGAAAACGCGCATCGAGATTGACGGCGGCGTCGGCGTGTCAAACATCTCGGAAGTTGTCGGCGCGGGCGCGGAAATTGTAGTTGCGGGTTCGGCTGTTTTCAGCGGCGGTCATCCGACCGAAGCCGTCAGAGAATTGATTGATAAGGCAACGGTTTGGGTTTGAAAACATTTAATTTAAATAATTTATCAGCCGTCGAGAATTTTTTGATAAAGAATTGATTTTAATCGGAGAACAGATATGTCTTTAAATAAATATAAAGCGGTAATTTTGAGTTTTTTATTAATTTTCGGTTTAGCGATTTCAGGTCTGGCGCAAAAGAAAGATGTCGTTCAAGGCTCATCCGCGCAACGCATCGAAGTAATGCGGCAGAAATTGGAAACAATGCGTCGTTCCTTAAACAGCGCGCGTTCGGCATTGAAGGATGACAAAAAGGAAGATAAATCCAAAAAGGACGACAAAACCAATTTAGAGACGCCGCTCAGTCGTCTGTCCGCCTTAGAAAAAGACGTTTCAAATCTGCAATCCGAAGTAAACAGTCTGAGCGGCAAATTAGACCGTTCGGAAAAATATGAAGCCGGCGATGTTGACCAGTTGGAGGCGAGCGTTTCCGAGATGCAAGCCCGCGTTGATACTGCTTTGACCGAGACGGCTAGCGCGCGCGCCAATCCGGTTTCGGATGTCGGCAAACCGCGCGACATCAAGAAAAATAAAAAGTTCTTGGGAATTTTCGGCGGCGGCGGAAACGATAAATACGACGAGCTTATCGGAAGCGTCGCGCCGGGACGCGACCGTCAATTGTTTATCGAAGCGACCAAAGAAGTTCGCAGAAAAAATTACGACATCGGACGCCTTTTGTTCCAGACAATCATCACGACGTATCCTGATTCGCCTTATTTGCCGATGGCAAAACTCGCCGTCGCCGATTCTTTTTATCTGGAAGGTTCGACCAGTTCGCTCATTCAAGCGGCTGCCGGTTATCAAGATTGGCTGACGTTTTTTCCGACGCATCCGCTCGCCGACCGCGTTTTATTAAAAGGCGCCGAATCTGAAATGCGTCAAATCGGGCGACCCGACAACGATTCGACTCGCGCCAAACGCGCCGAACAGCGTCTTCACGCGCTGCTTCAACAATATCCCAATACTGTGTTGATGCCCGAAGTAAAGGAGCGTCTCAGGGAAGTTCAGGACAATCTCGGTTTGCACAATCTAATAATCGCCAATTTTTATTACAAGCAATCGGTTGATTATAAAAAAGGCGGTTTGAAGGGAGCGCAGTCGCGTTATCGTGAGATAATGGATAAATACCCGGATTTCAGTTTTATGGACGAAGCGCTTTATAAAGTCGCCGTTACATATCTTATCGAAGAAGAAACCGATCAGGCGGCGAAGTATTTTCAACAGCTTGTCCGCGATTATCCGAACAGCGATTATGTAGATAAATCAAAAGAGCAGTTAAAACTTCTCGGCGCGACGATTCCCGAACCGAATCCCGAAAGAATGAAAGTTTTGCCGCCGGAAGACGTTTCGTTTTTCCAGAACTTTAAGAATGAACTTTTTGGAATTTACCCGTTGACGATTGATAAAAACGGCGTTTTGATGACGAACGATTTCGATAAATCAAAATTTGAACTTATTGACCAGATTATTGAAAATCAAGGCGATATAAACTCGAACCAAATTCCGAAGTCGTTGACGACAATAATTTCTCAGCGCGCCGCGCAGCCTGAGCCGCAACAGCCGGAAAAATAATTACCGTAAAAATTAAGAGGAACGAATGAAAATTAAAATTTCGATTGCGGTTTTGATGCTGACGGTTTCGTCTGCGTCAGGTGTTCTCGCTCAGATTAATAAAAAGGATATAACTTCGGCGGACACATCGAAAATTTCTGAAATGTCCACCGGAAAACAGGCGCAAAAGCAAACATCAGAAGTTTCGCGCGAGCAGAGAGCGCAGGCTTACGGGAAATTGCTCGAAGGTCAGCGCTATATTTGGATAATGAGCCGAACACGCCTACAGCCGACGGCGGTCGTCTCTTATTCAAAACTCGCCAAACAAGCCTTTCAAAAAGCCGTTGAACTCGATCCGACATTGGCGGAAGGTTACACGGCGCTGGCTGATTTAGCAAAAAACACGCCGCCTTACGATGTTGACGA
>CAXSHW010000082.1:7230-12458 GCA_964237245.1 uncultured Pyrinomonadaceae bacterium
CTGAAATCGCCGTTAAAATTGACCGGAACAATTTCGGAGCGCATCAAGTTTTATCACAGCTCTACACATATAAAAGTCTTTTGAACAGAGGCGCTCTGGATTCAAATTTCGCGCAGAAAGCGATTTCAGAATGGAAAGAAATCGCGCGGCTTGATCCGCGAAACGCCGAAGCCTTTGCGTTTTTGAGTGAATTCTACGGGAAAACAAACAAAAATGCCGAACGGATTGCCGCGCTTAAAAGCTGGCTGGCGGCTTCGACTCCGCTTACCGACGGATTTTACGGAAGAGTTTTTCAAGGTGAAACTCTCGCGCCGCAGGCTGCAACGCTAAAGCTCGGACAAGCATTGCTCGAAAATAAAGAAACGACCGAAGCGGTTGAAATTTTAAGTCGCGCCGTTGCCGATGAACCTGAAAACACCGACGCCATAGAACTTCTTCGTTCGGCAATCGAATCGGCTGACAATGATTCGGTAAAAACCGCGATTCAAGCGCTCCAGCAAGCGGTTTACGCTAACCCGGACAACCCGAAATTGTCTCTGCTGCTGGCGCAAGTTCAATCAAGAACCGGCAAAATTGATGACGCGGTCAAGGTTTTGCGCGATGCGAGCGCGAAATTTGCCGGTAAAGATAAAATCGCTTCGGCTGATCTACAGGTCGCTTTAGCTGATATTTACGGCGAATCAAATCGTGTTGACGAAGCCGCCGCAGTTTATCAAAACGCGCTGACGGTTCGCGGAATTGACGCTAAAAGTGATGCTTTAATGAACGACGACCGTGATTTTGCGGTTCAAGTTTATGAAAAAATAATAAATCTCTATACAAAAGCCAATCGTCCGCTCGACGCGAAAGCCGCAATCGAACGCGCCAGAATTTTGCTGGGCAAAAAAGACTTGTTCGCCGATAAAAAAGTGATTTCCTAAAAGACAATAAGTTTCAAAAGAAATGGATAGTTGAACGGCGTTCGACTATCCATTTTTATTTTGGAAAAAATACGACATTAAAAATTTTCTATAACTAACCGATTGGTTTTCCTAACCAATCGCAAACCGCGACAAATAACGGATAGAAATTAAAATTTATCCTAAACCTTAACCGATAACGGCAACTCCGCAGCGATGCGGACGGCGCAAAATCGTGAGTCTCAAAATTGTTTTTGAGATTGTCTGATTACCGAAGTGAGGTGCAAAGTGCATTCTAAATTTTTTGTATCGTTTTTTCAATTTGTTCTAATTTTCTCTTTTCTTTTTTTCTTTGCGAAAGATGCCGCGTGCCAAATTAATTTTGCGGACGGCGGCGTTTCTTTAAAATCGTTTTTCGGCGGAGATGATAAATCCATCAACACTACTCGCACGCGAATTGTAATAGAAAAGGAAATAACGAGCGAACCGACAGCAAAAAAAGCCTCTACGAATTTCAGCTTTGAACGCAAAGCCTTTGAAGAAATCAATCAACAAAGAACGGCAATCGGATTGCCGCCGCTCGTCTGGAGCGACGACGCGGCGAAAATCGCGCGTCTTCACTCGGAAAATATGGCGAATTTCAATTTTTTCAGCCATCAAGGATTAGACGGTTCGATGGTTAATAATCGCGCCGACGCTTTCGGAATAAACAAATGGCGGGCAATTGGCGAAAATATCGCATACAATCGAGGTTACGCCAATCCAATCGAATTTGCCGTCGAAAGCTGGATGAAATCAAACGGACACCGCGAAAACATCTTGAATGATCGCTGGAAAGAATCCGGCATCGGCATCGCCATTACTGCCGAAGGAGCTTATTATTTCACGCAGGTTTTTTTAGACAGAAAATAGAAATCTGAAATTGTTTTGTAAAAGATGAAGCGAATCCGATTTGCTTCATCTTTTTTCATTTTCTATGCTAAATGAATGTCTGAAAAATCATTCACGCTACCTTCATATGCGAAAATAAATTGGTTTTTAAAGATTTTGGGAAAACGAGGCGACGGTTTCCACGAACTTTGCACGGTTTTCCAAACTGTTTCGCTGCACGATGATTTAACTTTCAGCGAATCCGACCAAATAAATTTGTCTTGCAGCGACGAAAAAATCCCGACTGATGACAGAAATTTAATCATCAGAGCCGCAAATTTTTTAAGTGAAAAATATGCGGTAAAAACGGGCGCGAAAATCCATCTCGAAAAGCGAATTCCCGCGCCCGGCGGTCTCGGCGGCGGTTCGTCAAACGCGGCGGTCGCGCTCATCGGTTTGTCAAAACTCTGGCAAATTAAAATTGATTTTAAGGAATTATCGAAAATTGGAGAAAAACTGGGTTCGGATGTCCCGTTTTTTTTTCACGGCGGAACTGCTTACGGAACCGGACGCGGGACGGAAATTTCCCGGCTTGATGATTTGAAAGAAAATTACATCTTGATTGTAACGCCCAATGTTGTCGTCTCGACAGCCGAAGCATTTGCTCGAATAAATGCCGCAGACTTGACAAATAAAGCCTCAAAAAGTATTCTTCAAATTTGTCGCAGCGAAGCTCAGACACTGGATTTGCGCCATAAAGAGCTGATAAACGACTTTGAAACGACGGTTTTTGAAAAAGAGTCTGAAATAAAGCTGGTCAAGGAAAAACTTGCCTCGTGCGGAAGCATAATCGCCTTATTGTCTGGAAGCGGAGCAAGCGTTTTCGGTGTTTTTGATACTGAAGAAAAGCTGAAAAATGCTGCGAATAAATTAAAATCGGAATCCGGTTGGCGCGTTTTTTCGGTCAGAACAATTTCGCGGCGCGAGTATCAGACTCAATTAGGAATTGAATAAAAGTTTGCATTCTTTGAATTTTTAGTTTCATTGGGGCGTCGCCAAGTGGTAAGGCACCGGGTTTTGGATCCGGCATTCGCAGGTTCGAATCCTTCCGCCCCAGCCAATTTACAACAAACGGACGGGCAGCTTAACAGGCAGAAGTTGCTCGTCATTTATTTATATTCGCACGGAAAATGAGTGTAACGGGCAATATCAAAGTTTTTTCGGGAAACGCGCACCCGAAATTGGCGGAAGAAATTTGTCGTCATTTAAGTTGTGATTTGGGTCAGGCAAGCACCGACCGATTTTCCGACGGCGAATTCAATTTTCAGATTGAAGAAAACGCCCGCGGCGCGGATGTTTTTATTATTCAGCCGACCTGTCCGCCGACTGACCGGAATTTGATGGAATTGCTGATTATGCTCGACGCATTTCGCCGGGCTTCGGCTGAAAGAGTAACGGCTGTAATTCCGTATTTCGGTTACGCTCGTTCGGATAAAAAAGACCGTCCGCGCGTTCCGATTGCGTCGAAACTGATGGCGAATCTGATTACAACGGCAGGCGCGCAGAGAGTTTTAACGGTTGATTTGCACGCTTCGCAGATTCAAGGGTTTTTTGATATTCCGGTTGATCATCTTTTCGCAGCGCCGATTATAGTCGAGTATTTTCAAAAAAACCCGATTGAAAATATGATTGTCGTCGCGCCTGACACTGGCGGAGCCGAACGCGCTCGCGCTTACGCAAAACGCCTGAATACGGGTTTGGCTTTATGCGACAAGCGGCGCGAGCGAGCAAATGTCGCGGAAGTGATGAATATCGTCGGCGATGTCGAAGGTAAAAATTGTTTGATAATTGACGATATGTGCGACACCGCCGGAACGATTTGCAAAGTCGCCGACGCGCTTCACGCAAACGGCGCGAATGAAATTTACGCCTGTTTTACGCACGGCGTTTTTTCCGGCAGAGCGATTGAAAATTTGAGCGCGTCGCATCTTAAAAAAATTATTGTGACCAACACGATTCCATTGTGTGAAAAAGGACAAGTTTTGCAGGAAGAAGGTCGCATCGTGGTTTTGAGCGTGGCGAAACTTCTGGCATCAGGCATCAAATCCATTCACGACGAAACAAGCGTTTCGTCATTGTTTATTTAGAAAAAATTGCAAGGTTTTCAAGTTTGATTTCTACCTTAAATTAGGCTCAAAACTTTGAACAAAATAAAATTATGGCAGACAAAGTTGTAGTAAAAGCGGAAAAAAGAGAATCACGCGGTAAAAACGATTCAAGGCGACTTCGCAGCGCCGGAAAAGTTCCGGTAAGCATTTATGGCGGCGGCGGCGAGGCTGTCGCGGCGGTTGTCGAATTAAAAGATTTAGCGGCGATTTTGCGTTCCGATAGCGGACAAAACACAATCTTTACTCTTGATATGACCGGCGAAGGCACGGGCGACGTGATTTTTCACGACCGGCAGATTGATCCGCTTAAAGGTCGGCTGGTTCACGCTGATTTACGTCGTCTGGCGAAAGGCGAAAAAATCGAAGTTACCATTCCGATTCACATTGTGGGCGAAGCGGCAGGTTTGAATGAGGAAGGCGCGGTCTTAAATCAGCAATTGCGTGAAATCAAAGTTTTATGCGTGCCAAGCAAAATCCCGGAATTTATCGAAGCGGACGTTACCAATCTCGCAGTCGGCGATTCGGTTCACATTTCCGACTTAAAATTCGATGAAGGCGTCGAAGTTCACGAGCTGCCGGAAACTGTTGTCGCATCGGTGGTTGTAGTTAAAGAATTAGAACTCGAACCGACGCCTGAAAGTGAAATCGAAGAGCCGGGACTGGTTGACCAGAAAGGCGAAGATGAAGCCGGAAGCGAAGAATAATTTTTTGCTTTTCTTCGAGGCAATTCAAAAATTAAGTTGCATTGATGAATTTGCCTTCTGAAAAAAATTGGCTAATCGTCGGTCTGGGAAATCCGGGAACGACTTACGAAAAAACACGCCATAATCTCGGCTTTATGCTCGCGGACAAAATGGCGCGTGAGGCGAATTCAACGATTAGGCGTGAAGAATGTCGCGCTTTGATCGGACGCATCGAAATCGAAAACCGAACGATTGAACTCGTTAAACCGCAAACTTTTATGAATTTGAGCGGGGAAGCGGTCAATTGTTTATTGAAAAAAGAATCTCGGACGGCGAAAAACTTGATTGTTATTTCCGATGATTTGGCTTTGCCGCTCGGAAAAATCAGGCTTCGCGCCAGAGGTTCGGCAGGCGGACACAACGGTTTGAAATCAATCGGCGAATGTTTGAAAACGCAGGAATTTATTCGTCTGCGAATCGGCATTCAGCCCGAACATCCGATTTTCGACACAAAGCGTTTTGTGCTGGAAAACTTTTCCAAAAACGATTTGGAAACAGTCGAAAAAGTTTTAGACGAAAGCGCCGACGCGATTCATTCCGTTATTGTT
>CAXSHW010000082.1:12468-13177 GCA_964237245.1 uncultured Pyrinomonadaceae bacterium
AATCGAAAAAGCAATGGCAAAACACAATGGATAGCCGAAAATGAATAATGGAAAATAATGAGCAATTAAAAAATTATTATCCGTTTTAAGTTATCCATTTTTCATTAAATAAACCTTCTTGCTTCATTCCGAATGAGTGAGGCTAGACGAGCCAAAAGGAGGACAATAAATTGGCAATAAAAAGAACATATGAAGTAATGTATATCGGAACGCCGGAAACTTCGGACGATGATATTACAAAACTGAACGAATCAATCGAAAAAATGATTGCGGACGAAGGCGGCAGCATAGTCAAAACCGAAGCGATGGGACGACGCAAACTCGCTTATCCAATCAATAAAAAAACCGAAGGTCATTACACTTTATTTGAAATTGAAGGTTCGGGACAGGAAATTGCCGAACTCGAACGCCGTATGCGCGTCAACGATACTATTATCCGCTATATGACTGTTAGAGTTGACGAAGAGCGTAAAGCGGCGGATAAAATTCGGGCTAAACGTGAAGATCGTCAGAACAAACGCAAGAGTTTTTCGGGCGCGAATGATTCGAGACAAACAACGACAGCCGAGGGCGAAGTCCGGGAAAATCAATAGACCAAGGAGTTTTATAAAAAAATGGAAAGAAAAGATAGAAGTGAAGCGACCGAGGAAGTAAATAATATTGATTTGGGCGACGACCCGAAAGCTGCCGAGCGGATGCCGAGACGTTA
>CAXSHW010000082.1:13187-18042 GCA_964237245.1 uncultured Pyrinomonadaceae bacterium
GATTAAACAAGGAGAAATTTATAATTATGGCAAACACAAGTGTTCTTTTACGTGAAGACGTTGATAATCTCGGCGGACGCGGTGAAATTGTTAAGGTGAGAGCCGGTTACGCGCGAAATTTTCTGCTTCCGCAGAGAATTGCGACACTGGCTTCAAAGGGAAACATCAAACAAATAGAAGGCGAACGCGCCGCGCTTTTGAGAAAGTCCGCGCAGGAAAAATCTACTGCCGACGCGCAAGCCGAACAAATGAAAGATATTTCGCTTTCGTTTGAGAGACGCGCGGGCGAAGGCGGAACGCTTTTCGGTTCGGTAACTTCGATGGACATCGCTAATGCTTTAAAAGCGAAAGGTTACGAGATTGACCGCCGAAAAATCGTTTTGAAAGACGCGATTAAAGAAACCGGCGATTATACCGTTAATGTCAAACTGCACAGAGAAGTTATGCTTCCCGTGCCGGTAACGGTTACGGCGGAAGGCGAAACGGCGGAAGCTAAAGCGGAAAAATCGGCGAAGTCGAAAACAGAAAAAAACTCCGCCGAAACTTCTGAAAATGCGGAAAATAATTCTGATTCAACAGAAGAAAACGCTGCCGGAGAAACTGAAAACTAGCAAAATTCGGAAAATACAAACGCTGGAAAATCTTTGTTTGTTCACGCCGTTTGTAGTAGGATTTAAGACTGCGAGTTTATCTTTTAACTTGCAGTCTTTTTTTCTAAAATCTTAAAAAAGTAAAATCGGCGTTCAAAATGCGAAGTCATCTATTGACTGCGAATTGCTGACCGCCGAATGCTGATAATGGCGACACCGACCGCAGAATTTGAACGCGAACAATTTTTGAATAAGCCGCTTCCGTCGAACGTGGACAGCGAACGCGTAATTTTGGGCGCGATTCTGTTGGATAACGCGCTTATCTCGCAAGCCGTCGAGCAGTTAAAAGCCGACGATTTTTATTCGCCGAATCATCGCCGGATTTTCAACGCGATGCTTTCGCTGTTTGAACGCGGCGAGCGCATTGACCCGATTTTAATCGGCGAAGAATTGAAAAAAGAAGGTTCGATTGATTCAATCGGCGGCGTGGCGACGATTACGAATCTGACTTACGGCTTGCCGCATTTTTCCGACATTTTCGATTATGCGAAAGTCGTCAAAGACAAATCTTTAACCAGAAGTTTAATCAAAGTCTGCAATCAGGTAACAAGCGAAGCTCTCGCCGAAGAAGACGACGCGGCGATAATTCTTGACCACGCCGAGCAGATGATTTTCGCACTTGCCGACGAACGCACGCGCGAAGGTTTCGCGCACGTTCAGCCGATTGCCGAGACGGTTCTGGCGAAAATTCAGGATTACGCCAAACGCGAAACGCACGCGCTGACCGGACTTGCTACGGGTTTTCGGGAAATTGACCAGATGACTTCAGGTTTGCAAAAGACGGATTTAATCATTATCGCCGCGCGTCCTTCGATGGGAAAAACCGCTCTGTGTCTGACTTTGGCGCAAAACGCGGCGATTTTGGAAAAAGCGGTCGTCGCTGTTTTTTCGCTCGAAATGTCGAAGGAACAGCTTGTGATGCGAATGCTCAGTTCCGAAGCGAAAGTTGACGCGCACCGTTTTCGCACCGGATATTTGACGCGCGAAGAATGGCAGCGACTTGCCGAATCAATCGGCACACTTTCAGAAGCGAAGATATTTATTGACGACACGCCGGGAATTTCCGTGATGGAAATGCGCGCGAAAACAAGAAGATTGGCAGCGGAACAAAAAAAAATTGATTTGGTGGTTGTAGATTATCTGCAATTGATGTCCGGTTCGCGGCGCACCGAATCGCGCCAGCAGGAAGTTTCGCAAATTTCCAGAGAACTCAAAGGTTTAGCTAAAGAATTAAACGTGCCGGTCGTCGCGCTGTCGCAGTTGTCGCGCGCGCCCGAAGCGAGAAATCCGCCGCGCCCGATGATGTCCGATTTGCGCGAATCGGGAAGTATCGAGCAAGACGCCGATGTCGTCGCGTTTATTTACCGCGATGATTATTACAAACCGACCGAAGAAAACGCCGGAATCGCCGAGATTTTGATTTCAAAACAGCGCAACGGTCCGACCGGAACGGTGAAACTCGCGTTTTTGAAGGAATTTACCAGATTTGAAAATTATTTCGGAGAGTAGAAAAATGAGCGAAGATTTGAGATTTCCAATCGGACAATACGAAAAAGGCAAACAAATCAGTTCTGAAGAACGCCGAAAATTAATCGAGGAAGTTTCAGCTTTGCCGAAAAAAATGCGCGAAGCGGTTGAGAATTTGACCGATGAACAACTCGACACGCCGTATCGTCCCGACGGCTGGACGGTTCGTCAGGTCGTGCATCACGTCGGCGACAGTCATATGAATTCGTTTATTCGGTTCAAACTCACTCTGAGCGAAGAAAATCCGACGATTCGCCCGTATGAAGAAGATTTGTGGGCGCGGACGGCGGAATATAAACTGCCGGTTGAAGTTTCGCTCAAATTAATTGATTCGGTTCACGAACGCTGGACGGCTCTGCTCGAATCAATGTCGGACGTGGATTTCGCCCGCACGCTCAATCATCCGGCAACCGGCGCGTGGACTCTGGCGGATTCGCTCGGATTATATTCGTGGCACGGCAGACATCACACGGCGCACGTCAGCAATCTCAGACGGCGAAATGATTGGTGAAATTATGCTTTTTCCAGATTCGCAAATTTTTCGATTAATTTCTTCTGTCCGAAACCCGGAAAACTGATTGTCAATTTTGTGTTGTCGCCGGTTCCTTCGCGCCGTAAAACCAAGCCTTTGCCGTATTTGGCGTGGCGGACGTGCGAGCCGGGAACGAAGCCGAGCGCGTCGTTTTGGGCGCGGCGATTTTCTATTTGCGACGGGGACGAACCGGCGGCTTTTAGTTTGTCGAAACCTGAAACCGGTTTTGGCTTTTCCTGAAAACTGGTCGCCGATTCTCCGTTGCCTTTTTTCATTTTGAAAAATTCGGCAATCGCGTCGGCGCTGTCGTAGGTTTTTCCGGCGTAAGCGGCGCGTGGTTTTTCGGTTTCGATTTCGCCTTTCAAAATCTGCGCGGTGCGTTTGTTTTCCTTGACCGAAGAATTTCTGGCGTAGGAAAGCCACGACGAGCCGCGCGACAAATCCTGTATCAAATCGAGCGGCATTTCGTTTAAAAACTGCGACGGTTCAGCCGCCATTTCTTCGCCGTAAACTCGGCGGCGCATCGAATGTGTGATATACAAAACTTTTTCGGCGCGCGTGATAGCGACGTAGGCGAGACGGCGTTCTTCTTCGAGTTCGTTCTGGTCGTTCAGCGAACGCGAATGCGGGAAAATTCCGTCTTCGAGACCGACGAGAAAAACGACGGGAAATTCCAAACCTTTCGCGGCGTGAACCGTCATCATCGTTACGCGGGCGTTGCGGTCGAATTTATCGGTGTCCGACGACAGCGCCGAATGATCTATAAAATCACGCAAACCGTCGGTTTCCTGCTTGTCGTAATCAACCGCCGCGTTGACGAGTTCTTCCAGATTTTCGAGTCTGGTTGCCGATTCGTCGGTGTTTTCCTCGCGCAGCATTTTGGCGTATCCGGTGTCTTCAATCGCCGCGATCACGACATCGGTGACGGGTTTGTCGGTCTGCGCCGCTTCGCCGACTTTGAGAGTTAAATTTTCGATTAATTTGCGGAAACTTTTCAGCGCTTCCATAGCGCGCGGCGTGAGATTTCGCGGCTGATCGTATTTGTCGTCGGTGATAATCGCCAGCGCTTCCCACATCGAAACGCCAAAATCTTTGGCGCGAAACGCGAGTTCGTCGAGCGAAGTTTTGCCCAAACCGCGCGTCGGCGTATTTATCACGCGCAAAAGCGCGATGTCGTCAAACGGATTGAGCGTCAGTTTCAGATAGGAAATCACGTCTTTGACTTCCGAGCGTTCGTAAAACGAAAAGCCGCCGACGATGTTGTATTCGATTCGCAGACGCCGCAGAGCGTCTTCAAACACGCGCGATTGAGCGTTGGTGCGATAAAGTATGGCGACTTTTTCGCCCGGATTGCGCCGCTGATGTTCGTCAATTTTCAGAGCGACGAAACGCGCTTCGCCGTCCGAATCCGTCGCCTGATAATAAAAAATCTTTTCGCCGCCGGTGTTATTTGTCCAGAGTTTCTTGTCTTTGCGATTTTGATTATTTTTGATAATCGCGTCGGCAACGTCGAGAATCGTCTGCGTCGAACGATAATTTTGTTCGAGCATAATCACTTTCGCGTCGGGAAAATGCTGTTCAAATTCTAAAATATTGCGAATGTCGGCTTGGCGAAAACCGTAAATACTCTGCGCGTCATCGCCGACGACGCAGATGTTTTTTTGTTTTTCGGTCAGATAATTGAGCAGCGCGAATTGCAGCGGATTCGTGTCCTGATATTCGTCAACCAGTATATATTTGAATTTGTTGTTGTATTTATCGCGCACTTCGGACGAAATTCTCAAAAGTTTGACGGTTTTAATCATCAAATCGTCAAAATCGAGCGCGTTGGCGTTGTTCAGACGTTCTTCATACATTTTGAAAACTCTGGCAATCGCCGCGCGTTTTTCGTCGGTGTATTCGACTTTCGAGGCAAACATTTCGTAATCTTCGCCGCTGTTTTTTGAACGGCTGATCGCCGATTGGACGAGCCGCGAGGAAAGCTGTTTTTCGTCCATTCCGATTTCTTTGACGCAGGCTTTAATGACTTTTTGCGAATCGCTCGTATCGTAAATCGTAAAAGATTTCGTGTAGTCTTCATCGAGATGATCAATGTCCTGGCGCAAAATGCGGACGCAAAGCGAGTGAAAAGTCGAAATCAGCGGCG
>CAXSHW010000083.1:0-5913 GCA_964237245.1 uncultured Pyrinomonadaceae bacterium
GCTTTTAGCTAATTTGAGAAAGTCCTAATAGATTTAAACTTCTCGTTAGCAAACAACATCATTTAGTTGTAAATATGCTTTCAAACATTTTTACAATGAGATTAATCGGTAACAAAACTCATGGTGATTTAGCTGAGATTGGTATTGCCGAATTTATCAATCAATTTATGTATGACTTTAAGAGTGTTCACGTCGGAAAGGATTTGTTTCGGGCTAAGGAACGCGAAGAGGATATTATTATCATCAATGAACTTACAGGTGCATCTTTTCCGGTAAGCTTAAAAGCATACGGAGATGGACCATTACAGCTTTCGACAGACAGCAGCCAAAAAATGTTTCCTTATCTTGAAACACAAGGCATAGATATTACCGACAATTCAACCATCAAAAATATTTTTGCTTCAAATGCGTTTTCAGATTTTGTAAATATATAATGTTATGCCGCTCATCTATAATGAGAAAAAGAAACAATGTAACATTATGATTTTTGACCACGAAAAAGCGGCAAATCAAACTGCAAGAATAATATACATAGGCAAAGCAGAAAGTTTTAATAACAAATCCAAAGGCAAATCCAGAATGCACCCGATTTTTCTTTTTTTAGATAAGGACAATAACTATATTTGTGAGGTTAGATACGGCGGAGCTTCAGCAAATGCACTTCAACGGGGACTTTGGACGCATACTAAAAATGCCGTGAATTATTTTGACAGTCTGACGAACGGTTGGATTAATTATTCGCATAATCTTGCTTTGGTAAGATTGTTCAGTTTAGCTCTAAACAGCACGGAACAAGGACATAACGAAGCAAACATTATTTTGCAAAGAGATATTGACAGATTGAAAACGATAAAATGATTCCACAACCGCAAATAGACTTATTTGGTCGAAAAAGTTTACCTGTTCCACAAACACAAGGTATTAAATATGCAGGTTCAAAGTTAAAAATCTTGCCGTATATTATTGATGTCGTGGCAGAATTAAATGTAAGAAACATTCTGGATGGATTTAGCGGTTCAACGCGAGTTAGTCAAGCATTTGCAAAGCTCGGCTTTAATACAACTTCGTCGGATATTTCCGTTTGGTCGCAGACTTTTGCAAAGTGCTTTTTATTAAACAAACGAAATCCCGAACATTACAGCGAAATTATCAAGCATCTCAATTCGCTTGAAGGTTACGATGGTTGGTTCACCGAGCATTACGGCGGCGATGAAAAAAATACGGGAAAGAAACCTTTTCAAGCTAAAAACACCCGCAAACTTGATGCAATTCGGGATGAAATTGACAAACTTAATTTGGATGAAATCGAAAAATCGGTTGCTTTGACGAGTCTAATTTTCGCGTTGGATTCGGTTGACAGCACATTGGGGCATTACGTTTCATATCTTGCTGATTGGTCGCCGCGTTCACATAAAGATTTAACACTGAAATTGCCCGATTTATTTATAAACAAAGGTGCAAACAAAGTTATCAAAAGCGATATTTTCGATACAATTTCAAAACATGAATTCGATTTGGCATATTTTGATCCGCCTTACGGCTCGAATAATGACAAAATGCCGCCGAGCCGTGTTCGTTATTCAGCTTATTATCATATTTGGACATCGGTTATTGAAAATGATAAGCCAAAACTATTTGGCAAAGTGAATAGACGCGAAGACACGCGAGATACAATTTCTGCTTCCATTTTTGAAGAATTCCGCAAAGACAAAAATGATAAATTTATCGCTATGCAAGCTATCAAAAAACTGATTCGAGAAACAAAATCGCGCTATATTTTGCTCTCATACAGTTCGGGAGGAAGGGCAACCAAAGAGGAACTTTATACAATTCTCAACGGTTCAGGCAAAATTCTCAAAGCAATCGAAATTGATTACAAAAAAAATGTAATGGGCGGAATGCGTTGGACAAATGACTAGATAAATAGCGACGGAAAATATATTGAATACCTATTTTTGCTGGAAAAATTTTAAGAAGTTGAAGATATGATTATCAGGATGTGCAAAGATTTATGGAAGATTATTTTAGCTAGCGAAAAAGCTGTCAAATTTGACGGCTTTTTCTTTTACCAACTTACAGCGAATTATTTTTTAGCGGCGCGAGCTTTTGGACGCGCGACGGCATACATTTCGTTGGCGATTTTGTCGCTCAAGCCGTTTTGGTAGAGGTCGAAATGAGTTTTGCCTTCGAGATACTCAATTTTCGCGTCGCTGCCGAGAGATTTCAGTTCCGCGTCGAGCAGGCGGACGGCTTCGTCCAAATGAAAAGTGTCCGCCGTGCCGACGATGATGTGGATTTTGCCTTTTAGTTTCGGCGCGAGCGTCGTCCAGTTGTCGCGCAAATAGCGGGCGATGTCGTATTTTTCCCAAGCCTTTGCCACAAATGGATCAATGCGTCCGGTTTCCGTATTGAACAGCGGCATCGGTTGTCCGTCCGCGCCTTTCGGCGAAAAGACGGCGTTGAACGAACCGAACTGCCCGCCGTAATAGCCCAAAACTCTTTCCTGTCGGGCGTATTGTCTGAGCGACATTATTTCTTTGTCTTTGTCGCGGACGAGATTGTAATCTTTGCCGTCTGCGTCCGTGTAAGCGTTTTGCGGCGGATTTCTCGTCAAATCGGGTCCGGTGAAATTGTGAAAATCAACCGGGTCGGGCGACGTTGACCACGTTCCGCCGAAAAAATCGGGATGCGTAATCATCACCCAGAGCGTTGACCAGCCGCCGCTTGAGTGTCCGGTTAGGAATCTGCCCGAAGGTTTCGCGTCCATCCGAAATTTCTTTTCGAGATACGGAATAAATTCTTTCGTCAAAGCCGTTCCCCACGGTCCATTGTTGACCGAATCGGCGAAAACGTGATGTCCGAAAGAGTTATTCGCGTTTAGATAAACGTTAATCATTTCCGGTCGTTTGCCGTCTTCCATTTCCTTGAAAACATTCGCCGCGCCGCCGACTTTCAAGTGATTTCCGCCGTAGCCGTGAACGTTGTAAACAGTCGGATATTTTTGAGTTTTCGATTTGTCGTAGCTCGGCGGCAGCAAAACGTTCGCCTGCATTTTTATCGGTCTGCCCCAAAACGCCGACAGCATCGGACTTTCAAATTCGACGACTTGCATATTTTTGACCGGATTCATTTTCATTTCGGGAACAATTTTGGAAAGCGTCAAAACGGTTTCGTCGTCCGGCATTTTCTTTTTCACAACTTCGCTGTAAAAATCGCCCGCGCCCGCGCCGTCGTAAGTGTAGGAATGATTTTGGTCGAGCAAAGCCATTACTTGATATTCGCCTTTCGGCGCGTCGGAAAACTTTTGCGGAAACGCGAGTTCGTCGGCGTTAATTTCGATTATTTTTCCGGCTTGCAAATCGTGAACTTCCGTTCCCGAAACGTAAACGGCGTTCGGATTCATAAAATCCGGCTCGATCATCTCCGTCGGCTTCACGCTTTCCGTCATAAAAATCAAAAGTCTGCCCGAAATCATCCGGTTTGACGGCGCGAGCGAAGAATCAATTTTGATTTTGAAACGAGTCGCGTCAGCCGCGAAAACCGTGCTGCACAACAAGAAAACGGTGACAATTAAAAATAAAAGGTTAAATTTTTTCAGCATTTTGTTTCCTCAATAAATTTTTGAAGCCATTTTTGATACGCCGGATTTTAATTTATTTTTCTGAAAAATCGAAGATAAAAGTGTTTCCAAAGATAAAAATCCCGCTGCGCCAAATAAAGCGCGTCGGGATTTTTATCTGAAAAACAAATGTTTGCTTATTCGCCGGTTCTTTGCTGTGCCAGAGCGTGAATTTTTTCCTGCGCGTCTTCGTCAATCGCTTCACCGCCAATCCAAGATTTTATTTCCTCGACCGGTCTGCCAAGAGCAAGCGCTAACTGCTCGTCGGACGAATCGAAAACGTTCGTTTTTAATTTTCTCAAAACGTCTAAACTTTCCGCGCTATCGTTTTTTTCCGCTTTCGCGGCTTCATTTTCATTCATAAAATTTTCCCTTAAAGTATTTGTCAAATTATCTTTTAAGACCGAGATGTCAAATTATAATGACGCGCCGGTCGAAACTTTTCAAGTTTTCAATCCGGTTTTTCCGCAGTTTAATAGAGCGGCAATCTACAATTTTGAGTTAAGATAAAATTTATGCTTGAAATTGTTGTCGCCACTAAAAATGCCGGAAAAATCAAAGAATTAAAAGAACTGCTCACAGATTTGCCTTTGCGATTAAAAGGTTTAAATGATTTTCCAAATATCACAGAAGCGGAAGAAACCGGCGCGACTTTTGCCGAAAACGCCGCGATCAAAGCGCAGTCTTACGCTTTACAGACCGGATTTTATAGTCTAGCCGATGATTCGGGTTTGGAAGTCGAGGCTTTGGGCGGCGCGCCCGGCGTTTTTTCCGCTCGATACGCAGGTTTGAATGCGACAGACAGCGAAAGAATCGCAAAACTTTTAGATGAATTAAATGAAACGCGCGACGAAAAGCGGCGCGCAAGATTCGTTTGCGCAATGGCAATCTCGAACGAAGCAGGAGAGATAAAGTTTTCAGCCGAAGGCGTATGTAATGGGAAAATCGCTCTAAAACCAAGCGGAACAAACGGTTTCGGCTACGACCCGATTTTTATTCCCGACGATTTCAAGCCAACTTTCGGCGAGCTTCCCGATGAAACGAAGCAGAAAATAAGTCATCGGGCGCAGGCGGCGCGGAAGATTATTCGATTTTTACGCGATTTTTACGCGGCTTCACTTGACCGACAGATTATTCGCCTGTAAAATTCGGCACTTGAGAGTGTTTCTTAAATGAAACGCGAGAAACTCGCGGGGCGTAGCACAGCCTGGTAGTGCGCTCGGTTTGGGACCGAGAGGTCGGATGTTCGAATCATCTCGCCCCGACCAATTTTTTTTGAATCGCAAAACTCATTATCGCATACGGTATCTACCGTTCGGTGAGCAAATCAGGTTCGTATAAAGGTAGTAATTTACATTGACAAAATAACTTTGGAGGAAATTTATAATTATGGCAGCAGCAACAACCAGCAAACGTATGACGCAAACGGAAATTATCAACCAGTTGGCTGAAAAATCCGGTATGAAAAAATCTGACGCGAAGGAATTCTTTAATACTTTAGCGGCTCTCGCCACCAGCGAAGTCAAAAAGAACGGAGAATTCACGCTTCCGGGTTTCGGGAAATTAGTCAAAGCGACTCGCAAGGCGCGTGAAGGACGCAATCCGGCAACCGGCAAACCGATTAAAATTCCGGCAAAAACAACTGTTAAATTCCGTCTCGGCAAAGCTATGAAAGATGCCGTCGGCGGAAAATAAGCCAATCGCTTTTTACCTTTTTTTGACCGTCGAATCTTTCGGATTCGACGGTTTTTTTTCTTCTGCGCGCGGTTA
The DNA here is from genome assembly GCA_964237245.1 of uncultured Pyrinomonadaceae bacterium. Lineage (GTDB taxonomy): Bacteria > Acidobacteriota > Blastocatellia > Pyrinomonadales > Pyrinomonadaceae. Next base: position 5,390 of record CAXSHW010000083.1, read on the forward strand.
ATTTGAGAAAAAAGTCACAAAGGCGAAAAAAAATGGTGACAAAAAGTAAATTCTTTGTTAAAATTTTTCTCATAATAGTTGAAGAACTACCAACGATTTTATCAATTCGGCAAATGCTTGGTTGTTAATTTCAGCTAGGATATTTAGAAAAGTTTAAATTTTGAAAACTTTTCCCGTGAGATTCGCGGTCTTTTGCGACAAATTTCACAAGAACAAGGGGAATTTCAATCGAAGGAGAATAAAAAATTGGCAGCAGCAAAACAGATGAGTCTGCAAGACAGAATCTTGCAGATTGACCATATTCAAGCCCGCCGCTTTGCTAAATTGAGCGGAGCTACGGCAGAAATTGCGACTGAAGGAATTATCAGACATTTACGAGCCTGCGCTCGGATGGATGTCAATCCTGATGCTTCAGCCGTCAGAGAGATAATTGACGATGCCTTAAATGGCAGAAGAGTTTTCGCCGAAACGTCAAATGACCTTTTGGCTGCATAAATCGTTTTTATAAATTACGCAATACTTAG
>CAXSHW010000083.1:5923-15827 GCA_964237245.1 uncultured Pyrinomonadaceae bacterium
GACCGCCTTTTTTTCGGCGGTCTTTTTTTTGTCTCTGAAACTGATATTTTTAAAAATTTCGCGGTTTCAGCTTTACTCTGTAAAGCGTGTATTTGCCGTAATCTTCGCCTTGATCAATTTCATACCAGCGCCGCAGATTAGAAAAATCAGACGAAGCGGAATCCGGCGCGATGACAAAAGAAAGAGTCGGATGCGTCGCCTGCTCAAAACTGAAATTTTTGTAATAATCCGCGTATCTGTCGGCTTCGGCTTCAATTTCGGCGGCGGTCAGCGGATGAGAATTGACTGAAAGCGTAGCATTGAATCTGTCCCAGCCGAAAAGCGCCATATACGCTTCGATATCGCCGCGTTTGAAATCGCCTCTGAGCCAATCGGCATCGCGGTCGGCGTAATAATTCATTTGATAAAAACGTTCTTTATTTTCTTCCCAGCCGACGCCCGCGAAAACGTGCTGATGGCGCGCCCAGAGAACCGCTTGCGGCGCGAAAACAGGTTGATTGTCAGCTTGCGTATAATCGAGATTTAACGTAACCGAATTTTTTGCGGCGGCTCGATTTTCTCCCGCGAGTTCGGCAAGTCTTTTCGTTACGGGCAGTGCTTCTTCACGCTCAATGTTCCAAAACATTAAAACCTGCGTCGTGTATTTAACTTCGACGTAACCCCAAACGACGGCGGCAAAACTCAAAACAAGCAAAATAGCCGTGTAATTCTTAGCGGCGCGAATCTGTTTTAGAAAAAGGAAAATCACCAGCGCGACAGTCAGAGCCGTGATGTAATTAACCACATAATACTCGTAATGAAACGGCTGCAAAGAACGTCCCGAAACGATCTGCTGATTGAAAACAAGAAAAGGAACAGCCGCGAACGCCGCCAGAAAAATCGTCGTTTCCTCTTTTATTTCGGCAAATCCGCGCCAAACCGCAAGAGCGGTTAAAACAAGCGCGACGTAACAGACAATTGCCGGAAAACGCAATAAATCAGGCGCGTGAGTTAAAACAAGAAGCTGAATCGAATCTGTTCCGGGCGCGCGCCGCGCGAGCAAATAAGCGTAAGGAACGAGCGCGACAAAAGAAACGACATCAATTAAAATCAAAAAGCGCAAATTGTTTTTCCAATTTTCCGGTCGCAAAACAAGCCATAAAAAAGTCAGCGCAAAAAGAAATGCGGCGGCTGTCGTCCATAAATAAAAATACGAAAAAACCAAACAGGCAAAACACAATCCGGCTGAAACGGCTGAAACGTATTTGGTTGATTTCTTTTGGCTTTTTAAACTCAACCAAACAAAACCGAACATCGAAAAGAAAAACGGAAACGCTGCTGCCGGAATATAGCGGCGTAGAAACGGAAAAAACGGATACGCCGCGCCGTGTCCGAAAAACTCTTTGATCACGCCGTTGCCCGAAGCAAGCGCGCCGCCGAATAAAATAAGCAAAGTGCCGACGAACGCAAACCTATTGTCTCCGGTAACTTGCGCGAGCAACCAGAATAAACTTAAAGCCGTCGAAAAACTCGCGGCAATCGAAAGCAAAATAAAAGTATTTGAAGCGTCCAACCCGAAAAGACGCGCCGGAATTGAAATTGCCAAAGGCGGAAGAAATTGAATAGAGAAAATTGATTCGGCTTGCGGAGTTTCAATTGTTTCGTCGCGCCCCGAATACGGATCGTTTTTTCTCGGTCTGCCGTCAATCAAAGCCTGCAAATAAGCGGCATAAGCCGTTTCGTCCAAATCGTTTGAAGCGAAAGTTCCGTTCCATTCCGCGCCGCGCTCACTCCAGAGCGCGAGTTGCGGATAAAACCCGAACAGCGCGACAATAATCCCGGCTATAATTCCAAAACGCCACTTAACATTTATCATTTATCATTTATCATTTATCATTTATTGTTTGCTAGATGATAAATGTTCAATGATAAATGTTCAATGATAAATAAAATTATGAGTTTGAAAGATAAAATTACTGCCGATATAACCGCCGCGATGAAAGCTAAAGACGCAAATCGTCTGTCGGTTTTGCGAATGGCGAAAGCCGCTCTGATGAACGACGCGAACAAGAAAAGCGCCGATTACGAATTAACCGACGAGGAAAGCGCGAAAGTTTTGCAGAGACTCGTCAACCAGCGCAAAGATTCGATTGAACAATTTGAAAAAGCCGGACGCGACGAACTCGCCGAAAAGGAAAAATCCGAACTTCTTATGTTGCAGGATTATTTGCCGCAAGCCGCTTCCCGCGAAGAAATCGAGCAAGCCGTCGCCCAAGCGATTTCAGAAACCGGCGCGACTTCGATAAAAGAAATGGGCGCGGTAATGAAAGCCGCCCAAGCCAAACTCGCCGGAAAAAACGCCGACGGCAAAACCGTCAGCGAAACCGTCAAAGCGAAATTGCAAAATTCATAGCGCGGAAAAATTCGGCATAATAATTTATGCCGAATTTTTCTAAACTGCTTGAAACGAACTAAAACACCCATTTTTGTTGACTCTCTTCTATTTTGAAGAGTATAAAAATTCGGTATAAGTAGCTTGTAATTCGGTAGAATACAAAGTTGGACGGCTTCTTGTTGAAACAGACAAGATTTCTACTTAAACTTGAAAACGCAAATGCTTAAACTCAGAAACATTTTTGTTGTATTTTGCCTTATGCTAATCGGCATATTTTCAGCCCGAGCGCAAACTACACAACAAAATCAGAAAGACCCTTGCAAAGAATTGCGCTTTCTTGCGCTTGGTGGCGAAGCTCCGACCGTCAGCGCAACAGATGTTAAAAATTTGCCACAGTGTTTTGACGGAAAATTTATACGTCTTTTTGGCGTGTATCGAATCGCTTTTGAAAACTCCGATTTATACGACCCAACAGGAAACGGTTCATCTTGGATTTCTTATTCACCGTTTTATTCAGCCGTAGAAAAGTGCAGCGCACCTGCGGATTTGAAGTTACTTAACCGAAAAAACGGCGGGACATTCGGGCTTATTGCAATGGGCGTTTTCAAGTCTGGCGGCTTCTACGGACACGAAAACGGTTGGGAGAGCGAGTTCCAGCTAATATGCGTGGAAGAAGTTATAGACTTTTCTAAAATTGGCACGCTGTTTCAGTATCAAACGCCGAAAGTGCAAAAACAAATTCTGGATTGGTATGCTAAAGAAAAGAAAGGTATCGGTGGATAACGCGCCGTCCAACAAATCAATGGACGCGAGGCGGAAACAGCGACTTTGTTATCGAAGGTGTCCGTTAAACTTTAGCTTGTGTGGTGGCGGTTTCCGCCCGCGTCATCTCAATCGTTCGGCACTTTCGGGTGGAAAACAACGACTCGTAATTATGGGACTTGAAGAAACTTGCAAAACTTATCTTGGCAAACTCGTTGTTTTCAAACCCGAATACGGTTGGGGTTGGTCGCGCCTTGACGCTCCCGAAATTCCTGTTCCGGCGCAATTCAACGGCGTTCCCTTTCCGTTTCATTGTCGCGTCGAACGGTTCTTTGACTTTCGCGGCGAGTTGCGCGGCTTTGTCGGGTGCGTCGAGCAATCCGAACACATTTACGACGGCTTGCTGGTTATCATTTACACTCGCGTCGTCGGCACGTTCAACTTTACCGACAACTTGTCGCATTGCGACATACAACTTGGCGCGGATGAACCCGCAGGCGAGTTTCCAGAGTTTGTTTCCGGCTCGCCGATTGTCAACGGTTACGGAGTTGTTGGCGCAACATTAGAACATATTGCGGAGCGTGACAGAAGTTTCCAGCGTCTTGGACAATAACGCCGTGCCGAACAGGTTATTGGACGTGAGGCGGGAACAGCGACTTTCTTATCACGTTGTCTCTTTACTTTCGGCTTGCGTGTAGCCTGTTCCCGCCCACGTCAACGCCGCCATTAGCCAAACATATTTCTTACTTTGTCCATAAAACTTTCGTCCTGAAAATCTGAGTCTTCGATTTCGGCGAGTTGTTCTAAAATTTTGCGCTGCTCTTTGGTTAGAGTTTTCGGCGTAATCAAGGATGCGGCGACGAATAAATCGCCTTTGCCGCGCCCGTTTAAGCTCGGCATTCCATGACTTTTCAGACGAAAAACCGTTCCCGTCTGTGTTCCTGCCGGAATCTTTAAGTTTTCTTCGCCGTCCAGAGTTTTGACTTTTATTTCCGCGCCGAGCGCGGCTTGCGCGAAAGTTACGGGAACGGCTGAATAGAGATTCGCGCCCTGTCGTTCAAATAATTCGTGTTCTTTAACATGAATGACGACGAACAAATCGCCTGAACCGCCGCCGCGCGCTCCGCCTTCGCCTTCGCCCGTAACACGCAGACGCGAGCCGGTTTCGACGCCCGACGGAATTTTTATCTCAAGCGTCTTTTCCTTTTCGACGCGACCCGCGCCGTGACATTTTTTACAAGGATTTTTGATGATTTGACCTTTGCCCCCGCACGTCGGGCAAGTTCGCATTACGGAGAAAAATCCTTGCTGATAGCGCGTCTGACCGCTGCCGCTGCAAGTCGAACAGGTTTCGACCGAAGTTCCCTTCTCCGCGCCTTTGCCGTCGCAGGCGTCGCATTTTTCGAGACGCGGAATTTGTAATTTTTCTTCTTTGCCGTGCGCGGCGTCTTCGAGCGTAATTTCCAAATCATAACGCAAATCCGCGCCGCGCTGCGCCGCGCGTTTTGAACTTCCGCCGCCGCGCTGACCGCCGCCGAACATATCGCCGAAACCGAAAAGATCGAAAATGTCTTCGATGTTGGAAAATCCGGCGTTAAAACCCGCGCTGCCCGCGCCCGCGCTGACGCCTTGATGTCCAAAACGGTCATAAGCCGCGCGTTTCTGCGCGTCCGACAAAACCGAATAGGCTTCCGCCGCTTCCTTGAATTTTTCTTCCGCCGTGTGGTCGTCCGGGTTTTTATCCGGGTGATGTTTGATCGCCAATTTGCGGTAAGCGGCTTTTATCTCCGTTTCGCTCGCGGTTTTACTGACGCTTAAAATTTCGTAATAATCTCTTTTACTCATAATTCCAGATTCCAAATCCCGGATTTCAGATTCCTAACCAATCAAACCAAAATCCGAAATTAAAATAACGCCAGCCCAATTCTTTGAACTGACGTTACTTTAATTTTGCGACAACCGACGGTTTTTCTCAAGCGCGGAGAGTTAAACTGCCGCCATTAACGCTTCGGTAAGCTGATTGGCAACCGCTTCGACCTTTGTTAATTGCTGGTGAACCTCGTCGCGGTCTTCCCAATCCGATTCGTCCGCTTCGTTTAGGATTTCGTTAATTGCCCGCTGCTCGTCAATCGGGACGGATTTTCCGAATTCCATCAATGCCCGCCTGGTGTTTTTAATAAGCGAATCAAGCCGGTTGCGATGTAAAATCAATTCTTTTTCTTCGCGGTCTTTTTCGACAGATGTTTCCGCTTCCATAATCAAAAGCTCGATTTCGTCGGGCGCGAGTCCCGATGAAGGCGTAATCTGCATTGCCTGTTCGAGTCCGGTCATTTTGTCCTGCGCCGAAACGTTGACGATTCCGTTGGCATCAATATCAAAAGAAACGTCAATTTGCGGAACGCCTCGCGGCGACGGCGGAATACCGACGAGTTCAAATTTGCCCAGACTGCGATTCGCGGCGGAAATTTCGCGTTCGCCTTGCAGAATATGAATTTCCACCGATTGCTGATTGTCCACAACCGTCGTAAAAGTCATCATATTTTTGAGTGGAATCGTCGAATTGCGCGAGATGAGTTTGACGAACAAACCGCCGCGCGTTTCGAGTCCCAAACTCAAAGGCAAAACGTCTAACAAAACAATATCTTTCACGTCGCCTGTCAGCACGCCGCCCTGAATCGCCGCACCCATTGCGACAACTTCGTCCGGGTTAATTTCCGCCGACGGTTCTTTGCCGAAAACTTCCGTCACGGTGCGCGAGATAATCGGCGAGCGCGTCTGTCCGCCGACGAGAATTATTTTATCAATATCCGTCGGCTGAAGTTTCGCGTCCCACAAGGCTTTTTGACACGGTTCGACCGAAGATTCGACCAAATCCATTACGAGTTCTTCAAATTTTGCGCGCGTTAAAACTTTGTTTATGTGTTTCGGACCCGAAACGTCAGCCGCGATAAACGGCAGATTAATCGTCGTTTCCAGAACGCTCGACAATTCGCATTTGGCGCGTTCCGCCGCTTCTTTAAGACGCTGGAGCGCGAGCCGGTCTTCTTTCAAATTTATGCCGTTTTCAGTCTTAAAGCCTTCGACTAACCAGTTGATAACGCGCTGGTCAAAATCTTCGCCGCCCAAAAAAGTGTTGCCCGAAGTTGAAAGAACTTCAAAAACGCCTTCGTTGATTTCCAGAATCGAAACGTCGAACGTTCCGCCGCCGAGGTCATAGACGACAACCTTTTCGCTTTTGTTTTTTCCGAAACCGTAAGCAAGCGCCGCCGCCGTCGGCTCGTTAATAATACGCTCGACTTCGAGACCGGCGATTTTTCCGGCGTCGCGCGTCGCCTGTCTTTGCGCGTCATCAAAATATGCCGGAACGGTGATAATCGCTTCGGTAACTTTATCGCCCAAAAATTCTTCCGCCGCCATTTTCAGACGCTGAAGCACGATTGCCGAAATTTCCGGCGGACTGTATGTGCGCTCTAAAACGTGAATATGCGCGTCGCCGTTCGGCGCTTCGACAATTTCAAAAGGCACGGTTTCGCGCATTTTTTCGACTTCCGGCGAATCGAATTTGCGCCCGATGAGCCGTTTGACGGCATAGAGCGTATTTTTCGGGTTCGTTACGGCTTGACGTTTGGCGATTTGCCCGACGAGCCGCTCGTCCTTTTCCGTAAATCCGACAACCGACGGCGTAGTTCTGCCGCCTTCTTTGTTGGAAATAATCTGAACCGCGCCGCCTTCTAAAACCGAAACGCAGCAGTTAGTCGTGCCTAAATCTATTCCGATAACTTTGCTCATAAATTTGTTAAGTGATACCTGATAGCTGATATGTGATAACTAATGATTTTTACTTATCATTTATCACTTGCGTAGAAACTTTTACCATTGAAGGACGAACCACCCGTTCGCCGATTCGATAACCGCGAAGAAGCTCCGCAGTTACCGTGTGCGGCGGAATTTCATTCGTCTCTTCGGTTGCCACCGCTTCGTGAAAATGCGGATTAAAAATTTCGCCTACTGACGTAATCGCCCATATCTGATAAAACTTCGTTTAGCTGTTGATTGACAAGAACGATTCCGTTGAAAAAATGCTGTGAATCCGCCGCTTTTTCGTCCGTTAAATTTGAAGCAGACTCCAAAGCCCGATTAAAATTATCAAGCACGGGCAGCATTTGCGTCACTAAATTGCTTACCTGACCAAGATACGTTTCGTTTCGCTCGCGCTCGGTTCGTTTTTTGTAGGCTTCAAAATCATTTTGACGACGGCGCGAAATTTCAACAAATTCGATGCGTTCGGTTTCCAATTTTGAAACTTGCTTTTGCAGAGTTGAAATTTGTTCTTCGAGCGCGGAAAACGTATTTCCGTCCGTTCTGTTATCGGCAAGAAATTCAAACTGGTTGATTTTTTTGCTGTCGCGTAAAGATTCGGTTCGCAAAAATTCGGGTATGTCTTCCTGATTAAAATCGGCTTCGTCAATTTCAATCACCATTTCTGACGAAATATCCAAATCCTTCTCTTTAGCTTCGAGTTGTTTGAAAAACTCATCAATCGAGAGCGTATTTTTATCTTGAATTTCTTCCGAAATTTCTTCTGTCGGTGGTGGATTTTTGCCGTGCTTCATTTTACGGATTTTATCTGGACCTGAATTTAAAGTTCTGACTTAAAGACTTGAGTTTTCCTGTTTGACTAGCTTTTCGAGGATTTTGGCGACGTAACTGACAATCGAAATCATTCTTCCGTATTCGATTCGGGTCGGACCGAGAACGCTTAGAGTTCCGACCGCATCTCCGCTGCCGATGCGGTAAGGCGCGGTTATCAAAGTGCAGTTTTGCAGAGATTCAGAGGAATTTTCACTGCCGATAACGACCTGCACGCTGCCTTGAACGGAAGCGTCGCGTTTTATACATTCGGTCAGGATTTGCACGAGCCGCGATTTTTCTTCAATCGTCCGTATCAGACCGCGAGCGCGTTCCATATCGGCAAAATCACGTTTGTTCAAAATGTTCGACGCGCCGTCAACATAAATTTCGTCTTGCGTCGCATCTTCGCTTTCGATGCTCTGCGAGCAGAGAATCATCGCCGTTTGCAGCAATTTATCAAAAAGCGCGGTTTCTTCGTGCATCAATTTCAAAATTTCGGCGCGAATTTCCGCCAAACTTTTGCCCGTGAATTCCTGGTTTAGATAGCGCGCCGTTCGGTCGAGTTCTTCATTTGAAAATGTTTCTTTGAGCCGAATAATTTTGTTGTGGACGATATTCGGCGCGGAAACCAGAACCACTAAAATTCGTTTGTCGCTCAAATTAACAAACCCGATGTGCTGCAATTTGTCTTTTGCCAAACTCGGCGAAACAACAATACCGACATTATTTGACAGAACCGAAAGAAGCTGTGAAGTTTTCTCCATCAAGCGGTCAGGCGTTTCGTGAAAATCCAATTCTTTGATTCCGAATTCGCCGTTGATCAGCCGCAAATCTTCGTCTGAGAGACTTAAAACGCCGAGTAGATTATCAACGAAAAAACGATAACCTTTATCGGTCGGAATTCGTCCGGCGGAAGTGTGCGGCTGTTCGACAAGTCCGAAATCTTCCAATTCGCCCATCACGTTGCGAATCGTCGCCGAACTCAAACCCGAAGCGTTAGCGAATTTTTCCGCAATCACCTTTGAACCGATTGGTTCGCCCGTAACCAGATGCTCGTTGATGATAGCAGACAAAATCACCTGCCCGCGAAAGTCTGGAGCTTGCAGATTTTTTTCTGTCGTTCTGGTTGAATTTTGGGCTGACATCTTTTTCCGTGCTTTTTTCGCAGAGGTTTGATGCACACCGCGAAGCGCGATATGCTTTAACTATTAAATTAGATAGCATTTTCTCGAACAAACTGTCAAGAAATATCGGTTAAATTCTGATAAACATTTTTTAATGCCGGAACTCGAACTCATCAAAAAATTCTACGCGGAAGCATTTCAAATTTTGGATGCGAACCGTTCGATTCCCGAAATTGAAGTTCGATTCTACCCGTATATCGGCATCAACCACACGATTCGCGTTCGGAGCGGAAAAGTTTTCGTTCGGCTCGCCGAATTGAGCGAATCCGCGCCGCCTGAAATCCACGAAGCGCTGGCGTTTATTTTAGTCGGCAAACTCTTGCGAAAAAAAATTCTTCCGCAGACTGAAAAACGTTACCGTGAATTCGTTAAAACTCAAGAAATTCAAGCCAAAGCCGCCGCGAACAAACGCGCCAAAGGCAGAAAAATTATCACTTCTTCGACAGGTGAAAATTACGATCTGGAAAAGATTTTTCACAAATTGAATCTGGTTTATTTTCAAAACTCAGTTTCAAAACCGACTCTAACCTGGTCAGCCGGAAAAACTTACCGTATTTTAGGACATCACGACGCGACGCACGAAACTATCGTTATCAGCAAATCTCTCGACAGCGAAAAAGTCCCGAAATTCGTTGTCGAGTTCGTCGTCTTTCACGAAATGCTGCATATTTTTCACCCGACGACGCACCGCAACGGCAGGCGTTACAATCACACCGCGCAGTTTCGCCGCGACGAAAAAAAATTCGCGTATTTTGAAGAAGCTGAAAATTGGATTGAGCGCAATGCGAGAAATTTGAAACGGCAAGCGAAGAAAAAATGATTTGCGGAGTTAAATTTGTTTGAAAAATAAAAAGCACACGCTGACTTTTTCAAAGTCAGCGTGTGCTTTCAAAATTTTTGAGCGAAAACTAAGCCGCGAGAGCCTGTTCGGTCTGCGGAAGTTCCGCCGCGC
>CAXSHW010000083.1:15847-17190 GCA_964237245.1 uncultured Pyrinomonadaceae bacterium
TTGCCGCGTCCGACGTTTTTGCCCGGTTTCCATTTCGTGCCGCGCTGACGCGCCAAAATGTTTCCGCCGCGCACTTTTTCGCCGCCGAATTTCTTTAAACCCAATCGCTGCGCGTTTGAATCGCGCCCGTTTCTCGATGAACCTACACCTTTCTTATGTGCCATAATTCGATTTTGGATTTTGGATTTTGGATTTTGGATTTAGAAACCTAAAACCAAAAACCGAAAACCAAAAACCGTTTTCCTCCGATTAAATACTGCCGATTTTAATTTCCGTATAATCTTGACGGTGACCTTGTTTGCGTTTGTATTGTTTGCGGCGTTTTTTCTTGAAAACGATAATTTTTTCGCCGCGTCCGTGTCCGACGACGGTCGCTTTGATGTTGCCCGCGCCGATTTTCGCGTCCGCGCCTTCGCCCGCCAAAAGCGATTCGATTTCAAATTCTTCGCCGGCTTTTTTGTCAATCGAAGGGACGCGCAAAGTTTGTCCTTCTTCAACCGCAAACTGTTTTCCGCCCGTTCTGATAATTGCGTAACTCATTATGTTTTATTCTCCCTGACGCTTGAGACGGAAAGTTTCCGCCAATCGAAAAACGATAATTATACATAAAAGTTTCGGCAAAGGTCAATTTACTTGCGGCACTTTTCCTGTTTTCGGCAAATTTTAAAACTGCGCCGCCCGAAAGTTATAATCGGTTTCAGCAGAATTTTTACCGAAAACGTTTTTATTTTCTTTCGTTATTATTACGCTGATTCGGCGATTTGTCGTATTATAAAAAGTTGAATGATAAACTCTACACTTAAAGAATCAACGCGCGTTTTGCTCGCCGAAACAATTGATTACGCAGGACTTTTTCCGCCGTCCGCCGTTTCGATGCCGGAAGCCGTCATCAATTACGCGGCTTATAAAAACAGCAATTACAAATGGCTGCTCGGTCGTTTCGTCGTGCCGGTTTCGCGGCTCGACGAGTTCGCGGAAAGCGCGCGCGATTTTTTTTCGCGCGATTCAGAAATTTGGAAATTGAGCGTTCTGGCGAGCGACGACATTTATGAAACCGTTCGCCAAATCGAAGATTTCAACGACGAAAACGCGCCGCACGCGGTTTGTGACGCGCTCGAAGTCAAAGCAAATTCGAGTTCGCTGATCGAGAAAATCGCCGCCGCCGTGCCGCCGAATTTGACGACGTATTTTGAGATTCCTCTTCGCGCGGATTTAGCCGATTTGTTCACGACGCTGGCGATTAAAAAACAGCGCGCCAAGATTCGCACGGGCGGCACAACCGCCGACGCTTTTCCGACCGTCGCGCAAATCACGCGCTTTATGCGAATTTGTCTGGCGGCGAA
>CAXSHW010000084.1:0-16240 GCA_964237245.1 uncultured Pyrinomonadaceae bacterium
TACGTGGGGCGTGAAATCTTTTCGTGACGCGATTGCCGCGAAAACGAAATGGTTTCTCGGTTTGGACGTTGATCCTGAGACTGAAATCACAGTGACTTGCGGTTCAACCGAAGGAATGATCGCGGGAATGATGGCAACGGTGGACGCGGGCGAAGAAGTCGTCGTCTTTGAGCCGTTTTATGAAAACTACGCGCCCGACGCTATTTTGTCGGACGCAAAACCCGTCCACGTTCCGCTTTATCAAACGAGCGACGGCTGGCATTTTGAAAAAGACGAACTGCGAAACGCTTTCAACGAACGCACGAAAGCGATAATTATCTGCAATCCGAACAATCCGACCGGCAAGGTTTTCACGCGCGACGAGATGGAATTTATCGCCGATTTATGTAAAGAATTCGACGCGATTTGTTTTACGGACGAAATTTACGAACATATTATTTACAAGGGAATCCGCGACGCGGGCGAGATGACCAGGGAAAATCCGAAACATATTTCGATGGCGCAGATTGACGAAATGCGCGAGCGAACGGTTGTCGTTAATTCGCTGTCGAAAACTTATTCGGTCACGGGTTGGCGCGTCGGTTACTGCATCGCACCGCCGGATATTTCGGGCGCGATTCGCAAAGTTCACGACTTTTTGACCGTCGGCGCGGCGAATCCTTTGCAGCACGCGGGCGCGTATGCCTTGAGTTTGCCCGAAAAGTATTATGCCGAATTGCAAAAAGAGTATCAGCGAAAACGCGATTTTATCGTTCCGATTTTGCAAAACGCCGGTTTCAAATGCGAAATGCCGCAAGGCGCGTATTATGTGATGACGGACATTTCCGATTTCGGTTTTGCCAACGATGTCGAATTTACCAAGCATTTAATCCGCGAAATCGGCGTCGCGGTCGTGCCGGGTTCATCATTTTATCACGACAAAAGTTTGGGCGCGCAAAAAGTCAGATTTTGTTTCTGCAAAAAAGACGAAACGCTCGAAGCGGCAGCGGAAAGATTGAGCAAACTCGAAAAAGATTAATCAATAAATTGAGAAGATTAGTTTATGTAACCCACGCGCTTCCGAAATTTTTGCGAACCTGCCATTTATCATTTACCTTTTCCAAAACATAAAACGTCGAAGAACCTTGATCGCCGCTTTCTGTTTTGAAAAAAACCAGAGCAAATTGCCCGTCGAAACTAAACCCGACTTTCGATAAACTATAATATCCGCTGTGCGTTTTGTATTTTCTAAAAAAAGGCTGCCAGATTGAGCCTGAGCCGGTAAAGACGCATTTGCATCTTTTTAGTTCATCTTCGTATTCCTTTTTCCCTTCTTCTAAAAGTTTGTCCAGTTCGCTTTTGCTGACGTAGCTGTATTTATATTCGACGGGAAATGTCCCGTCCAATTTTGCCGAATTTTTATTGTTTTCTTTGAGGTTTTTTAGTAATTCGTCAAAAGCGAAAGTCTTCAAACTGTTTGGCGGAGTCGTTGCATTTAAATAATCTAAAATGCGGTTGCTCTTTAGGTTATTATTCAAAGTGGTTTGATCGGGTTCGATGGTATTTTCCAGAATGACGAAGGAAGTTTCAATCTCGTTGTCTTTTGAATTTTTCGCGTAAAGCTCATTATGCTTTGAATTTCTCGTGTAAATTTCATCCATCACCGCAGCGTAAACGGCGTATTCTTCATTGTTTACGACGGTTTGAGCGAAAAGATTGAGACTGCAAAACATCATCAGCAAAACTGCAAAGGTCAATATTTTCATTTTATCTCCTTATCGAAAGGCTGAAATGTCCATTCCAAAGCGTTCTTTGACGTAATCTTCCTGCGCTGAATTGACGTTGCGTAAGTTTTCCAAGCGGCGTTCGGTCTTTTTGATGATGGTTTTGGTGCGTTCAGCCATTTGTTTGAGCATATTTCTGCCTTCGCGCATTTCGCCCAGAAATTTTTCGTGCAGAATGTAAAGCTCGGAAAGTTCGACGACGAGTTTTTCTCCGCGAATTTCTTTGAGGCGATTTTTGATTTGGTAAATCTGCCGAATCGCGCGGACAAACTGGTCGCCGACGGAATCGCCCATTATTAAATCCGGCGAATCGCGGAAATCTTCGACCAGTTTATTCAACCGATTCTGGTCGCCGGCGGCGTAAGCGTCGTTGAGTTTCGCCATCAATTGATGACGTTTTTCCTTTTCGTTTTGGTCTAAAGCCAAATCCGGGTGAATAATTTTGGCTAAATTATAATAAGCCTTTTTCGCCTCGGCGTTCGGCTGATATTTGAACGAACAATTTTCCGCCGTTTCTATTCCGGCGGCTGATTCTTCGGCGCGTTTTCTTAGTTCTTCGGCGCGTTTTTTGATTTCCTCGTCGTCCGGCACGAGTTTGACTTCTTCTTCGGCGATTTGCGCTTCGATTTCGTCGAGTTCGGCGTAAAGTCTGCCGACTTCCATTGTGTAATTGGCTTCAAACTGTTCGAGTTCGGCGCGCAATTCGGTCATCGCTTCTTCTTCAAAAGCGAGTTTGTCTTTCAAACGCTCAAGAATTCTGCGCTTTTTATCGAGTTCAATTTCTTCTGGCGCGGCTGTATTCATAGCTTCAAAAGTTTAACACAAAAGATTTTAGCCACGAACAAACACAAACAGTCACGAAAATTCAAGAAATTATTTCGTGTTCTTTTGTGTTTGTTCGTGGCTAATTCTGTTCGAGAGTTCCGACACGCGGAACTTAAATTCGGGCTTTATCAGCCTTCGACTTCGGCGAGTTTGCTGACCGAATTTTTCTCGACTTCGGCGATAATTGCCAGATTTTTCGATTCGGTTTCGCTCAACATTTCGTCTTTGAATTCGGGATTAGCGTGATACCAAGGTTGCGCTTCAAAGTATTTCTGCAAATTCGGGTCTTTGAAAACTCTTCCGTGTCGCGCGTAAATTTCGTTTCGCAAAACTCGCAAATCTTCAACAAACAAACCGTCAACCATATCGCTCGTAATCGGTTCGTTGACGATTTTTTCGCGCAGAGCGGTTTCGTTTTTTTCGATTAATTTGACGTTTTGCTGTTCAATCGGATTGAGTTTGACTTTTGTCTGATCCGCAAGCGGTTTATACCAATCGCGCCACTCGAAAACCGCTAAAAATCCGGGCGTTGTAAATTTGCGTCCCGCTCGCGCCCAAAATTCGTTGCGAATAAATCGCAAATCGTTCAAGGATAAATTTTTCAGCAAATCTTCGGTTAAAGAGACGTTTTGAAATTTGTCCATATCGCCGATTGACAGGGCGACGTTGCGGTCTTCGTCGCGTTTGGCGTGAAGTTTTTCGAGGTTTTTGCGCTCGGTTTCGGTCAAAACAGTTGGCGAATAATCCGCTTTCGCCTGATACCAATATCGTTCTTCAAAATACTTTTGCAGCCACGGCTCGGAATCAAAACGCCTGCCGTGGATTGCTTCGACTTCGGCAATCATAATGCGCCAATCTGCCGGAGAATCGGTGTAAAGTTTTTCGTCCGGGATTTCTTTGGCTTGCCACAGACGCAAATCGCCGGGTTGAACATTATCGTGTCTGGCGGCTTCGGCGAGCCGAATAATGTCGAGATTATCGCGTTCCATTTTCGTCAAAACCGCGTTTGTAAAATCCGCTTTCGGTTTATACCACGTTTGTTTTTCGAGATAATTCTGAATCGAACGCTCTTTGAAAACGCGCCCGCGTTTGCCGAAAACCACGCCTCGAACCAGCGCGAGTTCGTCCACCACGCCGTCGGTTTTTAGTTTTCCAAGCTGAACTTTCGTGATTTTTTGTTTGGTAAAATCAATTTTGTCCCAGCCTTTTTTGTTAAATTCCTTCCAGCCTTGATTTCTCTCGGCAATCGAATCGTCCTGCGCGAAAACGATTGCGCCGAGCGACAAGACAAAAATAAAAGCGATTATGATTCTTTTTTTCATTCGGATCTCTCCTTTTCTTTGTCTATCAACGAATTAATTTTTGATTTGTTCGGTTTGAATAATTTCAAAGCTCGTAGTGATTTCCGCCGCCGGTCTGACGGTTGCGGCGACGCTGCAATACTTTGTATCTGAAAGTTTGACGGCTTGCGCGACCGATTGCTCGGAAACGTCGTGTCCGCATACGATATGGTGAATGTGAAATTTTGCGAACGCTCGCGGATGTTCTTCGCGCCGCTCGCCTGTAATTTCAACCTTGTAGTTGATTACAGTTTGACGTTTCTTTTCCAAAATCGAGACGACATCTGCCGCCGTGCAAGCGGCAACCGAAACGAGCAGCATTTCCAGCGGCGTCGGCGCGGATTTCCTATCGCCTTTTGTGTCAATCGTTTGCGCGTGTCCGCTCGGCGTCGTTCCGATAAAAAAATCGTCGCCCGCGTATTGAACCACAGCTCTATAAATGTTGTCAGCCATTAAAATTTCCTTTTGCAGACCGTCTCAAGATAAAAACTTTTGCGAGATTCTAGCACAAATTCGGAAATTTATTCATTAATTTTTTTGTTCGACAAACCTTTTGGCATCAAAAATGCTTCATAGCAAGAAACGTCAGTTTGCGTTTATCAGTTTCAAAAAAGGAGATTAACAATATGAAAAATTTTAGAAGCGCGCTTTCGATTTATTTAACAATTGGTTTGTTGATTTTCGGAACTCTCGCGCAAGCGAGCGGACAAACGACGGCGCAAAACGAACGCGACACGCGCGACATTTTGCGGCGTGTCAATTCAAAAATCGGCGATTTTCGCAAAAGTTTCGACAGCGAAATGCGGCGCAGCTCTTCCGTAAATCGTGATGCCGAAAATGAAATCAACGACGGTTTGAAAAATCTCCAGGACAGTCTTCGCAATTTTGAAGATAAGTTTCAAGCGCGGCGCGAAACAAGCAATGATGTAACAGACATTTTAAGGTCGGCAAAATATATTAACGAAACCTTAAATCTCAATCGCATAAACGGCGGCAAGACTCAAAGCAATTGGACGGATATTCGCGGATTGCTCGACCGTCTGGCTTCAAACTATCAAGTTAGCTGGAATTGGGAAAATCAAAACGACAGCGATGCCGGTTACAGTTCAAACGACAATCGTTTTCCTGACGACAATCATTCGGCGAACAATTATCCGCAGACGCGCGCGGATTCTTCCAATAATTTGACGGGAACTTATAAATTGGACGCTTCAAAAAGCGAAGATACGCGCCAAGTCGCCGACCGCGCAATCGCCGACGGCAATGCTTCCGGTAACCCGGACGCGCGAACCGATTTGCAAAATAAACTCGAAACTCCAGACCAAATCACAATTGAAGTTCGGGGCAATCAGGTGATTTTGGCTTCTTCTCGCGCTCCGCAAATAACGTTTACGGCTGACGGACGCGACCGCACGGAAAATGCGAGCGGTAAAACGACTCACGTTCGCGCGACGCTTCGCGGACAGGAATTGACGGTTGCGAGTCTCGGCGGCGACAACGATTACACAGTAACTTTCGCTTCGATTGACAACGGAAACGCGATGCGCGTAACGCGCCGCATCACAACCGATTATTTGCGCGAAACTGTTTTTGCCGAAAGCGTCTATCAAAAAACCGATTCGGTCGCGCGATTTGAAAACGGCGGAAATACGAGCGGAGATTCTGACGCCGGTTATTCGAGCAATGACCAGAACAATCGAAACAACAATTCGGGCGGCAGCTATCCGGCGGCGACGACGGGACGAACAGGTGAATTTGTCGTGCCGGACGGAACGATTTTGACTGGAATTTTGGAAAACGATGTAGATTCCGGCGTTTCGCAAAATAACGACCGTTTCCGAATGACCGTGCAATCGCCGAATGAATATCGCGGTGCAGTCATCGAAGGCTATCTTTCGGGCATCAACCGTTCGGGAAAAGTTTCGGGACGCTCGCAAGTCACGTTTAATTTCGAGCGCATCAAGCTGCCAAACGGTCAAAGTTACGATTTTGCCGGATTCCTGCAAAGCGTCACGGACGAAAACGGCAAAACTGTCAAAATTGACACTGAAGGAACAGCGCGAGGAAATAGCCAGACCAAAGAAACCGTCAAACGCGGCGGAATCGGCGCGGGAATCGGCGCGATAATCGGCGCAGTCATCGGCGGTCCCGGCGGCGCGGCGGTCGGCGCGGTCATCGGCGGCGGCGCAGGCGCGGGTTCGGTCGTTTTACAGGGCAAAGATGATCTCAAACTTGGAAAAGGCTCGTCAATCACCGTGCAATCCTCATCGCCGATTCGTTAGTTTTAAAGATAAAAAGTAATTGTAAGTGAGCGACTATAATTCAATCGCTCACTTTTATTTTAGAGAAATAAAGAATACGAAAAATTATTCGTTCAGATTTTGGTTTGTAAAACCCTGCATAATTTCCACCGAATTGCTAAACTGTAAATTCATTTTCTTTGCATAGAATCAGCAAAAATTTATGAACGCAGAATCGTCCGACCCGCAATTTGTTTCGCTCAAGTTTCAAAAACTTTCGCCGCCGCAGCAATCGAAAAACGCCGATGAATTATTTGAAATTTTGAATCGGCGCAGAACCGTGCGGGATTTTTCCGCCGAACGAGTGCCGATTGAGTTGATTGAACGAGCGATTATGACCGCCGGAACCGCGCCTTCGGGCGCAAATTTGCAGCCGTGGCGTTTTGTTGTTGTAAAAGATGCGGAGATAAAAAAGAAAATCCGCGAAGCAGCGGAAAAAGAAGAATACGAAAGCTATCACGGGCGAATGTCCGAAAAATGGCTGCGTCGGCTGGCAGTTTTGGGAACTGACGAACACAAACCTTTTCTCGAAATCGCGCCTTATTTGATTGTCGTTTTTCGCATCAACACAATTGTCGAAGATGGGGAAACCGAGCCGACTTATTATTCGCAGGAATCGGTCGGCATCGCCGTCGGAATGCTGCTTGCGGCTTTGCACAATGCCGGTCTCGCTACCTTGACGCACACGCCGAGTCCGATGAAATTTTTGCAGGAAATCTTAAAACGCCCGAAAAATGAAATTCCGTTCGTGCTGATTCCGGTTGGTTATCCGACAGACGACGCGAAAGTGCCGGACATTAAACGCAAAGAATTGAGCGAAATTATGGAAATTGTTTGATTTGCCGGAAATTCAATAAACAAAAGATAATTCTAAATTTTACATTCTACATTCTTCATTTACCTTTGAAAAAAATTAGTTTTTTTTCTGCAAAAGAATTAAAAATGTAAAATTTAGAATTAAAAATGCATCTGCTTTTGTAATTCTAAATATTGAATTCCGCGACGACCGGCGTGTGATCTGACGGGCGTTCCGCGCCGCGCGGTTTGCGGTCAATCCAGCAGCCGACGCATTTTTCCGCCAGATTTTTTGAAGTCCAAATGTGGTCAATTCGCAAACCTCGATTTTTGAAAAACGCGCCTTCGCGGTAATTCCACCACGAAAATTTCTGCTCGTCGCCGTTGATTTGGCGGAAAACGTCAGTAAAACCCCACTGTTTGACGTGATGAATCGCCGCGCGTTCGGGTTTTGTAAAATGCAATTTGCCTTCCCAAAACTTCGCGTCCCAAACATCGCGCTCATCAAGCGCGACGTTAAAATCGCCGCACAGTAAAACGTTGGAATTCGCATCGCAAGTTGCGTCGAAAAATCTTCTTAATCTTTGCAGCCAATCCAATTTAAAAGTAAATTTATCAGTCCAAAGCTCAGTGCCGTTCGGAATATAAGTGTTGACAATGCGAATGTTTTCAATCGTCGCGGCAATCAGACGTTTCGGCGCGTCTTCATCGTCGTCAGGAAAATTTTTCTGCACGTCAGAGATTTCGTGTCTCGATAAAATCGCCACGCCGTTATAGGATTTTTGACCGACAAAAACAGCCTGAAAACCGGCATTGTTAATCGCTTCGAGCGGAAACTTTTCGTCAACTGTTTTCGTTTCCTGCAAACACAAAACGTCCGTTCCGGTCGCTTCGAGCCATTCTAAAACTTGCTCAAGCCGAATTGCGATTGAATTGACGTTCCACGTTGCGATTTTCATATTCATTTCAGCTTATTTTTACCCGAACTATTCCTTTCCCAAAATACGCCGTCGGAAAAACCCTGAATCGTTTTGTCTGTTTCGGCTGAATCCAGCCGTTTTTCCGTTAATAAACAGTAGTTTTCGTCAATCTCAATGCCGGTAAAATTTCGATTCAACTTTTTAGCGACAACGGCGGTTGTTCCCGAACCCGAAAACGGATCGAGAATCAAATGGTTTTCATCGGTCGCGGCGAGAATTATTTTTGCTAAAAGTTTTTCGGGCTTTTGCGTCGGATGCGCCGTGTTTTCAGGCATTGACCAAAACGGAACGGTCAAATCCGTCCACAAATTCGACGGCGCGGTCAAACGAAAGTTTCCGTCGGCAGAATTTTCCCAATCTTTCGGTTTGCCGTTTTCAGTGTAAGGCGCGAGAACCTTGCGCTTGATTTTAACGGCTTCGGCATTGAAAATATAATCGTCGGAAACCGTAAAAAACCAGATGTCTTCCGCCGAGTTTTTCCAGTTTTTTGCCGCGCCGCGACCTTTTTCGCGTTCCCAGGTGATGCGGTTGCGAACGGTGAAATACTTTGTCCCGATGCGCTGAATCGCCGATGAAGAACGCCAATCGCCGCAAATATAAATCGAAGCCGTCGGTTTTAACAATCGAACGGTTTCTTTAAGCCACGAATCGAGCCAAATTTCATATTCTTCCGGCGAAGTTTGCCGAAACGAATTTTCGCCGAAATTTTTCGTCAGATTATACGGCGGGTCGGCAAACATTAAATCGAAACTGTTTTCCGGCAATAGTTTTAAAACCTTAAAAACATCGCCGCAAATTATCTTGTTTTGAAAATTTTTTAGATTATTTTCCGCATAGACGATGCGCTTGCGGTAAAATTCGATTTCTTGTTCGTTGATTTCAATAGTGCGGTTGCGAGGCGCGCGCGTCTTATCGGTTTGAGCAATCATTTTTATCAAAATTGCCTGCGCTTTCCTGCTGTAAAAAGAATGCGGACGAATGGAATCGAACCATCACGAGCTTGCGCCCACAGGCTTCTGAGACCTGCGCGTCTACCAGTTCCGCCACGTCCGCGCGTTAAAGGTAAAGCAAATGATACGAATTTCCTGCGGGAAGTTCAAGAACGACGTTCAAGTTTGTTATATTTAGAGTTATGGAAAATCGCCTGCGCGAGAATTTGGCGCGAGTTAATCGAAGAATTGGACAAGCGGCGCAGAAATGCGGGCGAAATCCGAACGATATAAAACTTGTCGCCGTCAGCAAAACTCATCCGGCAAATGTTTTGCAAGCGGCGATTGCGGTTGGCGCGAGTGTTTTCGGTGAAAATAAGATTCAGGAAGCCGAAGAAAAGATCGAGGTTTTAGGACGCGAAAATCTCGATTGGCATTTAATCGGACATCTGCAATCGAACAAAGCGCGCAAAGCCGTTAAACTTTTCGATGTCATTCACACGCTTGATTCCGTCGAACTTGCCGAACGATTGGAACGTATTTGTATTGAAGAAAATCGCGCGAGCTTGTCGGTTTTGATTGAAGTTGACTTGGCTGGCGAAGCGATGAAAAACGGCGTCGGCGAGCGCGATTTGCCGCAATTAATTGAATTTTTGAAAACCTGCGAGCGTGTGAAACTTAAAGGTTTGATGATTGTTCCGCCGTTTTACGAAGACGTTGAAAAGGTTCGCCCATATTTTAGAAAACTGCGCGAAATCCGCGATGAAATTTTGCCGAACGGTGAACTTTCGATGGGAATGAGCCACGACTTTGAATTGGCAATCGAAGAAGGCGCGACAATCGTGCGCGTCGGAACGGCGATTTTTGGAGAGAGAACAATTATCAACCACAGATAACCACAGATAAACGCAGATAAAATTTTGTTAGAAGTTTTATATTTTGCTTTCGATTTTTAATTTAACCGTATGCTTTCACAAATTTATTCGGTAATCAGTCTGGTTTTTATTTTTGCGACATCGGCGTTTGTCGCGGTTTTGATTTTGCGTATGATTTTCAGTTACGCAGACCCGAATCCGTTCGGCGCGGTAGGCAGATTCGGCTTGAGTTTGAAAAAAGCTACCGAGCGATTTGTTTATCCGGCGGCGAGACTGCTGGCGCAGTTTCGGGTTGACGCGCGGCTTGCGCCGCTGGTGACGATTTTTATTACCGTTTTGCTGGCTTATTTTTTACTGCAAATCGTCGGCAACACATTTTTTATCATTGACGGTTTGCTGGCGGGCGCGGCGACGGGAAACGTTAAAATGCTGATTGGTTTTGTGTTGTATGCTTTAATCAGCGTTTACATTTTGTTTATTTTTCTGCGCTTTCTTTCGTCGTGGTTTGTTTTCGGGAGAAATACGTTTTTCGCCTTTGTTCAGCGCGTTACCGATCCGGTTTTGATTCCGGCGCGGCGCATAATTCCGACCGTCGGAATGTTCGATATTTCCGCGATGATTATTCTGCTTCTGCTCGGTTTTCTTGAATCAATCGTGCTTCGGATTTTTGTGTATTCGTGATTGAATTCATTGAAAAAGACGGCGCGTTGATTTTCAAAGTTCGCGTCGTGCCGAAATCGTCGAAAAGCGAAATTGTCGGCGAATTAAACGGCGCGTTGAAAGTTAAACTGAAATCGCCGCCGGTTGACGGCGCGGCGAACGCGGAATTGATAAAAGTTTTAGCGAAATTATTCGACGTTTCCAAAAGCGCGGTCGAGATTTTAAGCGGACAAACTTCCAAATCGAAACAAGTCAAAATCATCGGCGGCAATCGGGCGAATTTGCGCGGGCGAAAATCGGCGTGATATATTGCCTTTTTCACTAAATCTTAAAAAACAGGGAAATTACAAAATGTCTGGACATTCCAAGTGGCACACAATTAAACATAAAAAAGGCGCGACGGACGCCAAACGCGGGAAGATTTTCACCAAGTTAATCAAAGAAATCACGGTTGCCGCCCGAACCGGCGGCAGCGGCGACGTTGATTCAAACGCGCGTCTGCGCAAAGCCGTCAACGACGCGAAAGGGCAAAATATGCCGAACGACACGATTGACCGCGCGATCAAACGCGGCACGGGCGAACTCGAAGGCGTCAATTACGAAGAAATCACTTACGAAGGTTACGGCATCGGCGGCGTCGCGGTGCTGGTCGAAACGATGACCGACAACCGAAACAGAACCGTCGCCGAACTTCGTCATTTGTTTTCAAAAAACGGGGGCAACCTGGGCGAAGCCGGTTCGGTCGCGTGGATGTTTGATAAAAAAGGCTTGATAATCGTTGATAAAGAGGCGAAATCGGAAGATGAGCTTTTTGAAATCGCCATCGAAGCCGGCGCGGACGACGTGCAGGACGAAGGCGACGTTTTTGAAATCTACACCGCGCCGGAAAATTTTGAAACCGTCTCGGACGCAATGAAAGCCGCCAAAATCGAACCGCAAGCGGCGGAAATCTCGCAAGTTCCGCAAAACTACATCAAACTCGAAGGCGATGACGCGCGCAAAATGCTCAAACTCTTTGAAGCCATCGAAGACAACGACGACGTGCAAAACGTCTATGCCAACTTCGACATTGACGAAAGCGAGATGGAGTAAATCAATTAAGAATTAAAAATTAAGAATTACGAATTTCAAGCAAGTTCGTAATTCTTTTCTACTTGCGCTTGACTGATTTTTTCATCTTTTGGGGAATGTTGATAAATCTGCTGTCAACGGTCGGCGTTGGTTGCGGCGGTGTGTCGCCGGGTTGTAAAAGCCAGGTGTCAACCGTATCGTAATCACGATAGCCGCCTCTGACGATGGTGTAACGGTTTGGATCAAGCGCGAGGAATGCGAAAATTCTTTGGACGCTTCTAATCGCTCTTTCCATATCAGCCGCTCCTCTGTCACGATTGGCATAAACGATAATATAACCTTTAGCTATCGGGTCGTTGCCTAGTGCTACGCGAAGAGCATCCATTCTTGCCGATAAATCCGAATAGTTATAACGAACCGCGCTGTCAATTTGTAGCGGTTTATTAGCAAGGTCAGCAATTGTATAGCCGAGTTTCGGACACGAATAAGGCAAATCGTCGCTTTCGGCAGATGCTGTGATGTGTTTGTCGCTGACATTTCTCAAATCAACTGTAATGTTGTTTGTTCCTTGTCCCGTAATAATTTCACCAACAGACACTTTCCATTGAAACAATTCGCCCGCTTTAGAATTGTAAGATGTTCCGGCAGAGAAATTGATTGTTTTATCCTTATCAAATTTGCTCGTGTCGCTATAAACTCTAATTTCTTTGCAGACAACAGATTCCGATTTATCGAAAGTCGGCGAAGGTTTCGGCGGTTCGGCATTTTTCGGCGCAATCCAATATTCGAGCATATTATTTTCCCGATAACCGCCGTCAAGCGTCATAACAATTTCATAATCAAGATGCGCTTGATAGATAACATCGTTTTTCGAGCGTTCTGCCCAATTTTCAATTTTATTCTCATCACTTTTGTTGAGTTGTCGAGCGCGGTAATAAATTATGTAAATTTTTACATTACGGTCTTTTTTTGCCTGTTTGACGAGGCTTTCGATTCGTTGTGACAGATTTATTCCGTCGTATGGATAATACTGGTCGCCGGATGCGTCATCGAATTCGTCGAATTTCAGCGCGACGGATTTGGTTTGCGCGAAAGTTTGCGCGGAGAAGATTAAATAGAAAAGAAAGATAATCGTCAATTTTATTTTCACGGTTTGACCTCGATTTGAGAGTGGTTTTGCTGAGAGTATATTAAAGAATTTGAAATGGTTTGTGAATTGTAAAAGTCGGCGGAGCAGTTGATCGAAATATTTCGATCAACTGCTCCGCCGACTTTTCGAGCAGTATATTTTTTAGTGAAAAGTTGTCAGGTTTACGCTTTCGGTTTTAGCTCGACAACGATGGCGTTTTCGGCGGCGAAATTGGTCAGCGGCTGTTTTGCCGGACCTTTGACGACTTGACCTTGTAAGTCAAAGCGGGAATTGTGCCACGGGCAGAAAAGCTGCTGCGTTTTTTCGTCGTATTTGATCGGTCCGCCTTTGTGCGGGCAGATTGCCGAATACGCGCTGAACGTCATTTCGGCGGTGCGGACGACGACGATTTTGCCGTCTTTGGTGTCTATCGTGTCGTAGCCGCCGACTTTATTCAGCGGACTTTTTTCGTCGAGTTTGAGCGTGATTTCGTCGGTCTGCGCCGCATTGTCCGCCATTTTAGCGGCGTCTTTTTTCTGCGCGGCGGCTGACGGTAAATTCGTCAAACCTAATACCAAACCGCCCGCGATGGTGGTTGCTTTGACCAGAAAATTGCGGCGATTGTCGCAGTTCGCTTCGGCTGATTCGCCGCAAAACTTCGATTGTTTGTTCACTATATTAACCTCTTTTGTTTAATTTATATTTATCCTGTTGCGAAATTTTTCTTGTTTTGATTCCTGAAATCGGTTTTTAAGATGCAATCGAGTATGAATTAAATTTTTTCCGCTAAAATTTCTATTTGAAACTCCATTTTTTTCTCGTCTCAACCGTCAAATCTTTTTGGTCAACTTTAATATCTATGTTTCTGAGAGATTTTGCCATTCCGGTATTTGCCGGATAAAAACCGATTAGGTATTGTTTTTTCATTTCTTCGGCAATGCTTTCAAACGCTTCCTTTAACTTCGCCGCGTCTTTTTCATAAAATCTGCCGGAAGTGCCGTCGGCTAGATATTCCAGCATTTCCATCGAAAGCGGCTTTTTGTCGTTTGACCAGGCGGCGGAAAATTCTTTGGTGCGGAAAACAACCGGATAAAAAACCGTGTCGGCGTCGAGTAGTTTGTCGAGTGTCTGCTGTGTCGAAACGTCGCGCCGGATGACCAAGCCGTCAGTCAGCGAAATAATGGCTTTTCTGCCTTTGAGCGCGGCGAAATGTCTTTCGATGA
Organism: uncultured Pyrinomonadaceae bacterium; assembly: GCA_964237245.1. Lineage (GTDB taxonomy): Bacteria > Acidobacteriota > Blastocatellia > Pyrinomonadales > Pyrinomonadaceae. The sequence goes on from CAXSHW010000084.1 coordinate 13,891, forward strand.
TTTCAAGCACGGCGGCGTTCATATCCGAGCCGTCTTCATAAGCGATGCGTACTTCGCGGATGGCTTTTAGAAGCTGTTTTTTGTCGGACGTTAAATCGCTCAGAAACAAAGTTCGATTGTCGAAACCGACGATCACCGCTTTGTCTTCGGGACGCAGAACTTTAATGAAATCACGCGCGGCAGTTTGAATTTTGTCCAGAACTTCCTTCGTGCTGGCGCTCGTGTCGAGCAAAATAGCGACGTTCATCGGCGATTCCTCGCCAAGGAAAAACTCGATATTTTGTTGGCGCTGATTCTGAAAAATCGAAAAATTTTCCTTTTTCAATCCCGCGACGTAATGTCCTTTCGCATCGCGGACGACGAGCGGCGTCGTCAGCAAAAGCGTGTCAACTTTGATCGGTTTGTCGTCATCGTCCTGCGCTCGGGTGACGTTCATCAAAAGAAGCGAAAACAAAAATAATAAAAGCAATCGTTTTTTCATTTCTTTAGAAAGTTGCAAAGGTTAAAAATTTCCTATTGATTTGCCGCCGTTTTTTAGGCTTTCGGATGTGCGCGGTCATAGACTTCGATTAGTTTTTCCATCGAAACGTGCGTGTAAATCTGCGTCGTCGAAAGCCGAGCGTGTCCGAGAAGTTCCTGAATGTCGCGCAAGTCCGCGCCCGAATCGAGCAGATGCGTCGCAAACGAATGACGAAGCGAATGCGGCGAAACGTCGCGGTTGATTTCGGTGCAAATCTTGATGTATTTATCAACCATTCGTCCGACCGAACGAGTTGTTATGCGCGTGCCTTGATAATTTAAGAAAACCGCCTGATCTTCGCGTTCGGCGGGCGGGCAATTGGCGAGAAAATCGGCGCGAGCTTCGTTCAAATAAAACATCAGCGCCTGCAAAGACGGTTCGCCGAACGGCAAAATCCTTTGTTTCTTGCGTTTACCCGTCACGCGGACGAGTTTTTCGCGGAAATCAATATCTTTTAAATTCAAATTAACAAGCTCGCCGACACGCATTCCGGTCGCGTAGAGAAATTCTAAAATCGCGCGGTCGCGCTTGCCCAAATCCGTCTCCAAATCCGGCGTTTCGATAAAGCGCACGGCATCTTCCATCGAAAGATGGACGGGAAGTTTACGTTCGACTTTCGGCGTGGCGACGAGTTTCGCCGGATTGTTTTCCAGAATGCCTTCGCGCACGAGAAATTGAAAAAACGTTCGCAGAGAAGCGAGTTTGCGAGCGATTGAAGTTTTCTTTTTATTCAAACCGTGCAAGTTCGCCATCCATTCACGAATCGTCAAATGGTCAATATCGCGCACGGAAATCTGTTGGCGCGTGCCGTTTGGCAGAGGCGGCGCGATGTGTTCGTGAAACTGTTCGAGATCACTCGAATAATTTCGCAGAGTATGCGCGCTGACGTTGCGTTCATAACGAAGATGTTCGAGAAATTGGCGTAGATATTCTTCTAACATATTGGAAAACGGAAAATTTCAGAAATAAAATACTTACCATTTACCACTTACCACTTACCGTTGTCTAGGAACGTAATAACCTTTTCTGGTTCGGACGGTTAAATTTTGCCTCTGTTTGACGGCGAGCGAAATCGCGCGAAATTCGCCGCGTTTGTCAGTTTCGTTTTCGGGATAATAACTTAAAATATATTGCTGTGAAAGCTCGGCGGAAATCTGATTAAACGCCTGATCGAGTTCCTTTTCATCAACGGGCGAATAAACTTCGCCGCCGGTTTGCGCGGCAATTTCCTGCATTCGACGTTCCGCGGCGAGCGCGCGAATATTTGAGTTTCCGCCGCGCGAGCCGGTTCTTTTATAATTTTCAAACTCGGTAGTTTTGACGACATAGACCTGACAATTCATCGCTTGCACGGCTCTGACGGTTTCTTCAAAAGTCGCGTCGGAAATCGTGTCTTCGCCGTCTGAGACAATCACTACGACGCGCCTGCCTTGCGCGTCTTTCAAATAATTTGCCGCTTTGATGATCGCGTCGAGCAGAGCGGTCGCGCCTGCCGGCGGCGGAAAATTTTCGATTGCCTCGACGAGTTGATCGGTGCTTTTTGTCAGCGACTGTTCGAGGCGCGAGCCGGTTGCGACCGAATAGAGCGCGGCGAGGTCTGTTTCGGGACGCAGAACGCGCTTGAAAAAACGAATCGCCGCTTTTTTCTCAAACTCGCGCGCCTGCAAAACGCTTGAGCTGTTGTCGAAAAGAAGCGCGAGTCGAACAGCCGTTTCCGAGCGCGAAACGTCGCTGATTTCCGCCGGTTTGCCGTCAATCTGAAGCTCGAAATTTTCGAGTTTTAAGTTGGTAACGGCTCTGCCTTCGGCATCCAGCACCGAGACGGGAATC
>CAXSHW010000085.1:0-7853 GCA_964237245.1 uncultured Pyrinomonadaceae bacterium
CGGATTGCTCGTGGTCGGCGGTTTGATGGACAAATTCGGGACGCGCAAAGGATTTTCGTTTGCGATGATTTTTTGGTCGGCGGCTTCGATGGCGCACAGTTTGGCGCGTTCGGCGTTCGGTTTCGGCGCGGCGCGATTCACTCTAGGACTCGGTGAAGCCGGAAATTTTCCCGCTTCGATCAAAACCGTCGCCGAATGGTTTCCGAAAAAAGAACGCGCGTTTGCGACCGGAATCTTCAATTCCGGCTCGAATATCGGGGCGATTCTCGCGCCGCTGACAGTTCCGTTTATTGCCGTCAATTACGGCTGGCAATGGGCTTTTATCGCCACCGGCGCGCTCGGTTTAATCTGGCTCGGTTTCTGGCTCGCCATCTATCGCAAACCCGAAAAACATCCGAAATTATCAAAAGCCGAACTCGCTTATATTCAATCGGACAATGAACCGCCGCTGCCGAAAATCCCTTGGGCGCGGCTGCTTCCGCATCGTCAAACGTGGGCGTTCGCCATCGGAAAATTTTTAACCGATCCGATTTGGTGGGTTTATTTATTCTGGCTGCCGAAATTTTTGAATACGAAATTCGGCTTGGATATTACGCAGCTCGGCTTACCTTTAATTGTCATTTATATCATCGCTGACGTGGGTTCAATCGGCGGCGGATGGTTGTCGTCAACCTTAATAAAACACGGCTGGTCGGTTAATGCCGGACGCAAAACGGCGATGCTGATTTGCGCTCTGCTGGTCGTTCCGGTGTTTTACGCTTCGGTAACGAATAATCTCTGGGTTTCCGTCATAATTATTGGAATTGCGGCGGCGGCGCATCAAGGCTGGTCAGCGAATATTTTCACATTCGCATCAGATATGTTCCCGAAACAAGCGGTCGGTTCAGTCGTCGGAATTGGCGGAATGGCTGGTTCAATCGGCGGAATGATTATCGCCTCGACGGTCGGTTTAATTCTCCAATTCACGAATTCATATTATTCGGTTTTCATCATCGCAGGTGCGGCTTATCTATCCGCATTGCTGATAATGCACTTGCTTGTGCCGAAACTCGAACCGGTCAATTTAGGCGAAATTTAATAAGTTCGGCGATTATGAAAAAATCAGAAATAGTTTCAGTTTTTCATTTCATTTGGCTGATTTTTATAATTTTTTCGCTCTCTGTTTCGGCGCAAACCACTTTCGTTTCAAAAGTTTGGGTTTCCGACAACGGTGACGGAACTTACAAAAACCCCGTTCTTCACGCCGATTATTCCGATCCTGACGCGATTCGCGTCGGCGACGATTTTTATTTGACCGCTTCGAGTTTTGACCAGGTTCCGGGTTTGCCGATTTTGCATTCCAAAGATTTGGTCAATTGGGAATTGATAAATTACGTTTTTCAAAAGCAAAAACCGCTCGATGTTTTCGACAAACCGCAGCACGGCGGCGGAGTTTGGGCGCCTGCGATCCGCTTTCACGACGGCGAATTTTACATATTTTATCCCGACCCTGATTTCGGGATTTATATGACGAAAACGACGAATCCGGCGGGAAATTGGTCTGAGCCGGTTTTAATCAAAGCCGGAAAAGGCTGGATTGATCCGTGTCCGCTGTGGGACGACGACGGCAAAGCGTATCTTGTTTCAGCATTTGCCGGAAGCCGTGCCGAAATTAAATCAATTTTGACGATTTCAAAATTGAGCGCCGACGGAACGCGCATTCTCGACGACGGCATTTTGGTTTACGACGGACACGAAAAAAATCCGACCGTCGAAGGTCCGAAATTTTACAAGCGTAACGGTTTTTATTACATTTTCGCTCCGGCGGGCGGCGTTTCGACAGGTTGGCAACTGGTTTTGCGTTCAAAAAATATCTACGGACCTTACGACGAAAAAATCGTTTTAGCTCAGGGAAAATCGAATATAAACGGACCGCATCAAGGCGCTTGGGTTACAACACAGACGGGCGAAGACTGGTTTCTGCATTTTCAAGACAAAGGCGCATACGGCAGAATTTTGCACCTTGAACCGATGATTTGGAAAAATGATTTTCCTGTCATCGGAGATGACAAAGATGGCGACGGCACGGGCGAGCCGGTTTCGATTTATAAAAAACCGAATGTCGGAAACCAAACTTTTTCGATTGAAACGCCGCCGGATTCCGACGAGTTCGATTCGTCAAAACTTGGTTTGCAGTGGCAATGGCAAGCCAATCCACAACCGACCTGGGCATTTATGTTTCCGGCAAAAGGCGTTTTGCGAATGAACTCGGTTAAACTTCCAGACGATTTTAAAAATCTGTGGGATTTGCCGAATCTTTTATTACAAAAATTTCCCGCCGAAGAATTTACAGTAACGACAAAAGTAAATTTAATCGCGCGTTTGGAAGGCGAAAAATTCGGTTTGGTCGTGATGGGAATGGATTACTCTTACCTCGGCATAACGAATAAAAACGGCAAACTTTTTGTTTCGCAGTCAATCGCCAAAGATGCCGACAAAGGAAACGCGGAAATCGAATCCGCGCCGGTTGAATTGAAAGGCAAAGAATTTTATCTGCGCGTGAAAGTTTCAAAAGACGCGATGTGCAATTTCAGTTTCAGCGCGGACGGACGAAATTTCCAAACTGTCGGCGAAGTTTTCAAAGCGCGTGAAGGAAGATGGATCGGCGCGAAAGTCGGTTTGTTTTTTAATCGTCCGGCAAAATTTAACGACGCGGGAACGGCTGACATTGATTGGTTTAGATTTGAAAAGAATAATTAGACAGGAAAATAAAAGATTTAATTAAGTGAAATGACAAAACAGGAAGTTCTGAAAAAAATTCGTGAAATCGGCGTTGTCCCGGTCGTTCGTGCAAATTCGGCTGACGAGGCATTGCAAGCGATTGAAGCCGTCAGAGAAGGCGGCGTGAATATATTTGAAATTACAATGACAGTTCCGAATGCGATTGATTTGATAAAAAATTTGACGGCGAAATTCGGCGAAAACGCTCTTATCGGTGCGGGAACGGTTTTAACGCCGGAACAAGTCGAAGACTGCATCCAGGCAGGCGCGAAATTTATCATCAGTCCGGCGCTGAATCTGAAAACGATAAAAATTTGCAATGAAAACGATGTCGTTGTAATGCCGGGCGCACTGACTCCGACGGAAATCGTCACGGCTTGGAACGCAGGCGCGGATTGTGTGAAAGTTTTTCCGGCTGGCGCTCTCGGCGGCGCAAGCTACATCAAATCTTTGAAAGCTCCTCTGCCGCACATAGAAATTATTCCGACCGGCGGCGTGTCTCTAAAAACCGCCGCCGACTTTATCAAAGCCGGAGCGTTTGCGCTCGGAGTCGGCGCGGATTTAGTTGATTTACAGGCGCTGCGCGAAGGAAACCATTACATTCTCACCGAAAGGGCGCGACAGTATTTGGAAATCGTCGAAACCGCCCGACGCGAGAAATAATTTTATGCTTTTTTATTGCTCGGTTTAGGATTTTTCGGCTTTTCGGTATTCTCCGCATTTCCGGCAGCTCTACCGTTTCCGTTAGTGAAATCCTTGATGACTTCCTGCGCCTGCGCTTTTTGCGCCAGAAGCAGATGGTCGCGCATTGTCAGGCTTGCGGCTTGCGAATTGCGCTCGCGGATGGCTCGGTAAATGCTGCGGTGCATCTCCGCCGATTCTTTCAAATCGGTGGCTCGCTTGACGGTTTTGCTGCGGGCTTCAAACAAAATTTTGGCGATCATATTCATCAGAGACGTTAAAATTCGGTTGCCTGAAGCGGCGGCGACCGTCTGATGAAAATTCATATCGTGAACCAGAAATTGTTCCGGTTCGTCGAGCGCGGCGAACATTCCGGCGATTTCCTCGCTCATTAAAGTCATCTGTTCGCTCGTCGCGCGTGTCGCGGCGAGACCGGCGATGCTCATTTCGAGCGCGAGTCTGGCTTCAAACATTTCGGCGGAAGTAAAACCGTGCAGCGCCGCCATCATTCGCAAAGAACTGCTGTCGAGCGACGGCGATTTTTCGGCTTCCATCACGAAAGTTCCGGCGCCTTGCCTCGACTGCAAAATGCCGACGGCTGCCAGAGAACGAATTCCGGCGCGTAAAGTCGGGCGCGAAACGCCGAGCAGTTTGGCTAAATCTCTTTCGGGCGGCAAACGGTCGCCGTGGTTGAGTTCGCCGCGCTGAATCATTTCGCGCAAGCGCGTCACGACTTCTTCGGACGAATTTCCCTGCCGGTGCGGAAATGAATTTTTTGATTTTACGGCTTCCATCAATTTAATTTTAAACGAAGATTCTTCAATTCAAAAATAGACTTATCGCACGCGCATTTCAAGGTTGGGAAAATTATTACTCGCTTTTCGGTTTCGGCGCGGGCAGCGGATCGGCAAAAATTTTGATCAGAATCATCGAAAATTCCTTTCCTTTGATGCTGTTTCGCTGGTGCGGCGTGCCGCGCGGAACGACGATTAAATCGCCTTTTTTTACAGCGAAAGTTTGTCCGCCGACGATTGTCTTGCTTTTCCATTCGCCCGGCGACGCTTCACGCGGATTTTCCAATTTTCCGCCGAGCGTCAAATTAGCCGTGCCTTCCAAAACATAATAAACATCGTCCGAAGCGTCGTGAACTTCGGCGTCGGCGTTTTCGCGCAGTTTGTCGTGTTGAACGGCGACGCGAAGCTGCATTCCTTCGCCGCCGATTAAATCTTCGACTTTGTTATCGGAGCGCAAACTTTTTTCCAAATCTTCAACCGACTGCGCCGTTTTAACGATAAACGGACGAATCGGCGCGGACGGCTGGCGCGTCTGCGCCATTGAAACAAGTGACAGCACACAAATTGAAATTAAAATTCCCGGAAATTTTTTCATATTTTTATTTTTTCGTTTGTTCAAGCAGCCAACGACTCAAATCCTGCGCGGCTTGAAAATTTTGGAAATCTGCGGGCAATTTTCGCCCGTCCGTGTATTCATTGTAAAGCCAGGGATCGCCGACAGCGAAAACCGTTCCTTTGCCGAATTTGGCGACAGCCATAACTTTATCGCCGTTCCAATCTTGAATTGATTTTGCCGGAGACACGAGTTTGAGCGTCGAAATTTCCTTGAGATAAACTTTGCGCGCCGTTTTGAAAATCGGACTGCTCTGGTCAATCAGAATTTTTCCCTGCTCAAACTTGTTTCCTTCGACGTGATTTTTGCTGTCTTTGTTAAACTCGATGCCAAAAGTTCGGGCTAAATTATTGAAGTGGTCAAATTCGGCATTGCCGAAATCGTTACTCATCAAAACCAGAACGCCGCCGGATTTTACCCAATCGGAAATCGCTTTAATTTCGTTTGCTTCGACAAAATTCGGCTTCGGACTTTCCTTTTCGTCGTCCGGGTCAACGATTATAAAAATGTCCGCTCTTTTTAGATTTGCAGCCGTCGGCTCATCGCTCAAAGTGGCGAGATTCGCGCCGTAGCTTTGAAAAACTTTGCCGAAAATCGAAAATCCGCCGTTATCGAGTTCGTCCCATTTATAATGCCAGGCGATTGTTTGTCCGGTCTGGTCTTTTTTCGTTTCGTGATTGAAAAAATCGTCGAGCAGGACAATTTTGCCTTTGCCGATTGAAGCGTTTTGAGCGATTTCCATTTCGCTCGCGGCAAGCAAAAACGCGCCGACGCCTTTCGGGTCGTTCGTTACCACTTTTTCCGAAACGTAATAATTATAATCTGCCGCGCGATAAGGATTTCCGCCCAAACCCGCGCCGCCGATTGTCTTTTCCAGAGTCAATTTTCCGCCGACCGAATCGGTCAAAAATTGCTTTTGAATTCCCGCCCAAGCCTGATTTGCGGATTTCATAAACGATTGCGGCAAATAACCTTTTCGCACACCTTTTGCCATCGCGTAAACGAACATCGCCGAGGCTGACGCTTCGAGATAATTTCCCTTCTCGTTCGGCTTGTCCAAAATCAGCCACCAAACACCGGATTTTTTGTCTTGCACTCGTTCGAGCGCGTTCATTTCGCGATTTAAAATTGCAACTAATTCGGCGCGGCGCGGATGATTTTCGGGGAAATAATCGAGCGCGTCAACGAGCGCCATTGCATACCAGCCCATCGCGCGTCCCCAAAACTGCGAAGCGCAACCGGTCGTTTTATCAGCCCATTTCTGCTGACGCGACTCGTCCCAAGCGTGATAAAGCAAGCCGGTTTTTTCGTCGCGGACATTTTTTTCCATCCAGACGAATTGGTTGGCGATGTCGTCAAAATCCTGCGTCTCGTGAAATGTCCGGGCGTATTCGGCATAAAAAGGCTCGCCCATATAAAGCCCGTCGAGCCACATCTGAGACGGATAAATTTTCTTGTGCCAGAATCCGCCTTCGTTGGTGCGCGGCTGATTTTTTAACTGCGAGCGAATCAAATCGGCGGCTTTGCGATATTTTTCATCGCCTGTAACGCTATACAAAAGCAAAACCGAGCGTCCCATTAAAACCTGGTCGAGATTGTAATCTTCAACTTTGTAAGTGCGAATCGTGCCGTCTTCATTGACAAAAGCGTCAACACCTTTTTTTATCTGGTCGAAGTATTTTTTATCGCCCGTCTCAAGCCATAAATTTTTCATTCCGTTCAGCACGACGCCGAAATCATAAACCCATTTCGGCGGAACGCCCGCTTGATCGCGTTCGTCAACCCACAGACGATTCATCGCCGTATCCGCCATCTGCGCCGAAAGCGGCGCGTTTGTTTGCGCAAAAACGGTTGTTAAAGCAAAAAGCGACAGAAAAACAACGATGATAATTTTCATAACTATTTTTTAAGATATTTTCGCAAATTTATTTTTTGTTCTTTAATTCCTTCGACTGCCAATCTCGCCATTTCTTGAGCGCCGACCGGATTAAAATGCGTATTGTCTTCGATTCCCTTCGGATAATTCGAGTTTTCTCCGGCTTTCAATTGCAGAAAAAGCGTTCTGGATTTTTCCGCGCCGAGATTTGTTAAAACCGCTTCGCTTTTGCGGTGCATATCAATGAGCGGAACTTTTAATTCTTCGGCGACTCGTCTGACCGCATCGGGATATTCGCCGTGCGTGTCCTCGAAATTTCCGCGTTCGTCGAATTTGCGGCGCATCACCGGAGTCAGCAAAACGGGAAACGCATTTTTGGCGCGAACTTCCGAGACGAATTTGATTAAATTATTGCGATAATCCGTATTCGCGGCGGCGTATCGCGTCGCGTCTTCACTCTTTTCGTCGTTGTGTCCGAACTCTATAAAAACATAATCGCCCTTTTTCAAACCGTCAACAATCTCTTGCCAATGTCCTTCGGCGATGAAACTTTTCGTGCTTCTGCCGTTCAACGCGCGGTTGTCAATTTTGATTTTTTTTTCGTCGAAAAATTGCTGAAGCATTTCGCCCCAACCCGTTTCCGGTCTTTTATCAGCAGTTTTCCGCGCCATCGTCGAATCGCCAGCCAGATAAATCGTTATCGGAGATTTTTCGGCGAATACAGCGAAATTTATCACAAAAATTAAAATTACGATGCTGAAAATTTTCATTTATTCAAGAACTTTCGAGGCAGAAGCCCGCGCGTGAGCAAAGGCGAAAACAAGCGTCCGCCCTTGCTCACGCGCGGGCTTGCGCCATTTATAATTTCTCGACGACTTTGCCGTTAATCTTAAAATTATTGAGCGTTACGCCTTTGATGTTTGTCGCAATATTGCCTTTTTGCACGTCGTCAAACGTCGAATTTTTAATTGTTACATCGTAAACCGGCGCGTTATTCAAACCTTGAATGTCAACACCGTATTGGCTTTTTCCGCTTTTCAAATTTTCGACCGAGTAATTTCGCATCACGGGCGTAAATGAACCTTTCGCGCCTTCTTCGTAATTAAAATCAATCGTGATGACGGCGTGA
>CAXSHW010000085.1:7866-16237 GCA_964237245.1 uncultured Pyrinomonadaceae bacterium
GTCCGACGGTAATGTTTCGGAAATAAAAATTCTCAAGCAAACCGCCGCGCATCGCGTTGTTTTTTACACGCAGAGCGTGGTCGAGATTCGGACTGCTCATCTGACAATTTTCACCGAAAACGTTTCGCACGCCGCCGGAAATTTCGCTGCCGATTGTGATGCCGCCGTGTCCGTCTTTCATCGTGCAGCCGGTAACGATCACGTTTTCGGTCGGAACGTTTATTCGTCTGCCGTCGGCGTTTCTGCCGGATTTGATGGCGATGCAATCGTCGCCCGTGTCGAAAACGCAGTCTTTTATCAAAACGTCTTTACAAGATTCCGGGTCGCATCCGTCGTTGTTCGGACCGTGCGAATTTATTTTCAAATTCTGCACCGTCACGTTTTGACAAAGAACCGGATTGATTTCCCACATCGGCGAATTGATAATCGTCAAACCGTCAATCAAAACGTTTTTGCAGCGATACGGCTGGACAAATTGCGTCCGAAAATAATGTCCGTCGCCAAAAGCGCGCTTTTCGACAGGCACGCTCGTTTCCGCCATTTCCAGCAAAACTTTTCGGTCGGCATTTTGATTCGGCTCGGTTTTGCCGGATTTCCAATTCCACCAATGCGTCTGGTCGGCTTGTCCGTCCAAAGTTCCTTCGCCCGTAACGGCGATATTTTCCTGCTCGAAAGCGTAAATGAACGGCGAATAATTCATCAATTCCGTGCCTTCAAATCTGGTCAGAACAATCGGCAGAAAATCTTTCGGATTTTGCGAAAATTTCACGGTCGCGCCTTTTGAAACATAGAGATTAACGTTTGATTTGAGATGAATCGCGCCGGTCAGAAATTCTCCTTCGGGAACGACGACGCGACCGCCGCCTTTTTTGTTGCAGTCTTCGATTGCCTTGCGAAACGCTTCGGCGCAGTCAACCGCGCCGCCGGATTTCGCGCCGTATTTTGTTATCAGGAAATCTTTTTTGGGAAACTTCGGCGGCACAATCCGCGCGAGAATCTGCGGAACTTGCGCCCAGGCGTCGGCTGAATTTTTCGCTGACTGTTGCCCGAAAGAAATTCGCGGCGAAGCGAGTCCGACGCTCGCGCCAGCTAAAAGAAGTTGTAAAAATTCACGGCGATTTTGCATATTTTTTTTGCCGCGAACAAACACGAAATTTCACGAAAAAAGAAAAACTTAAATTTTGAAAATAGATTTTAAAGTTTATTCAATACTATTCGCGTCCGTTTGTGTTTGTTCGCGGCTAATTTTTCTTAATCTTTGCCAGCCATTTCGGATAGTCTTTTTCAAGAAGTCTATTCGGCTCGGAGACATACCAGCGATAACCGTTGCGGCGTTCGTCTTCGATTTCCGCCAGATTGTATTTAATCACCGAATCGCGCCCCGAAAAAATCGGGCGATTCGTTTCGATGTCGTAAAATCGCGCCCAGACGGGCAGCGCGTTCGCATCTTTGACGACTACGCGGTCAAAGCCGTGCAGCGCGTTCTTGTCGGGTTTTTCAACTATTTTGATACCATTTATTTTGGATTTTTCAAACCATTTTACGGCTGATTCGATAGCGTCAACGATTTGCGGATTCGGGTTTTCGACGCCCATTAAAAATCTGACGATGCCGACGCTTTCATAACCGCTCAAAGAAATCGGCTCGAATTTTCTTGCCGGCGCGGGAGCGAAAGTCGTCTCGTCGTGCTGCGCGCACCAGACGGTTTTTTCGCCTCTGACGACGACTTGCGTTTTCAAAATCGCTTCGATTCCGTTTTTGACGGCTTTTTCGGCTTTTATTCTCCGCGCTTCGTCCGCAAAGGCAAAATCGGTCTTCTTTTCGGCGACATCGCGCAGCAATTCCAAAACGCCGATCATCGCGTCGTCATTGTAAGTAATGTGCGTGTAATAACCTTTGCGAAGCGGATAAAATTGCGGATAACCGCCGTTCGCGTATTGCGCCGCGAACAGAAAATCCAAACCTTTATTGAACGCTTCTCTGTATTTCGGAAAATTATTCGGCGGCGTTTGTTTGGCTAAACTTGCGGTAATGATTTTGCCTAAAAAACGAAGCTGCGTCCAGGTCGCGTCGTTGTCAATCGTTGTTTCGCCTTCGGCTTTTGCTTTGACGAGCGCGGCTTTTTCCGCCTCGTCGAGCATCGCCGCCATATCAATATTCTTTTCCCAACCGCCGTTATCTTTTTGAAATAAAATAACCTGGTCGGCAATCCGCGCGGCTTCGTCGGTTTGATACCAATCCGTCGGCTGCTTCAAAACGTCTTTCCAATCTACGGAATTATAAGAAAGTTTGCCGGTTTGAATTTGTTTGTCCGTCGCTTTCGGATTCCAATCGTCAAAGCCTTTTAAGAAATTTTCAGCCGAAAATTGTTTGGCTTCGTCTTTTGTCAGTTGATGCGACCATTTGACGCGGTTTTCCGGTTTCGCGCCCGCGCCGCTCGAATTGTATTCGGCAAAATACGCGGTTTTCTCGCGCGTCGGAAGCCAATTATTCCAGCCTTCGGGACGGATAAACGCATCCATTTTCGTATTCAAAAAAACGGTTCGCCCGAAGTCTCGCCACGGACGCGCGAGAAAAACGCCTTTGTCTGTATTTTCGCCGGTCAGCTTGCAGTTATCAAAAACGAAACCGCTCGCTTCGTCCGCCGCAAAGCGCATCGGCGCGGCGATAAAGCCGTCGCCTTTCGAGTGAATTTCGCAATTATCAAAAACCGCAGTCGCCTGTCCGAAAATAAAATCAACCGCGCCTTCGATATAGCAATTCTCGAAATACTGTCTGCCGTTTTTCGCGTAGAGCGTGTCTTGCCAACCGAAAAATCTGCAATTCTTAAAAACGATGCGGTCGGCTTCCGAAAGAACGGCGACGGCTTGCGAACCTTTGCCGAACGAATTTTCAAATGTCAGATTTTCCGCGTAAAAATCGTGTCCGCCGACGTAAAAACTGTAACTCGCCGAAGTCGAACCCGTTTCTTTATTAGTTAAATCAAAAGTTAATTTTGTGTTTTCGGCGGATTCGCCAATCAGTGAAACAAAAGGTTTGCCGGCGGGAATTCTAATTTGCTCTTTATAAACGCCTTTTTTTATGAAGATTGTAAAACGTTTCGGGTTGTTTTCGGGAACTTTATCAATCGCGGCTTGAACGGTTTTTGCGTCGCCGCTGCCATCGGCGGCAACTGTCAAATCGGCTTTTGGAAATGTGTAATTCTCCGCTTTCGTTTGAATCGCGGTAAAAGCGAAAACCAAAATTAAACTTATTATTCCAAAATATTTCATTGTGATTTTTGTTTCAGACACGACGAGCCTCCTGGGTTTTGTTGCCGCATAAGGCTCGCGTGTTTGAATAAATTAATTTACCTTTTGCTTTTTTTAGAAGGTAAATCGCGCGCCGAGCTGGATGTCTCGCGGCAAATTTCTTTGACCGCTGACATAACCGAAACTCGTGCTGGTTACTGAAAGCTGAAGTCCGTTTCCGAGATAGACATAGTTGAGCGCGTTAATCGCTTCGACTCTGACTTGCAGTTTCATTCTTTCGCTGATGTTGAAGTTTTTCGTCAAACCGACATCGAATTTTTGAAACGGCTGGTTGCGGAAATTGTTCAGCGTGTATGGCAAGCTGCGCAGAGTGTTTTGGCTGCTGACCGTGTAGTTGTTGGCGAAAGACAAAGTTGCGCCGGTTGATAAAAGGAAACCGCTCGTATCGAACGCCGGAATATCAACGCCGTAGCGTCTGCCCTGACTGTCGTATTGACCGAGGTTGTTTTTCAACTGCGTAACGTCGCCGTTATAAAACGCATTCTGCAAAATCAGCGGTTCGCCCGATTGCCATTCATAAACGGCGGTAAACTGCCAACCGCCTAAGAAAGCGTCCGCAACACGATTCCAGTGGCTGAAAAACTCTCTGTTGCGTCCGAACGGAAGTTCATAGACGCCTGAGAATGCAAAGCGATTCGGGCGGCTGAAAGTTGAAAGCGAATCGGTTAAATCGGTATCCTGCGGATTTAACTTACGCACCTTTTCGCGTTCGTGCGCGTAGGTATAAGCGGCGTTGAACGAAAGTCCCTGACTCAGGCGTTTGGTCGCCTGAAGCTGTAAAGACGCATAATTATTGCTGCCGTTGTAACTCTGAACTATCAAATCCTGAAATTGCGGATACTGCGTCAAAAGAAAACGCCTTTGAATTGTCGCGGCATTCAATGTCGCATTTGTCGGCACGAGTCCGCGAAACGGGTTTGGAACTGTCGCATTTAAGAATGTCTGAGTCGCCGCAATCGCGCTTGTCAGCGTCGCCGCATCCGTAACTCCGCTTAAGTCATTAAGATACTGAGCCGGAACATAATTTAACTGATTGAAAACCGGCAAATCATATCCGTGCGAGTAAACGAAACTCGCTTCGACTCCGAAATTGTAGGGCAGAGCGCGTTGGATTCCGGCGATAAATCTGGCGTAATTGGCGTTTTTCCGGTTGTAATCGTAAATCGTCGTTGCCGTCGGTCCGGTCGCGTTGGTCGTTCCGAGAGTTGTTCCGAGCGAAGTATTAAATCCGAGACTCGAACCGATTGCCGGATTTAAGCCGGTCGGAAACGGATTGTTTATATTTGCCAAAAACGTCAGACCGTTATTGGTTGACGGTGTGAAAGCTGTCGAAGCCGTGAAACCGGCTTGATTGATCGGTTGAATTTGAAACGACGACGTGAAAATTCCAAAACCGCCGCGCAAAACGGTTTTATCGTTCAAAGCGTAAGAAACGCCGATGCGCGGCTGGAAATTATTTTTATCCGTCGCCTGATTGACATCATTCGAATTTTGGGCAAACTGTAAGCCGCCGGTCAAATTTTGAAATGCCGCAATCGGCACGCTGGCTGGAACACTAGCGTTATAATTGGCTAAAACAGCAGCTTGCAAAGGACTTGCCGTTGTGGTGTCAAATCCCGTAACAAATTGCCCGTTAGCTTCTTTCAAACCTGATTCCAGTTCATAACGCAATCCAAGATTTAAGGTCAATTTTTGGCTTAAACGCCAGTCGTCTTGAACAAAAAAGCCGTTGTAATTTGAACTTACATCATACGTCGCCGCCTGTTCAATAAAACTGTTGGCGTTTGCCGAAGGTATGCCTAAAAGAAATGCCGCTAAATCACGTCCGACTTGATTGACAATAGTCGAACTCGAATTTGAAGCCGGCGAAGTATAAGTTCCGGTGAACAAAAAACGTCCGGCGTTGTAACCGTTGGTCGTGCGGTTTTCCATTAATCTACGATAATCATAACCGTATTTAAGCGTATGATCGCCGAAAATCTGAGTTAAAGTCGGTTGAATCGAAAACAATTTAAAGTCTCTGTTCAAGCCTTCGTTATAATCGGAACGCTGCGCACCGAGTGTCGTGAAATTGGTAAAATCAAATTCCGGGAAAACTGTTGACTGCGAAATCGCCGAAATTCCCGTAAAGCCGAGAGTGGCGGCGGACATCGGATTTGCCTGAACGCGAGTTTGTTTGAAATCATTCAAACTCGAACGAACGTCAAGCACGAATGTATTGGAAAGCGTCGTCGTATAATCAAGGCTTCCGCCTTTATTTGTGCGATATTCAAATCCCTGCGTAATCGAATCGGGCTGTTCAAGAAAATTGTAGCGGTCTTCGGTGCTTTTGCTGTAAAAAAACTTGCCGAAAATGCGATTGTTTGAATTGAAATTGTGGTCAATTCTCGTCAAGTATGAATCATACGGACGACTGAGACTCTGGTTGGAAAAATAATTATTAGTCAAACCCGGCAAATTCGGCTGCGGATAAAGATTTAAAAACGCCAGAGCAGCCGGATTTAGACGAGCCGTCGGAATGATATTTCCCGCAAAAGGATTTCGGCAAACCGTCGTTCCGGTGCTTCCAGCAGCGCACGTTGTAGCTCGCAAAACGGCAGTCGCCGGATCATAAATCAAAATCGGCGTCGAGAGAGAAAGCAGTTCGGAAAAATTTCCGGTTCTTTCCAAAGCTGTCGGAACTGTAAGAGTTATCGGTTCAGCGTGTGTATCTTTCTGTTTTTCATAGGAAACCATAAAAAAGGTTTTATCTTTTCCATTGTAAATATGCGGAATATAAACCGGACCGTTAATTTGACCGCCGACGCGATAGTAAGCGCGAGGCGGACGATCTTTTCCGAGCCGGTTGTTAAAGAAGTTGTTCGCCGTCAGTTGTTCGGGACGGTTAAAATAATAAACCGAACCGTGAAGTTTGTTCGTTCCGCTTTTGACGGCAACGTTCACGGTTGAACCCGCCGTAAAACCGTTTTGCGCGTCAAAAGCATTTGTCTGAATCTTAAACTGCGACAAAGCATCCGCCGGCGGCGTATAGGCGACACCGCCATCGGTCGCAATGTTAGGTGAACCGTCCAGAGTGATTAAATTTCCGCTCGCGCCGTCCGTGCGAAAGGCAGAAAGGTTTCCGTTTGCCGTCGGACCCGCAAACATCGGATTTCCCGTGTAAGAAACGCCCGGCGCCTGCGTCGCTAAGTTATATGCCGCGCCTTCCGAAAGCGGCAGTTCTTCGATTTGTCTTTCGGTAATCACCGTTCCCGTCGTAACCGAACCGCGTTCAACCAGTTCGGTATCCGCAACAACGTTGACTTCGGTTGTCGCGCCAATCTCCAATTGAAAATCAAGTGTCAGACGGTCATCAACATTAAGCTGAATATTTTCGCGGACAGAGGTTTTAAAGTTTGCTGCTGTTGCCGTAAGTTTATATTTTCCAGGCAAAAGCAAAGGAAACGTAAAAGCTCCTTGCTCGTTGGTCGTCGCTGTCGCCGTCACGTTTGTTTCGGTGTTCTGAACTGCTACGGTCGCCGCCGGAACTGCCGCGCCATTCGGGTCATTGACCGTGCCGGAAATTGTTCCTCTATATTCCTGAGCGGTTGCCGTGCCGAAAGCGAGCAATAGCATCACCACAGAAAAAATTCCGTATCGCAATAAATACTTGTTCATCGAATTTTTTTTCCTTTTTTAATTTTTAAAATTTTTATGTCGCTGGCTTAGGTTTTTAACCTTTTTAATTTTCGGTTGTTTAAAATCCGCGCCGCGACCGCTCGAATTTTTATAAACTATTAGAACAGACTGCCAAATCAGTGCGATAAAATTATGAAGCATCTGATTTGCATATTCTGCAAATTCGCAAAATTACAAACTATTGTCAATTATTGGTTTGACCAATTAAGTATTAAATAAAAAAATCGGCAATACTTATCATATGGCTTTAACTCAATTGCCGTCCGGTTAAATATCGTTTTTGTAAAAATATCAAATAAAATATAAGAAATTGAAAGATTTATTGTGCATTAAACCGGCGGGGAAAGTCAACTCTATTTCTTTACCACTATAATTTTTTAAAAAAAAGGGTATTACCAATTCAAAATTGCATTGCCAAATTTGGGTCTGCTTAATAATTTAGCGATAAATCGGTTAAGATTAAATTGCAAGTGTGGAGAATTGAAATGCTAAAAAACATAACAGTTATTATTTTTTGCTTAATTCTATCGGTTGCGGCGGCGGCGCAAGAGAATTCTACCGATTCAAAGATAAAACAAGCCGCGCCGCAAACTCTAAAGAAAACCAATCAGCGTCCGTCAGTCGGGTCGTCGAAAGCCGCGCCGTCCGAACCGTTTGACAAAGCGGATGTTAAAACGATGGCGGCGCAATGCGTCCAACTCGATACCGAAGCTGGTATTATCGAGATCGAAATGTTCCCGGAGAGCGCCCCCGAAACGGTACGCGGTTTTCTCAATCTCACTGCAACCGGCGCTTTTGACACGACTACTTTCAGCCGCGTCGTTCCCGGTTTCGTCGTGCAGGGCGGCGACCTTTTTACGCGCCAGAAATTGACGCCGGAACTCGATAAACGTGCCAGACGCACGATTATTGATGAGCCGAACTTGATCAAACACGAACGCGGCATCGTTTCAATGGCACGCTCAAACGAACCGAACAGCGCCACTACCAATTTTTTTATACTGGTCGGCGACGCGCCGAATCTGGACGGAACATTTGCCGCCTTCGGGCGCGTTACGCGCGGAATGGAAGTCGTTGACGCCATAAACAAAATGCCCGTAGAAAGCGAAAAGCCCGCGAAACCTGTCCATATTAAGCACGCGGCGGTTTCACCGTGTCCAATTCAAACACCGCAAAGAGAAACGATTTAATAGTTAGCTTCTGATTTTGATTGTGAAAATCTATTTGCTGAAAAGTAGAGCGAAAATATCCGGTTGAATGTTTGAAATTGAATTGAAGATTTTCGAGAATCGCAATG
The DNA here is from genome assembly GCA_964237245.1 of uncultured Pyrinomonadaceae bacterium. Taxonomy (GTDB): domain Bacteria; phylum Acidobacteriota; class Blastocatellia; order Pyrinomonadales; family Pyrinomonadaceae. The sequence continues at coordinate 16,153 of CAXSHW010000085.1, forward strand.
AGAAAATTAAATTACTGCTCTGTTATTTGTGTAGGACTTTCTCAAAAGTATAAATTTGATTAAAATTTGAAGCGTGAAAACAACA
>CAXSHW010000086.1:0-357 GCA_964237245.1 uncultured Pyrinomonadaceae bacterium
ATCTTTTTCATACTTAACCTGGTCAAGAAGAGCGTTTGCCGCCGCTTCGTCTTGCCCGTCAAAGACAAAAGCATTGTAATTTCCGATGCGCCGATAGACGAACGAAGCGTTTTGTCCGGCTTGCGCGAGAAATTGATTGACCTTTTCATCAGTTTCCACCGAAACTTGCGGCGTGGCAAATTCGACGATCAGAAGTTTTTCTTGATCGTATGGCGCGGTTACGGCTTCCGTTCCGCCCGTAAAATCAATCAAACTCAGAACCGGACGCGCACCCAAATCATTTTGTAAATCGTCAGAATTTAGAATATAACTTGCACGATTTCGTGTATTTTCCCAATCGGGCAAATGCTTTACTAA
>CAXSHW010000086.1:367-16211 GCA_964237245.1 uncultured Pyrinomonadaceae bacterium
AACAAAATCAATCGCATTAAAAACCGGACGTTCGCCGAGCGCTTGCCGCAAATCGTTGATATTGTTCACGTAAATCGCGCGATTTCGGACATTTTCCCAATCCGGCAAATGCTTAAGCAAAACGGGCAAGCCGTCGCTGTCCGAAATTTCCTGGCTTTTCACGGGCGGAGAATTTTTCTCCTGTGCAAAAACGCCACAACAAAGCAATAAAACAACGCAAATTGCAAATAAAGATTTTATCAGCCAAACCCTTTTCATATTGACAAATTCTCCGCCCGGAATTTTTTCGAGTGATTGTTAGATAACAATAATAGCATCGGTTAAAAATCACGGGCAATTAGTAACATTTCGATACAAAAACAAAGCCGTGTGTCAGATGCGACATTCAATATACGCTTTCGTTTAAATCCAAACTTGGATGAACGACGAATATAAAAGTATGTCTAAGAATCGGGAACAAAACGGCTCAAACAGCGTGAAATAATTTATAAGTCTTATAAAAATAATTTGTGGCATAACAATTGTAGTATAATCAAAGCGAGGGGGAATTTGAAAATGACAACGACAACCGAAACATTAAATTATCCTGTCTGGCAAGATTCGGAACAAGGTAAAACCGATAAAAAGGGATTTATCAAATCAAATCAGACACTTGACGTTTCTTCAGCTACAGACTTTGAACTGACGCAAGCGTCATCAAACGGTGATATGGCGGCGTTCCAGGAAATTTACCAGCGTCATCATCGCCGAGTTTACTCGATTTGTTTGCGAATGCTGCAAAACGCGACCGAAGCCGAAGATTTGACGCAAGACGTTTTTATTCAGCTTTATCGCAAAATCGGAAGTTTTCGCGGCGACTCGGCTTTTACGACCTGGCTGCATCGCTTGACCGTCAATCAAGTTTTGATGCACTTTCGCAAGCGCAATGTTAAATTTGAAAAGACGACCGAAGAAGGCGAAACACCGATTCAAATCGTCGGCGGCACGGAAAATCCGCGCAAAATGCCGGTAGTTGATAAAATCGCTATCGAAAACGCGATTGCTCAATTACCTGACGGCTATCGCAACGTATTTGTTCTGCACGATGTCGAAGGTTACGAACACGAAGAAGTCGCAAGAATTCTCGGCTGTTCGGTCGGCACATCGAAATCGCAGCTTCATAAAGCGCGTCTGAAATTGCGGAAACTTTTGCAAAAGAAAGCGCCGCCAAGATTATTCGGCATTTAATAATTCATAAAAATCATAAAATCAAAAGGCTTTTCAAAAAATGAAAAGCCTTTTGATTTTTGCACAAAATATCTTTGATAAACGAACGATCAAAGTTTAATTTCAGTTATATCTAAATTTGAATTTCGCGGCTGACGATTTTGATATTTCGTCTTTCGAGTTCCGCAACGAATTTTTCCGCGTCAATCGCTTTTTCCTGCGGAGTCGCGCCGCGCATTTTCACGTCGCCGCGCGCCAACATCTGCGCGATTATCGAAGCCGGAAAAGCCGTCGTTCGCATCATCGCGCTCAAATTTGTCCGCCCGTCAAATTTATCAACAATGTCATAGCTCAGACGTTTCCGGTTGCCGTCTTTTATTCCGATAAATTCGAGCCGAATCAAAACATAATCAGGTTCATCGGCAGGAAGGTTTTTTTGTAAAAGCTCACCTAAAACTTTGCGCGGTTTGACTTTAACGTAATCTGCGACAACCTCTTCGCTTGAACACAAACCCAAATCAATCATCGTTTTGAATTTGTCGCAATGTCCGGCGTAGCGAATCGTTTTATAATCTAATTCTTTAATTTTCCCCAAAAATGTTTCGGGCAAAGTCGAAGTTCCGCCGGAAGTTTGAAACGCTTCGAGCGCGGGAAAGTTTTCAAATTCGAGAGTTTCGAGTTCGGTCATTGATTCGATTTCTTTGATTTCGCCGTCTCGAATAACTCGCGCCGTTTCGACGTATTCGTTTATCAAACCTTCAACCGAAAAAACAAGTTGATAATTGAGCGGCGGCTTCGGATTTTGCGGCAAACCTCCGACGCGAATGTGAATTTCTTCCGTTTCATCAAATTGATTCGCACCGCGCATCGCCAAAATCGAAACCATTCCGGGCGCGAGTCCGCAATCTGGAATAATACTTATTCCGGCGTTTTTTGCTTCCGCGTCGAGCGCGAGTTGCTCATTAACAATGTAATTATTTCCGCCTAAATCGCAAAAATTCGTTTTCGTTTCAATCGCCGCTTTTGAAAGTTCGAGATTATACCAGTAATTCACGCAGGAAATCGCCGCATCGTGTCCGCGCATTGCCGATACGCAGATTTCATAGTCGGAAACATCCAATTGAATCGGCGAAACTTTTTGGCTTTTTATGTTTTCGACAACGGCTTGCGCCTTTTCAAAATCGGCATCGGCAACTGTTATGCCTTCGACTTCCGGCGAGTTATAAGCCAAATCGAAAACCGCGCCGTGTCCCATTCTTCCCGCGCCGAGAACAAGTATTTTCATAATATCGCAAATCGCAAACTGTCGGTGAAAACATCAAAAGACGAAAAATTTATTTTCCCGGACACAATTTAATACCTTTTACCAATCTTCAAATTCTTCCGGCTTTTGCGCGGCGACGGTTTCAGCCGCGTAAGCCCAAACTTTTTTCTTCCAGAGCCGCAAGGAATCGGTTAATTGAAATGCGACTTGCGGATGCGCGGCGTTGCGCTCAAGCCGAATGACTTGCGCCGTAACCGTAACTTCTTCCTCCGGGTTTTCCGTAACAGTTAAACTTACCTTCGCGCCGACCGAAGGAAGAACGCGCGGCAAAAAGATTAAAGTTCCCTGAGGACCGACGTTTTCCGTCAAACCGTCTTGAGTTATTTCCTTTCCACTTTCGTCTTTCCACTTCACGCGAATCGGGAAAGAAACGTTGAAACGCGAACCTCTGCGGCGTTCTTGCATAAAAAGTTGTTCTCCGTGCTGGATTTTTTGAAACGATTGAAATATACTTTACCAATCCGAAACAAGTCTAACCAAAAATGAGTTTATAAGCTACTGTTTTATTTAGGTTTATCCTTCATTTTTTACGATTTTTTATCGGATAGCCAAACCTCGTTAAAGAATGTTATTATTTAACCGGTTTAAAACTCTTCGCGGAACTTTCCGCGTCCGTCTGTTTAGTCAACTACAAAAATAACTTATTAAAAGTCATTTTTCCGAAAAGCAAAAATAAATTTTTGTCTGTTTTTGCCTTGATTAAACTGAACAAGCAAACTAACAATAAGGAGCAAATTGAATGAGTATTTTAGCAAGAGGAAGTGTTTTCCTCGTTGTCAGTCTTTTTTTAGCAGTTTTTTTCTGCTTCCAACCGAGAGTCGAAGCGAACAATTCGCCGGACGATTTACAAACAAACAATAATCAAATTGATATTCAAGAAAATAATTCAACAAACGAAATTTCAGAAAATTCCCAATCACAAACACCCGCCTCAATTTTAGAAAGCGAATTAAATATAGAAAATAAAGCAGTCTCCGAATCACGAGCATTCAGAGCGACAGCGTATTGTCTGCAAGGCAGAACTGCGGTTGGCGGAAGCGTTCGTCGCGGAATTGTTGCCGCCGATTCGCGCATTTTGCCGCTCGGCACGCGCATCCAAATCGAAGCCGGCTCATACAGCGGAACATACACCGTCGCCGATACGGGCAGTGCGGTCAAAGGTCGCATCCTTGACGTTTGGGTTCCAAGCTGCGCCGAAGCCGTGCGTTTCGGACGCAAAAACGTGAGAGTCAGCGTATTGACCAAAAACGGCAGATAATTATTAAGATAGTAGAGTTTTACCGAATAAAAAATGCCGCGTAGAGTTTGACTCTACGCGGCATTTTTTTGTCCGTTTAATTTTATCAAAACAAAAAAATTCGTGAAATCACGCTTTAAATCGCAAACATCATCTTTAATGTCAACGACAAGTTTGATAACTTGTTCAAATGAATTCTGAAACTTTCCGAAGCGGTTACGTCGCACTCGTCGGGCGTCCGAATGCCGGAAAATCCACGCTTTTAAATTTTTTGGTCGGCGAAAAAATCGCCGCTGTTTCCAACAAGCCGCAAACCACAAGACATAAAATCAAAGGAATCGTTACACTCGAAGACGCGCAAATCGTCTTTATTGACACGCCCGGCGTTCACAAACCGGGACATCTTTTGAATCGCCGGATGATGGCTGCCGTTCACGATGCGATTCTTTCGGTTGACGTAATTGTTCTGATGCGCGACGCTTCGGTTTCGACCGGAAACGGCGACCAATTCGTTTTAGATTTAGTCAAACAATCGGAAAAGCCGGCAGTTTTAGTTCTCAATAAAATTGATAAAATTCGAGACAAAAAAGAGCTTCTTCCGCTTATCGAATTTTATTCAAAAGAATATGACTTCGCGGAAATCGTGCCGATTTCCGCGCTCAAAGGCGAGGCGATTGATAATTTATTAAAGCAAATCGCTAAACATCTGCCCGAAGGCGAGCCGATTTTCGGCGAAGACGAATTGACAGACCAATCAATGCGAACAATTGTCGCCGAAATGGTTAGAGAAAAAATCCTGCAAACGACAGGCGATGAAATCCCGTATGTAACGGCTGTCGTTACCGAAAAATACGATGAATCCGATGCAAATGTTACGAGAATTCATTGCGCGATTTACGTTGAAAGAAGCTCGCAAAAGGGAATTATCATCGGCAAAGGCGGCATCAAACTCAAAAAAATCGGAACCGAAGCGCGCGTTGACATCGAAAAACTTCTCGGCAAGAAAGTTTTCCTTCAACTTTTCGTCAAAGTCGTCGAAGATTGGCGCAACCGCGAGCAGGAATTGGACGAAATCGGCATTTTTGAATAATTAATACAATATGGAAACAAAAAATTCCTGGTTTTCAGTTGAAATCGTTGTTGCTTCCGCCGCTGCCGAAGCAATCGAATTTGCCTTAAACGAACTCGACGCGCTCGGCACGGAAATCAATCATCTCGGCAAAAAGCAGACAGAAATTCTTACTGTAATCGGTTACTTTAATCAAATAATTGCGGATAAAATCGTGCAAAAGCAAATTGAAGAAGCGTTGCGAATTTACGATTTTAAGAGCGAAGCGGTCAAAGAAATTAATTGGCGCGAGATAGAAAACAGAGATTGGCTCGAAGAATGGAAAAAACACTGGCAGCCGACAAAGACTGGAAAATTTATCATCGCGCCGACCTGGAGTGTGATTGATTCAAACGAAAACCTCGAAGATTCGCAGCAAAATCAGGAAATAATAATTCGCATTGACCCGGAAATGGCTTTCGGGACGGGAACGCACGAAACAACCAGGCTTTGTCTGCGTGCGATTGAAGAAAATTACACGAATGGAATGAGTTTTCTTGACGTTGGAACGGGAACTGGAATCTTGGCGATTGCCGTCGCAAAAATGAAGTTAAAAACTCATAATTCAAAGTCAAATTTACTAGACTATGAATTTGGAAATCAAAACCCGGAAAAGACAAAAAATTTAATCTCCGACTTTGAATCAAAAACTTCACCTTCAATTTCGGCTTGCGACACCGATGAAACCTCCGTAAACATTGCCGTTAAAAACGCTCAGTTAAATGAAGTCGCAGAGAAAATTGATTTTTACGTCGGCTCGATAAACGAAAATACGTCTGATTTTGATTTCGTCTGCGCCAATTTAACGGCTGATGTGATTTTGCCGATTTTTCCGGTTCTAGCGGAAAAATCGCGCAGGAAACTTGTCTTATCCGGGATTTTGAAACAGCAGGAAAATTTAATCACAAAAAAATTAGGCGAATTACAAATCGAAAATTTTAAAGTGCAAACAGACGGTGAATGGATTTCGATAGTTGCGGAAAAATAGAAATCGAAGAATAAATTTTCCTTAATTTTTCTTTAGTTATTTTTCTTTGGCTGAACGGCGGGCGGAATATCTCCGTCGTCTGTAATAGTTATCAAAGGCGCGCGCTGTTTGCCTTTATTGTTTCCGAGCCGTAAAACAGGCGGTATTTTCGGCGCGGACGTGGTTTTGAGTGGAGAAAGCGATTCCGAACGTTTCAGAATCGAGCCGCCGCGTCCGGCAACCCAGAGATTGACACCGCCGCGATAAACGACCGCTTGCAGAGAATTGCTTGTGATATTCGGCTGAATTTCCCAGGTTTTTCCGCCGTCAACGGTCCGCAAAACCGCGCCGCGCTCGCCGACGACAATCACTTCATCGCGCCTGAACGCCGTAACCGCGTAGAGATTGCCAGTTAGATTTGATTCCTGGTCTTGCCAGATTTCGCCGCCGTCTTCGGTTCGCAAAATCGTGCCGCCCGCGCCGACGGCGTAACCGACTTTATCGTCGAAAAACGACAGCGCGTAGAAATTTTCCCTAACGTTAGTTTTGATTTTTTTCCAGGTAACGCCGCCGTCATTCGTCAGCAGAATTGTGCCTTTATCGCCGACGACAACGCCGCGTTTTTCGTCAAAAAATTTCACGTCCGCGAGCCAGAGATGTGTGCCTGATTCAAAAGTTTCCCAATAAGCGCCAGCCGAATCTGACCGCAGGATAATGCCGTTTGAGCCGACGGCAAAACCTAATTTTTCATTGACGAAACAGACGCCGAGCAAATCTTCTTTGACGTTTGAAATGCCTTTTCCCCAACTCGCGCCGCCGTTAATCGTTCGCAAAACCGTGCCTTTGTCGCCGACTGCCCAGCCGCGTTCGGTATCAATAAAGCTGATCGAATTCAGATTTTCTTCTGTATTCGTGAAAACGGGAAGCCAGTTTCTGCCGCCGTCGTTTGTAATCCAAGATTTTCCGTGCGAACCGATTGACCAGCCGATATTTTCGTTCGCAAACGCGATGTCGTTAACGTCTTCGCGTCCGCCTTCGGAAAGCCTCTGCCAACTGTAACCGCCGTCGTCGGTGCGGATCATCAAGCCGCTGTCGCCGACCGCCCAACCCGTATATTGGTCGGCAAAATAAGTTGAAACAAGTTTCGGATTTGTCCGCACATTAAACGGCAGCCAGGTTGTTCCGCCGTCGCCGGTCAGCCAAATCATTCCGTTTGAGTCGGTCATAAAACCGTTTTTTTCGTCGGCAAAACTCAAAGCGAGAAAATCAGCACGGCTGAAAATATTAACTTTTGTCCAATTTTCACCGCCGTCTTCGCTGTGTGCGACGCAGCCGCCGTATCCGACGACGACAATTTTTTCCGCCGATAAATAGGCAGCGCTCGACATCAGAGAATTTTCGCACGGCTTGTTCGACTTCCAATTTTCGCCGCCGTCTCTGGTAGTGAGAGTTATACCGTTCAAACCGACGATTGCGCCGTTTGAAGAATCAAAAAATGCTGTCTTCAAAAAATTTTCGGTCGTTCCGCTCGCTTGATCTTCCCAGGTCAAACCGCCGTCCGAAGTTTTTAAGATTCTTCCGTAAGTTCCGACTACCCAGCCATTTTGAAAATTTTCGCCCGTAAATGTAACGCTGTAAAGATGGTCTTTGGCTTTGATTTCACTTTGCGTCCAATCTTTGCCGCCATTTGCGGTCAGAAAAATCGAACCGCGCGCGCCGACGGCGACGGCATTTCTCTTGTCTTTGACGAAAACGCCCGAAATGGTCGTTTCAACCGATAATTTCTGCGGCAGCCAACTAAAACCGCCGTCTTCGGTGCGCAAAATCGTGCTGTCCGCGCCGACGGCGTAGCCGGTTTCCTTGTCTTTGGCAAAATGAATCGCATAAAGCGAATTTCCCTGCGGCAGAGGATTTTGCCAAATCCAGCCGAGCGAGTTTCTCTTTTGCGCAAACGACGCCGAAAAACCGAGTAAAATCACGATTGAAAACAAAAAACAGCACAAGGCAACCGCCGAACGACGTTTCTTTTCCTCATTTTCCATTTTCCGTTTTCCGTTTTCCATTTTCTCAGATTTCCACGATACCGATTTCCGCTGACGCTTCGTCGAGCATCGCTTCGTCAACTCGTCCGAGCGTCGCCATCTGCCGCGCCAGCGTGTCAACGACTTCCTGAACTTCGTGTCCGGCGTGACCTTTGACCCATTCCCATTTAATTTTATGGCGGCTCGCGGCGTTGTCCAATTTTTCCCACCAATCGAGATTCGTCTTTTTGCGAAAATTTCCCGTCATCGTTTCGACGACATAACGCGAATCGCTCAAAACTCTGACTTTGCACGGTTCGGTTAAATTTTTCAACCCGATTGTCGCCGCCGCGATTTCCGCCTGCTGATTCGTCGCGTTGCCCAAAAATTCGCCGAACGCGCGCCAAAAACCTTTATAACCCAAAGCCGCAACCGCCGCCGCCCGCGTCGCGCCTTTCCCGTTTCCCAAACTCGAACCGTCGCAGACGATTGTTACTTCTTTCATAAATTATTTTAGAGACAAACGACGCGAGAAAAATTTTGACCAAATGAATTTAAAAATCAGACCTAGAATAAAACTGAAAACCAGCGCAATTAAAATATTTAAGATCAAACCATCCCAAATAATAGAAGAACCGCTTGGGTTTATTAGTCCTTTGTTATACATAAACAAAGGAAAGCCGACGAAATAATTTCCGCAGGTGAAATGCATTCCAGAATCAAGGGAATAATCATCAGCATATAAATAACTCAAATAATTAAGTGTAAAAAATATGAACACTCCACAAAAAAATCCCGCATAGAAAATCTGATTTTTGAATAAATCCATCATAAATTATTTTAAAAGGAAATAGCGCGATGAGATTTTTGAACCGACAAATCTAAATAAAAAACCAAATACAAAACCACAAAAAGCCAAGACAACAAAATTTAAAGCATCTCGCTCTCCATATCCCCAAATGAAAGGAAATCCCCACCTAGGAAATCCATTGGCACTTGCAAGTCCAGTTTCGATATTCTTATATTCGAGGTATCTCCAATATGCGACAATATAACTTATAAAATTAAGAGCCGAAAACAGCAAAACAGTGAACAAAACTCCTAAATTAAATGCTTTATTGTATAATTTATCCATTTTTGTTTTCTCCAACCGAAACAACATTGTCCGCGTAACCTTCAAACGTGTCGTCGTGCGAAATCACGAAAAGCTGGTCGAAGGTTTGTTTTTCCGTGATGTGGCTGATTTGTTCCGCCAGACGTTCGCGGCGTTCGGCGTCCATATTCGTCGTCGGTTCGTCGAAAAACGCGAGGCGCACATCGGAAAGTTGTTTCAGAAGCGCGAGTCTGACGCTCAAAGCCGCCGACATTTGTTCGCCGCCGCTCAAGTTGACGAACGGGCGTTCATAGCCGTCTTCTTCGAGCGAAATTCCGTAATCTTCCGTCCATCTCAAAGTGCGCTCGGCGTTTCCGGTGATTTCACGAAACATTTGATTGGCTTCGCTGGCGACGAGAAAAACGTAATTTCTGGCGACGCGCGGCGCGGCTTCTTTTAAAGTGTCGCGGATAAATTTCGTCGCTTCGCCGATTTTCTCTAATCGTTCTTTCTCCGCAAATTCGCCGCGCATCGCCGCGCGAATCGCCGCTAAATGCTCCAATTCTGCGGCTAAACGCGCCGCGTGTCTCTGCGCGTTTTCGAGATTCGCCCGCGTTTCGACCGATTTTCTTTCCGCGTCGAGCAGTAAATTCTTCTCGTTCTGATGCCGTTCTCGGTCGTAATCTTTGCTTGCAGTTTCAAAATCTTCCGTCGCTTTTGCCGATTCTTTTTCAAGCCGCGCAACTTCTTTCAAGGCATTTTCCAATTCGCTTTCACGCGCCGCCAGAGTTTTCGCCGGCGTTTCGTTCGCCAGAAATTCGCGCTGCGCGTTCGCCGTCCGGTCGCGCTCGTCCGAAAATCTTTTCCATTCGGCGTCGAGCGTTTCAAATTCGGATAATTGCCGGATAAAAACGGATTTTTCAGTTTGCGCGGTAGTCAAATTTTCTTCGGTTTTGACGAGTTTTTCTTTCAATTCGCTTTCGCGCCGAATTTCCGTCTCAAACGCCAGCAGTTTCGCTTTCGGATTCGCCAAATTTTTGATTTCGGTTTCGATTTCGTTAGATTTCGCAGTCACTTCGCCAAGATTTGCCGCTTTCACACGCCAACTTTCCTGTTCTTCACGAATTCTTTTGCCGCGCTCGGTGGTTTGCTGTTTATTTTCGAGCAAAGTCGGCAAAACGGCGGCGGACATTTGCGATTGTCTGGCTTTGGCAAGATTTCCGGCGAGCGTTTTTTGCTCGATTTCAAGCGCGGCGATTTGCGCTTTGCCGTGTCCGTTTTTCGCGGTCGTTTCGTAACTTGCAGACGCTTTTCCGGTTTCCAAATTCAGACAGGTTTGCGACAAAATCGGGCAAAATCTGTTTTTGAACAGCTTCTCGACAATTTCGCGTTCAAGCTGCGAATCGCGTTCGGTTTCGGCGCGAAGTCTGGCGATTTCTCCGGTGATTTGCGTGTCGCGCGTTTGCAGAAACTCAAAATCTTCGCCGCCCGCGCTTTTTTCTTCGGCGGTTTTAATATCGTTGTTAATTTTCAGCAATTCGTCGCGCAGAATTTTCAATTTGCCTTCGTAAGTAGAAACTTGATTTTCAGCCGCTTTCGCGTCCGCCGACTCGCCGCGCAAAATTTCGCGGCGTTTTTCCAAATCTTCCTGTGCGCGCACCTGCGGCGCGATTTTGACGACATTTTCACGCGCTTCGGCGACTTTTTTCAGATTTTCGCCGGCGGTTTTTTGTTCCGCTTCGAGACTGACAATTCTGTTTTCGAGTTTGTTAAATTCCGCGCGAATCCGGTCGCGTTCGATTCTCCGCGTTTCGAGATTTTTCAGTTCGGTCAAAGCCGCGACGTGAATTTTGTAATCGGCTTCGACGAGTTTGATTTTTTCCGCCGCTTCAAACGCCTGCGTCCGTTCGTATTCCTTTTGTTTCTGTAAAATTCGCGCCGTCTGCGTTTCCGCGTTCAATTTGTCTTTGACGAGCCGCAAATCGTTGACTTTCGCTTCGATATTTTCAAAATTTTTGACGATTTCGCTTTTCGCGGTAGTTTCCGACATTAAATTTTCGACGGTTTTTCCTAATTCGGCAGTTTGTTCGGCGTAAATTTTATGTTCTGTTTCAACGGTTTCAAAACGCGCGAGTTCGCCTTCGGCGCGGGCGATTTTTTGATTGACGAGATTGATTTGATTTTCGACGTAACGCGCCGTTTCGAGCAATTTTTCCGCGCCTTGCCGATATTCTTCGACTTTAAGAAGTTTGTCGAAAGCCTTTTTGCGTTCGGCGGCGGTTTCGAGAAAAATCGCCGTAAAAGTTCCCTGCGGAACGCCGATGGCGCGGCGAAAAAGCGATTCCAGATCAGTTCCCGCTTCGACGCCCAAATGCTGCCACAAAAATCTTTTAACTTCTTCTTTTTTCTCGGCGATACGCATTTTCAGCGCGTTGTCATAAACGTAATAACCCGTCGCCGTGTCGCGGTAAATCGTGTATTCGCGCTCGTCCAAACCGCTCTCGAAACTAACCCGCGCGACGCCTTTTTTCGCGCCGCGACGGGCGAAATCTTCCTTTTTGTAATCGAGCAGATCAAACAGAGTCCACGCGACCGCTTCGATAATCGTCGTTTTTCCCGCGCCGTTTTCGCCCGTAATCGCCGTTGTTCCGCGTTCAAATTCAAAAGTCGCGTGCGCGTGAGATTTGATGTCTTCGAGTTCGATTTTTGTGATGTGCATCGGTCAATTCCAAATTCCAAATTCAAGATTGTTGAGTTTCGATGTTAGATTTTAGAACAATTTCTAAGAAAGAAAAACCGCGCCGGAGTTCGCGCCGCAAAGTTATTTTATTTTTCCGCTTGTTATGCCAAAATTAGACGGCGAAAATCAAAAAACTTTTTTCGCTAAAAAATTTATGAAAATCGAAACCGGCGAAGTCGTCAACATACTTTTGCAAAATCCGCGCGAAAAAATCTGGGGCGTTTTGCGCGAGATTAATTCGACAGGAGTTTTCGTGCGCGGATTGGATTTGAATCAGTTTGAAGATTTCGTCCGCGCCGTCGCAAATTGCGAAACGGTTTATGGATTATGCGAACAATTCGTTCCGCTGTGGCGCGTCGAAAAAATCTCGAAAGACGAAACCGACGGCGATATTCCTTCACTGCAACAGCAGTTTTTCGAGCGCACAGGCAAGCATTTCGGTGAGTTTTGCTCGTTCAAATAATTTCGATTCAGTTTAAAATCTCAAGTTTGCGATTGGCGATTTTTGAGGGAATGACGCTTGCCTTTGGTCTCAGAAGCCATTTGAAATCTCGATAATGAAAACGAAATGTTTTTTAATTTTACATTCTTCATTCTCAATTCTTCATTTTATTTCGGAAAAATTGCCGCCGCGTTTTGTTTTCAAATAAAATTGAGAATGAAGAATGTAAAATTTAGAATTACTTTTCTTCTGTCTTCGAGTTTTCGCGCCGGCTTCTAAGAAAGCTATGAAAATCCCGACACTGCAAGGAACGATTAAACGCCGCATTTTAGTCAACTATCGCGCCGACGCGCGCACGATTCAAAAAATTTTACCGAATGGTTTTCGCCCGAAATTGCACGGAAATTTTGCGATTGTGGGAATTTGCCTGATTCGGCTCGAACGAATTCGCCCGCATTTCGCGCCCGAATTCGTCGGTTTGTCGAGCGAAAACGCCGCGCACCGCATCGCTGTCGAATGGGAAAACGTCGACGGCGAAACCGGAGAAGGCGTTTATATTCCGCGCCGCGACACCGATTCTTTCATCAATTCAACCGTCGGCGGAACGCTTTTTCCCGGCGAACACCACAAAGCCGATTTTGAAGTCGTCGAAGATGAAAACAAAATTGATTTCGCAATGAAATCCGGCGACGGCAAAGTCTGCGTCAAACTAAACGGCGAAATTTCCGCGCATTTCCCCGAAAATTCCGTCTTCGCCACGCTCGCCGAAGCATCAAACTTTTTTGAAAAAGGCGCGCTCGGCTATTCGGTCACAAAAGACGAAAAAGAACTCGACGGAATCGTTTTAGACATCAAAAATTGGCAAGTTGAACCGCTCGATTTAAATTTCGTCAAATCGAGTTTCTACGACGATCAAACGATTTTTCCGAAAGGCACAATCGAATTCGACCACGCGCTTTTAATGCGAAACGTCCGGCACGAATGGCACAGCGCGGCGAGTTTTGAGTTAAAATAATTTAAGAGTTGTTTATAAATCGAGCAAAAATTTTCATCGCGTTTACTTTTATTTTGGCTTTTGCCGTATTCATTTCGGCGCAATTTTATTGAGTTTTAGTTATTTTTAGAATGTTTCTCCAATATTCCTAAACATTTGAACTGTATTGACATATCGCACACTGTGAGCAGTACAAGCGTCCGGTAATTTCACTCTTTTTTTACTTTCCGGTGAACTGATTTCCTGTGTTACAACAATTCTGTTTAAGTTATCCGATAATGTGTAGGCTGCAATGAAAGCATCGGCTTCGTCGGCGTGTAAGAATTCATTTAATGCGGATTGTGTATATTGACTTTTAGATACTGCCCAACCACATATTTTGGCATATTCGATAATTACATCGGATGTTGATGTATCTTTGAAAAAATCAATTGGAAGATTTGTCTGACACCAATCTTCTAATTCATCGTTTCTTCCATATATCTCATTTTTAACTTTATCAATACTGATAATTTTGCCATCGTGTGCAAGTTCTCTAACTTTTGCCCAAAAATTGACTGCAATATCCAGTGGATAGTTCAGCCTATGGGCTTGAATAAAGAAATTGCTGTCAACGATGTGAAGTTCCATAAAAATTAGATATGTTCAGAAAAGAACTTATGAAAAGTATCTCCTTTTAGACTTGTAAGTTTGTAAGCATCACGATATAAAAGACTGCCGGAATTTACTGCATTGTTTATGTGCGCGGCAAAAGTTACGCTTAATCTTTTTTTCGTGGTAGCGTAAAAATCTCCGCCGGAACTTTGGTTATCTTTTTTGAAATTTTCACGATTCTTATACTCATTATAAAAAGCAAAGAATTCATTTTCAGTAATTTTCTTCGTATCTAAGGCTCTTCTTGCGATAACAATTTCGCTAACTTTGAAGTATCTCGAAGCAGCTTTGATAGTTGTATTTGATTTCCAGTATTCATTAAAACTGTTTTCAGGAACTAAGAACTCTGCGGCAACTTTGTCACAAAGCAACTCAATAGGATCATTTGCAGGTAATAATTCTCTGAAATCAAAACCCGCACTGTGTCCTGTCCAAATATGAGCCAGTTCGTGAGAAATAGTGAACATTTGCGCCGATTTACCGTCAGAATTATTGACGAACATAAAAGGAGCGATTTCATCAACTAAAACAAAACCGCGACACTCTTCGACTTTAATTGGACGAGAAGTGTTATTTTCGACAACGCCGTTAAAAACTGTAATAATTCCTGCGTCTTCAATTTGTTGAGTAAGATGATTGAGAGATTCTTCCCAAGTTTTAAATTTGCTTGCCCAATTTTCTTCTAGTCTTAATGTTTTTCTGATGTCATCAACAATTTCCTGCACATTTTGGTTTTGTCTAAATTTACCGACAAACGGTAAAGGCTCAAAATCATTATCTTTTAGATAATCTCTCAGCCAATCTTGCCTTTGTTGTATCAACAAAATGGTGTCGTAAACATTAATGCTAACTTGATTAGTTTGATTAGTGTTAGTTCTGAAAAAAGGAATTGGTAAATTTTCCTTCAAAGGTTCGGACAAAAAAAGGTATCCAAACGGCAAGTGAACCTTTTTAGAGAAATTTTCTAACTGTTTGACAGTAGGCTTTTTCGTTCCATTTATCCACTCCTCGATATTTGGAACTTTAGAAGCAAATTCAGACAATTCAAAACCTGCGCGATTTATCGCCCAAGTAAGAATATCTGCATTTATATTTACTTCTGCTCTCATTGTTTGAGTTAATTTTTTCCTGCTATCTCTAATTTATATTTTAGTTTATTAGTAGCGAGTTAGCCATTTATAAATCAATTTTCGCGGATTATATCAAAAAAAAATCACAACCAACTTTAATTATTGGAAACTAATCATTAAATGGTTAGTAGTCTGATTTTTTGCTAAAATAACACTATAAAGTTATGCAATTTTCATTTGATACAAACTTAAACAAAATCGCCGCGAAGGTTGAAGCGAATGAGCGTTTGACCTTTGATGAAGGCGTGGAATTATATAACACCGACGATTTGAATGCGCTGGGGAAACTGGCGGATTCGGTGCGGCGGCGGAAGCACGGGCGGACGACGTATTACAACGTTAACCGGCATTTTAATCACACGAATATCTGCGTCGCGGACTGTAAATTCTGCGGTTTTTATAAACGCGCCAGACAGGAAGGCGCATATACGCATTCGATTGACGAAGGCATTGAGATTGCGCGAAATGCGGTTAATGAAGGCGCGACGGAACTGCATATTGTCGGCGGTTTGAACTCGAAATTGCCGTTTGAATATTACACGGATTTGTTTTCTTCGCTGAAACGCGAATTTCCGAAACTGCATTTGAAGGCGTTGACGATGGTCGAACTCGATTTTTTCGCGCGTTTTTACAAAATGTCGGACGAGGAAGTGATCGAACGGCTGAAAGCGGCGGGAATGGATTCGTGTCCGGGCGGCGGCGCGGAGATTTTTGCCGAACCGACTCGTTCGCGGATTTGCGATCACAAATGCGACGGAAATCGCTGGCTGGAATTGTCGGGAAAAGTTCACAATGCCGGATTAAAGACAAACGCGACAATGCTTTACGGGCATATCGAATCAATCGAAGACCGCGTTGACCATTTCGTCAAACTGCGCGAACAGCAGGACAAAACCGGCGGTTTTCAATGTTTTATTCCGCTCGCGTT
>CAXSHW010000087.1:0-3352 GCA_964237245.1 uncultured Pyrinomonadaceae bacterium
AGTTTCCGAAACTTCCAGCAGGATATTTTCGACAGGTTTTTGCACGTGCATCCGGTCAAAGTCGCCGCGCGAGTGCATCAAAACCAAGCCGGTTTTGTGTTTTGCCGCGACTTTCGCAATTCGTTCGTCAAATCGCAAGCCGGAAATATCATTGATAATTTCCGCGCCCGCGTCTATCGCGCTTGCGGCAACTTCCGCTTTGCTTGTGTCAATCGAAATCGCAATGTCAAAACGCTTTACGACCGCTTCGATTACCGGAATGACGCGCCGAATTTCTTCTCCGGCAGAAACTCTTTCGCTGTTCGGGCGCGTTGATTCGCCGCCGATGTCTAAAATATCCGCTTCTTCTTCGACGAATTTTTCGACTTGCCTCAAGGCGTCGTCAAGCGAGAAAAACTTTCCGCCGTCGGAAAAACTGTCGGGCGTTACATTCAAAATCGCCATTATCAACGTTTTTTCGTCAAAAAAAAGTTTGCGTTTCGATGTCTGCCAATAGCCTTTCATTTTCAAACGATTGAGGAAAGCAATTTCGGGTAAATTGAATTTACGATTATTTCCGAAAATTTATTCGATTGTCATTTTAGCGACATCTAAAATCGGATAACGTTTAATCGTGCCGTCGTTCGCAATGACTGTCAAAACGCCGCGATCAACCGCGACTTTGATAACTTCGCTCATTGCCCGTTCGATGCGCGTGCCGTCTTTTAATAAAATAACCAGATGCACGTTTTCCAGCGGATTCGGCTCTTTGGTTTTTACGACTTTAGCAATCGTTCTGGATTTCGCAGGCGTTCTCGCTCCGGTTTTAGAATTGGTTCTCTTCGCCGGTTCAGCCGGTTTTTCAAGCACCGTTTCTTTAGTTTCTTCGGCTGAATTTGCTTTGTCCGTTTCTAAAGTGCTTTGTTTAGCGGCGTTATCGGAAACAGTCACAGTTGGCGCGGGTTTCTGTTCATCTTTAACTTCCGGCTTTTCTGCGGATATTTCCTGTTTTTTTTCTTCCGACGCAGTTTCTTTTACGTCTGATTTTGACGGCTGATTTCCATCGGCGGCAATCTCTTTTTCCTTTGTTTCCTGTTCTCTTTTCGCCGCGGCAGCCGATTTTCTTCTTCCGGGTTTTGTTTCAGTTTTGGCGATTGTCGCTTTCGGCGGCGGCAGAGGTTTTGGTTTTACCTCGATAATCGTGCCGACCGAATTTACGCGCACGCCCGTCTGATTTTCCGATTTCACTTCCGGCTTTTTCGATTCGGCGTTTTCGGCTGCGGACGCTTGCAGAGGCTCGAAACTGCCGGCGAATTTTATCCGAAAAGTCGCCGCGTCGTCGTTCGGCGTGCGTCCTTCGATACGCAAAATAAGTTTCGCCGCTTGCCGCAGATAGACGACGCGACCTGTTTCGTTGTTCGTATCGTCGGCGTAAATCGTAATTTTGGTTAAAGGTTTAAGATTGTCGGCGGTAAAAACGTCAATGTCGCCGTTAAAATTTGAAGTCTGGACGTTTATAAAAACATCGCCCTGATTGCCGCTGAAAATATAGAAATAATTTGTCAAACGCGGATCGCCGATGTCACGCGCCGCGATTTGCCCGCTGATTTCGTTTGAAGTAATCGCAGTCGGAAAATTTTGCTCGGTTGACTGCGCCGCGACTGCGGAAATTAAAAATGCAAAATGTAAAATGTAAAATATAATCCGAAAATTTTTAATTTCTAATCCTGAATTTTTCATTCTGGTTTTTTGAATCGCTTGAGCCTAAATGTTCATTTGTTATCGAGATTTTAATGCGCCGCCGAACCGAATTAATTTCAGGTTTTCGCCGAACGACGATTCGGCATTCCAAATCTGCGACATATTAAATAGAGATTTTAGCAGTGTTATTTTGAGACGACAACAGTAATTTGCAAATGAAAAAGCCGGGCGATAAAACCCGACTTTTTGAGATATACAAAATTATTATTATTATTCGCCGCTTCCGGCTTTCATCGCGCTTGCTTTGTCCTGCAAAATTTCCAGAGCTTTTTTCAACTGCACGTCTTCCGGCGCCGGTTTCGGCTGTTCCATTTTAGAAGTCGGAGCCGGTGCAGGTGTCGCCTGCGGATTCGGATTCTGTTTCTGCTGTTCCTGCTTGTCAATCAAATCTTCGACTTCCAGAGGTTCAGGCGTTTCGGGACGTTTCACCTCAATTGAAGGTTTGACGCCGGAATTCGCGCGTTCAGTACTCAAAAACGGATTTCCGTTTGCCGAAGCCCATTTTGCGGTTGTCAGAAGCAAGCCGTCACCGCCGTGAAGCGTAAACAATTGCTGTTCAGTTCCCGCGCCGAAACTGCGTTCACCGACGACTTCGCCGCGCTGTCGGTCTAAAATCGCCGAAGCGACGACTTCAGCCGCGCCGCTCGTTCCCAAATCAATCAGCGCGACGACTTTTCCGTCGAAAATCTGTTTTGCCGGATTCGCCGCGAAGGTTTTTGTCACTTTATTTTCGCGTCCCAAAACTTCTGCCAAATTTCCGTCTTTGATAAACAGGTTGGCGACATCAACGGCTTCGTTCAAATCGCCGCCCGCGACGCCGCGCAAGTCCAAAACGATTTTCTGAACGCCCTGTTTCATCAAATCCTGAACGTGCGTTTTAATATCGCTCGCTTCGCCTTTGTCGAGGCTGTAAACTTTAACGACGCCGATTTTGCCGTCTTCGATGCGAGCGGAAGATTCGGGGATTTTATAATTTCCGCGCATTACGGCGATGGTTTGCGGTTTCGCGCCGGCGCGCAAAATTCGCAGATTCACTTTTGAACCCGCGTCGCCCATAATAAGCTGCTTGGCGTCGTAGAGCGAAATATCGCGCGATGCCTTATTTTCGATATATTCGACGACATCGCCGGCTTTCAAACCGGCTTTATCGGCAGGCGAATCTTTGATAACCGAAATAATATAAAGGTAAGAAGAAACCTGCGAAAATTCAGCGCCGATGCCGACTTTGTTAGTGGTTTTATTCGCCTGATAATCTTTAACCTGTTCGGCTGTCAGATAAGAAGAATACGGGTCGAGTCCGTAAGCCAGACCGCGCAACGCACCGGCGCGAACTTTTTCGAGATTCGGTTCGTCAACATAGTCATTTTGAATATGCTGCAAAACCGATTCAAAAATACGAATCTGCGCTCCGGCGTCGTTTATCGGCTGCTGTGCGGAAACTAGCGACCAGTTTCCAAAAACTCCGCTTCCTAAAATCCCGCCGAAGATAGCGTATAAACAAACAATAAAAGAAACAACGACAATTGCAATTTTTCCGCGAAATGACATTCTTTAAACCTCTTTTTAGTGGATAATGATAAACGGATTACGGATAATTAAAATGATTTCAAAA
>CAXSHW010000087.1:3362-16153 GCA_964237245.1 uncultured Pyrinomonadaceae bacterium
CATTATCAATTATATTGTGCAAGACAAGGAAACAACTAATCTGCCCGATTTTACAGATGTTTTTCGCGCCGCTCGAAGCGGCAGATTGCTCGCGCTCGATTTAGGCACGAAACGCATCGGCGTTGCCGTCAGCGACGAACTGCAAATTACGGTTCGCGCCGTCTCGGTTATTGAACGCAAAAGCTGGAAAAAAGTTCTCAAACAAATCGTTTCCTTTCTGGAAGACTTTGATGCCGTCGGTTTGGTTTTAGGTTTGCCGCTTAACACGGACAATTCGGAAAGCGAAATGTCGCGGGAAGCCAGGCGTTTGGCGAAAAATTTTTCGCTGTCGCTCGACGTTCCGATTTTTCTTCAGGACGAGAGAGTTTCCAGTTACGACGCGCGTGGTCGCCTGTGGAATCAAGGTTTAAGCGAAAAAGAAGTTCGGCAAAAAGTTGACAGCGAAGCCGCCGCGATAATTTTGAGCGATTTTATTGAAAGAAGAAATGAGGCGCTAAAATCTTACAAATCTGTTTGATAATACAAAATGAAAACAACGAACGCGCAAAACTCTGTTCGTTATTAACTATTCGCTAATAACCTATGGCGCTAATTTTTACAGAGCGAATTCAGCTATCGAAAGGTGAATAATTCCTGATTCATCTATATTCGAGTTGTTCTACAACTGTGACGGTCAAATTTATTCAGACAAAAACCTGTCTTTTGTTTCCTTCATTTTTAGTTTTTAATTTTTGTTCAAAGCGGAAACTATAATCGGCGATGATAGTCCGTGAGAGTATTGAAAATACAAATGAATGGCAGTTAAATTTTATTTTGTATGCGGCGAGATGCACTTGATAAAACATTGTAAAGCCGCTTGGAAACTTTGCTGAAAGTCGTTTCCGACGAATAGCCGACTCGTTTGACGATTTGTTCGACACTCGCTTTTTCGTTTG
Organism: uncultured Pyrinomonadaceae bacterium; assembly: GCA_964237245.1. Taxonomy (GTDB): domain Bacteria; phylum Acidobacteriota; class Blastocatellia; order Pyrinomonadales; family Pyrinomonadaceae. Next base: position 4,298 of record CAXSHW010000087.1, read on the forward strand.
AGAAAGCGGCTGCCGCGAGGCGCATACGCTATTCGGTCAGGTAATCAAAAGGAATTACTCAAAATCTGAAAATGTTTAGAGAAATATACGAAACTTAATTTCCGCTCGTTTGTTTCAGCGTGATCTGCGTGTTGGTTTTGTCAATCGAAAATTTCTCGGTTTGTCCGTTTGCCCAAACCACTTTTAACTCGTCAATTTTTGTGCTGTCGCCGAGTCCGACGTGGATGATTTGCGATGACTGCGAAGCGTAGCTTGCGCCGCTGATGAGATCGAATCGCTGGCGCAGTTTTCCCGTCGTGACGAAAACGCACGAACCGATTGCGTCGCGCGGAGTTTTTTTGGAAACGTCGCCGATGAGTTTAATGTCGAGCCGGTTGTTTTTCGTCTCCGCGACGTTTCGCAGAAGCGTCGGCGCGGAATCTTCGTTGGAAACTATTACGTCGAGCCGTCCGTCTTTATCGTAATCGCCGAACGTCGCGCCCGTGTGCCAGCCTTTGATGTCGAGACCGACTTTCGGCGCGACATCGGTAAAAGTGCCGTCGCCGTTGTTTTTATAGAGCCGCGAAACTCCGTAATTGGACACGAACAAATCGAAAAAACCGTCGTTATTAAAATCGCCGACGGCAACGCCCATTCCCCAACGCTCGTTCGCCGCGCCCGCTTTCGCCGTGACATCTTCAAATTTCCAATTGCCGAGATTGTGAAACAGCGCGGATTTCGGCGGTTTTTCCCTGCCGTTTTCGGCATCCATCGTCGAGCAGTTCAAGAGAAAAATGTCCGGCTTGCCGTCGTTGTCGTAATCGAAAACGGCGACGGCGCAGCCGATTAATTCGAGAATATAATCCTTATTGCCGCCGCCCTGCACGCATCTGAAATCTTTGAGCGCGGTTTGCAAAGTTACGTCTTCATAAACTTTCGGCGCGTTTTTATCAACAATTCCGGTCGTCCGCCGCGACGCATAAACCTTCAGCGCGCCGGTCGAAACGCAGCCCACTTTCGGCGGCGGCGCGTCTTGCGCGAAAGCGAAAATATTTGAAAAAACGATTATAAAAATTGACAGGTAAAACTTTTGGTGATTATCTACTTGCCACAAGGCAGATTATTCGGTATTATTTAGATATGCCGAATCGTTATCAACACCTAAATCGTTCTTACCATTGGGCTTCGCTTGTCTTTTCGGCTGACTCGCAATCTGCTTTAATTCGTCAACAACTTCTTTCGGAAACAAAAAGTTTATTGCTTCGTCGGTAGTCATATCGAGTGGCTTTATTTCGTCTTTTTTATCTTTTTTAGCAGTCATATATTTATGAAAAACGTAACGCCAAAACAAAAACAAGAAATGGATTTAATAACCTTAATGGACAAATTCGGCTCTGATGATAAATGCCGCGCTTATCTTGAAGCCCTGCGCTTTCCAGACGGCGTTTCTTGTTTGCGTTGCGAATCTAAAAAAATCTCGCGCATTTACAAACGTAATCAATTCGTTTGTGATGCCTGTAATTATCAATTTTCGGTAACGGTCGGCACAATCTTTCAAGATTCTCATTTGCCGCTTCAAAAATGGTTTGCCGCTATTTATCTGATGTGCGAATCGCGTAAAGGAATTTCTGCCAACCAAATGAAACGCACCTTGAAAGTAGCCTACAAAACCGCCTGGTATCTTTGCCATCGTATCAGAGAAGCGGTTAAATCTGACGACGGATTGCTTCTTTCGGGTATTGTCGAATGCGACGAAACTTTCATTGGCGGCAAAGCCGAGAATATGCACAAAGCAAACCGCGAAAAGAAAATTCAAGGTCGCGGCGCGGTTGGTAAAGCGATGGTTTCGGGCGCGAAACAACGCGGCGGCGATGTTCGCCTTGTTCACGAAGAACGCACTGACCGCGCCACACTTCACGCTTTCATTAAAGCCAAAATCGCGGCTAATGCCGAATGTATAATGACCGACAATTTTCCTGCATACCAAGGCATCGCAGATGCTGATACACGCCACGAAACGGTCAAGCATAACATTGGCGAATATGTCCGCTATGACGCAAGCGGCGATATTCATACCAACGGCATTGAAAACGTCTGGTCGCTGTTCAAGCGTTCGATTGTCGGTTCGTTTCATCATATTTCCGATAAACATCTTGACCGTTATCTTGACGAATTAGAGTTTCGATTTAACAACCGAAACAATCCTTATCTTTTCCGCGATACGCTTCTTAAACTTATCGCGTCTGACAATCTGGAATATAAAGAACTGATTTCAGACAACAAAAAGCCCAAGCCATAAGCTATGTTACATTTTCTCTCATATCTTCTTTTTCAATTGAATCTAAACCAAGTATGCCGCCCTTTGAGTAATCCCAAGTGAGCATAATTAAGTGTATACCATTTTCATTTTTCATTAACGGCAAGTCTAAACTTATTAGCCGTTCAGAAATGGTTTTTAATTTGAATGTTACAATTCTAGCTATAACGTCAAAAGTGAAACTTCTAAATTCATTTCCGAACTGAATCATATTTGGATTACCGTTATCACCAATTTCAGGTAAAACAAATACCAATGTTCCTTCAGACTCTCTAAATTGAACTAAAGCCGGAGTTAAATCTTGCCCAATACTGCTATCAATTTCGTTTTCTTCCAACGCTTCAGGGTAGATAGTTTGGACTTTTAAGTCTGCGGGTCGAATAAAAAAGCGTGTTGTTTGTAAGATATTCTTTTCAACGCCATTTAATACAACACCGTAAAAAATTTTCACAATAAGACTTGTTGTCTTTTTAGGTTTAAGAACTCCCGGTGCTGTTGTTACTGATAGTTTGCCGCCGATTCGAAGTAGTCTAGTAATGTCAGGAGTGATTTCTATATCCGTAAATTCCTTAGTATTAAATCCAACCTTGATATTTGTTGCCGCAACACTTCCTTTGTTTTCAATTTCAATGTGAAAATCTATTTTGCGAGTGTTTACAGCATCAACTACAAGGGTTGCTGCTAAATTATGACGTTCAATCGCAAGGCTTCGCGGTTTTATTTCAGCCGCTTGGTCAATAATCGGCTTTTTAAGTTCTTGTTTTTCTCTTTCAAAAGGTTTTACAATAGTGTCCTGTAATCGTAAAAAATTGTTATCTATTTCTAGTCCAATTACTTGATGCTTTTCTTTGCGTGTTTTCTTGACGAAGGCGTATCCAATCGCAACTGCAAGCCACAAAAAGCAAATTATCGCAAGATATGTTTGATTAAAAAGCAATGATAAAATTCCACTTGGTAATCCAAGATAAGTTAAAATTCGTTGCAACCATTTATCAGCATAAACGGCTTCTGTTGTTTCTTCGGGCAATTTTTGGAGAAAATCTGAAGGCATCGGCACAAGTATAAATTCTATTTAACCTTGTGTCAAGTAGATAATTATATATATTTAGCGGGCGGAAAATAGTTTGAACACAGCTTCTAAGCGGCTTTCGCCCAGCGCGTCATTAGTTTGCGGCGATTCTCCAGTTTGCTTTCGACATCCGGGATTTTCAATAGGAGTTTTTCGAGGTTTTCCAGATGATCCGGTTCGCCGAAAAGCTCGCGCATCTCCGCCAGATACGGCTGTAATTTGGCATAAACGACGATGTGTTCGGTGTTCGCCGCCTGAAACAGCAGTTCGTCAATCAAAGAATCAAATTCGCGCCGTTCGGCGTTCGTCTTTTGAACCGGCAGAGTTCCGTCAATGCCTGGCGAAACTGTGTTTTGCAAACGGGCGAAAAGAAACATTCTCTGCGCTAAAATTCTTTCCCAATCAATGACGTGCTGGAAACTCTCTTTGACCGTCCATTTATCGGCGGCTTATCTTTTATCATTGAGGCTTGCCAACAGGCTTTTGTCCAGAGTTTCTAGTTGCTGGACGCTTTGGTCAAAAGCCTGCGGCAATTCGATGTCATCAACCGTATTGATGTAACGTTCGAAATATTCGGGCATCGGGTTGATGTCTGATTTTCTCCGCTTTTTTATGGAAATTGAAAATTTTTGTAAACTTTAAACCAACACTGCAAACAATAAATTCTAATTACAATTGGAGTTGAAGCAATAACAGATTTTCGACAAATGATACAGACCAATTTATAATCGTAAAATATGCCATCCGCCGTTTATCATTTTGGACGAAGATTCAGACACGCCGCTTTACCGCCGGATTTACGAAATTGTTCGCCGTTCGATTTTGTCGGGCGAATTTCACGCGGGCAGACAGCTTCCCGCTTCGCGCGAACTGGCGAAACAGTTGAGCATTTCGAGAATGACGGTTCTCAACGCCTACGATCAACTGACGGCGGAAGGTTATCTCGAATCGAAAGCCGGCGCGGGAACGTTCGTTGCCGGACATCTGCCCGAAGAATTTTTGACCGCGCCGAAAGTTAAACGGCACAACGAGGGACGGGAAATTTCGCCGCGCCAATTGACGTTTTCCGCTTACGCCCAAAAAGTCGCCGGAGAAAGCAGACAGATTATGCGCTACAACCGGCTCACGCCGCCAGTTCCATTTCAGTATGGTTTGGCGGCGGTCGAAGAATTTCCGTTCGATGTCTGGACGAAACTGACGAACAAAACTTATCGGCTGCTCAAACGTCAAAATTTCGGCTACGGCGAACCGGCGGGATTTTATCCGCTGCGCGAAGCCGTCGCCGCGCATTTGAAATCGGTCAGAGCCGTCAACTGCACGCCCGAACAGGTGATTATCACAACGGGCGCGCAGCAGGCGTTTGATTTTATCGGCAGAGTTTTTCTCGAACTGGACGCGGAAGTGTTAATCGAAAATCCGTGTTATTTCGGTGTCAAGCAGTCGTTTCAAACTTTCGGCGCGAAATTCGTTCCGGTCGAAGTTGACGCGGAAGGTTTTAATGTTCAGGCAGTTTTGAAAAAAAATCTCAATGCGCGTCTCGCTTATGTTACGCCGTCGCACCAATTCCCGCTCGGCGTGATGATGACGCTGGCGCGCCGCCTGCAACTGCTCAAATGGGCGAAAAAGCAGGATGCGTGGATTATCGAAGACGATTACGACAGCGAATTTCGCTACACGGGTCGCCCGCTTCCCTCCTTGCAGGGACTCGATAAAAGCGGGCGCGTCTTGTATGTCGGAACGTTCAGCAAAACCGTTTTTCCCGCGCTGCGGCTGGGCTGTCTGGTCGTTCCCGAAGATTTGATCGAAATTTTTACGAGCGTCCGCGCCGTTTCCGGTTCGCAGTCGCCGCTCGTCGAGCAGGCGACGCTCGCCGAATTCATCGCCGACGGACATTTCAACAGGCACCTCAGACGAATGCGCCGGTTGTATGAACAAAGGCAGGAAATTTTGATTTCGGAAATACAAAAACATCTTACCGGCAAACTCGAAGTGAAAAGTCTAGTTGCGGGAATGCACGTTATCGGCTGGCTGCCGGACGGCGTGGACGATCAACAAGTTGTCGAACGCGCCGCCGCCGCCGGCATCCGAACGGGAAGCGTTTCGTCGCAATCTCTAACCGAACAAAAACGCGGCGGACTGATTCTCGGCTACACGGCGATCAACGAAAAACAGATCAAAAAAGGTGTCCGGCAACTGGCGAAAATACTGGAAGATGTGCCGCTAAAATAATCTGTGTAAACTTATTTTTTCTGATTTCAGATTCTCAAAAATCTTTGATATGTTTTCCCGCCAAGCGACTTAAATCGAAAAATCAAAAATTGGACTGCCCGAACTTTGAAAAATCGGCTATTGCGCCGACCTCAAATTCATTTTAATTTCTAGAAGCTATCTCAAAAATAGTTTCTCAATAAAATGAGCATACAACCCAGTAAAACAAAGCCAAAGTAATTATCCGAATGATATTCGTAACGCACAATTATTCGTCGAAAGTTTTGCAGCCACGCAAACAAACGCTCGATTTTCCAACGGCGTTTGTAACGCCGCAACTTTCTGCCGTCTTGTGTTTTCGCGCGCTTGCGATTGACTTTGTGCGGCGCAATCAGTTCAATATCAAATTTTTTCAACTCTTTATCCAACGGATCCGAATCATACGCGTTATCGCCGATTATCTTTCGTGGTCGCTCGTCAGTAAAGCGTTCCGTGATAGTTCGTGCGACGAGTTTGACCTCGTGGGGCGAAGCAGATTCCGCGTAGATGGCGAGAGGAAGACCAAAGCCATCTGCCACTGCCATGAGTTTCGTGCCTTTGCCCCGCTTGGTTTTTCCCACTTTAAAGCCCCTTTTTTAGCCGACACAAAAGTTCCGTCAATAAAGGTTTCAGATAAATCCAGTTTGCCGCGCTTCAGTAAATCTTGGGCTAAAGTTTCAAGAATTCTTTTCAATCTCCCATCTTTAACCCACTCTTGGAAACGGCGATGGCACGTCTGGTATGGCGGAAATCTCTCAGGCAAATCAGCCCATCTTGCGCCGGAACGCAAAATCCAAAGCACGCCGTTCATTACTTCGCGCTCAGACCTGCGCGGTCTGCCGCGTGTCGCAATAACGGATGTTTTATCAAAAAGCGGTTCTATCAAAGACCATTGTTCATCGGTTAATTCTTCACGTCTTGCCATCAGCGAAGTTTATCAAACTATTTTTGAGATGGCTTCTAGTTTTAAAGCGGAAAAAATCACGCGCCCGAATTTTATAATTCGGTAAAAACGCGCGAAAAAAGTAATTCAAAATGAACAAATATACGAGAATCATTCAGACGCTCTTCGGCATTCCGTGGCTCGTCTTCGGCTTGCAGCATTTTTTATACGGCGAATTTGTCGCCACTCTCGTTCCGGCTTTTGTGCCTTTCAAATTGTTCTGGGCGTATTTCACCGGCGCGGCGATGATCGCGGCGGGCATTAGTTTGATCGTCAACCGTTTCGCGCGGCTGGCGGCGATGTTTTTGGGACTAATGCTGACGCTGTTCGTTTTGATGATTCACGTTCCCGCGCTGGTCGCCAAAACCTTGACCGTCGCCGCTTGGACGCGCCCCGTGCAGGATATTGCGCTCGCCTGCGCTTCGTTTCTGCTGGCGAAAACATTTTTTCAAAATAAATTTACCGCCGGGTTTTTAAACAAAATCGCGCTCGTCAGCCGTTATTTGTTCGCCGTCGCGCTCGTCGGTTTCGGCGTTCAGCAGTTTTATAATCTGGATTTCCTGACGGCGAAAATACCGCTTTATTTTCCGCTGCGAATCTTCTCGGTTTATCTGATGGGAGCTGCATTCATCGCGGCGGGAATCAGCGTTTTCGTCAACCGAAAAGCGCAGACGATGTTGACCGCGCTCGGAATGATGATGCTCATCGCAAGTCTGCTGAATCACGTTTTTCTGCTGGCGATGGACGTTCATCAGCCGCTGTTATGGACGGCGGCAATGCTGGATTGGGCGGTCACGGCGGGCGTATTTGTTCTGGCAAATTCGTCTCGCCGGGAGACATTTCAAAGCGGCGAAACGCTCGAATAATTGATAATGATCTCATTTGGAAAAAGATAAAATAATCGAAGGCGAATGAAATTTGATTGCTGATTTTTCAGACGCGCCAGCCGAATGAAATCCGTCGAAAAACTGAGGAATAAACTGCGGCGACAAAAAACAGAGCCGATTTTGCCGTGCGCGTTTAGACCAAAATAATACCTAACAAAATCCGCACTTGATCTTGCAGAGATGATTTCAATAAGCAGGTAAATAATATCGCGCTCTAAGTCGAAAGGGCGGCGCGTCGGCTGTTCGGGCGAATCAAATTTTTACAGTCCGCTGAAATGCGTTTGAGCTTTGATTTGTCTTGAAAAAGGTTTAGCATTACTGAAAAATTCGTGAAATTTCGGCGCGCGGTAAAAATTAACCGAACGCCCGAAAAATGCTTGATCGAAAAATTTGAAAATGATGACCGAAGCCGAACAATTAAATTCTGTTGATGAGCGCGAAAAAGTCGAATTTCGTCTGCGCGAGCGCGAACGTTTCCTGCGGACGCTGATCGGCAATTTGCCGGGCGTAGTTTATCGCTGCCGCGTGGACAAAAGTTTTACGAGCGAATTTTTGAGCGACGGCTGCCTTCAATTGACCGGTTACGCGGCGGACGAATTAACGGGCGCAGAACGTCCGGCGACGTGGGATCATATCATTCACCCGGAAGACCGCGAGCGCGTGCGGGCGGAGATTCGCCGCCTTTTGAACGAAAAAACTTCAGCTGCCGATCTGCCTCTGCAAATTAAATATCGGATTATCAACCGCGACGGAGCAATCAAATACGTTGGCGACCGCTTTCGATTTATCAGCGGCGCGAACGGCTGGATAATAGCGCTCGAAGGTTTTATCGCCGACGTAACCGACAATGAATTGGCTGAGAAACGCATCCGCGAATCGGAAGCGAAATATCGTCTGCTTGCCGAAAATATGTGCGATCTGGTGTGTCTGCATACGCCCGAAGCGGTTTACGAATATGTTTCGCCGACTTCGCTCGAATTGCTCGGTTACGCGCCGGAAGAAATGGTCGGCAAATCAATGTATGACTTTATTCATCAGGACGAAATCGTCTGTGTCCGCGACGACACGCACGTTCGGCTGATGCGCGGCGAAAACGATTTGACGGTTGATTTTCGGATGCGGAAAAAGTCGGGCGAATACGTTTGGCTGGAAATGCTGGCGCAGACGGTCAACGACAAAAACGGCGAAATCGCGCAGTTATTAACCGTTTCGCGCGACATCACGGAGCGCAAAAAAATCGAGTCCGCGCACGACGAAGCGCAGGAACGCATCGCGCAGCTTTTTATGAGCGAGCAGACGGCGCACAAAGAAGCGAAAACCGCCCGCCACGAAGCCGAACACGCCAATCGCGCGAAAGACGAATTTCTGCAACTGATTTCACACGAATTTCGCACGCCGCTGACGACCATTAAAATGCTGGCGCGATTGCTTGAAAAAGACGAAGAAACGGCGGACGAAAAGCGCGAATATCTCGACACGATTGTCGCCGAATGCGACCGGCAGATTGATATGATTCTGAATCTGCTCGATGTCGCGCGGATTGACGAAGGCACGATTGATCTGCGGCTCGAACCGGTGGACATCAAACGTCTGCTGCGCGATTGCGACAAAATTGAACGCCACGGCGCGAATGCCCGCGAGCAGAAATTTAATGTCGAATGTAGTGAAAATTTGCCGGCTGCGCGAGGCGACGCGAAGGCTATTCGCCGCGCTCTGTGTTCGATCATCGAAAACGCCGTCAAATATACAGCAGTCGGCGGAGCGATTGAAGTTTCGGCGCGGCTCGTTAAAGAAAATCAAACGACGATTCAAACGGATGAAAAATCGGCTGACTTAAAAAGCGAAGAATCAGCGTCTGGCAATGATTCCGCTGCCGAAATCGCCATCAGCGTCAGCGACACCGGTCGCGGCATTCACGCCGAAGACGTGCCGCATTTGTTTCGTAAATTTTTTCGCGGCACGAAAGAAGTGCCGCACGACGCAACGACCGACGGAACGCCCGACGATGCGGGCGGACGCGCCGCTACGCCGGGTGTCGGTTTGGGTTTGTATCTGTCGAAAAAATTGATCGAGGAACTCGGCGGGCGCATCGAGGCTGCGTCGGAAGTCGGTCGCGGCAGCCGGTTTACGATTTTTCTCAAAATCTGGAACGCGGAAATTGATCGAGTTGATTTGATAGACCAATATGCTTTTGACGAAGGAGAAGGTAAATGAAAAAACGCCTTTTGATCGTCGAAGATAATGCGCGTCTGCTGCGCGTCATCGCGGTTTATCTCGAAAAAGCGGGCTTTGACGTGATGATGGCGCGCGACGGCGACGAAGCGATTGTGCGGCTCGCCGAGACAATTCCCGATTTGATCGTCAGCGATATTATGATGCCCGGAATTGACGGTTTCGCGTTTGCCGCGCAGGTGCGATCAAATCCGCGCACGGATTTGATCCCGATAATCTTCTTGACCGCCAAAGAACGCCGCGAAGACCGCATCAAAGGGTTTCGCGCCGGAGTTGACGCGTATCTCGTCAAGCCGTTCGAGCCGGACGAACTCGTCGCCGTCATCGAAAATATTCTCGAACGCATCTCGCGCACACATCAAAGAGTTTCGCGCACGTCAAATGCGGCAAACAAACCGCAAAAAAAATCTTCGCCGAAACCGGACGACGCGCTCGATTCGCCGTTGACCGAAGCCGAAGACCGCGTGGCGCGGCTCGTCGCCAAAACGATGAGTAACAAGGAAATCGCCGATCACCTGAAAATCAGCGTCCGCACGGTCGAAATGCACGTTTCAAACGTTCTCGCCAAAAAAAGTTTCTCCAACCGCGTCGAAATCGCCCGATTTATTATTCAGCGCGATGCGGCTAAATAAAATCAGGAAATTTTAGCCGCAGATTCCGCGGATGAACGCGGATAAAAGCAAAATCAAAGCCAAAGATTAAATTAAATTCAGCGCACAATAACGGATAAATTCTGCTTCAATGATTGTTCTTAATCCGCGTCCATCTGCGTTCATCTGCGGCTAAAAAAATCTTTTCCGAGAAAAAGTTACAGCGAAATTACTTATGCCGCGTTAGTGATAATACGGTTGTTCGCGCCCGCTTAAAAAATTAAGGTTAAGTCCATAGGAATTATTAAACGCCCTGAAAGATTTTCGGATGAACGTGTGCGCGAAATCCGAGGAGCGAAACAAAATTATGGACGAAACTAACAGAACGGGTTTTCAGGTGATTGACGAAAAAGGCGTGCGCGGAACTTTAGATTTGACGGTCGTGCCGCCGCAGGGCAGCGAATCGAAACTTGTTTTGGTGCGGTTTGACGACGGCTCGCAGGTCTTTGCCGATGCCGCGACATTTGTCGAGCGCGAAGAAGGCGTGTTCGCGTTTCCCGGCAGTTTCGCCGCTCTGATCGAACAGCATAAAGATGCGAAATACGGCACGGCGACGTTCGGCGACACGGCGCAGATCGTCATTCCGCTGCTCGAAGAACAACTCAATATCGCCCGCCGCAAAATTTTGACGGGCGGCGTGCGCGTGCATAAAACGATTGCCGAACGCACGGAAACCGTTGACGAACCGACTCTGCGCGAAGACGTGCAGATCGAGCGCATTGCCATTAACAAATTTGTGGACGCGCCGCCTGCCGTGCGTTACGAAGGCGACGTGATGATCGTGCCTTTGATGGAAGAAGTTTTGGTCGTCGAAAAGAAATTGGTGCTGCGCGAAGAAGTCAGAATTACGACGCGCCGCGACACCGTTCGACAGCCGCAGCAAGTTGTTTTGCGCCGCGAAGAAGCGACGTTTGAACAAATCGAGCCGGAAGCGGACGCGGAAAATATCAACCGCGCGCCGAACGCCCGTTAAATCTTCGGCGGATAAAATTTCGCCGATCCAAACCAGAGAAAAAAGGGAGAAATAAAATTATGTCACATACTTTAGTAGGAATTTTCGACGATTACGCGGCGGCGCAGACAGCCGTTTCGCAATTAACCAAAGCCGGTATCAAACAGGGCGATATTTCCATCGCCCGCAACGACGGCGGCAAAAGCTATACGACTTACGGCGGCGCGAAATCGAAAGATTACACGACCGGCACATCAATCGGCACGGACATCGCCAATTTTTTTGACGGCATTTTCGGCACCGACATCAATGACGACGAACGCGGCGTTTATGCCGAATCGCTTCGACGCGGTTCGACCGTTGTCACCGTCAACACCGACGACAAAATGATTGACAAAGCGGCTGACGTTTTGAACGGCGCGGGCGCGGTCAATGTTGACCAGCGTCACGCGCAGTATCAGGCTTCGGGCTACAAAAAGTTCGACGCGAAAGCTCCGCTTTATACGGCGGATCAGAGCAAAACCGAAACGAAAAATTACGCCGGACAAAACGAAATCGCACTGCCGGTGATTGAAGAACA
>CAXSHW010000088.1:0-471 GCA_964237245.1 uncultured Pyrinomonadaceae bacterium
ACGGTCCGAAAGGTCCGGTTTATCAGGCGAAAACCGGCACGCTTTTACTGGCGAAAAAAACCGAAAATCCTGTATTGCCGTTTTCGATTGAAGCGAAAAATACCTGGACGATAAAGAGTTGGGACAGACTGCAAATTCCGAAACCTTTTACGCGGGCGAAAATTTTTATCGGGGAAAAAATCGAGATTTCAAAAGATGCGAACGATTTTGAAATGAAAAACAAGCATTTGGAATTGCAAGAGAAACTCGACGCGCTTGTCGAATTTGGAAAACATTGGCGGGAAAATGACAACTGATTTCAGCTTAAACGAATTGAAAATCGCAACCGACCGAATTTAGTTGAATTAAATCGAAATCTTTCGGAACTTTTCTTTTCGGGCATTCGTAGAAAATTCTTGACAGAGCAGATTTATCGCTCTAGTTGCTCAAGAGCAAAGGCAGTTGTTTTTTGGAGAAACAGCGTTGGAAGCA
>CAXSHW010000088.1:485-16044 GCA_964237245.1 uncultured Pyrinomonadaceae bacterium
GGTGCAGACCTTGTGAGGCGTTGTCGTTCCGGTGACGGAACGGCTTGGGAAGAGATTGTCTCGTCGTTTTCGCGGCGCATATTTAATCTTGCTTTTCGGTTCACCTCAAGCGTCGAAGCCGCCGAAGATTTAACGCAGGATGTTTTCATTCGCATTTATAAATCGCTCGACCAATACGATGCCAAACACGGCGATCTGGCGAATTGGCTGATGCGGCTGGCGAGAAATTTGATAATTGACGATTATCGTCATCGGCAGCGCAATCCGCAAAATTCATACGCCGACGATGTTGAAAATCATACTTTCCATCTTCGCGCGGTCGGAAATTCGGCGCAGAAGGAAATCGAGCGGCGCGAACTTTGCGCTCAAGTGCAGGAAGCGATTGATAAATTGCCGGCGGATTTGAAAACTTGCGTGATTTTGCGCGACATCGAGGAATTAAGTTATCAGGAAATTGTTGACGTTTTAAAAATTCCCGAAGGAACCGTGAAATCGAGAATCAATCGCGGGCGAATCGAATTGGCGAAAATTTTGCGGCGAATGAGAGTTATAAATGTGTAGATAAGAAATTTGATTAAAGATGAACACCGATACACACGGATAAAAGTTAGTTTTATGACTGATGAGAACGAAAAAATAATCAACTGCTCCGGGTTTGAGGACGTTTTGACCGATTATTTAGACGGCGTTTTAGATCGCCAAACTCATAAAGCCGTCGCCGCGCACGCTTTGCGCTGTCCTCTGTGCCACGCGCTTCTGAACGAAGTCAAAGGCGCGCTTGAGCTTTGCCGCGAGATTTCCGCGCCGAAAATTTCGATGGCGAAACTCGAATCCGGAATTCTCTCAAAAACCACGCCCGACGCGGCGATGGCTTGCGAAGAATTTGAAAACAATTTAACCAATTATATGGACGGCTTTTTGCCTGCGCTGGTTTTTCATCGTTGGGAACGTCACGCCGTTTTGTGCGAACAATGCACGGATTTGCCCGGCGCCGTCGTGCGCTCAATCGCCGCTTGCTACACATACAAAATGGATGAACTGCCGATTCCGGCAGCATTAAACGCGAAAATTCTGCAAGCGACTATCGGCACGACCGAAGCCAAGACAGTTAAAGCAAACTGGACAACGCAGTTTGCCGAATGGCTGCGCGGCTTGAGTTTTCCGATTCCAATTCCGCAACTCGCGCCCGTCGCAATGATTTTGTTGTTTGCTGTTTTAATTTTCAGCCAGAGCGTTTCCGCCGATAGTTCGTTTGGCGGAATTTATGAAAAAAGCATCGAAATGGCGGGTCAAACCTATAAACAGGGCGCGGATATTATGCTCGGCGAAAAAGCAATCGAATTAAAATCGAATCAAGAACCGATTCAGGGAACTTACGTCAACAGCGAGGGAAAATAAACGATGAATTGTGCCTATCACATTCAAAACGTCGCAGTCGTCGGCTGCAACAGTTGCGGAAAACCTTTGTGTCCGGCTTGCGATCATCGTATTAAAGGTTTCCCGTATTGTCAGGACTGCATTGTTTCCGGCGTCGAACTTCTTAGAAATTATAATCAATCTTCGTATGCGCCTGTTATTAAACGTCAAACTTCGCCTTTCATCGCTACTGTTCTTTCGTTTGTTTGTCCCGGACTCGGCGCGGCTTACAACGGTCAGACGGCAAAGGCGCTGATTTATTTCGCTGTTTTCGTCGGTTTTTTTCAAATGGCTGTGCTAACCGGCGGACTTCCGATTTTTGTTTTGGGTTTTTTGGGAATGTGGCTTTTCGCCGCGCTCGATTCATATCGCACGGCGCGTTTGATTCGCTCCGGCGTTACGCCGAACGGCGCGGAAGATATTATCGTGCAGCGATTTTCGGGCAATCCGAGACTCTGGGGAATTGTTCTAACGATTCTCGGCGCTTCGTTTTTTCTCCAGGCTTATTTTAACATCCGGTTTTTTATTCGCGCGGTTTTGCCGGTTTTGCTTATCGGTTTGGGCATTTATATTCTGCGCGACTACATTTTCAAACCAAAGAAAGACGAGCAAGACCGAGCCGACTACGGCAACCCGGCAAATGTCCCGACATTTGCCGCTTCATTCAGCGACACGAGTTTCCGCACGGGCGAATTAGACGCGCAAAATAATTTTACGACCGAAGCGCGTGCGAAAACGTGGAAAAATAGATAAGAAATTAGTATTATAAAAGCAGTAAGATTATTTGTTGGTTTTGAGAGGTTTTAAAGTTATGCCAATTTGGTTAAAAGCTGCGGGAAAATGGGGAAGCGTTATTCTGGTTATTTTAACTTTGATTATTACGCTTCTGAAACAAGTCATCACATTTATCGGATTTTTAACCGCGGCGATAAAAATCCTTGTCGTGCTGGCTTTCGTGGTTTTATTTTTGGGTGTCGGCTTGCTTGTTTTCCGCACCTGGAATGCGAGGCGCAAAGTCCGGGAATAAATTCACAAAAGTCATTTTTCTAAAACAAGCCGTAGCCGGAGGTTTTCTTGTCTGTTTGCCTTTGGCGGCGGCTTGTGTTATTTTTTTACATTCCCTAGATAAAATAATCATCAGGTGAAAATACCCCTAAGAGAGTGTTTTGTTATTTAAAACGCTTTCGACAAGGATTCGCGTCAGTTGCCCTAAGGCGATACTTTCGTGATTCCAAGCAGTTGAAACGTTAAATTTTCAACCGCAGAAAATCATCAAAAGGAGCTAAAAAGCATAATGCAGAAAAAGGACAACAGTTCTTATACATTTTTTTTAACACATAAAACCAAAACAAAAATTTATACACGCAATATTGAAATTTCAAAAAACATCGTTCATACAAGCATCATCGGTTTAATTTTATCGCTCGGCATTTTTTCATTAGGATTCTTTAAAAGCACTGTATTAGCAGAATTTGCTGAAAAATCGCCGCTTGAAATAATACCCGCCGTTCAAGCAGTTCCAACAGTTCCAAACAATTTACAAATCGAATACAAATTAATCAATTACGACCGTCCCGCATCCGCCAGAGATTTTGCATATAAAAATAGCGCGCCGTCAACTTCCCTTCAAATTACTTCAGAAGACGCATCCGAAAAAGATAAAACAGAAGCCGCGCTTCGCATTATTGAAATGACAAGCAATCCGGCTTTTTTGCCGACGATGTGGGCGCATATCGGTAAAATCAACAACGAATTCGGCGTTCGGCGCAATCCGTTCGGCGAGCGTTCCTACGAATTTCATCCCGGACTCGACATCGGCGGCGAGCGAGGCGATGTCGTCGCCGTGCCTGCTAACGGCATAGTCACAGAAGCCGGCTGGAAAGGCGGCTACGGAAATATGATTGAGGTTGACCACGGCAACGGCTTGAAAACGCGCTACGGACACCTTTCTCGAATCGCCGTCCAGATCGGTGAAACAGTTCAGCGCGGACAAATTATCGGTTTAATCGGCTCGACGGGACGTTCGACCGGACCGCATCTGCACTATGAGCTGCGGCTTTTCGACAAACCAATCAACCCGCGCCGCTTTCTTCCGCCCGAACCATTTGAATTCAAAGGCTGAATTAACGAGTATTTAATTTTCAAAAATAAAGCGCGCGAGTCTTTAAATTCGCGCGCTTTATTTTTAATTTTACTCAGTGTTGTGATTGAAGAAAAACGTCCCAAGCCCAGCGACCGAGTTGCGCGCCGTGCGTGTCTTTGACTTTTGCGCGGTAACGAAATTGATTGCCGAATTCGTCCGTGCGTTTCGATTCTTTATATTTGAGTTCGAGAGTTGCAAGTCCAAGCGACGGAAGCGTGTGCAGTTCGTTCGCCTCCGAAATGCCGTTGTGGTTTGCGTCTTGCCACAACCGCAGGCTTGTAAAGATTGTATCGCGGCTATCAATTATGCCGTCGCCATTGCCGCCGTTTGATGTTTTGTCGTATTCGGCGAGCGCAAGAAAACCGTTTCGCTTCTCGCCTGTCGGCGGTTCTGGCTGCGGCGTGATGTTACCGAACAATTCTGTGCCGTTATCAATTGTGCCGTTGCCGTTTCTGTCAAGCACAAGCCAGGCATCATCCGAACCTGCGGCTGTCCACGCGAGTTGTTCTTGAACGCCGTTACCGCGAAAATCAAATTGCACGCCTTGTTCGGCATTGGTTAGACTAAACCCATTGCCTTGAATATCAATAAGGATAGGCGATTCATACCAGCAATTGCAGAATTCATTATGCCAATAACCTGCAAATTGTTGACAAAAACAGTATTCCTGCCAATTGTAAGCACAGATTTGTCCTGCAGATTCCGGTCCACAATCACCATAGACCGGAAGCGGAGTTTCCTCTGGCGTCGGCGTTGGAGTAGGTGTTGGCGTTGGAGTTGGTGTCGGTAATGGCTGGCTCACAATAGAGTGAGATTATCTTCTGGTAGATTCACATCAGACTGACAAGTAATTGAACCGTTTTCCCCATATACTTGACAAGTTGCCGTTGTAGGGACAAATCCCTTATATCCATTACCATATGGGTCCACGACGCTACTTAAGGTGTTTGGTGACGACCCTCCCTCACAGTAACAATCAATATTTTGAACTTCAGTATGACTAAAACAACCTACAACATTAGGATTTTGCGCGAAAACAGTTTTAAGAATTTGTTTATCGGCACTGTATAAAGCCATAATGATTGTTAACGCCGTTAAACCGATAAAAATTGGTAGGAGTAAGTTATTTTTTTTCATTATGCTTACCTCCCGTTTCATCAATAGCAATATACTTTCCGGGTCTATTGGGGTCTGGACGATACATATCGCCTGCACTCCACTTTGTTCCGTCCTCAAAATCAACCAACATGATAGTTAAACGAGCTTGTGTTAAATCCTTGAGACTATGATTCCTTGTTGCAAGAAAGTTCTTGAGTCCCGCATAATTTTCTTCAGACAAACTGATTTGCACTGTTTCGTTTGGTGCTAATAGTTTCAACTTATCATTGTTTTTTTGGGAAACGTTCGGCGGAACACCGTAATTAATAAAATGGGTCATAGGCAATCCTGTTGATTGAGTTTCAGGAAAAGTAATCGCTAAACTTATATGAGTAATTGGTTTTCCCGAAACATTTTTGATACTAAGTGTGAAGTCTTTTAACCAATCTTCTTCTTGCGTAAATTTTTCATCCAGTTTGAATTTATTTCCGTTTGACTTTAGCTCGACAAATTCAATAGGCTCATTTTCAAATCTTGCTTTTGTTATCTTTTTCTCTTTTTTCTGATTTGTTTGTGCAATACTTATGAACAATGTTCTGGAAACAAAAAACTGAGGAACTATCGAAACAACCACTAAAACTAATAAAAGTCTATTGGAAACTTTAGATTTTGTTACTAAACCAGATAACGTATTTTTCATGACAATCTCCTTTTTGGTTGTGGGTTTGAAGGAAATCACAGAGGAGTGTTTGAAATGCAGCGCACGCTGCAATTTAGGAAGGGCAATTGAGATTTACAAACAAGCCGTGATTTCCTGATTTATTGTCCTTGAATGGATGTAGTATCACAGAAGAAAAAAAAATAGCAATGTTTTTTAGAAAAGTTTTGAAATTTCAGTAAGCTAGTTTTACAAAGTTCATTCCGCGCAAAATCACCTTTTGCCGTCGCACGACGCGCTTCGGATTTTTCTTCGGATTAAAAACGTTTAGCGGCGACGGAATCATCGCCGACAAGTAAGCGGCTTCCTGCGGCGATAAGTCAGACGCTGATTTTTTGAAATAATAACGCGAAGCGGCTTCCGCGCCGTAGATGTCTTCGCCCCATTCGATAACGTTCAGATAAAGCTCTAAGATTCGCTTTTTCGATAAATCTTTTTCCAGAAAATAAGTAATCGCGGCTTCGCGCCCTTTGCGAAAAAAACTTCTTTCTTCACTCAAATATAGATTTTTGGCAAGCTGCTGCGAGATGGTTGACGCGCCGCGTTTGAAACTCGGCATCGGCGGAATCCAATCGTTCGGGTCGTAATCGCCATCTTCTTTGGCTTCCTTTTCGCCTTCTTTTTGCGCTTCGTCCCAGGCGTTTTGAATCGCGTCCCAATCAAACCCGTGATGCTGAAAAAAATGCGTGTCTTCGCCCGCTAAAACGGCGCGCTGCAAATTCGGCGAGATTTGCTCAATCGGCATCCAAATCTGATATTTTTTCGCTTCTTTCCCGTCGGCAACGTCTTCATTCGCCCGCTGCTGCTGCATCGAAGTCGTCGTCGGATTTTCCGTGCGCAGCTTTTCAATATTCGGAAAAGTGTAAAATTCGTAAGCCGCCCACAAAACGATTGCGCCGACCAAAATTAGAAATAGAGTTTTTGTCCAATACCACATCTTTTTAATTACGAATTATCAATTACGAATTACGAATTGTAAAACGGCAAAGTTCGCAACACCCATTCGCAATCTGTTTTCAAATTGATAAAGCCAAAATTCGTCCTGTATTTTAATTCGTAATTCGTAATTCGTAATTCGTAATTTTATCCGCAGAGCCGATTAGATTTGCGACGATTTTCCCCGAACTCATCACGCCCGGAAGTCCCGCGCCCGGATGCGTTCCCGCGCCGACAAAATAAAGATTCGGAATGTCTTCGCTCAAATTATGCGGGCGCAGCCAGGCTGACTGTATCAAGGTCGGTTCGACGCCGAAAGCGTTTCCCAAATAACTATTTAAATCGTTTTGAAAATGAAGCGGATCAATATAATGTTCGGAAACGATGTGTTTTGAAAGTTCGGGCATATAATTTTCTTCCAAAAATCGGATAATCGAATCGCGGTAAGGTTTCGCCGCTTTTGTCCAATCAACGTCGGCTTCGAGATGCGGAACGGGCGAGAGAACATACCACGAATCGCAATTTTCCGGCGCGAGCGATTTGTCCGTCGCCGTCGGACGATGCAGATAAAGCGAAAAATCTTTCGCCAGAGTTTTGTGGGCAAAAATTTCGTCCAATAATCCTTTGTAACGCTTGCCCATTATGATTTCGTGATGCGCCATATTTTCATAACGACGATTTGTGCCGAAATAAATGACGAACAGAGACATCGAATAAGTCAGCGATTTTACTTTCTTATCCGTGTATTTTCGACGAAACTTTTTCGGCACTAAATTCAAATAAGTGAAAGCGACATCGGCGTTTGAAACAACCGCGTCAGCTTCGTAAAATTCGCCCGATTTCATTCGCGCGCCTTTGGCTTTTCCGCTTGTTTCGTCAATCGAAATTTCCGCGACTTCCGCTTCCGTTAAAACTTTGCCGCCGATGTCCCGAAATAATTCGCCCAAAGCTCTGACCAGAGCGCCCGTTCCGCCCATCGCAAACCACACGCCGAATTTTTGTTCGAGTTCGTGAATCATCGCGTAAATCGAAGTCGCCGTGAACGGATTTCCGCCGATCAGCAGCGGATGAAAACTAAACGCTTCGCGCAGACGTTCGTCTTTGAAATATTTCGACGCGAATTGATAAACCGAACGATCCGAACGTAGTTTGATCATTTCGGGAACGACTTTGACCATATCCCAAACGCGCGTGAACGGCTGATCTATCAATTCAAAACCGACGCGGTAAATCTCCGCCAAATCCTTTGAAAATCGCTTGTAACCTTCGACATCTGCCGGATTAAATTTGCGAATCTGATTTAGCAAATTTTCTTTGTCGTCGTTGTAGTTGAAAACCGTTCCGTCGGGAAATCGTATGTTGTAGAACGGGTCAATCTTGACGAGTTTGACATAATCGGAAGTTTTTTTGCCTGCGGCTTCAAACATTTCGTCAATCAGCCACGGCGCGGTGATAATCGTCGGACCGCCGTCGAATACAAATCCGTCTTGCTCATAGACGTAAGCGCGCCCGCCGAGTTTGTCGCGCTTTTCCAAGATCATAACTTTGTGTCCGTCTGATTGCAGACGAATCGCCGCCGAAAGTCCGCCGAAACCGCTGCCGATAACAATGATTTTCATTTTTAATTCTTAAAATTTTGCTCTGGCTTTTTCGATTTTCGGCGCGTTGGTCGTAAAATCTTCGCCCGGATTGATGAACTGATTTTTCTCGAATTGATATTGCTTGTCGTAAAGCTGTCGGTAGCGTCCGTTTAATTCCAGTAACTCTTCGTGCGTGCCGCTCTCGACGATTTTTCCGGCTTCAACCACCAGAATTTTGTCCGCGCTGCGAATCGTCGAAAGCCGATGCGCGATGACGAACGTCGTGCGACCTTTTCGCAAATTGTTCAAACCTTCCTGAATCATCATTTCGCTTTCCGAATCGAGGCTCGAAGTCGCTTCGTCTAAAATCAGAATTTTCGGGTCGGCAAGTAAAGCCCGCGCAATCGCAATACGCTGTTTTTGTCCGCCGGAAAGTTTGACGCCGCGTTCGCCGACGACTGTTTCGTAACCTTTTTCAAAACGCTCGATAAATTCGTCGCAATAAGCGACGCTGCAAACTTCCTTGATTTCTTCAAAGCTCGCCTGCGGATTTGAAAACTTGACGTTTTCCAAAATCGTTCCGTCAAACAAAAAATTTTCCTGTAAAACAACGCCGAGATGCCGGCGGTAATCACGCAGTTTTACTTTTTGTAAATCAACTTCATCAACAAGAATTTTTCCCGAATTCGGCTGGATAAAATTTAGAACCAGACTTAGAATCGTAGATTTTCCAGAACCGGATGAGCCGACCAGAGCAGTCGTCGTTCCGGCAAGCGAATCGAATGAAATTCCGCGCAAAACCGGCGCGTTTTCTTCGTATTCAAAACGAACGTCTTCAAACGTGATTCTGCCTTCGATGTTCGGAAGTGAGCGGCGCGATTCGTCTTCATCGTCTTCGGTGGTCATATCCAAAATCTCACGAATGCGGTCGAGTCCGGCGAAAGCGTCGGTAATCTGCGTGCCGATTGAAGTTAGCTCGATAATCGGAAACGCCATCAGACTCGTGAAAAAGATATACATAAACAAGTCGCCGATAGTCATCGAACCGGCAATCACGGAATTTCCGCCAACGAGAATCATTACGACGCTGATGGCGCCAATAACTAAAGACGAAAACGAACCGACGGCGGAAACTCCGGTCAGAGATTTGGCGATATTGCGAAACAGGCGATGCGCGCCGCGCGAAAAAGCTATCTCCTCGCGTTTTTCCGCTGTGTAAGCCTTTACGATGCGAATTCCGCCGAGTGATTCGGTTAATCTTCCCGTAACTTCGGCGTTGATTTGATTGCGTTCGCGGAAAATCGGGCGCAATTTTTTGAACGCATACGCGAGCATTCCGCCGAAAACCGCGAGAACAACAATTGTTATACTCGTCAGACGCCAATTCAAGTAAAACAACACGCAAATCGAAATCAGTGCCGTTACAACGCTGCCCGCAAGCTGCACAAGTCCCGTTCCGACCAGATTTCTGATGCCGTCCGCGTCGTTCATAATCCGCGAAATAAGCTGTCCGCTCTGCGTCGAATCGAAATATGAAATCGGCAGACGTTCGATTTTCGCCTGCACGCGCTTACGCATTTCGGTAATCGCCCGCTGCGCCGCAACGCCTAAAAGCTGTGATAAAATGAAACCCGTGACGGCTTGCACAAGCGTCGAAACTCCGATAGCGAGCGCTATCCATTTAAGCAATTCGTAACGCTGTTTGCCGATAACTTCATCAACCAGATATTTTGAAGAAGCCGGCAAAACCATTCCGGCAAGTCGGCTGACAATCATTAAAACCGCGCCGATTGCGAGCCGAAAACGATATTGCCAGACTAAATCTTTGGCTTCGTGCCAAGCCTGTGAAAACGAAACGCTTTTTTTTTTCGGTTCTTCTTTTGCCATACTTTTATTATATCAACTTGGCGATTTTTAATGCTTTCGGCTGCAACGTTTTTTATCAAATTAAGCATTGCCGGGAAATTAGTGTAAAATATATTTTTCAGAAATAAACTCCCTGAAAATAACTATCTAATTTATGCGCGACATTCCCGTCGGAAACGGTTCTCTGCTCGTAACATTCGACGACAAATATCAAATCCGAGACATTTATTTTCCGCACGTCGGTCAGGAAAATCACACGGAAGGTTTTCCGTTTCGCTTCGGCGTTTGGGCGGACGGCGAGTTTTCGTGGGTTTTTGAAGATGATTGGCGGCGCGAACTGCGATACGTTTCCGAAACGCTCGTGACGGACGTTCGATTAATCAGTGAAAAACTCGGCATTGAAATCGTCTGCAACGATACGGTCGGAAGTCACGAAAATGTTTTTCTGCGGCGCGCGCGCGTCGGCAATCTGCGCGACACGCCGCGCGAAGTCCGCGTTTTTCTGCATCACGATTTTCGCATTTCGGAAAACAAAGTCGGCGATACGGCGTTTTACGACCCGGAAAGCCTGGCGCTCATTCACTACAAGAAGAATCGTTATTTTCTGGTAAATACCGAACCTCATTTCGACGTTTTCACGACCGGCAGAAAGGCATTCGGCAAGCACGAAGGAACCTGGCGCGCCGCTACCTCTGGCTCGGCGCCCGCGCCGGCACGACGGACGGCTTCAACCAGTGGGCGATCGGCCAGGCGGAGGTCAACGGCCGCGAAGGGACCTGGCGCGACGCCGAAGACGGCGTTTTGTCGGGCGGCGCGATTACCGAAGGTTCGGTTGACTCGACCATCGGCATCATTTTGCAGTTCGCGCCGCAGGAAACAAAAGAATTTTATTATTGGATTGCAGCGGGAACTTCACACGAAGCGGTTTGCAAACTCAATGAAATCGTCAAAACGGAAACTCCGCCGAAATTTTTATCTTATACGGAAAATTACTGGCGCGCCTGGGTCAATAAAAACGAGTCGGATTTTGCCGATCTTTCGCCTGAAATCGTTGATTTATACAAGCGTTCGCTGCTCGTTATCGGCACGCAGATTGATGCGGGCGGCGCGATTCTGGCGGCAAACGATTCGGATGTAACGATAAGAGCGACCGACCATTACAGTTATCTGTGGACGCGCGACGGCGCTCTGGTTGCCAACGCGCTCGATTCGGCAAGATATGTCTCCATTGCCAAAAAGTTTTATGAATTGTGCGGCAAAATCATTCAGCCGGAAGGATATTTTTTGCAAAAATATAACGCCGACGGAACGGTCGCCTCAGGTTGGCACGCGGCTTGGGATGTTTCGGCAAAAAAGCGGCTCGTGCCGATTCAAGAAGATGAAACGGCGCTGGTAATCTGGGCTTTATGGCAGCATTACGACAAGTATCGGGACATCGAATTCGTGCGTCATCTTTATCGCGCATTGATTACGAAAGCGGCGGATTTTATGAGCGTTTTTCGTGATGAACGATTGAAACTTCCGCTTCCGAGCTGGAATTTGTGGGAAAATCGGCTCGGTATTCACACTTTTACCTGTTCGACTGTTGTCGGCGGCTTGCGGGCGGCGGCGAAATTCGCTTATCTTTTCGGCGACGGAGAACGCGGCGCGGTTTATGAAAATACGGCGGATGAGATTGTCTCGGCGATGCGAGAACATCTATACAGCCAAAAACTCGGACGTTTTTTGCGCGGCTTGCAGTATAACGGCGACGAAAATTTTGAAGCGGATACAATTCTCGACGCTTCGCTTTTCGGCGCGTTTTATTTTGGCGCATTTGACGCCGATGATGAATTGGTTCAAAACACGATTCGCGCTATTGAGAAAACACTCTGGATAAAAACGGATGTCGGCGGCGTGGCGCGTTTCGAGCGCGACGATTATATGCAGGTTTGCGAAGATTTTGAACAAATCGCGGGAAATCCCTGGTTTATCTGCACATTGTGGCTGGCTGAATATCGCATCGCCGTCGCAAAGAACGAAAATGATTTGCGCGGCGCGATTGAAATTTTGGAATGGGCGACGAAACGCGCTCTGCCTTCAGGCGTTTTAGCCGAACAAATTCATCCCGAAACGGGCGAACCGCTTTCGGTCGCGCCGCTAACGTGGTCGCATTCGACTTTCGTAGCAGCGGTCAATAATTATTTACAAAAGAAAAAGATTTTAGATGCCGGAAGTCAGATGTCGGATACCGGCGGCATTTGTAAATCCTCTGTCTAACATCTAACATCTAACATCTGACATCTATTTTATGAGAAGAGCAAAAATTTTAGCGACACTCGGACCGGCTTCCGACACGCCCGAAATTATCGAAGCGATGATAAATGCCGGATTGAATGCCGTGCGGATAAATATGTCGCACGGCACACAGGACGAACACGCCGCAGCTATCAAATCGGCACGCGCCGTCGCCAGAAAATTAAACGCGCCGCTCGCCATTCTGGTTGACCTTTCGGGTCCGAAAATTCGCACCGGCAAATTAAAGGACGGCACGGCGGTTTTTCTCGAAACCGGAGCCGGATTCGTAATCACATCGCGCGAAACCGAAGGAACGGCTGAGGAAGTTTCAACGAACTTCAAAGAATTGCCCGAACTGCTTGCGCCGGGCGCGAGAGTTCTGCTCGATGACGGCGCGATAGAACTTACGGTCGAAAATGTTACCGCAACCGATGTAACGACGCGAATTATCAACGGCGGCTTGCTGGCTGAACGAAAAGGCATAAATTTGCCAAACACCAAATTGCCGATTCCGTCTCTGACGGTCAAAGATCGTGACGATTTGCGTTGGGCGACCGAGCAAAGCGTTGATTACATTGCGCTTTCGTTTGTGCGCGAAGCGAAAGACTGCATCGAGGCGAAAAAATTAATCAAAAAATTGAACAAGCGCAAAGTCGGCAGACCTTTGCTCGTCGCTAAAATCGAAAAGGCGGAAGCGATGGAAAATCTCGATTCGATAATCGCGGCAACCGACGGTTTAATGGTAGCGCGCGGCGATTTGGGCGTCGAAACCAGCCCCGAACTCGTTCCCGTCTATCAAAAACAAATTATTGAAAAGGCGGTTCTGCACGACAAATTCGTGATAACGGCAACTCAAATGCTTCAATCAATGATTACCAATCCGCGCCCGACACGCGCCGAAGCATCCGATGTGGCAAACGCCGTCTGGGACGGAACGGACGCCGTAATGCTTTCTGCGGAAACCGCCGCCGGTCAATATCCGGTCGAATCGGTAGCGACGATGAAACGAATTATCAACTCGGCGGAAACCGTCAAGACGACGAAGCTGAAGCGTCCCGTAAAATTTACCGAAGAGCCGACGGGAAGAACCTCGCAAGCATTGTGCAAAGCCGCCGCGTTTTGCGCGCGCGAAATAAAAACCGATAAAGTCGCGGTCTTTACCGAATCGGGCGTGATGGCGCGGCGGCTTTCGAGCGTGCGTTCCGGCTTGCAGACGTTCGCGCTGACATATTCGGACGACGTGCGAAACCAGCTCGCGCTGATTTGGGGCGTTGCGCCGCTCTGCCACGAAGAAACGAACACGACGGAAAAAATGCTCAAAGAAGGCGAAAAAACTTTGCTCGAAGCGGGCGCGGTCGAAAAAGGCGAAACAATCGTAATGATGGCTGGACGACTTTCCGGTCTGGGGCTTTCGAGTTCGGTCGTCGTTTGGACGGTCGGCGAAGATGTGCCGAGAAAATAAGGCAGAGTTAAATACCGAAAATTATTTTCAATTCGACAATCGTGTTCAAATCGGATTTGCTCGAAAAGACAGAATCAAAAAGCCTAAGGTGCTTTTATTTCGGCTTCTTGATTCTGATTTAATCGAAAACGATTTTTATTTCTTTCGAGTTTTCTTTAAAGATTCGGGCTTATGCGCCGCTTCTTTACCGCTTTCATCGGTTTCGACCATAAATTCGGGATTATCTTTCGACGCGGCGACGTGATGATTTTTGATGTCGGTCGGCGCGGTTAATTTCTTTTTTATCTTGCCGGAAGTTTTTCCCTGCGACGTTTCCCATTCGACCGCATCACCTTTTTTTAATTTTTCCGCCATATTTTTTCACGCGCCTCTTCCCTTTTCTTCGACGATTTGCCGACCGAGTTTGTTCGGGTCAAAATAAGCCCGAAAGCGCGTAATTCGGTCGCCTTCAAATTCCAAAACGCTCACGCCGTCGTATTCAAACTTTTTACCCTCGCTGCTCGTTCCCGCAGTTTTCCATTCGAGAGCGGCAGTGTTTCCAGCCACGATCTGGTTGCGAAAAGTTGATTTTACTTCGCCGAAATTATCGCGGTATTTTTGCCAGAACTCGCGCGCGTCAATCGTCCGGTCGCTGTCTTCGGTAATGACATTGGCAATGTCGGAGTCTTCGCTAAAAAGAGCGCAAATCGTCTCCAAATCGCGCTCTGCTTCCAGTTTAGTTAATGCGTCAATAAAATTTTTCGCTCTGTTCTCTGCCATTTTTTTAACCTTCCCTGTTTTTTGTTTTTAAAGCCGTATAAATAGAATCGGCTATCCAAAAAGGTTAGTCAAGGCTTCAAAAAAAATTATTGAATGCTGAAAATCGTCTGCGAAACCGCCGTCGTCTTTGCAATCAAATCATTGACCGTTACGCGCAGAAGGTAATTTCCCGCTGCGCTCTGTTGCTGCCGAATCGCGCCGGTAAAAGGAATTCGCGCTAAATCGCTCTCTCCTTTGGTCGAAAGCGAACGCATTTGAGAATTAACAATGACCCGACCTTCCGCGTCAAAGATTTCTATCTTGGTCGCCAAATTTGTTTCGCCGTTTTCCGCTTTCGCCGCGTTATAGACAAACGACAAAAAATTTAGCTGCAAAGGACGCGAGAACTCGTTGTCAACGCTGAATTGGATTTGCACATCTTCGGGTTTGTCAGATTTTTTGACTGACTTTATGCCGAGCATCAAACTTCCCAAAGTAAGTTGTTTTTTAGAGAGGTCGGGTATTTCAATCCATTCGGTCGCCGTTCCGGTCTGTCCGCTCTTTGCTTCACGCGCTCCGACGCGAACTTGGTAAACACCGGGCGCGAGCGGCGTTCTGGCGTTATAAATAACGCCTTGCTCTGTGTCCTGCGGACGCGACGTTACGCTCAAGCCGGTTTTGAAGTCCGCCACCTGCTTGCCCTGGTCGTTAAAAACGACTCCGGCGACATCAACAGCACCCGACTGCTTGCCGTCGCCGTAATCTAGATTTTTCGTATCAACCTGAACTGAACTTGTCAGCACGCCGCCGACGTTCGGCACATCCAGGTATTTCAAAGCAAGGCGCGTCGGCAAAATCTTTTTCGCGTTCGTTTGATTTGCGTTTATCGGCGCGGGACTTTCGACCGATTTCTTTTCGAGATTTTCCTTTTTATTCGATTTGCTTCTCGCCTCTGTTTTTTCTGGATTAACCAAAAAGCCGCGCCCCAACCGCACGGTCAAATCCGGTCGCCCGACGACGCTGACTTCGATTTGCTTATAATTTTTATCCGTCGGCGCTTCTTTTTCCGGTGTCCACGCCAGCACATAATAATTTGCGTTTTCGTCGAGCATCCGGTCAACCCAGTGTTCAAAATAATTCTGATTTTTCAGAAAACGTCCGCCCGTTTCATCGGCGAGCGCGAAAAGTCCTTCCTGCGCGGCATTGTCTTCGCCGACTCTCGATTTCATCATTCCCGTCGTGTCTATCGGACGCTCACCCGTCGCATCAACCGCCGCCATTGAAAAAAGCCCGCGCGCGTCAATCGTATAGATAACAGAGCCGGA
>CAXSHW010000089.1:0-15989 GCA_964237245.1 uncultured Pyrinomonadaceae bacterium
CTTTCGGCGACCAAACTTTAACAATCTATCAAGGATCGGGCAGCAAACCCAAACAGCGAGTAAGATTTGCTGAACCTACAAGCCATTAATATATGCCGTTAATTGAAAAAAAGAAAAGCCGCCGAATTTAAATTCGGCGGCTTCTCTTGTTTTTGACAGGTTATCTGTTGTTTTTTATTTCTTATTAATCGAACTTGCGCCCGAAGAATTTTGTTTGATGTTTTTCGGCTCGCCCGTATAAGAAATTTTGCTCGCGCCGCTGGCGTCCAATTTTAAATCTCCATTTGCTGAAACGACTGCGCTGCTCGCGCCGTTTGCGTCAACATCGGCGTCTTCGGCTTTCAAATTTTCCGCGTCAATTTTGCTCGCGCCGCTGGCGTCAATGTTTATTTCTTTGGCTTCACCGTCAACTTTAAGTTTAGACGCGCCGCTGGCTTTGAGTTCAAGCGAATCTGTTTTGACATTTATCAAAATTCCGTCCGACGCGCCGGAAAGTTCCAAACCTTCGATTTCAGGCATCGAAACTTTGACGTTGATACGAGTTTTCGGCGAGATTTTGTCTTCGCTGTAAATTTTCAAAGTATCGCCGCTGACTTCGGTTTTAATTTTCTGAAGCAAATTGTCGTCAGCTTCGATTGTCAAGCCAAACTCTTTTTGGGCTGTAACTTCAACATTCACCGCGCCGCCGGCATCAATTTTTGAAAAATCCGCAACATTTCTGGTTTCGGTTTTGACATTTCCCGAACCTTGAATGCCGCTGAAACTCTTTATTCCGCCAAAATTGCAATTCATCGAAAACATCGAACCGATTATCAGAGCCGAAACAAAAATCGCAAAACTTATTTTTTTCATTATTATTCTCCCGGAAATTTTTTGACCTGAAATATAAAAATCCAAACGAAAAAATTTACGCGGGGTTTCAAATTTATTTGACAAAAAAGAAGTAGGAAACGATGACTTGCACGATTCCGATAATCAAACCGAACAGAGCGCCGAAAAGTTCGATGGTTCGCAGGTGTTCCCTGGCGACGGAAAGAACGAGCGATTCAAGTTTTTCGACCGGATAATTATTGATTTTTTCTCGAACAACGCCGCCGATATTAAATTCCCTAATCGCTTCGGGAAGTTTTTCCCGCGCGGCTGTAATAATTGTTTCGGTCAGCGATTCTCCTGTTTGACGCACTTTTTCTTCGGATATGTGATCGGATAGTTTGCCGATTGGCGTGGCGAGAAGCCGTTCGATTTGTTTTGCCAAAACCTGGTTAATAACGTTTGATGTTTCTTCCCGATTCAAAACGTTCAGCAAACTTCTCGACAACATATTTTTGAGTTTTTCTTCCGCTTCCGGGTGCGCGGTCTGCAAAATCGCGCCGAGTCTGTGCGGACGCAGTTTTTGCAGAGTATCGGTCAGATACGCCGAAATCGAATTCAGCATTTCGTCGCCTTGAACGAGAGATAAAATGCTTTTTGAAACCTGATTTTTTAGTTTTTCAAGTTGTTCGGGCGCGATGTTTCCGACTATTTCGGGAAGCGGACGCGCCAGCATTTTGTTAATCGTTTTGTCGAGAAAATTTCTGGCTTCTTCGGCGAAAAACGCGCCGCGCAGAGTTTCTTCGACGCGCTTTGGCAAACTGTCGTTCACTAATTCATCAACTTCCCTCAAGATATTGTCGCGCGACACGAAAATCTTTTTAAAAAACGCCAGACTTTCGTAATAATCCTGAACTTCGCGTTTGATAAGCTGGCTGATTTGATTGCGCGTGCGTTCGGCGGTGGCGATTTCGGCTAATTGATGAATAATCAGCTCAATCTGTCCGTTCGCCTTTTCCTTCAAAAGCGCGACGGCGTCAGGCGTGAACATTTCGCCGAGCGGCGTTTGCAGATTGATCAAATCGTCAACACGGCGACTGATAAAATCTTTGATTTTCTGTTCAAATGCAGGTTCTCTGACAACCGAACGAATTCTGGTTTCGAGAAAACCGATGATTTTCAGAAAAGTTTCCTCGTCCAAAGTTTCCGAAACTCGTCTGGAAAGCATTTCGTCAACGCGGCGTTCGACAAATCCGCGAATCGTCTCGACGGTTTCTTCGCTTCTCAAAACACCTTTGATATGTTCGGCAATTTTAAACTGCAAAGAAGAAATCGCGTCCAAAATCGGTTCGCGGACGTTCGCAGGCAAGGCTTCGACGAGCGAAGGATAATTTTGCGAAATCAAATCGTGCGTATAAAAATCTACAACCGATTGAATTTTTTTGCGAAGAAATTCTTTTCCGAAAAGCTCTTCGACGATTGTTTCCTGCGAAACGAGTTCTTCGCCGACGGCTTTTCCGATGGCTTCCGCCAGACGCGCTCGATGTCTGGGAATCATTCCCTGCGGAAAAATTGTTAGTCCAAAAAGTTTTACCGGATTGCGCGGGCGAAAAAGCATTCGCACCGCAAGCCAAGCGCCCGCGTAACCGTGAACAGTCGCAAAAATAACGAGAAATGCGACCTGAATCCAAAAGTTTCCAAAAACCGTTTGAAAAAGATGATGAAGAAATTCCATTTAGAAAACTTGAAAGCCTTTTGACTGGAGACAAAAATCGGAAAAATCCTTGAGCAAATTATAATTTGTGCTGTAATTTTTCCATTGCTCGTCTTCGTCACGGTAGAGCGTTCCGTCGTCTGGCGTGTCCGTAATAGACAAATCCGAAAAAATTCGCTTGTTCGGTTCTAATTTCGGCAAAATATCATTGCGGATTTTCTCGCCGATTTCGTGCGCTTCTTCGAGCGAAAATTTCGCGCCCGTTCCGTTATAATTCATTTGCCGCAGTTTGCCTTCGTCAACAATGTCGAAACTCTTAATAATTTCCAGCGTCGGCTTCCAATTCCAGACATTTACGCGAAATTCGAAACTTTCCTGACCCAAATCCATTAAAGTGAAACTCATAATTTTCTCCCTCGAAAAATGCTAAACGCGATTAAGGCTTAAGTCAATTTTATTAGCCACGAACAGACACAAAAGAACAAAAACAAAAGAAATCAAATAAATTTATATAATTTTCTGCTTGGTTTTTTCGTGTTTTTTCGTGTCTGTTCGTGGCTAAATTATTCTTTGCGGTTTATAATTTCGTTTTCAAACGTATGCGGAAATCAATTTCATATTCGGACGCCGGAGTTTCGATTGACAACGCGAATCTCGCGCTCGACCGAATCAAAAACTATGCCAAATCAACGTTTAACCGGCAAACTTTAACCGAAATCGGCAGTTTCGGCGGAATGTTTTCTGGAATGTTTCCCGAAATGCGCGAGCCGATTTTAGTCGCTTCAGCCGATGGCGTCGGCACGAAATTAAAAATCGCTTTTGAAACCGGAATTCATAATACAATCGGTCAGGATTTGGTCAATCACTGCGTCAACGACATTTTAGTTCAAGGCGCGAAACCTTTATTTTTCCTCGATTATTTTGCGACAGGAAAGTTAAAACCCGAAACAACCGTCGCGGTCGTCGAAGGAATTGCGATTGCGTGCAAAGAAAATAAATGCGTTCTGCTCGGCGGCGAAACGGCGGAAATGCCCGGATTTTACGCTGACGGCGAATACGATTTGGCTGGTTTTATCGTCGGCGTCGTTGATAAATCCAAAGTAATTGACGGCAAAACAATCAAAGCCGGAGATGTCGTTTTAGGTTTGCCGTCAAACGGCTTGCAGACAAACGGCTATTCGCTCGCCCGAAAATTGTTTTTTGAAGTCGGCGGCTATTCTGTTGAGTCTTACATTGAAGAGTTAGGCGAAACAGTCGGCGAATCGCTGCTAAAAACGCATACAAGTTTTTTGAAACCTTTGGAAACTCTGCTCGATTCGGAAAAAATCAAAGGTTTAGCGCACATCACCGGCGGCGGATTTCTCGAAAACATTCCGCGTATTTTACCCGAAAACGTTTCCGTCGAGATAAAACGCGGAACTTGGACGGAACTTCCCGTTTTCGGCTTGATACAAAAACTCGGCAACGTCAGCGACGCGGAAATGTTTCGCACATTTAATATGGGAATCGGAATGATTGTGATCTGCGCGGAAAAAGATAAGGAGTTTTTGAAAGAAAGTTTAGGCGAATGCTTTGAAATCGGGCGAATTTTTGAGGGAAATAATGAAGTTAGAATTAAATAAATGAAAATCGGCATTTTAATTTCCGGGCGCGGCTCAAATATGACAGCGATTGTCGAAGCCGTCAAAAGCGGTTTGATTCCAGATTCTGAGGTAAGCGTCGTTATCAGTGATAAATCGAACGCGCAAGGTTTAGTAAAAGCCGAAGAATGCGGAATTGAAACGCTTGTCATTGCTAAAAATAAACGTTCGTGCGAAGAACACGACGCGGAGATTATTTCCGAACTTCAAAAGCGAAGTGTTGAATTAGTTTGTCTCGCGGGTTATATGCGGCTTTTGTCGAAAAATTTTGTTCGCCTCTTTCCGAACAAAATCCTCAACATTCATCCGAGCTTGCTTCCCGATTTTCCGGGTTTAGACGCGCAAAAGCAGGCGATTGATTACGGTGTGAAAATTTCCGGCTGCACGGTTCATTTTGTTGACGAATATTTGGATCACGGCGCTATTATTTTACAGAAATCAGTTGAAGTTGCGGACTCGGAAACGACAGAAAGTTTGGCGGCGAAAATTTTACAACACGAACACGCGCTTTATGTCGAAGCGATAAAAAGAATTGTTGAAGGCAAAGTTCAGATTAAAGGTCGGAAAGTTCTAACTAAGACGACTTTGACATAAACAAGTTTTTTCAATAAACTTTAAGTTTTCACTTTAGCGTGAGGAGATGAACAATTATGCCACAGAGAACTTATCAACCAAACAACCGTCGCCGCGCCAAGAAACACGGTTTCAGAGCGAGAATGGCGACCAAAAACGGACGCGCCGTGATCAAACGCCGCCGGGCGAAAGGACGCAAACGATTAACGGTTCAGCATTATTAAATTTTCGCCTTCTAAAAGCGAATCGGCTGCGAAATCCGAAAGAGTTTCGTTGCGTCTATGCAAACGGAAAGCGTTTTGAAGGACGTTTTATGACGGTTTTTATTTTGCTGTCGGAAACCGATTTTCAGCGACTTGGCATCACAGCTTCAAAAAAAGCGATTGGCAATGCAGTCGAGAGAAATCGGGCGAAGCGTCTGCTTCGTGAAGCGTTTCGCCTTAGCAAGATTGAGCTTAATGAATTGGACGCGAAATTTGATTGGGTTTTGAATGCGCGAAGAAATTTGTTGCGTGTTAAACTTGAAAAACCTCTTGAAGAATTTCGGCAAATAGTAGCGAAGATTAAAAATAGTGAATTGAACAAGGGCGAAAAAAACGTCGAAGCGCAGGCAAAATGAAGTATTTGGTTTTAGATTTTTTGCAGCTTTACAAGACGTTTGTCTCGCCTTTTTTTCCGCCTTCGTGCCGTTTTACGCCGACTTGCTCGGAATATGCGATGCAAGCCGTCGAAAAATACGGCGCGATTCGAGGAACTTGGCTCGGCGCGAAACGTATCTTACGTTGTCAACCTTTTTGCAAAGGTGGGTTTGATCCGATTAAATAGATTTTGGATTTTAGATTTTGGATTTTGGACTTTCATTTCGTCGTTTGTTGTCAGGTTCGTTTCAAATACTTAAATGACAGCGGACAAATAATGACGAAAAACAAATGATTTCCAATCCAAAATCCAAAACTCAAAATCCAAAATAGAAAATGGCAGATAATAAACAACAAACGCAATCTCGGTTTCTTCTCGCGGCTTTGCTTTCGCTAACGGTTTTTTTCGCCTGGTCTTATTTTTTCGCGCCGAAAAAA
The DNA here is from genome assembly GCA_964237245.1 of uncultured Pyrinomonadaceae bacterium. Classification (GTDB taxonomy): domain Bacteria; phylum Acidobacteriota; class Blastocatellia; order Pyrinomonadales; family Pyrinomonadaceae. Next base: position 5,814 of record CAXSHW010000089.1, read on the forward strand.
CCGGTTCAAGACAACGCGAACACAGCGCAGGTCGTTAATAATTCAGCGACGCCCACGCCTGAAGTCGTTCAAAATTCATCTAATCAATCTCAGACAATCGCTTCGACGCCCGACAACACAGAAAACAAAACGATTACGATTAAAACGCCGCTTTACCAAGTAAAACTCGATTCAAAAGGCGCGCTGGCGACAAGCTGGATTTTAATCAAAAATATCTCGACGCAGGATAAAGCCGGAAGACTTCTCTACGCTGACGGTTCAAATGAAGGCGAAAAACAACCGCTCGAATTAATCTCGTCCGAAGGCTTAAACCGAACGCCGCGCGAATTGCCTTTCAGACTCTCGACCGGCGACCAGAATGCCGACAACTTTATCAACGAGCGTAATTATCAAGTTTCCGTAAATGATGAAAGTATTGAGCTTGGCGACGGACAATCAAAGCAGATTGATTACGTTTTAAAAGACGAAGCCAGCGGTTTGGAAGTTACCAAAAGTTTTATCTTTCACGCTGACAGTTATATAACCGATTTGGGAGTTAAACTGACCAAAAACGGGCAGCCTGTTCCGAATACAAGACTTCTCATCGGCTCAAGCATCGGCGATCAGGGAATTAAATTTCACAATTATTATCACATCGAACCGGAAGCCGTCGCATATGTGAACAATTCGATAAGCCGGCATCAAGGAGCATCTTTTACTTTCGATAAAAACAATCAAAGTTTATTGTCGGTTGATGGAAACGTTGATTGGGCTGGAGTCGGCGACGCATATTTTGCGATGGCGGCGATTCCCGCGCAGCAATCAAATGCGGTCGAATTTCGCGCTTCAAAATACGACGTTGACACCGCGCCGCATTATGACGGAATTATCGGTTGGGTTACGCGAAGTCCGAAAACGACCGAAACCAGGCATTTGGTTACGGCGTATCTTCCAATTAGCGCCGACGGTTCAACAACAAAAATTTATACCGGCACAAAAGATTATTTTGTTCTCAACCAATATAATCAGGTTTTAACAAACGCTGTCGGCAGAACGATTGATATTGACGACATTGTTAATTTCAGTAATTGGACTTACATCAGACCGATTACAAAACGCATCGCCATTCCGATTCTTTACGCGCTTAATTTTCTAAACAATTTCACTAACAGCTATGGCGTCGCAATTATAATTTTCACGCTTTTCTTTTATTCACTGTTATTTCCGATGCGCTGGTATCAGTCGAAATCTTTCAAAAAGGCTTCGGGTAACGCGCCTAAAATGAAGGATTTACAGGAAAGACTAAAGGAGATGCAAAAGAAAGGCATTCCGGCGGACGATCCGCGAATGCGCGAATTGCAGATGGAACAATTGAAGATGACGAAAGACGCGCTGCCGATTGGCGGCTGTCTCCCGATGCTTCTGCAATTTCCGTTGCTAATCGCTCTATATACGGCAGTTACAATTTCACTCGGTTTTCGTCAAGCGCCTTTTCTATGGCTGCCTGACCTTTCCGCCGCCGACCCGTATCATTTTCTCGAATTCGGTTTCGCGTTTTCGATGATTCTTTCGATGAAATTTACGCCGCAAGCCGCCGTCGTTGCGCCCGAACAGCAGATGCAGCAGAAAATGATGACGTATTTTATGCCGGTAATGATGCTTTGGATTATGTGGAGCGCGCCCGCCGGTCTGCTTATTTACTGGCTTTTCGGCAACATCGTCAGTTTCGTTCAGCAAATTTTAATTAACCGTATAAACAAACCGAATGAGCCGCCGAAAGAAGGAGCGATGACGACGGTTTTATCCACGAAAACAAAGCCGAAACTTTCGATGTCTTAGGATTTTATGAATGAAATTTGCCAAAAAGCGCAGGATTTTCTTAGCGCCCTTCTAAAGGATTTGCGTTTTGATTTGCGCGTTTCTTCCAAATGGACGGATGAAGGCTGTCTGCTCGATTTAAGCGGGCAGGATATTTCGTTTTTATTAAATGAAAACGGCGAGATGCTAGACGCTTTTGAAACTCTGTTATTTCAAATTTACGGAAGAGAACTCGATAGAGAACACCGTTTTATCTGCGACGCCGACGGTTTTCGACAATCACGCCGAGCCGAATTGCAGGCGATGGCGCGTTTTGCCGCAAATAATGTCCGCAAAAGCGATAAACCCTTTACTTTCGGCGTCTTAAATTCAACCGAGCGGCGCGTTATTCACCTCGCATTACAAATAGAAACTGATTTGATTACGGAATCGGTCGGTGACGGCAGAGACAGACGATTGCAAGTCCGTTTGAAATAAGTTTAAAATTCAAGATTCAAAGTTTTAGAGTTTGATTTTGTAATCTTGAATTTTGAACCTTAAATTTTGAATTATGTCAGATACAATCGTCGCACTTGCCACACCTTCGGGACGAAGCGGAATCGGCGTGATTCGTCTGAGCGGAAAAGACTCTCTTTCAATTGCGCGAGAACTCACATCCGATGAAAATTTTTCGCCAAAACCTCGTTTCGCCAGCTTGCGAAAAATTTACTACCTGCAAACAAATGATGTCCTCGATGAAACTTTAATCACATATTTTCAATCACCGCAATCATTTACAGGCGAAGACGTAATCGAAATAAGCTGTCACGGCTCACCCGTCGTGCTGAGGCAAATTATTGATTTTTGTCTCAAACTTGATGCTCGATTGGCAGATGCGGGCGAATTTTCGCTTCGCGCTCTGGCAAACAATCGGATAAATTTGAGTCAAGCCGAAGCAATTCGAGATTTAATTGACGCGCAAACGGTCGCTGCCGCGCGCCAATCGGTTCGGCAGCTTCGCGGCGAACTCTCCGACAGCCTCCAACCGCTGAAAGACGATCTGCTCGATGTCATCATCGTTTTAGAATCTTCGCTGGAATTTGTCGAAGACGATTTGCCTGATTTTCAAGCCGAAAACATTAAGCGAAAATTAACCGAAATCATTAAAGAATTAAAAAAGATGGCTTCAACTTTTCAAGCCGGGAAATTGATTCGAGAAGGTTTACAGGTTGCGCTAGTCGGTCGTCCAAATGTCGGTAAATCAAGTGTCTTCAACGCTTTACTCGGTCAGGAAAGAGCAATCGTAACCCAAATTGCCGGAACGACGCGCGACCAAATAAACGAAAAATTTACGATAAACGATATACCGATTTCCTTGATTGATACAGCCGGATTGCGCGAAACTTCCGATGTCGTAGAATGCATCGGCGTCGAGCGTTCAAAGCGCGTTATGGCAGACGCAGACCTGGTTATCGTCATATTGGATGGCTCTGAAGTTTTAACGCTTGAGGACAAAGAAATACTGTCTCAGGTTGCCGGAATAAACCACATTCTCGTTATAAACAAGAGCGATTTGCAGCAAAACCTAATTAACGTCGCTGATACATCCGAAATAATTAGAGTTTCCGCCAAAAAAGGCTGTGGTTTAAATGACTTACAAAAAGCAATCGTTTCGCCTTTCATTTCTCAAAATATTGAAAATACAGGCTTTCTTATTTCCGATGCGCGTCACAACGATTTACTGCTGCGTGCCTTAGCGGAAATCGAAACATCAATTGAACTGATTGATGAGAAAATGAGCGAAGAAATTATCTTAATTGGTCTTCACAATGCCTTGCTTTTTCTAGGACAAGTTACCGGCGAAACAACAACCGAAGACGTTCTGACTAGAATTTTTTCGACTTTCTGTATCGGGAAATAGAAGCCAATCACCATCCACAATCAAGAAAATAAAATCCCTGATTAAATGCAGTAAACACACTATGTAAGCGTGATTTCTTTCTTATAGATACTTCGCTTTGTTTCGTTTTTGTTTGTGTTTATTTGTATCTCTGTAGTATTTTAGAAACTGTAAGGCAGTTCGGTTTTAGAGCTAGGCGAAATGATGCACACAAAACTACATAAAAACACTTTATTGAAAATAGATTATCCGAAATTATGAGTTCCAATATCTTAATCAGTCGAATTTGTCAGTTTTGTGCGAGTGAATTTACGGCGCGAACGACCGTAACTAAGTATTGCAGTCACCGCTGCGCTTCGCGGGCTTATAAAGCGAGACAGCGCGGAAAAGATATTGAAAAAAGCCAGGTCGAACGAACTGAAACGCTCGCCGCGCCGATCATAAAAATTCAAACGAAAGATTATTTGAGCGTGGATGAAACGGCTAAACTGCTCGGTTTGAGCCGCTGGACATTGACCCGCGCCATTCAGGATAACCGCCTGAAAGCCGTGCGTTTCGGTAAACGGATTGTAATTAAGAGAGCTGATGTTGATAGTTTGTTTGTTTAAAAGAGGCTCGAAAATTGCTTGGAGTGCGTAATTCAAATTTTTACAGCACTTAAATCAATTTCAGGAGATACAAATATGATTAAAGTTTTTCTGCGGGAAAAGAAAATCAACAACGGCAGAAGAAGCCTCTATCTCGATTTTTACCCGCCGATTATCAATTCCGAAACGAACAGGCAAACGCGCCGGCAGCACCTGCGGATTTTCGTTTACGAAAAACCGAAAGACGAACTGCAAAGAAAGCATAACAAAGATACAAAGATGCTGGGCGAACGCCTCCGGGCGGAAAAACAGCTCGAAGTTCAGGAAGAAAGTTTCGGCTTTGTCACGATTCAAAACAAGCAGAAAAGTTTTCTTAAATATTTTGAACAAATGACTGAAGGGAAAAAGAAACTTTCCAAAAGCAGTTTTGATAACTGGAACTGCGTCTATAAATATCTGGAAGATTTCACCGGCGGAGAATGCCGCTTTGCCGATTTAACTCCGCAGTTTTGTGAAAAATTCAAAGATTTTCTGCTGGAAATCGAGAGATTATCGCAGAACACAGCTTCAAATTATTTCGACAAATTCAAAGTCGCCGTGCGTTCGGCGTTCGAAAATAAAATGCTTTCGACCAATCCGTCTTTCGGCATTAAATCAATCAAACTGCTCGAAACACAGCGCGAATTTGTGACGCTCGATGAGCTGCAAAAGTTAGCCAAAACGCCGTTTGAACGCGAAGAATTAAAACGCGCCGCGCTTTTTGCGGCACTGACGGGTTTGCGATACTGCGATATTGAAAAGCTGGTCTGGAGCGAAATTCAGCACAGCGAAGAAAACGGCTACTACATCCGTTTCAAACAGCGGAAAACGAAAGGCGCGGAAACTTTGCCGATCAACGCTGAAGCCTTTGCTTTACTCAATAAACGGAAAAACGATTCGTCGAGAGTTTTCCCGACCATTAAATACTCGCAGTGCGTTTATTTAAAGAAATGGATCGCGGACGCGGGAATTTCCCGAAAAATTACGTTTCATTGTTTCCGCCACACGTTTGCGACTTTGCAGATGACTTTCGGAACGGACATTTACACGGTATCAAAACTGCTCGGACACAAGAATCTGCAAACGACGCAGATTTACGCCAAGATAATTGACGAAAAGAAACGTGAAGCCGTCAATAAAATCAGTCTGGTTTGATTGGTGCAAAAATGCACCATTGGCGAATTTTTGCACCAAGTGGCGAATTTTTGCGCCAGCGACGAAACATTATGAAAATCTGAGAACTGCTTTACGTTTGAACGAAAATGTCAACTTTAGTTGACAATACTGTCAACCAAAGGTGTCAACCAAAGTTGACAGTTACTAAACATCAATAATGAAAAATAACTGTAAATCATTGAGTTTATTGAACAGTTCGTTTTTGGCATAGAAATTGTCATAACAAAAATCACCAACTATAAATTTGAGGTGATTTTGATGGACATAACGGTCACGAATTTAACGATTGATGATATTGCCAAGGCGATCAGGAATGAGTTAAGAGGCTACTTTGAACAGCAGGAGGAGAAAGAGCGAGAAGACGAGATCGGCGGTATCGAGCTGGCGATTGAATTAACCGGACTCGCCAAGCCGACGATTTACGGCTTGGTTTCCGAAAGAAAAATTCCGCACTCAAAACGCGGTAAGAAACTGTATTTCTCGCGCAGAGAACTTTTAATTTGGCTTACAAACGGTAAGCGCAAAACACAAGACGAAATTGCGGATGAAGCCGTCAATTTCGTTGTAAAAAGGAAAGAAGCGATTCCCTCCGCCAAGAGTAAAAATCGCTTCACCACTAATAAAAGACAGTCATAAACCGTCTTTCAATACCAGTTTGTCTATGCATAATAACATAAAACTTAACGAAAATGAAAAAACTGCGCCGCAGTCCGCGTTGGAGATTGCGACCGAATACTTTTTGAAAGGCTGGCAGCCGATTCCGGTTCCGACGCGTTCAAAGAATCCTAATTTCCCGAACTGGCACCTTCAAAGGACCACCCGGGTCACTGAATTGACCACCCGTTTTAACGGCAAGCCACAGAACGTAAGTGTTTTGCTTGGAGATGTTTCCAACAATCTGGTGGATGTAGATCTGGACGGCAGGTGGGTTACTGAAGATACCACCCTGTTCTTACCGGAAACCGATGCTGTCTTCGGTCGCGCGAGCAAAAAGCGCAGTCATTTTCTCTATTACTGCCCGGACGCGAAAACGGAAAAATTTCAGTTTACCGAGATGATCGCCGAAATCCGCGCGACGGGAACACAGACTGTTTTCCCCGGTTCGATTCACCAGTGCGGCGAATCAATCATCTGGCACGAAGCAGGCGAACCGGCACAAATTTCATTTCAAGACTTACGCGCCGCCGTCGGAAAAATGGCAGCCGCCGCGCTGCTCGCCGAAATTTGGGTTGATTCCAAAAGGCACGACTTGAGTTTATGCGTGAGCGGCGCACTGCTGACTAACGGTTTTTCTTTTGAAGACGCTTACTTATTTATCAAAGCGATCTGCACGGTCACAAAAGATGAAGAAATATCCGACCGGTTAAAAGCCGTCGAAACTACTTACGAACGGATTCAAGAGGAAAAGAATGTCGTCGGATTCCCGCGACTGGCTGAATTGGTCGGCATCAAAGCGGTCGGATTATTGCGCCGCTGGTTAAATTTCGCTGACAAAAAGGAGTCGGAAATTGAAACAATTCACACAAACGATGGACTCGAAAATTATCGTTTAACCGAACAGGGATTGTTTTATGTCTTTTACGAGCGAACGCGCGGCGGCAAAGTCAAAGAAGTCGAAACTTTCATCTGCTCGCCGCTCGAAGTCGTGGCGACCGGCAAAGACGCGGACGACGGGGAGCGAACGCAGATCGTTGAATTTACCAACGACGACGGACGCACAAGAAGAATAAATGTTCCCTTGCGCGGACTCGTCACCGAGCCGCAAAGCATTTTAGGCGAACTTGTCGCTAATGGTTTGATAATCAATTCCCGTGAAAAAATCAGGTTGATCGATTACCTGATTTACTCAAAACCAGAAAAGCGTTTGACACTCGTTTATAAAACCGGCTGGCAGGGCAAATCTTTCATGATGCCGGATAAGATAATCAGCAGTAAAGATACTGATAATTCTGATTATCTGCTTCACGGCACGCACTCGAAAATTAAGAAACTCAAATCTCAGGGGACGGCTCAGGAGTGGCGCGAAAATATTGCCAGATACTGCGTCGGCAATTCGCGCCTTATTTTCGCCGTAAGCTGCGCCTTCGCTTCAGTTTTGCTTCCCTTATCAAATCAGCTCGGCGGCGGTTTTCACCTGCGCGGCGAATCCAGCACCGGAAAAAGTTCAGCTCTAAAAGTTGCCGGCAGTGTTTTAGGCTGCAGCGGTGAAAACGGGTTTAACGAAACGTGGCGCGGCACACAAAACGGTATCGAAGCCGTTGCCGCTTATCACAATCATCTGCTTTTACCACTCGATGAAATCAAGGAAATCAAACGCGTTGAAGATGTCGGGAAGCTCATTTATATGCTGTCGAACGGCTTTGCCACTTCCCGAATGACTAAAGACATCACGGCTCGAAAACGCGATGAATGGCTACTGCTTTTCCTGTCGAGCGGTGAATTATCATTTCAGGACTTAACCCGCGAAACCAAAGAGCAAACTTTCGGCGGACAGGAAGCCAGGTTTATCGACATTTTAGCCGTTCCCGAAAACAGCCGGCACGGAGTTTTTGAAAATTTGCATGGATTTAATAACGGCGCGGAATTTTCTTCGTATTTGAACCGGGCGAGCGTCAGCTTTTACGGCGCGGCGATTCGTGAGTTCATTCAATATACGGCGGATAACTACGACCGGGTAAAAGAAACCATCGAAGAAGCCAGAATCAATTTCTTTCAGCATTACGTTGACCCGCAGGCGAGCGGCGAAGTCTTTCGTGTCGCCGAGAAATTTGCGCTGGTCGGAACCGGCGGATTTTTAGCGACCAGAATTGGTTTGACCGATTGGCAGACCGGCGAAGTGAAATGCGTGACGATCAAACTTTTCAACGAATGGCTCGAACGGCGCGGCGGCATCGGAGCATTTGACGTTTCGGAAGGCTGCCGGAAAATAATCGCTGCGATAGACAAGCGCGCGCATTCCGACTTTCACGATTTGGACGACGAGCTGAAGCCGAAGCCGCAAAATAGAATCGGTTACAAACGACGCGCGGAGTCGGGCGGCACGGAGTTTGTTTTCACTTCCGAACAGTTTGCCGATTTGTGCAAAGGCTACAACCAAAAGCGAATTTTATCCGAACTCGAAGACCTCGGTTTTTTGAAGATTCCAAAAGACAGAACGAAGCAGACTAAACAGCAGAAGATACCTTTGCCGGATTTTTCATCGCGTAGATACGTTTACATTTTGACGCTGGACAGCGGGCGGGAGTCCGATTAGTTTGATTGGGCAATGTTTCATCTGAGAAACAGGTTTTTTGCCTTAAACGTGTTTTTTCTGGGGGAAATTCAAAATTAGTTAGACAGTTAGACAGGAAAGGCACTTTTCCAGTAAACATCGGGGTTTGGAGCGAAAAATTAGTTAGACATTTGTTAGACAGGAGTTAGACACGGTTAGACAGCAGTTAGACAGTTAGACAGCCGGTTAGACAGATTTGGAAAATTAAACGATTGAAAACAGGCAGGTTATTTAATCGTGTCTAACTGTCTAACTGCCTAACCAAAAATATAATAGGTATAGAAAATAGCGTTTTCGGGTGTTTCTTGAATGAAACAAAAATCGTATGACCGAAAATAACATCTGTCAGAAAAATGACCACTTCCAAACGTAAGGCAAGCAGGATTTTGTGAAACACGAAATGTGCGTTCTTGCGCTTTCAGCGAGGCTGAAAACGATGAAGAATAACGACGAAAGAAGACTCGGACGACCGCCGCTCGGCGCGGAAAAACGCCGCTGCCGGATCGCGGCGAGCTTTACGGTTGAAGAGCGAAATCAAATTTTGGAAATTGCCGAATGCTGAGGGCTTTCTCCATCGGAGGTTCTGCACCGGGCGGCATTGCTTTTGAAAATCAAAGCGCCGACACCAAAGATTGATTTGGAAGCGATCAGGGTTATCAACGAAATCAATAAGAACTTCCGGCTGCTTCTGAAGATGCTTGAAACAGATCACACCGTAGATACGACCATGGTTGATCAATATTTCAGGATTCTGGCGGGACTCAAATCCGTGATTATGGAGAAACAATAAAAATGGCAATCGCAAAGGTCGGCAGCACCGGAAGTTCGGCAGGTGCAATCGCGTATGTTTTACGGGAAAACAAAGAAGCGACCAAGCAACCGGAAATTCTCGCGGGCAGTTTCGGCTCGCAGGCGGAAATCAAAAAAGAATTCGAGAGTTATAACCAGCTCAATTGCCGTGTCAAAAATCAGGCGGCGCATATTTCCGTTTCGTTCGCTTTGGGCGAAAGTGTCAAAGCGGAAAAAAAGATCGAGCTCGCCGAAAAGCTGCTCGAAAAACTCGATTTCAAACGCGTTCCCTTTCTGGTGGTCGAGCATCACGACAAAGAATATGAACATTTTCACATCATCGCCGGCAGGATCCGCGACGACGGAACGACCGTCAAAGAATGGAAAATCGCCGAACGCGCGATTGAAGCCACGAAAGAGCTTGAAAAATCGCTCGGACTTGAGCGGACGGAATATATAAAATCCGGCGACCGCCGAATAAAAAGCAATGAATACAAGCAGATGGAACGCACGAATGAGCTGTCAGTTATGGCTGAAGCGAAACTCACCATTGACGAGATTTTGAAAGACGAACCGAGTGTCAAGAATTTTGTCGAAAGCCTTCAGCATTCGGGCTTTGATGTCAGACCGAACATTTC
>CAXSHW010000090.1:0-2618 GCA_964237245.1 uncultured Pyrinomonadaceae bacterium
TCCCGCCCTTTTAGTTTCAAAAAGATGTCTCGAACAAATCTTTACTTATTTTGTATTGATACCTTTTACAATTTGCTTCCGCTATTTATCTCAGAGCCGAAAAAACGCGGCGAATTTAACATTTATAAAGGAAAATTTACAGCAATGATAAACAAAATAAAATATCTTTTCTTATTGGCGATATGCGCCGGAAGTTTCGGCAGCGCGATGAATGTTTCCGCGCAGTCAGATGCGGATACGAACAAATTGATTAATTACTACGAATGGCTTTTTGAAACACAATTTTCGAGCAGCCAGCGCAGTCGGTATGAGCAAATCAAAGAAGAAGATTATCGCTTGGACGGCGCGAACGAGAAAAAAGGAATAGATGCTTTAATGAAAACTTTCGCCGCCATCAAGTCGAAAGACGAAAACGAACAAGCCAGACTGCGCGGCATCATCATCGGCGATTTCGTCAAATCTTTGCAGGATGTCGGCAGCGGAAATAAGGAAGCCGTGTTTTTGCTCGGCGTTTATGAAGGCGCGCAGGCAAAGCAAGCGCGGGAAGCCGAAACGAACGGTGCGGGCGATATTGGAGCGTATGTCGGGAAATGGGTTTGGGCGCACAGCGGCTCAAGCACGATCAGCACTGGCGGCGCGTTAATGGGCAGCAACGGTTCGCGCTACACATATGAATTTTCTCCGAACGGCGACGTGCAATTTACCGGCATTCTAAACGTAATGCAGGGCGCATGCAGCCAGCAGGTTTTCCAGTCGAGAAGAGGAAAGGCTAGCGTCAGCGGCAACAATCTGACGATTAGCTGGCAGCCGGAAAAATTCACCCGCGATTTTTCGTGCGACACGGCAAACAACTACACGAAAACGATGCCCGCGAAAGTCGAAAAAGTGAAAGTCAGCTTTAAAACCGATTTGGGGCAAAAACAAATGTGCTTCATCGGCGCAGAATGTTTCAGTCAGACAAGATAAAAATCAGGCGCGAATCTAAAATAAAAAAGAACGACTTTCACAAAGTCGTTCTTTTTTATTTTTTCGGCAAAATTAAATGTTCCGTCAACGGTTGATAATCACGTTTCCCAAAATTCCGCAAATGCCAATTCTCTTTCCCAATTTTCTCCGTTTTCGTCAAACGTCCACCAAGCCGACAACGTGATTTGCGCGAACGCCCATTTTCTCAAATCAATTTGTTCTATTTCAAACGCTTCGGAAAAACACCGGACGGCATTGGTCAAAATCTCCTTTAAATTCGATTCGGACGCGAGCCACCAAAGATGATTATTCAAAAAAACGGCGATTTCGTAACCTGTGTCGCCGACAATTCCTTTCGGGTCAATCGCCAGAAACTCTTCGCGCGTCGCGGACAAGATATTTTCGTGATGCAAATCGCCGTGAATAAGAAATTTTTGCTTTTGTGCGAAACTCAATTCCGCATAAAATTCTCGCGCTTTGTTTTGAAATTCACGCGGAAAATTTGTATTTCGGGCTTTTTCAAAAAAATTATTAAACCAATCGTCGAGCCTGAGAAAAGCGAAATTTCGCGTGGCTTCTTTCAACAGTCCGCGCATAATCGAAATGGCGATTTCGACGGCTTTTGCTTCGTCTTCGCGGCAAATTTCTTTCAAATTCGCGCCCGGCGTCAATCGTTCCAAAAGTATCGCGCGACGGCTTTTGTCTGATTCTAAAAGTTTAACCGCGCCGACGCCGTTTGCCGTTTGCAGATATTTCGCTTCGTTATAAATTTCGGGATTATTCAGCGGCAGAGCAATTTTCAAAACCGCTTCACTTCCGTCATTGTAGACGCACGGCGCGACGTAATTGTAGGACAAATTCGGGAAATTCTTTTCAACTTTCAAAAACCATTCAGATTCAATCTCCGTGATAATTCGCGGCAAATCAATTAGCCATTTCTCACCCGTTTCGCCGCACAAATCCAGAGCGTTTCGCGTGAACTTTTCCGGCAATTCATTTATAAAATTTTTGCTCATCTCTCTTGACGAGTTTAGCTTGTTTCGTAGATTCTAAACAAATGAAAACTTTGCTCGAAGCGATTCGCCCGACGACTTTTGTCGAATCGGAGAAATTAAAATCTTTTTTGGGAATTGATTTAACTGTTGCAACCGAAACTTTTCAGCACACGGGAAGTTTCAAATTTCGCGCCGCGTATAATCTGGCTTTGAATGTTCCGAACGACGAAATTTTAACCGCTTCTTCGGGGAATTTCGGGCAGGCGCTGGCTTACGCTTGTCATCTTGCAAATAAAAAATGTACGGTCGTAATGCCGGAAACTTCCGCGCAGGTTAAAATTGAAGCCGTCCGAAATTACGGCGCGACGGTTGACCTTGTTGACACGCAAAAGGTCGGAAGAAACGAAAGAGTCGCGCAACTTGCAGCCGAAATGCCCGACGCATATTTTGCTTCGGCGTATGATGATTTGTTTGTCATCGAAGGAAACTCGACGCTCGGCGACGAACTTTCGCAAAAGAATTTCGACGTGGTAATTTCGCCAATCGGCGGCGGCGGTTTGATTTCGGGGATTTCAAAAGGTTTATGCCGAGACGCCAATCAAGCAAAACTCGTCGGCGCTGAGCCGCTTTTGGGAAACGACGCGTCGCGCTCGCTGA
>CAXSHW010000090.1:2628-15866 GCA_964237245.1 uncultured Pyrinomonadaceae bacterium
AAAGCCGGAAAAATCGTCGTCAACGAATTTGAGCCGACGACAATCGCCGACGGCGCTCGAACGATTTCTCTCGGCAAACAAAATTGGGAAATCGTTAAAAACGGCGTGTCGGAAATCTCGGAAATTTCCGAAGAAAAAATTATGGAAGCTGTGCGCCTTTATTTTTCTCTGGCAAACCTGAAAGTCGAACCGACCGGCGCGTTGAGTTTGGGCGCGATTTTGGAAAACAGAGAAAATTTTGCCGGTAAAAAAATCTGCGCGATTGTCAGCGGCGGAAATGTTGACGCTAAAATCTACCGGCAAATTATCGCTTGAAAATTCTTGGGATTTTACAAATTTGAAGAAACAACCGAATCAACGAATTTGTCGCGCAAAACGCTTTTCAATTTGCCGTAAGGAATTAAAACTTCCTGCGGTCCGGCGGCGTAAGCGGCGACTTGATACGGATCGAAATTTATCAAAATCCCTTTCTGCGTGATATTCCAACTTTTAAAATTTTTCACCAAAGCGCCCGCGCCTTCTTTTATTTGGTCGTCATCGCTCATTTCTTCCAATTTCACCTTCAAACTTTGAATGCAGTAATCGGAAATCGTTTTCAAATAATTTGAATTCGGTTTGAACAACTCGGCTAATTTTATTTCTTTGTTGTTTTTCAAATCGTAATTTATCGTAAAACTATTGTGATTCGGATGCGCGCCGCCTGAAAAAGTGGATTCGCTAAAGCTGATGCTGATGACATTATCGTTGGCAAATTCGATTGCATAATCGAGTTCGAGATAATTATTGACGCCGAGTTGTTTCATAAATTTCAAATCTTCCGCCGTCATCGCCAGCATATCGCTTCTAAATTGATTAACGTCTTTCATCACGGCGTTTTTCACCGTTTCATTGACTTTTGCGGCGACTGCGGAATTATCGCTCGTAAGCTGCGGATATTCGGCGGTTATTTCAAATAATTTCTGTTTATTCGTTTCGCTGAACGATTTTGAAATTAATTTTGTGTCGCCGGAAAAATCAATCATTTGCTGATTGGCATAAAATTCGGACGTTTTTCCGGTCTTAGGATTTTTCCAATTTCCTTCGAGCGCGATCCCGTTTTCATCCGGCGCTTCCGTCCATTTGCCGTCTATTTCGCCGGTTTTCACGTTGTTGGCGTCAAATTCTTCCAACTTAAATTCGCTGCTCAAATTGATTGTGCCGACTAATTTTAAGTCTTTACCGATTTTGGAATAAAAATACGTTCCGCTTAATTTGTCGCCGTCGCGCCTCAAAGTTATCTGAACCGTTTTTCCGGCGATTGCTCCGCGAAAAATTTTCGGTTTTTCCCGGGCAAAAATTTGAAAAACTAACGTCGTTAATAACAGACCGAAAACAAAAACTTTAAATTTCATTTCTACTCCGTTTTCATTTAGCAATTAGGGCAATGCCAATTTATATTTTGCAGTAAAAAAACTGAAAAACCCTTTTGAGTGAAACCGCAAACTATTCGCTGTTCGCTATCAATTATTCACTATTTTTTAAGGAAACAAACAGATTCTCTGAAATTCAGTTAATAGTTGATAGCGAACAACGAACAGCTTTTATTAAATTCCCGATAATTTGAAATTTCAAACAAATTCTTAAAGGCTTATGGCAATTTACCTGAATTTTTCATAATTTGTCTTCTCAAAAAATCGAGCGCGGCTTGCGAGGAACGCCAGCGAATCAAATATCGGTCGCCGGGCAAATTTATTTTTATTGATTTTGTTTGGTTTTCGTCAGCATAACCGATGAAAACCAAACCGACGGGTTTTTCCTCGTTTCCGCCAGTCGGTCCGGCGATTCCCGTCACGGCAATCGCGTAATCAGTTCCGGCTTTTTCGCGCATTCCGCTTGCCATCGCTTCGACTGTCTCGCGGCTGACCGCGCCGTGAGTTTCGATAATTTCACGCGAAACGCCGAGCGTGCGAATTTTAGCTTCATTTGAATATGTAATCGCCGCTTCAATAAAATACGCCGACGAGCCGGAAATTTCCGTTAATCGTTCGGCAATCAATCCGCCCGTGCAGCTTTCGGCGACGGATAAAGTTTTTTTCGCATCGGTTAAGAGTTTTCCGACAATTTCTTCCATCGTTTCGCCGTTCATTGCAAAAACGGCAGAGCCGAGTTTTTCGGCGATTCTGTCCGAAAGTTCGGCTAAAAGTCTGTTTGCTTTTTCAATTGTGTCGGTTTGCGCCGTCAGATGCAGTTCGATTTCCGAGCGATTGAAAAGTATCGAAGTGTTGACGTTTTTATATTCTTTATAAATCGGCGCGATCAATTCATCAACCGCCGATTCACCTAAACCCGAAACGCGCAAAATTTTTCGCCTGACGTAGATTTCGCCTGCGGATTCGCGCAATTTCGGAAGGACGAAGTTTTCAAACATCGGTTTTAACTCGCGCGGCGGACCGGGAAGAACGACAAGGAATTTTTCGCCGATTTCGAGAGACATTCCGACCGCGCTTCCGTTCGGATTCGGCAAAACCTTCGCGCCTTCGATTATAAATGCCTGTCGCTTATTCGTTTCAGGCATTTCACGCGCGAAAGTGCGAAACCTCGCTTTAATTTCTTCTAAAACGTTTTCATCGAAAACCAATTCGCGCCCGACGGCTTTTGCCGAAATTTTTCTAGTAATGTCGTCTTCGGTCGGACCTAAACCGCCGGTTGTAACGACAATATCCGAACGATTCAGAGCGTCTTTGATAGTTTCTTCGAGACGCGATTCGTCGTCGCCGACAATCGTTTTGAGTTTCACCTCAACACCGATTTCATTGAGTTTTTCGGTCAGCCAGAGGCTGTTCGTATCTGTTTTGGTCGGAGTTAAAAGTTCAGAACCGATGGCAATTATTTCAGCAGAAAGCATAATAGTAAATTGTAAATGGTAAGTGGTAAATGGTAAATGCAAGAGCATTATTAGATTTACCATTTACCACTTACCATTTACCACTATTTCCCATCGTAAATGTCGCGCAAGACTTCCGAGATCGGCTGGCGATTGGCGAAAGGATCGTTTTTAGCATTTTTCGCGTTTGCCTTTTCTTCGGCTTCTTTCGACTTATTTTCATTATCGAAACTTTGCCAGCCGGCTTCAAAAAGCGGTCTGCCGTTTTGCGCCTTTTTTTCACCGTTATTTTTTGTGCCGTTCTGAGATGAAGTTGATTCACCGTTGATTTCGGCGAGTTTTTCGATTTGTTTTTTCTGCTCGCTCATCAACTTTTGCTTTTTCTCGTTTAATTCGGTTAATTTCACGCGGCTTGTTTCTAAAATTGACTTTCCACGATTTCGTCTGGCGCGTTCGAGAGCGCGAATCGCCGCTGAAGTTTGCGGAGCTTCGGCTGGCTCGCGCTCGATTTTTCTGAGAATTTTAACGTAATTTCGCAAGTCCGGCGACGGATAGACGTAGCTGGATTCTTCGGCGTTATCATTTTCAATGATGTATGAAAGATGATTTACGGCAGATTTATAATCGCCGACCTTGTTGTAAAGAGCGCCGAGCGTGAAATAAACCAGCGGCGGCGCTCCATTCATTAATTGCAAAATGCGTTCGCCGCGAGCGATGACTTCCTGAACTTCAAAACCGAACCAGCGACGCTCGTCGTCGCGCAACAATTCGTTCGCCGAAAGATAAAACTCAAAAATTTCGCGCGTTTCGCTGCGCGAAGGCTGCGAAAAAGTTTTCCACAAAAAATACGCGAAAATAGCGAAGAAAACTACCACGAAGAGCGGGAAATTAGCAGCCAAAAGCATTGTCGCAATCAGACCGAAAGCCAATACATACTGGGTATTTTCTTTAATGGAATCAGGAATTTTTTTCTGTAATTTATCGCTCACCGGTTTTGTGCGGGAAAATTTATAATTTGTTCAATCGGTTAAATTTTTATCTGGGTTTTATTTTTTATTTGGATTCTTCGTTTGGTTGAGATGTTTCGGAGTTTTCCTTGTGACCGTTTTCTTCGGCTTTGGTTTCCGTGTGATGTTCGCTCGGACGAGTCGCTTTTTTGGCGTCGTCATCCATTTTCAAACCGAATTCCGCCATCACGTCCATTATTTTTCCGACAATCATCTGCGGCGAATTTAAAACAAACGAAAAAGTTTCGCTCAGTGTAATCGCTTCGAGATGTAATAAATTCGCCACTTTTTTCTCAAGCGGCAATTCTTCAAATCCTTTGCGAAAATCTTCGTATTTTTCTTCTTCCGCCGGTTTTTCTTCTACTTTTTTCTTGGTCGTCATAATTACAACATCTCCAGCCTTTTCAAATTTCGCCTGACACGCGAGACGCTCGCCGTTTTTGCGGCGTTTTGAAGTCAAATGTTTTTTTTCCGCTTCGGTTACTTCAGATAAAAGCTCGCCGCCTTCTTTTACCCGCATCGCGCACAAATCAGATTCGCCGCGCCTTTCGCAATCTACTTCGATGCCCATTCTTCGCGCCGCGTCAAATAAATATGTGCCGACCGGAACAACGCCGCTGATATTTTCACGCTCAAATTTTACTTCAACTTCCATATTTTTAAATCATAGACCGGAAATGATAAACGATGAATTTAAATAACTTTTTTTGTTCATCATTAATCAATAATAACTCATCGTTATCTCAAAACTCTCGCCGGCATAACACGCACGCGAGGCTGCGCTCCCGAAGCGGCGGCGCGCGCGTCCTTTTTTTGACATTCTTCGCAGAGACCCAAAATTCTCAACGAATGATGCGTCGGTTTGAAGCCGAATTTTTCCGCCATTGCTACTTGTAATGCTTCGATTTCCGGCGAAAAAAATTCGACGACCTTACCGCATTCGGTGCAAATCATATGATCGTGATGCTCGTGATTATAATGATGTTCGTAATAAGTTTTTCCGTCGCCGAAACGAACTTCCCGCGCGAGTCCGGCTTCGGTTAAAAGTTTCAGAGTTCGATAAACAGTCGTGTGTCCGACGCTCGCGTCTTCTTTTTGCACGAGCCAATACAAATCTTCGCTTGATAAATGCTCTTCGGTTCGCAAAAAAATTTCAAAGATCAATTCTCTCTGCGCCGTGTGCCGCAAACCTGATTTTTGGATATGTTCGGAGAAAACCTGCTTTTCCTGTTCAAACTTTCCCATTTTTCCCAGCATATAAATTCCACACAAAATATAAAATATATTTTATCATTTGAAATTATTTTTAGCTAACGTAATTTTTTCAAGAATTTCGGCGAGCTTTTTACGATCCGCGCCTTGTCGTTCGGCTAGATGCGCCGAACGTATTCCAAGTTGCAGATAGACTTCCAGCGCTTCCCGCGAAACATTTTCGCGTAAAATTTCTATGTGATTTTCAAATGTTTTAACATCAGCCCGCGCGAAAGTTCCGGTCAGAGCTTCGGTCGTGGTTTGCGTTTGAAGATTTTCGACGGTGCTTTTTATCAGCGGCAGAAAAATCTCGCGCGCTTCGGTTTCAGTCAACCCGCATTTGCTCAACATTTCAATCGCCGCGTCAACCAGCGCGACCAGATGCCCGCTCGCCGTTACCGCCGAAGCGTGATAGAGCGTTTTGAATTCGGTTGCGACGCGAAACGATTTGCCCTTTAAATCCGCGACGATTTTTTCGGCAACTTCGATGCTTTCCGCATCGCCTTCGACACAAAAATAAGCGGCTTCAAAACGTTCCGCGCCCAAAACCGCGTCGCTGATTGAAACCAGCGGATGAATCGAGCCGGTTTTGCAGCCGACATCCTTCAAGACGCGCAAAACGTTCGATGAAAGCGAGCCGCTGGCGTGAAAAACAAACGGTTTATTTTTGAGTTCGACTGCCAGCAGATTTGCCGCCGCTTCGATTTCAAAGTCCTGCGTCGTAATCAGAATCGCATCCGAAGATATTTTTGAAAATTCGCTCGTAGTCAAAAGCGTCGGTTTCGGATTAATATATTCGGCGGCTTTTTCCGCATTCCGCATTTTTCGCGCGACCAGATTTTCAATCGTATAGCCGCTTCTCGCCAAAGCTATCGCCAAAGCTCCGCCGAGTCTGCCCGCGCCGATAATTGAGATTTTCATTAAGAGAAATAAATCACAAAGCAGAGTAAATTTCAAAGAACAAAAAAATTTGAAATTACAAAGATTTATTTAATGCACGAAAAAAACCGGCTTTAATTCTTAAATTTGCTGCAAAACCATTTCGTTGGCAAGCTCAATTTGACGAAGCGACGCGGCGGGCAAACCGGCGAATATTTTGTTCAAAACGAGCAATTCACCGCTTGTCAAAAGCGGAATTTCTTCAAAATTGTTCTTTAAAACTTCAGTCAAATGCGCCGCCGCCCGTGAAAGTTCAACGTTATCGTATCGGTCTGAAAAATTTTCGATAAGCGGAATCAAGGCTTGACTCGCTGTTGATAAAGACGCGCGAAAACTCTTTCGCCCGCCGGCAATGATTTCTTCTAACGCGGCGGGAAGTTTTTCCCATTCGCGGATTTTCGCCAAACCGAACGAACAGGCGCAAAACGGATGAGCTTTCAAACTTTCGCGCGCGTCGAAACGACATTGAAGATCAGTTAGCTGACGACGAATCCGCTGCGCCTCTTTCCAATAAATTTGCCGAAAAATCGGAAGCGCCGAAAGATTTTCAAATTCCCACCACTCATCGCTGCGAAAAATTTCGTCGAATTTTTCCCGCAGATGATTCGATTTCATCAACAAATCGTGCCGAAAAGCAAAATGCTCTATAAAACGTTCGTGAAATGTCTTCCAAAGATTTTCCATTTCCCGATTGAGCGCTTCGTTTGGATTGACGCGGGCTTCATCTACGATTTGAAAAAGTTTTTCGCGGAAAAACTCCAATTTTTCATCCTGCGTCGTTTCACAAACTGCCAGATACGACCAGATTTTTTCGCGCAGCGCCGTGCCGCTCGTAAAATCTTCCAAAACCACCAAATCGCCCGCGCGGGCGAAAAATTCATTTTCCGAATCGGAAAATGCGTCGGCAATTCTGTGCAATCCGTCTTCGAGAGAAATCGTATCGTCGGCGACGGTTTCAATCGCACCGGCGACAGCGCCGAAGGTTTTCTGAGCGTGAGCCGCGAGCCGCCAAATTTTTGTATTAAGAATTTCGTCGGGCAAACGGCTGAACCTTTCTAAAACTTGTGACTCGTTCCAATCTGTCAGCCAATTCCGCAAAATAATTTTTCCCGCCTGTTGGTCTTCCGGCGAACGGAAAACCGGCGGAAATTCCGCGCCCGTCAAAATTCGCGCCCATTCGATTAATCTTTCATTTGAATAAACGACGCCCGAAGGTTTGGCGACGCCGGCAATGTCGTTCCAGACGATTTTTAAATCCAGAGAACGACGGTTTATGCGGTCGCCTTCGGTCGTTACGAATTCTATCTGACGATTTGCGACCAGCGCCGTTAAAATCAGTTGCTGGGCTTCGTTCGCCAAACCATACGGCGATTGTTTTAATTTTTTGTAAATCGTTTTGAGCGGCGTCATTTCAGCGGAACTTTTTTCGACTTCCGATAAAATTTCTCTGGCGAGCGGCAGTTTGTTCAAATTTTCAGCCGATTCGAGAATAAAATTATTTTCGTTTTGACGGATGAGATTAAGCGGCAAAAGGAAAGTTTTCGCCAGTTGCCGGGTTTCCGCCAAATTTTGCCGCGCTCCGCTGAAAAAATCATTTATCAATTCGGAAACTTCGCCCGCGTCGAGAACACGGTCGAAGCGCGGATGCTCTGGAAATCGCAGATCGAAAAAAGGCTCAAGCATTCGGGAAAACAAATCGGACAAAGTTTGCGCCGTTCGCGCCGATTCGGAAAAATTGTAATCCAATCCGCCGATTATCAATTTCGCGTCTTCCAGAAAAATTCGATTCCAAATCTTCTCGACCGCCATCATTTGCGCGTGTCCGGCGGCACGCATCTGTTCGCCGTGCTGTTCGCGCAAGTTCGTATCGGTCAGCAAAACCCAGTAACGCATAATCGCTTCGGTTTCTTCTTTTTTAAGCGGCGCGGGCTGCCAAAAAATTTGCGTCGCCTGGTTTGATTCGGGAGAAATGCTCAGAATTTCCGCCGATTCTCTGACTATTACTTCCCAGTCCAAAAATTCCGAATCGGAATTGGTGTTTTCGATTGAGTTTGAATTAAATAAATCCCAGACGATTTGCCCGCGACGCAAACTGCCGCGCCAAATCGTCTGTAGTTCCGTTCGTTCATCGGTCGAAGCATTGCCGTCATCCGAAATCGTCCAATCAGCGAATCTTTCACGCGCCACGCGCCGCAAAATTTTCGTCGCAGCGTCGGGCGAAACGGTTTTAATCGCTTCGGACAGCGCGTTATTTAAGTTGTCCTGACTGCTGATTTTTAAGTTATAGCGAATTTCTCTGTCAGTTTCGGCGACTCGCTGAATGCCTTCGGGGAAAATCGCGGCGAACTTTTCGAGAAGTTCTTCGACCATTCTGACGGCTCGCAGCGGTTCGCTTTCGTCTGAAATGAGCATCGCCGCCGTGATTTCTCCAGCCGTTGTGCCGACGCCTTCGATTGATAACAGAAACAGCGCTTTGAGAATCAATTTGGCTTGCAGTCGCTGCATTACCGGAACTTGCGTGTTGACTGCCCAACTGATTTTGTCGTAACCGACAAAGGCTTCCTTCAGTTCCTCGATTTTGCGGAACGAATTTTCTACGTTGTCGAAAACTTCGTCCAGAGCAATCAGCGAGTTAGCCGGACGACCCAAAATCTTTGCGCCCGCTTCGGACGCAAAACCGAGCAGAGCGAATTCCGGCTCGTAAAGACGCACAAACGGCGCGACTTCGAGAAGTATCGGATGCAGCGGATAGAGCGACGCGAAACGCTGTTCGCTCCAGCGAAAATGCGGCAAAACTTCTCTAAAGTTCGTATAGATGTCGTGCAGAAGCGGCTGCATTTGCCTGTATTTCGGAAATATATGCGAATCAACGATGCGATACAGATGTTCCTGGTCGAGATAATCAATCGTGAAATTTCCGGCAATCGCCGCGTTGATGCCGTCCGCTCCGGCAATGTCGTCATCAAGCGCGACGGCGACGAAAACGTTCGATTTTTTTGCGATTGCGGCAATTTCGCCCAATAAAACGCCGTCGTCGCGCGCGACGCGCGACGCGCGTTCAAAAGCCGTGTCAACAAACAGAACAAACGGTAATTCTCCGGCTTTTTGAGCCGCCAATTCGAGCAAGCCCGAAATCGAATCGCTGAGACTCGACGCGGAAAGATCAAAGGTT
Organism: uncultured Pyrinomonadaceae bacterium; assembly: GCA_964237245.1. Classification (GTDB taxonomy): domain Bacteria; phylum Acidobacteriota; class Blastocatellia; order Pyrinomonadales; family Pyrinomonadaceae. The sequence continues at coordinate 11,861 of CAXSHW010000090.1, forward strand.
TTAGCAATCGCGTCTTTAATTTCGCCGATCAGAGTTTCGTTTGTTCCGCGCCTGACGTAAGCGACCGGATAACGAATTCGGCGAAGTCTTTCCGCGCTTGCCGTAACGTGCGAATCGGTTATTCGGGAACGCAGTTCGGGATGCGAAACGATTGCGCCGAGCGCAGCTAAAAAATGACTTTTTCCAACGCCGCGATAACCCGCCAGAGCAAATGCCGCGCCGCTGCCGGTTTGCACCGCCGCGACTTGATTCAGCCATTTCGCCATCAAGTCCGATGTGAAATCTGTGAAATGATATATCGAGACGGTTTTCAAAGGGTCGGATGTAAAATCCCGCAAACTTTTGTAAGGTCGCGCGTCAACTATGTCTTTTACTTTTTCCTGAATACGTTTCATCGAATTTGAAAGTCGGTTCTTTACCGGAATCGGTGAGAAAGATTTTTCAGCTTTTGGTTATTTATCAATAAATTTATTTGCAAAAACGCGGGACAAATTACAAGTCAATCACCGAAAAGGTATCGGCGTATTACTACTTTATCAATTATTGTCGTTAAAAAAAACAGTTTTTACAAAAAAATTTGAAAATAAAGATTTTCTTTTGTTTTGTGCCGAAAATTTCACAACTTTTTGAGAAAAACCCGCATCAAAAATTTCGTTGCTTTACAAATTAGGAAAAGTTAGAATCTGAAACATTCAGATAAAGGTTTTATAGGAGATTTTTATGCGAAGAGGTTTATCTCGTAAATTTGGCGCAGGCTTTTTAGTGCTGAGTTTTTGGCTCGGCGCGGTTGCGTTTTATCCCGTAAATGTCGCGGCGCAAGCAACCGCGCAAACGACTACCGATCAAAAACAAGCTAAAAAAGATAAGAAAAATAAAAATGAGCAGGCGACTTCCAAAGCTCAAACTTCCAATCAAACTCAAACATCCGACCAAACAACCGCAAAAAGTCCCTTGCCCGTCAAGGAAGACCCTTCGCAAATCGGCAAACGCAACATTAACGGCGGTTTTGATAAATTTACCGGCTGGCTCGGCGGTTCAAAAGAAAAAGAAATGGCAATCGGCAGACAGATTGCGATGGAAGTCGAGCAGCAGTCGAAATTGATTGACGACCCGCTGGTTACCGAATACGTCAATCGCGTCGGACAAAACATCGTCCTTCATTCGGACGCCAAAGTTCCGTTCACAATCAAAGTCATTGACACCGACGAAGTGAATGCTTTCGCGCTGCCCGGCGGATTCTTTTTCGTCAACAAAGGTTTGATTCTCGCCGCCGATAACGAAGCCGAACTCGCCGGCGTGATGGCGCACGAAATCGGTCACGTCGCCGCCCGTCACGCGATGGAAAATCAAGGCAAAGGAACTTTGATGAATTACGGAATGTTAGCCGGAATCATTTTCGGCGGACCGATTGCCAGCACGGTTTTGCAAAACGCGGGCGGAATTTTGGGCGGATTGGCGATGCTCAAATTCTCGCGCAGCGCAGAAGAAGAAGCCGATAGTCTCGGCGTTCAATATCTTTACGCCGCCGGTTACGACCCGACGGCAATGTCCACGATGTTTGAAAAACTCGCCGCTCAAAGCAAGAAAAAACCCGGCGCGGTGGCGAAACTTTTCTCGACGCATCCGCAGTCGCTCGAACGCCGCGATTCGAGTCTGGCACTCGTCGCGCGCTTTCCCGAAAGAGAAGAATATGTCATCAACACTTCGGAATTTCAGCGCGTTAAAGCTCATCTTCTTCGGCTCTCAAATGCCAAAGCGGGAGTTTCCAGTGATATTGACGAAAACGAACCCGGCAGACCGACTTTGAAAAAACGTCAGCCGGACGCCGATACAACTTCGCCGGACGGCACAACAACGGATTCGAGTTCAACTCAAAAAGACACTCCGCCGAAACTCAAAAAACGCGGCGGCGAACCCGACCCGAGTCCGACACCGCAAAATTAGTTTACAAAATCAAAAATCAAAAAAGGGAAATGTGTTGATGAGTCACACATTTCCCTTAAATTTTTATATCTGCGAATTTTTCGCCGCTCGCTTTTAATTTTGCTAATCCAAAAGATTGCCTTGAACACCGACCGGCAAACTGAAAACCGCTTCGTTGGTAGCGATTATCATTTCACCCTTGCGCGTAAAACAGAGACCGACCACATTATAACCAGCCGCGAACAGTTCCGCGTTTTTACCGTCGGACGAAATTTTTACGACGCCGTGTCTTCCCTGCAAACAAGCCGCGACGTATAAATTCCCCGCGCGGTCAAAAGCCAACCCCTGCGGTCTGCCGAGTCCGCGATAAAAGATTTTTTCGTAGCCGTCTTTGTCAATTTCCTGAACCGAGTCAAAACTGGAAAGTCCGGGCGCGGTAACATAAAGTTTTTCATTTGTGCCGAAAGCCAGATGATAAGCGGAAACCGAAGGTTCGAGAACGGCAAAAGATTCGGAATCGCCGAAATTGGAGACGCGATAAATCGTGCCGCTTCGGTCGCCGACAAACATCGCGCCGTCTCTATCAAAAGCGATTCCGGTGGCAATTCCCAGGTCGGAAGCGTATGGCGTGGCTTCTTCGTCGTGATTTATGCGACAGACTTCGCCTTCCGCTCGCGCCGTGACGAATAGCTGCCCTTTATTATCGAAAGCGACACCGGTAGGATTTAAAATCTCAACTGGAATTTCGTTCAGGAAACCATCCTTTTCCAGCCGAAAAAGCGTTACGGGAAGCTGCTGCCCGCGTGAACCGGAGCGCGTCAGAATTATCGAATCGTCTTTCGGATCAACCGCCGGATTTGCGACAATATGTAAATCGTCAGCGAGTTTTCGCCCGATTGTAATACTCTTAGACGCGCTTTTTTCGCCGTAACTTTCAAGGTGAACTTCAACTTCGGATTGGTCTAAATCCTCCGGCACAATCGCTAAAATCCTCGTCGCCGACGCGCCGACCAGCCGCGCCGCTTGTCCGCCGAAAAAACAACCCGCGACGCCGATGCCGCCGGGCGTATAATTTTCACACTCGATTAAAACTTCCCCGCCCGGAATCGCATACGGCGGATTAAAAGATAAGATTTTACCTGCTTTGTTCATTTATTCTCCACATTAAAAACTTTAATTTTACGACGCAATGCTCAAAGTGTCTAACCCGGTCAAAATAACTGTTGACGCAGTTGTTCGGGAAAAGTTAAAATCAAATCTGGACGGTCGGGCAATAAACGCTTTCCGAGAAAAAATCCTTCCACCGAAAACGGACTTTCCTTCTAAAAATATGCCGAGTAGAATTGACGATTTACTGCGAATGGCGATGAGTTTCGGCGCATCCGATTTGCACCTGCGCGCCGGGTCTTTTCCGATAATTCGCGTCAACGGCGAATTGCGTCCCGCTTCCGGCGTCAATCGTCTGACTCAGGACGAAACACTGGAAATGGCGTTTTCGATGATGTCGAACCGGCAAAAACTGCATTTTAAGGAAGCATACGAAGTTGACATCGGTTACGGCGTTTCGGGTTTGGGCAGATTTCGCGTCAATATTTTTCAACAGAGAAACTCCATCGGCATCGTCGCCCGCGTGATTTCCGACCAGATTCGGACTTTCAGCGAACTCGGACTTCCGCCGATTCTAAACAGTATCGGCGACGTTCAGCGCGGTTTGATTCTGGTAACAGGAACTACGGGTTCGGGCAAATCAACGACCCTCGCGGCGCTCGTTGACCATATCAATCAAACCAGAAATTCACATATAGTAACGGTCGAAGACCCGATAGAATACCTGCACAAAGACAAAAAATCCTTTATTACGCAGCGCGAAGTTGACGTTGATACACGCTCGTTTGCCGAAGCCTTGCGCGGTTCGCTTCGACAAGACCCGGACGTTATTCTGGTCGGCGAAATGCGCGACCTTGAAACGATTGAAACCGCGCTTGTCGCGGCTGAAACCGGACATCTCGTTCTTTCGACCCTCCACACTCTGGACGCTTCGGAAACTTTGACGCGCATCATCACGGCGTTTCCGCCTTATCAG
>CAXSHW010000091.1:0-14465 GCA_964237245.1 uncultured Pyrinomonadaceae bacterium
CGAGGCAACCGCCGCGTCGTTGATGGTTATCTGCCCCGTATTGCTAAATGTGGTTGAATTTACCGGTGTTGGTAATACGGTTGGAGTGACAGTAGGTGTTGCAGTTGCGGTTGGAGTGACAGTAGGCGTTGCTGTCGGAGCTGCGGTTGGAGTTGCCGTCGGCGTGGCAGTTGGTGTCAAGGTAGGTGTTACAGTCGGCGTAACAGTAGAGGTTGGGGTTGCCGTTGGAGTCGCCGTCGGCGTTGCTGTCGGCGTTGCTGTCGGTGTTGGAGTCGCTGTCGGTGTTGCCGTCGGAGTCGCTGTCGGCGTCGGTGTTGCGCCGGTCGTCGTAATTATCAGTGAATATCCGCCCGTTATTACTCCCGAATCAGCCGTGAAATAATCAACTACATACAAACTCCATACTCCGTTCGGATTCACTCCGCCAAACGTCCCGTTCAAAGTCGCCGTTCCGGTCGGCGCCGGCTCTTGATAACTTTCCACCGGTTGCGGCGCCGGCGGCGGAAACGGATCCGTCGGGTCTGTCGTGCCGTCATTCAGAATTAAGACATTACTTGTGGGTTTGTATGTGCCGGACGGAATGTTGCCCGCATCACAGGGGACAAGTCCGCTCGCCTGATCGTCAAAAGTGACCGTGATATTCGATACCGCTGTGTTATCTCCGCAATCGCTCATTAGAATGAACCGGCGATTGGTGTCGGGCGAAACCAGCAGCAGAGCGACATCGCTTAAATAAGTGTGCGACAAGCCGTTTAACCGGACATTGATGTCGGTGACGGTGCCAGCCAAGCCGGAAACCGTCACATTTGCCGGATAAGGCGAGGCAACCGCCGCGTCGTTGATGGTTATCTGCCCCGTATTGCTAAATGTGGTTTGAGCAAAACCTGAGAAGACAAAGACGACTAAAATTAAAATCAGACTGTTTAATAGTGATGAAACTTTCATATTCCTCCAAGAAAGCTAAAAATCAAGAGTTTATTTCAGAAAAAACTTTGCTAAATTTAACAAAATCATTTTTATTAAAGAGAACTAAATTTACAAATTTTCCACGGTTCGGACTGAAAAGCGATTCTTATGAATTGTTTTATAACGGTAAATCCGCGTGATATTCAATTCGTGATTGTTTTATTAATCGCCTTCAACTTTTATTGTTCGCCATTTTAGCGACTATCGTTTTTCAGGCAGTCAAGTTTCTGGAAATTAAAACCTAACCGCACAGTTTAGAAAGATTCACAACAAACACGCTGTAATACGTTTTGCCGCTTAATATCCAGGTTCAAAATGTGTTTTTTTTTCGTAAAACCTCCGAAAAACCTTTAAATCATTAATTGAGATTTGCGACAAATAAAGCAACTTTCATTTTTGGGAGATAATTATATTTGTTTATAATTGAAATTAACCAAGCTTTTCTAAAAAACCTCTTTGAGTGAATAACACGCCAGCCTTACTAATAAAAAGCTCAACTAACGAATATTCTGCTTTTATCACAGGCTTTTTACTAACCGAAACAATCTAACACGATTTAAAAGAAAATTAAACTACCATTCGCCTTCTAATACTTCGCAGAGACCATTCGAGAAGGAGAAAAGAAACGACAAAAAGATAAATTATTTCATAAATACAATGAGAATTATAAGTTCCGTTTAAACAAGCCCGTGTCAAATCTATCACGGCGGTGGTCGGTAAAATATAAGCCAAAACTTGCAGCCAGCCTGGAAGAAGTTCAACCGGAAACCAGGCGCCGCATAGAAAAATAGTGGAGAAGAAAACAGCAAAAAACACATTAAAATGGTCAATTTCAAAAATACGCGCCGTCAAACCCAAAGCCAAACATCCGAGATAAACGCAGCCGATTATCAAAGGAAAAACTGCCAGCGGAGTAAAATAAGAAGCTGCCGAACCGAAAATAACTACCAGCGGAATGATAAATAAACAATCAATCAATCCTTTTGTTACCGCCCAGAGTATTTCACCGAAGGCGAGCGATTCGGCGTTGACGGGCGTGGCAAGAATCGCGTCATAGGTTGACTGATAAACCATTCGGAAATACGCGCCGTAAGTCATTTCAAAAATCGTCCGCATCAAAACTGTAAAAGCCAGAACGCCGGCGCCGACAAATGAAAGGTAACTGACGCCGTTTACCTTTGAGGTAACTAACGCGCCGACACCGAAACCGAAAGCGAAAAATGTAAATATCGGCTCGATTACGGGCGCGATAAGTTCCGTCTTCCAGAGGCGCAGATAAACGCGAAAATTTCTCTGCCAAACAGCCGTCGCGTCTGTAAAATCAATTTTTGATATTGCTAAACTCAAAACTAAAATTTCGTATTAAAGGGAAACTTGCGATTTTCAATAAGCTCCCGGAGTTTTTTGAGACTTTCCTTTGTTTTGTATTTTATTTCAGCCGAATAGTTGAATTTATCGCTGTTTTCGGCAAACTCATCCAAATCCAATATTTCGACGGAAAAATCTTTCCAAACTAAAACGTCAATATCCAAATCAACATAATCGAGAACATTATTTTCAAATTTCGGCGGCAGATTTATATTACAATAAAAATTTCTCAAATCGCCGTTCGGCTCGTGAAATCGAAAAACATTAAACCAGCGGTCGAGCCAATAAAATTCATAACTTATAGTTCCGCGTCCGATAACGCCCAAGTGTGAATGATTTATTTTTTTTTCAAATTCTCCGACGAAACTCAGAAGCGAATTCTTTTTGCTTAAAAAATTGGCTGTCCAGGTTTTATGAATTTTTCCGTCAAACTTTCTTGAATTTATTGTTACAAGATTTTTCGATTCAGACATTGTTTTTAGTTAAAGAAGGATTAGCTTTGTTTTGGACTTCAGATTTTCAATAAAAATCATTCTCAAATTATTTTTCAACTAGCTGCAGAAAAACGTCTTCTAAATTTGAAGGACGCAAAAGCATTTGACGGTTGCCGTAATTGTTCATAAGAGTCGCTAACTCTTCAGACGTATCGGCAAAATAAAGATGTGATAAGCCGCGCTTTTGAGCAATGACGTTTTTACCGACTTTTTGGAGTTCGAGCGACCCGGCTTCACGAACTTCTAAAGCAAATGTTTTTACTCTGTCTTTGATAATTTGCGCGGGAACGCCTTCAATAATTATTTTTCCGTGTGACATTACAAACAGACGTTGAGCGAGTTTTTCGGCTTCGTCCATATAATGCGTCGAAATTACAATCGTTAAATTTTCGGCGCGGCGAAGTTCTTCCAGTTTTTCCCATATTTCCTGACGCACATTCGGGTCGAGTCCGGTTGTCGGTTCGTCGAGCAGTAAAATTTTAGGTTTGTGAATTAAAGCGCGGGCAATTATTAATCGCCTTTTCATTCCGCCGGACAGATGTTCGACCTTCGCTTCGGCTTTCTTTTCTAAACGAATAAAATCGAGCAGCTCGTTGCATCTTTTCTTAGCGGTTTCTTTCGGGATGCGAAAATATCTCGAATAAACAAAAAGATTTTCCCGGACGTTCAAATCCGGGTCGAGATTATTTTCTTGCGGAACGACGCCAATAAGAGAACGGATTTTTCGACCTTCATCTTTTACGTCTAAACCTTCGACCAATAATTGACCGGCGTTGAGAGAGGAGCGACAGGCAATCATTCGCATCGTAGTAGATTTACCCGCGCCGTTTTCGCCCAACAGAGCAAAAGTTTCGCCCTGTTTAATTTCGAAAGTAATACCATCAACCGCTCGAAATTTACCGAAAACCTTTATAACATTTTTTGCTGACACGGCGAGATTCATAATTTATAAAATTTTTTGTGACTTATTTGGCAGTTTTCCTTTTCAGCGAATTGTCTTCCAGCTTTGCGAAAATTTGTGTAAGAATTAATCGTTCGGTTTCATTCAGATTTGAGAAAAAATCCTTTTCAAACTCAATCCATTTTCCCTCGACTAATGCTTGATGCTCAACTCCTTTTTGAGTCAAGCGAACACGCCTCATTCTGCCATCAATCTTACACTGAAAGCATTCGACGAACCCGCCGCCGGTTAAGCTCTTGACCATTTTGTTGATTGTCGGAGCAGAAAGGTTTAGGTTCGTCGCTAAATCAATCTGGCTCTGTTCGTCGCTGTTCCACAAAGATAGCAAAATAAAAACTTGCCCGCCGTGCAAATTAATATCGTTCATTTTCAAATCAAAAGCGTATCGAAAACTATTACTAATCCGTGTCAGTGAATAGATAAGCGAAGTTTCAAAGTTCATAATGTTACATAGCTAGCAAAGCAAAAATTATAAGCTGGCAAATTATTAGATAACTAATAAAATATAATTACCAAGCTAAGAATTGAAAACAATATACCAAATAATTTTAGATTGACAAATGTTCTGTCTCAATCCGCTTCATTACTGCAAATATAAATAAGCGATATAAAATACAAAAAAAAAGCCGAAGATGTTTTTTGCCTCATTAAATTTTTAATTCCAGCTTCCGATTTTTTTTCCAATCAGACAGGAAATTTCCAGACCTATACCGGTCAGAATTACAATTGCCGTAAATTTGAATAATGTCGGCAGTAAGCGCCATTCCGTTTTGACCGATTTCATAAAGTCTGCCGACAAACGGTGATGTATGACGCTCCCGCTTTAGCAGCCAGAAGAGTTTTAGCCGCCGAAAAGCACAATGTAACATTAACCTTTGTGCCTTCTTCACGGAAAATTCTTGTCGCTTTTAAGCCGTCCAAAGTCAGAGGACATTTATTACTATATTCGGCGCGATTTTTGCGAACTCTCGACCTTCCTTTAACATTCCTTCGGTATCGAGAGCCGTTACTTCGGCAGAAATATCGCCTTTAAACACTTTACAAATTTTTGCGAGATGCTTTTTAAAATCAACTTTTTCTTACTTTGCGACCAATGAAGGATTAGGTGTTACACCATCAATCAAACATAATTCATTGGCTTCCTTTATTTTATTTAAATTAGTCGTATCAATAAAAAATTTCATAATAATCTCCTTTAATTTTCCAATTTATCTGGAAACATCCGGGAGCTTAAAGATGACAGCGAAATGGTATTTTAATTTCTGTAAATTAAAATATAAAATTTTACATTACCGGATTTTGCAAAATTCCGACGCCTTCAATCTCCACTTCGCAAACGTCGCCGCTTTCAAGCCTCGAAACCCCGGATGGTGTTCCGGTTGCAATAACATCACCCGCGAGCAGAGTCATTTGATTTGAAATATATCTTAACAGAAAGGGAACCGAGAAAATCATCCGGGAAGTTCTTCCGTCCTGTTTGATTATTCCGTTGACTTTTGTGGTAACGCGAATGTCCGAGGTATCCAATTCCGTTTCAATCGTGGCGCCGATTGGACAAAATGTATCGAACGACTTGGCGCGCGTGAACTGAACGTCTCGACGTTGCAGATCTCTAGCCGTTACGTCGTTTAGACAAGTGTAACCGAAAATATAATCAAAGGAATTATCTTCTTCGGTCAAATTTTTACAAGTTTGATTTATCACGATTGCCAGTTCTCCTTCGTGTTCGACCTGATTCGATTGTTCTGGAATCACAATCGGCTCTTTGTCAACGATCAAGGATGACGGCGCTTTAAGAAAAAGAAGCGGTTCTTTCGGGACCTCGTTTCCAAGCTCGGCAGCGTGTTCTGCATAATTGCGCCCGACGCAAACAATTTTTGAAGGTGTCGCCGGCGGCAGTAAATTCACTCTATTTCTTTTCACAAATTTACCCGAATTTATAATTTCCGAAAAATTAAGGATAAAATCCAATTTTTCAAAAGGATAAATAGAATCATCCTTTAAAACTCCCCAGCTAATTTGATTTTCAAAATTAAAACGGCAAATTTTCATAATTTATGGAGCTGTTTCGGAAACCATTTCCGAAGGTTCACTTAAATTTCCGCTAGTGTCAATAGCTGTCAGATAATAATAATAAGTTTTACCGGATTCGATTCCGGTATCTTGAAAAGTATTTGTTTTAAGCGGCGCAGGCGTCAAAAGCGTCCATTCTGATTTTTTTTGATTGGGATTTGTCGAACGGTAGATATTGTAACCGGCGATGTCTGTTTCGGGATTGACAGCAAAAAAAATAGATATATTATGCGGCGCCGCAGCAATCGTTAGAGCGCTCGGCGGACTCGGAGCAAAAACGTCTTTTGGTAATACGTCAATTAAATTTGAGTCGAGACTTTCAACCGGCTCTCCGTTGCTTCCGAGCGAGACAGTTCTCACAAGATATTTGTAGTGTGTTCCGAACTGAAAAGATTTATCCAAAAATTCAGTATCGGCAACGGGTGTCGAGTTTTTTAATTTTAGCTCTGTTCCTTCATTTGAAACATAGACATTGTAGCCGAGAATATTAGCCGGCTTCGACCCGTCTTCATTGGCTTCCGGGGCATTCCAATTTAATTTAACAAATGTCTCTAAAATTTTAGCGCGTAAATCAGAAGGTTTTTCAGCTATTTTGGAAGTCGGCTCAATTAATAAAAAATTAGAAAAACCCGCTTTTTGCCCGGAAGAATTAACGAACCGAATAGCATAACGAAGACGTGCGTTCTGATTGGCAAATTCTAAAGTATCCGAATAAGTTAGCGTTTTGCGTCCAAATTCATTTTTAGAAAATGGAACTGAAGCGATTAGTGTGCTGCGCGAAGCAAAATTTTCTTCCGTTAGAGACAGAGGCGAATTGAGCGGTTCTATTAAACGATATATATCTATGTGATCAATATTGGCAACACTGCCGGAAGTTGCTTTGCGAGCAGGCATAGTCCAGGATAAAATCACTCGATTCCCGCGTTGGCTGCCTGAGATTTCCACTCTCTGCTGAACTTTCTCCACTGGTGGAAGCGGAACAGACCTTTTTCCGCAACTTAAAGCGACAGGAAAAGCAAGCAGCATAAACGCTAAAAATGCTTTTTTTAAATTAAGGGTGTTTAATGGTTTTGTATTAAGCATAGCGATTAAAATTGCTTAACTATAAAATATATTGTCGAAGATTCGGGTCTTGGACTAATTCGCCCAACTTGCCGCGAACATAATCTGAATCTAAAATTTGATTTTTGTCTTCAAGTTCGCCACCTTCAAAACTGATTTCTTCGAGAAGTTTTTCAAGCAGGGTGTGAAGCCTTCTGGCGCCGATGTTTTCGGTGTTTTTGTTAATGTTTTCGGTCATTTCGGCTAGAGTGGTAATTGCGTCGTCTGAAAACTCCAGCTTAATCCCTTCAGTATTAAGCAGTGCTTGGTATTGCTTAATAAGCGAATTCTTAGGCTGTATAAGTATGCGCTTAAGGTCTTCTAAGGTCAGTGCTTCAAGCTCGACCCTGATTGGGAATCGCCCCTGAAGTTCGGGAATTAAATCCGATGGTTTTGAAACGTGAAAAGCTCCGGCGGCGATAAACAGAATATGGTCAGTATTAACCATTCCGTAGCGGGTATTAACGGTCGTTCCTTCGACAATCGGAAGTAAATCTCTCTGCACGCCGCCGCGCGACACATCTGGATTTCCGCCTCCCGAATCACGACCGGCAATTTTATCAATTTCATCTAAAAAAATAATTCCTGATGATTCGGTTTTTTGGATTGCCGTGCGCGTTATCCGTTCCATATCTATAAGATTTTCCTGCTCTTCCCGCAGCAGATAGGTTTGCGCTTCGGAGATTTTTATTTTACGACGGACGGTCTTAGAGGGGAAAAGATTTCCGAACATATCGCGGAAATTCACGCCCATTTCTTCCATTCCTTGTCCGCCGACAAAATCAATCATCGTATTTGAACGGTCTTGAGTTTCTACTTCTATAATCCGTTCGTCGAGTTCGCCGTTTCTCAATTGTTCACGGAGTTTTTCGCGTGTGCTGTTTGACGGAGCTTTTTTCGTTAAATTCAGTGAATCTACATTATTAAAATCGTCAGAAAACTGTGTTTCTGAGGTTGGATACAAAATGCTGAGAATTTTCTCTTCGACACTATCTTTAGCCGTCTGTAAAACTTCTTCAAAAGCCGACTGTTTAGTCATATCTACGGCAATATCCGTCAACTCTCGTATCATGCTTTCGACGTCGCGTCCGACATAGCCGACCTCTGTAAATTTCGACGCCTCGATTTTGATAAAAGGCGAATTGGCGAGTTTTGCTAAACGCCGCGCGATTTCCGTTTTCCCGACTCCGGTCGAACCAATCATTAAGATATTTTTCGGCAAAACATCCTGGGCGATTTCGGGAGGAAGTTTTTGCCGACGTATGCGATTGCGCAGCGCGACGGCGACTGCTCTCTTCGCGTTTGTTTGTCCGACGACGTATTTATCCAATTCCGCGACAATCTGACGCGGCGTTAGATCATCAAGTTTTATTTTCGGTTCGATATTTTTTATTTCTCCGCCCAAGTAAATAGCCATTATTAATATTGAAAGTAAAAGAAATTATATTTCTTCAAAAATAATTTCGGAGTTTGTATAGATGCAAATTTCGCCGGCGATTCCCAGAGATTCGATTGCAATTTCTTTTGCAGAAAGCTCAGTGTGCTTAAGAAGAGCGCGAGCGGCGGCGAGCGCATACATACTGCCCGAACCGACCGAAAGCAAACCTTCATCAGATGAAATTACGTCGCCTTTACCGGAAATCAAAAATGCGTGGTTTCTATCGGCGACAATCAAAAGCGCCTCCAAATGCCGCAGATATTTGTCGGTTCGCCAATCTTTGCTCAGTTCAATAGCCGCGCGTTCGAGTTGTCCCTGAAACTGTTCGAGTTTGATTTCAAATTTTGATAAAAGCGAAAAAGCGTCGGCGGTTGCGCCCGCAAATCCGACCAGGACATTATCGTTGTAAATGCGGCGCACTTTTCGCGCGTTACCTTTGATAACAGTTTCACCCAAAGTAACCTGCCCGTCGCCAGCCATTGCCGTTTTACCGTCGCGGTTGACCATTAGGACGGTGGTAGAACGTATTTTTTGTAAACTATCCGTGCGTTTCATAAAATATCAATGATAAATCTTTAAATTGAAATGCTCAAATTGACAGAAGACTGAAAAAAGTTTGAACATTGTAAATGTCTATGAAAAAAAGACCGAAAATCGGAATCACGATGCGCCTCGATTCGGAAACAAATCGTTTCTATCTCGGACGAGATTACAGCGAAGCGCTGGAAAATTTTGGCGCTCTACCGGTTCACCTGCCTCTGATTCCGAAAAAAGAATATGTTGCCGAATTATTAAAAACATTAGACGGTATTTTGCTGCCCGGAAGCGATTCGGATGTTGATCCTTTGATTTACGGTGAAGAACCGCTTCCCAAACTCGGACCGGTCGTTCCTGAAAAAGATGAAACCGACTTGCTTGTTTTAACCGAAGTCGAACGATTAAAATTGCCGCTTTTGGCAATTTGTTTCGGAATGCAAATTTTAAATGTAGCTCGCGGCGGAACGCTCATACAAGATATTGAATCGCAAATCGAAAATTGCTTAAAACACGAACAGGGAAAGCCGAGCAGAAGAAATTCCCACACCATCGAAATAAAGAAAAAAAGCGCCCTCTCGCGTCTGATAACGAAGGTGGATGAAAATGATATAAAAGTAAATTCTTCGCATCATCAGGCTATAAAAAAAATCGGTAAAAATCTTGTTGCTACGGCTTGGGCAAAAGACGGCGTGGTCGAATGCATCGAAGAGATCAGAACTGATGATCGGTTTGTGTTTGGCGTTCAGTGGCATCCTGAATTATCCTGGAAATTTGACGATTTATCAAAAAATATTTTTCAAACGTTCGTAAGTCAGTGTTCTGAATTTAGCTCGAAGAGAAAGTAAAATTGTGACAAAATTTCAACGAAAACCTGTCAAGTTAGGATTGGAAAAAATTTTAAGCGAAAAACCGTATTCTTTGAAAAATCTTCGCGTCGGTTTAATTTGTAATCAAGCGTCGGTCAATCATCAGTTTCGGCACGCGGCAGATTTATTTCAAGAGAATTCAGAGATAAATTTGCTGAAATTATTCGGACCGCAGCACGGAATTCGCGGAGATGTGCAGGATAATATGGTCGAAACGTCGCACACTATTGACCAAACAACCGGACTGCCGATTTATTCTCTTTACAGCGAAACGCGCGAGCCGACCGAAGAAATGCTTTCCGGGCTTGATGCTCTGGTTTTTGATTTACAGGATGTCGGATGCCGCGTCTATACGTTTATTTATACGATGGCGAACTCGATGATTGCCTGCGCTAAATACGGCAAAAAAATGTTTGTTCTCGACCGCCCGAATCCGATTGGCGGCATTGCGGTCGAAGGAAATACGCTTGAACCCGGACACGAATCTTTTGTCGGGCAATACCCGATTCCGATGCGGCACGGCTTAACCGTCGGAGAGTTGGCAAAATTATTCAACCGCGAATTCGGAATCAATTGCGAACTTGAAATCGTTTCGATGGACGGTTGGGAGCGGGAAAATTTTTACGATGAGACAGACGCGCCCTGGGTAATGCCTTCGCCGAATATGCCGAGCGTGGACACGACGGTCGTTTTTCCGGCGACGGTTTTTTTTGAGGGAACGCAGGTGTCGGAAGGACGCGGAACGACTCGACCGTTTGAAATTGTCGGCGCGCCTTATATTGATGCGAAACAATATGCTGACGCGCTCGATTCTTTGAAACTCGCGGGAGTTGTGTTCAGACCGATTAATTTTTTGCCGACTTTTCAAAAACATATGTCTAAAACTTGCGGCGGAGTCTTCGTGCATATTTCAGACAGAGAAGTGTTTGAGCCTGTTATTACTGGTTTAGCGATGATAAAAACTATCTTTGATTTATATCCGAACGACTTCAAATGGAAAAATCCGCCTTACGAATATGTGTTCGACCGAAATCCGTTTGACGTTATTGCCGGAACGGAAAATATCAGAAATATGATTGAAAACGGCAAATCGGCAGAGGAAATAAAACTTTTCTGGCAAAAGGACGTAAAAGAATTCAAAGAATTAAGAGAGCGGTATTTTTTATATTGAAAATCAAATCGGAGAAAGAAGAATTCTTAACCTTGTAAAGTAGAGCGTAGATTTTTGTCCGGTTCAAATCAGAAATTTGAATAGCTGCGAGAGATTTTTAATAAACTTGGAATAAAGGAATATAATGGATAATCCATATTTAATCGGCATCATATCCTGGTTTTTTCCGGGCGCGGGATACCTTTTACAGCGCCGCTGGAAGAGAGGAATAATCGTCGGAGTCGCAATTTGGGCAATGTTTATCATCGCAATTTTCAGCGGCGGCGCTTATTATCCGGGTTTTGATTTTAAGGACGGAGCTTTGCTTTACTTGTTGGATGTGTTTGCGAGATTGGGCAACGGTTTGGGCGCGATTATTAGTTTTCTGATGGCGGCAAATCCGCCTCGAAATGTCGCGGCTTGGGCGACTTTTGAATACGGCGGAAGATTTTTGGAAACGGCTGGTCTGCTGAATTTTCTGGCGATTATAGATTCGATTGATATTTATTTAGGGAGGAAAAAATGATTCACTTTCTATATCTGGTCGGATTCGCCTTTTTCGTATCAATCGTTTTCGCCGTTTTCACTGACGGTAACAATAGAGAAAGATTCATCTACGGATTGAAAATTTTCGCGCAGTTTATTTTAATCAGCCTGGTTTTAGCCTGGATATTTTATTTTTTGCCCGGATAAGAATTAATGGGTTTAATTGAAACAGAAGGTTTGATTTTAAAAAGCTACGGCTTGTCCGAAGCGGATAAAATCGTTGTGTTTTTGACTCAAAGCGAAGGTTTGGTGCGCGGCGTCGCCAAAGGCGCGAAGCGTCTGAAAAGTCGTTTCGGCGGCGGTTTAGAACCGTTTTCCGTCGTTCAAATTTCGTATTTCCAGAAGGAAGAGCGCGAACTCGTTTCGATTAGCCAGATCGAGCTGATTAAATCTTATTTTGATAAGGCAAGCGACCCGGAATTTTTTGAAAAGTTTGCTTATTTGGTAGAGTTGCTGGTTGAATTCGCGCCGCCGCACGACCCGAATGAGACACTCTACCGGATGGCAAAAGTATGTCTCGAAACCGCTTCGGAAAATCCGCAAAATCTTGACAGCACCGTCGTCTATTTCGAGCTTTGGATTTTAAGACTCGGCGGTTATTTGCCGGATTGGAACAAGTGCGACTCTTGCAAGAGGGAATTCGGAACGGCGGAAAAAACCGTTTTGCAGATAAACTTTCATCTCAAATGTCAAACTTGTCAGAAGGGAAGAAATGACTGGCAGATTTCGGCGGAAGAACGTCAAATCTTCAAAAACGCTCAACTGTTATCGCCGCGAAAGTTTGCCGAATTTTCCAGCGACAAAGAAAAAAGCGTCAGAGAAGTTTCCGCAATTTTGAGAAAAATAATTTCACACATTCTCGGCAGAGACATCAATGTCGGGAAAAAATCAGTGGCAGGTTCTTGATAAAAATGAATCGTTTCGGTTGGTTAATTTCAAGCTACCTGGTGCGAACCGTTATTCCATACTTTTCATTCGCCTGGATTTTATTGAGCGTAATTTTATTCGTTCAGCAAGCCGGACGCTACTCTGACATTTTTTTCAGCTCAAATATTCCTAAAAGTTTAATCTGGCAATTGACTTTGGCGCTCGTTCCGAACGTGATTGCTTTCACCTGCCCGATGGCGGTTTTAATCGGGGTCGTTATCGGTCTGTCCAAAATGCAGGGCGACAGTGAACTGGTCGCCATCCGCGCGGCTGGAACGGGAAGTCTGCAAATTACCGTTCCGATTTTTATAATAGGCATTTTGTTGACAGGTTTTACTTTTCTGGTAAATATCTACGGTATTCCGCTGGCTGCTCAAATCGTTCGTAAAATTGCCATTCAAGCCGCCGTCTATAAATTGGAATCTCCGATTGAGCCGGGCGTTTTTAATACCGAAATAAACGGTTTTACGATTTATGTCAAAGACGGCAATGTCGAAGATGGAACGTGGAAAAACGTTTTCATATTCAGCGAAAACCCTGCTAACAAACAGCTGCGTCTGATAACGTCAAAAAGTGGCAGAATAGACACAACCGGCGAAAATTCCGAATTGGTTTTGGATAACGCGGTCGTCAATACTTTCTCGACTGAAAATAATCAAGTAAAAACGGCAACTGACAACGGCGGTCAAATTCGTCTGGCTATAAAAACCAAACGCGGTGAACTCGTCGAAAAAATGAGCAATCGTGAGGAAACATCTGAAGAACTCGGATTAAAAGAACTTGCAAAATCCATAAAAACCAAAGAAGGAAAAGAGAAAACGGAAGCCGAAATAATTTTTCAGCGCAGAATTGTCCTTTCAATTACGCCTCTGATTTTCGCAATTCTGGGAAGCGCTCTGGTTTTGCGATTTAATCGCGGCGGCAGAGGCTTCGGAATTTTTTTGGCTTTCATAACTTTGATTATTTACTATTTAATTGCGCTGCTCGGCGAACAGCTTGCCAGAACAAATGTCATCAGCGTAGTTGCTGCCGGGCTTTTTCCGATTTCGGCGAGCATTTTGATTGTTTTATATTTCAATTCTTCAGCGCGTCTTTTTTCCAAAAAAATCTTTGCTGGCATCGGCGAAAAACTCGATTTCAAACGTTTGAAATCGAACAAATTTTCAAAAAAAGCATCGTATCTCAGCTTTTCCACAGGAATTTTAGATTTCGATATAATTTTAAATCTGCTCAGATATTTTTTACTAACTTTTCTGTTTATAACGTTTATTTATTTAATTTTTACGGTTTTTGAACTCTGGAAGTTTATCGCCGATTTGAACGACGGATTTGAACTGCTGGTAAAATATCTGTTTTTTCTTTTGCCGTATGTTTATATACAGCTCGCGCCGTCGGCTTTGATGATTGCCATTCTGACGACTTTCGTCGTTAAATCCAGACAAAATGAAGTTGTCACGTGGATGGCTGCCGGACAGAGCGTTTTTCGGCTTTTGCTGCCGTGTTTTCTCTTGATGATTTTGATCGGGTTCGCTAATTGGGAATTGCAGGAAAACGTTTTACCGGCGGCTAATCAGACGCAGGACAATTTGCGCGAACAAATCCGCAGTCGCGGAGTTTCAGCTCAAAAAACAGGCGAGTATTGGGTTGCGAACGACAGGCGAATCTACTCATTTGAACTCGACGAAGACAGAACGAAAAATGCTCAAAAAGTGAAAAATCTTTCCGTCTATGAATTTTCCGATGACGCGAAAATCCAAACCGTCTATCGTGCAAAAGAAGCAGTCTGGTCAAGAAACAAAATTGAATTCGGCGGAATCGCGGAAGAAACTGTGTGGAATGACAATAAAATTGAAACCAAACAACTTCTTAAAGGGGAAATAGAAGAACACACAAGCCCGTTCGATAATTTGTATGAAAAGCCGACTCATTTGTCGGCGCAAGCTCTAAAAAGACAGATTGCCGCAGGTGAAGTCGAGCAAAAAGATTATGAGGTCGCGCTCGAAAAAAAATACACGACGCCTTTTTTGCCGATTATAAT
>CAXSHW010000091.1:14500-15664 GCA_964237245.1 uncultured Pyrinomonadaceae bacterium
GCTTTCTTTGAGCAGAAAAGGAAGAGTCGTGACCGTCGGCTACGCGGTCGGAGTCTGGCTTTTGTTTATGGGATTTACCAATGCTTTCGAGCAATTTGGATTAAACGGATTTTTATTTCCATCGTTTGCAATCTGGCTCCCGCTGATTTTGTTTGCAATGCTCGGCATTTTTTTACTGTCAAAAGTCAGGACGTAAAAAAAGCGCGAAACCTTTTTGGAATCGCGCTTTTTCTTACTGATAAAATCTGAATTATGTGCCGGTTTCCCAACTGGACATATATTCAACCATTTCAGGCGTTAGAGTATCAATGGAAATTCCGAGTGAGTTGAGTTTCAGGCTGGCGATTTCCTGGTCAACTTCTGACGGCAAAAGATGAACGCCGCCGCCGAGTTTGCCCTGATTTTTTACGAGATATTCAGTCGAGAGCGCCTGGTTAGCAAAACTCATATCCATTACGCTCGCCGGATGCCCTTCAGCCGCCGCCAAATTTATCAGGCGACCTTCGCCCAGAACAATCACGCTTTTACCGTCTTTACCAATGTATTCTTCGACAAAAGGACGACGATTTACAACTTCGTCGGACATTTCGCGCAATGCTTCGAGATTTAATTCCAGGTCGAAATGTCCGCTGTTGGCGACAATTGCGCCGTCCTTCATTGATTCAAAATGTTCTTTGTCAATAACGTGACGATTGCCGGTCAGCGTAACAAAGAAATCGCCAACTTTTGCCGCTTCGCTTATCGGAAGAACGCGGAAACCGTCCATTACTGCTTCGATGGCTTTAATCGGGTCAATTTCAGTCACGATAACATTTGCGCCCATTCCGCGCGCTCGCATCGCGCACCCTTTTCCGCACCAGCCGTAACCGACAACGACAAAATTCTTTCCGGCTAAAAGTATATTGGTCGCGCGAATAATTCCGTCGAGCGTAGATTGACCTGTTCCGTAGCGGTTATCGAAGAAGTGTTTGGTCTGCGCGTCATTGACAGCCATCGCGGGGAAGTTCAGGACACCGGCTTTTGCCATCGCTTGCAGGCGAACGATTCCGGTCGTCGTCTCTTCGGTTGTGCCGATAATTTTTTCGGCTAAATCCGGCTTTTCCTTGAGCATTGTGGCGACCACATCCGAGCCGTCGTCTATGATAATGTTCGGATTTGTTTCCA
>CAXSHW010000092.1:0-13682 GCA_964237245.1 uncultured Pyrinomonadaceae bacterium
CCGATAATGTCCATTCCCCAACTGCGATAAACGTTCGATTCGGCTTTGGTCGAAAACGCCGGACCTTCCATACAAATATAAGTTCCGCCGCGATGGACTTTTAAATCTTCGACGGTTTGGCACGATTCTTCCAAAATATCGCCCAATTCCGCGCAAACCGGATGCGCGAAAGTGATGTGTCCGACGATTCCTTCGCCGAAAAATGTTGATTCTTCGGTGCGTCCGCGCGTGCGGTCGAAAAACTGATCGGGAATACAAAAATCCGTCGGCGCGTAATCTTCGCGCAATGAGCCGACCGCTGAAACCGATAGAATATAATCCACGCCGAGCAGTTTCATCGCGTAGATATTCGCTCTGAACGGCAATTCCGAAGGCGTTAATTTATGCCCGCGCCCGTGACGCGGCAAAAACGCCACGCGCTCGCCTTCCAAAGTCCCGACGATAAAGCTGTCCGAAGGTTTCCCAAACGGCGTATCAACTTCGATTTCTTTGATGTCCATCAATTCCGGCATCTGATACAATCCAGAGCCGCCGATAATGCCGATTTTTACTTGTTCCATTATTTTTGTGATTGAATAGGTTTTAAATTTTCAAAAAAATTCAGTTTCTCTGCTTCTATAATTGCTGCATTCATATTTTCAATTGTTACTTCTGATAAGACAATCAAAGCATTCTCAATAAAAAATGGTTTTCCCTCTTTTTCCGAGTGATTCAACACTCCAACCAAATTATCCTTATCGAAAAAGCAAATCTGATAACGATTTCCGTTGGCAAGTTCAACTTGATTATGACAAAACCAACCTTTTTGATTAATCACGGTTTCATCATCTTCTTGCCAATCAAGAAAAATCAATTTTGGGAATTTTTCACTTTCCATATAATTAAGCAAAAACCAATCTGCCTTTCGGTTCGGGAATTTGTCTGCCCAAATCCCGCGCCGTTTCGAGCCATTCGCCGATAATAATTTCCGCGTTCGCCAACGCTTCTTGATAAGTCGCGCCGTCCGCCAGACATCCGGCGAGTTCGGGAACTTCGGCGATAAACACGCCGTCTTCTTCGCTCCAATAAATTATTATTTCGTATTTACTCATTGAATTTTACTGCTCTTAATTTTCCGTCAATTTCCGTCAAACGGCAAAGCGGTGTTTGCGTGTCGTGATAAAACCAGCAGAGCCAGTTTCCTTTGATTGCCTGCGGCAAAAGTTTCTTTTTGTTGGCGAGCGTCTCCATCGGAAAAAGGTCGTAAGCCATAATCCACGCAAGCGGCAGATGCGCCGTCATCGGGATTAAGTCGGAAAAACTATAAAATGTTTCGCCGCCCGATTCGATTTTAACAGTTTGCATCGCGTCGTTGTGACCGCGCGTTTCGGTCATCGTGATGCCTTTGACGACTTCGTAAACCGGCGGTTTTAATTCCAATTGTCCGGTTTTTCTCAAAACTTCCCAGTTGTCTTTATTATAAGTCGCGCGGTCGCGGTCATTCGGATTTTCGGCGTGATTTAATTCATTTTCGGAAATGAAATATCTCGCGTTCGGAAAAGTCGGAACGATTTCGACCGCTTCATCGAATTTTGTGTTGCCGCCGCAATGGTCGAAATGCAGATGAGTGTTGACGACGATTGAAATTTCGTCTGCCGAAACGCCTGTCTTTTCAAATAAATTTTCGGTCAGGGATTTTTCGCGGCGCATTCCGTAAATCTGCAATTGTTTTTCGGACAATTTTTCGCCCGCGCCGGTTTCAATCAGGATTTTTTCCGTGTCGGTTTCGACGTAGAGACAATTTGCGGCGAGCGCGACTCGGTTCGATTCATCGGGCGGCGAAATTCTTCCCCACAGAACGCGCGGAACGACGCCGAACATCGCGCCGCCGTCAAGTCCGAATTCAGTGTCGGGAATGATTTCGATTCGATAATCGCCTAGAAACATAGTGGAAAATGAATAACGAAAAATGGATAATGAATAATTTTTTGTTACCCATTATCCATTATCCATTACATTTTCAGTTACTTCTTCTTCGGTTGCGGTTTTGCGGGCGCTTTGGCAGAAGGCGCGGCATCATCTTCATCTGCGCCGCCTGCGCCCGGCGACGCTCCCTGCATCTGCTTCATTTGCTGCATTTGCTGCTGCTGCATCTGCTGAATTTGCTCGTCGGTCGGTTCGGGAACGGTGAAATCTTGTGCGACTTCCACCGGATTATTCGCCACGATTTCGTCCAAAACCTGTTTTTGCTTTTCTTCTTCAAGCTGCGATTTAACCTTTTGGGCAATAGGCATCGGGCGCGCCATCGGGTTGTCCGGGTCGGGAATCGTCGTGCCGATTAAAATATGACGCACGTCGTATGTTTGCGTCGGCTCGCCTTTCGCGTCTTTGCCTTCGCCCTTTTTTTCGAGCTTGATAATGTGATAGCCGAAAGGCGTTTCAATTAAATTTTCAGCAATTTGACCGGGTTCGAGCGCGAGCGCCGCCGCTTCAAAATTTTTGTCGAAACCGCTGTTCACCGCCACATTTTCATAAAGCCCGCCTTTATCTTTGCTGCCCGGGTCTTCCGAGTATTCTTTGGCTAACTTGGCAAAATCTTCGCCCGCTTTGGCGCGGCTCAAGATTTCTTCGGCTTTGGCTCGTTTGTCTTTTGTATCAAATTCGGGATGCGAAGCGATATAATTTTTTACATCGTCGTCGGTAACTTTAACTTTGTCAGCCAGCGTTTTCTGCGCGTATTGCGTGGCGAGAAATTGCGCTTGCTGAAGTTTAACCTGTAAATCTAGGTCGTGGTTAAATGCCTCGCCTAGCTCGCCGCGCTTGGCGTTGGCTTCTTCTTCGTAAATTTTGACTCTGGCAAAATCGTCTTTGGCTTGTTTGATTTCGTCTTCTCCAAGCTCTTTGTCTTTCGGAAATTTGCCGCTTTCTTTGGCAAGCGCGATTTTGGAGTCGAGAAATTGTTTAAACTCGGCTTCGTGACGAGCCGTATCGCCGCCTTCCCAAAACGCTTTCACCTGATCTTCCGTAATAAAACTGAACGGCGGCATCTGGGCTTTGCCTTCGTTGATTTTTTTGTCGTAAAGGCTGGCAGTAATCAGCGAGCGAATGCTTTCAAGTTCGTTTTTTACGTTCGGGTCATTGGCAATACCGTCTTTTCTGGCTTGGCTGGCGACGGCAAGCAATTGCTGGAGACTTTCGGCAATCTTTTTCTTTTGTTCGGGATTGGAAGCAATCGCTTTAAGCTGCATCGGATTGGCGTCTTTCAGAAGAATCTGCATATCTTCAGCGGTAACTTTTGTTAGCGGTTCGTCCGGGTGTGTGGCAAATTTTGTTTTCCAAACAACGAGTCCGACGCCGACTAATAAAAGCACGGCGATAACCGCCAACGCTTTCGGCAAAGTGCTGCTTCCGCGCGTTGCGGTAACCGCATTGACCGTCGGCGTGCGCGGAATTTCCGGCACTGTATTCAAACCCGGTTCGGCGACGGAGACGGTTTCATCTGATGTGCGAGAATTTTCTATATCTTCTCTGACAGTCGAGCCGAATGTGTCGTTCGAGCCGATTTCCTCGCCGCTGTCTTCAATATCATTTTTTGAATCTATACTCATTAAATTTTCCTCTTTTGTAAAATACTTATTTCTTTTGAACTAATTCCATTAAAACGCCGCCGGACGACGCCGGATGCACGAACGCGACCAAACAGCCTTCAGCGCCGACACGCGGTTTTTCATCAATTAAACGCATTCCTTCGGCTTTTAGTTTCGCCAGGCTCGCTTCTATATTTTCAACTTCGACCGCGATATGATGAATTCCGCCGCCGCGCTTTTCCAAAAATTTCGCAATCGGCGAATCGTCCGCCGTCGGCTCTAAAAGCTCGATATTGGTTTCGCCAATCGGCAGCATCGCCACGCGCACTTTCTGGTCTTCGACCGTTTCGGTGTGGACGTTTTCCAAGCCGAGCGCGTCTTCCCAAAATTTCAGAGATTCGTCAATTTCTTTGGTCGCAATGCCTAAATGACTAATTTTCATTTTTAATTTTTTGTCGCGCTAATGATGCGCCGTAATAACTCTTCCGCGTCTTCCGAATTTATTTTCTTTAATTTATCATATTGTTCCATCGCGGCTTCACGGTTTCCTAATGACAAATAGCTGAGCGACAGTTGATAAATTGCCTTAGCCGAAACAGGGTCAACATTGACAGCTTGTTTGAAATACTCCGTGGCATCGCTAAATTTCCCGTTATAAAAAGCAGCCAAACCTAAATCAAAATAAATTGCCGGTTCGTTCGGCACGACTTTCTTTAAAATCGCAAGTGATTTTTCCGTCTGATTAGAAGTTGCCAGCGCAATTCCCAAATATCGCTGACAATCATAATCCTCAGGCTTTAACTTACACGCCTTCTCAAAAGCGATAACGGCGTCAGTCGGTCTGCCGTTTTGCAGATAGTTAATTCCGAGCGTCTTTCGCGCGTCGAAATCTTCGGGAATAATCTTTGTCAGTTCGAGACTGTAAGCAACGGCTTTTTCATATCGCTCGGCGGTCATTGCGACATCAACAAGCGCGGCGAGCGCTCGTTTGTAGTTAGGATGAGCGTTCAAAAAAACTTTCAAAACATCTTCGGCTTTGGCGAGTTGTTCGGATTTGCGAGCGTCGTCTTCGGCAAGCATTCCAGAAGTGCGATAAATATACGCCAGATTAAAATAAGCGCGGCTTAGTTTCGGGTCGAGTTCGATAGACTTCTTCAGAAAGGTTATCGCTTCGTCGTCTTTTCTAATGAGTAGAGATACAGCATAACCGGAATTATTATAAGCGATTGCCGAAGTCGGATTGACTTCGATTTCACGGTAAGCCATCTTTTCTGCTTCGTCCCAATTTCCGAGACACTCATAAACGCGGGTCAAATTTGCATAAACTCCCGGCGTTTGAGGATTCAGAGCAATGACTTGTTTGAACACCTTTGCCGATTCATTACATTTTGCCTGATTCATCAAAACAGTCGCACGGTTAAATAATTCAGCAATTTCGGCGTTTTCGTGTGTGGTTTCAACGCCGATGGATTCCATGAATTGAGCGAACAGATTTCCGGTGAATATCGTTAATATCGCAGTCAAAATTAACGCCGTATTTTTTATCTGATGAAGCGATTTCATAAACATTTCCGATTAATTATTTGTCTTTCTAAATTCCAGATAGGCTTGATAGAAACGTTCCGGCTTCTTAAAGACTTCAATCGTAGATGGATACCCGGCGGCAGTGAATCGCGTATAATCCGTGACACCATATCTTTCGCTCCAGCTTGGATATTCAGGATGATTTGTCGTCAGAAAATTGCTCAACTGAAGTAATTCGGCATTCGACACAATAATCTTATATACAAACCGGAGATTTTCTTTGATGTCATTATCTCTATCGTTGACTCCTTTCATATCTTTAAGAGCAGTTACGGCTAATTCAAGTTTACCGTTATTCCAATCGTCTCCATCTTTCTTAACCGCATAATCAGCCGCGCGCATTCTTTCAATAGAGCGGTCAATTGCGTCTATCGCGCGTCTGCCTTCCTCTGACGCACGAAGTCGAACGGCAAAATTATCTATAAATTCGAGCATTTGAAAGCAGGCGTCATACCGCACGCCTCCTTTTCCTTCACGAAAACGCACCGGATCATATTCATCCATAATCTCAATCAGGCGCGGCAAAGATTTCAAGGCATCACTTAAAACATATTTTCTGATTAAATCTCGTTGAGGATCCAACACATCATATCTGTGATACAAATCCTCATTTACCCATTCATCAACGCGCTGTGAAGGCGTCATCCGTGCAAGTTCAGCCTCGGATTTGTGCTTATACTTTTGTGCAGAAATAACGGACGATGTGAGAAACATAAAACATAGAAGTAAAAGTACTGACTTTATATTTTTTAGAATACATTTCATATAAACTTACCTACTACTTGTTGAATTTAAGATTTCCTCGACTGCCGAATACGGATCGCGTTTTTTCTCTGCAACTTCGAGCGCGAGATTTTCCAGTTTTTCGCTTGTTCCGTTTTTATTCAGCGTTTGCGCGAGCAATGTTTCTCGCAGAAGTTCGAGCAAACGCCACTTTGCAATGTCTTTTCTTCTCGTCAGACTTGCTTCACCTTCTCTTTGAAAAGCGTAATAACTTTCGATGGCTTTTGATAAATCTTCGATGCCTCTGTTTTCCGTCGCTACGGTTTTGACAATCGGCGGCATCCAGAAATCAGGGCGATGCGCCAAATTTAATAATGCTTCGAGTTCTTTTTCGGTTCTGAGAACTCCTTCGCGGTCGGCTTTATTGATGACGAAAACGTCGCCGATTTCCATAATTCCGGCTTTTATCGCTTGAATATCATCGCCCATTCCGGGAACTAAAACGACGACGGAAACGTCTGCGGTTTTGACGATTTCCACTTCGTCCTGTCCGACGCCGACTGTTTCGACGATGATTTTATTAAAGCCGGCAGCGTCTAAAATTGCTACCGCGTCAACTGTCGCGCGTGAAAGTCCGCCGAGATTTCCGCGCGTCGCCATCGAGCGAATAAAGACGTTTTTGTCTAATCCGAGCGCCTGCATTCGGATGCGGTCGCCCAAAATCGCGCCGCCGGAAAACGGACTCGAAGGATCAATGCAAACGATTCCGATTCGCTCGCCCTTTTCGCGGTAAAACATTGCCAATTTATCAACGAGCGAAGATTTTCCCGCGCCGGGCGAACCTGTAATGCCGATAACGAGGGCATTTCCGGTTTTCGGAAAAATCGCTTTCATCAACTCGGCTGCGTCAGCCGCGCCGTTCTCAACTTTCGTTATCGCCCGCGCGACGCTGCGCGTTTCACCTTCTAAGATTTTCTCGGTTAAATTTTCTACGGGCGGCATAAGTTTGTAATTTTCGCATTTTTATCAAAAATTGCAAAAGGACAAGCGTGTTTTCGAGGCAAATACGGTTGGTTCGTTCGATTTTAATGCCGACCGAGATGTTTTGATTTCATACAAAAAACGCTTTTCCGTGTGAATTTATGAAAAATTCGCGGTCTTTTTCATAAACAACAATTGGCACAATGCTTGCAAAGCCAATCGGCGGGAGATTTAACAGTATGAACACACAATCGCGCCGTTTAACATTGAGAAGTTTAGTCATTTCGTTATTCTGCTAACGACTTTTTCGAGCGCATTCGCTTCAGCCGATAAAAAACAAATTCAAACGCTTGTTGTTAATAATCTACAAAGAAAATTAAAAACGGATTTAGCGAACGAAAATGTTTCGGTAAAATTAAATGCGGTCGAAGAATACAGAATTTCAAAAAATCAAATCGGCTTGAAAGGAAACGGTTTTTGTGTTTTAAAAGGTGAAAATAATCAATTGCCGATGAGGTTTGATGTCAAAGTCAATCCTGATAATTTAAGTGTCTCCGAGATTAATTATGATTTTGCAGAGCTAACCGATGCTTCCGAATACGCGCCGAGTTTTAATGAAGAAGTTTTAATGAAGGAATTAGTCGGCAAAATCAGTCAAGATTATAAAACTCAAAACGTCGTCATCGCCATTGACGGAGTAGAAAATGTTTCAAACGTTACCAACCAAAAAGAGTTCACGGGTATCGGGGAGGTCAGAATCGGAACTCTCGTCTGGAACAAAATTAAGTTTGACGTAGTATTTGCCGACGCAAGCAATGCGGCAACAAAAGTCATCTACAAAGTCGAATAATGGCGCTGACGAAAAATAAAAAAGGCGAACCTTCTTGAGAAAAGGTTCGCCTTTTTTATTTGCTTTAAATCTCGCAACTTTTGACAGTTACCAGCGAACAGGTCGAAGCGTCGGTCCGACGACGTGTTCGCCTGAAATGACATTTGGATTGTCGTGGTCCGGGTTGAGCAAACTTTCGCCGTCGTGATTGTGCGTAAAATGCGCCGCATACCAGACTACAACATCTTGATTTATTAGAGATTCATTGTCCAACCAGGGCGTCAATACAGCCTTTTTCTCGTCGCCGTTCGGATCGTCAAGCTCATCCGGTTTTCCACTCACGTCCGCGTGATATTTCAAAAACCAAAAATCGCCGGCGCCGAAATCATTTGTTTCGCCGTCGGAAAGACTCGGCACGAGCAAATACGCTTCATCACCGTTTGAATTTTGAATCAAAAAGCTGCGATTTGTTTGATAACTTCTCAATCGAGCGGTTTCATTCGTAACAGGCTGCATAAATTTGCGCCCGCGCTCAATTTGGAAAATTTTGTTTGTCGGACTTACAACGTCAAAATCAAATCGCCAGTAAACGTTATGATGATGCTCGAAACAAACGCACGAACTATTTGTCGAGCTAAAACCGTAACGCGGACGAATCGTTCCGTCATTGGCAAAACGCCATTCCGAAATGTAACGATACCATCCGGCGTCCATTTCCGAAACCAAAATTGTTTCGTCGTTTTGCGTATAAATGGCGACGCCCGCGAAGTTTCCCGCGTCAATGCCGGAATCGAGAGAAGTTTGAGGAATTTGTCCGGGCGCGACGATTCTGATGCCGGGCGCGGGATCAATCGCGCCTTCTGTCGGAACGTTGAAATAGCCTTCGCTGTATTGCCAATCTCGATACGGACCGCAAACGTCGCCGTCATATTGAACATTCAAAATCGGCGCGTTTCCGCGTTTCAAAACCGACTTGCCTTTATATTTTACGTCTCGAACTTCAATACCGGAGCGTTCTTCGGAGTTGCCGGAAGAAGCCGAAGGACGTATGACAAGCATTTCCCAGAGCGGATGATTGTTTTGAGAAACGGTCAATTGATATTGTCCAGCTGTTCCGTTAGCCGTATTTCCTTGATTTGCGGAATTGATTCCGCAATCGTCCGCAGTAGCTTTCGATGTCAAAGGCGCGTTGCCTTTATATCGCACAATGCTGTTGTTTTTGAAACTAATGCCGATTACCTGATTTTCCCCATCGGACAAAATTTTTACACCGACATTGACCAGACGTTCACCGTCCTGCATTGAAATCGGCGGCATCGCTTCAAAAATTTTCAACTGCTTTTGTTTGTATAACGCGCCGAATTCGGCGTCGTTTTTTATGACTTCAAAAGCGTCGAGAAGTTCCTGGCTGCCGACGCCCGGTTGAAATTTTTCTTCGCGCACGGTAATCGGCTTCGCGGCTGCAAAGTCGCTCTCGGCGACAAAAGTTCGGTCGTTTGTGTAATCGTAGAAAGTGATTTTGAAGTCGGTCGGCGGCGCGTCACTTTTAGATTTGTCCGTTTCATTTTCGATATAATCAAAGGAAATTAAACGATACTTTGTGCCTCTCAATGCCTTCACAATCTCAGGACTTTTTTCAACTCTTTTTGTCGCGGCTTGAATGTCCGTTTCGTTTGGTCCCCAAGCCGAAACTTTAATTTTGACCGCTTCCTGCGCTTTTCTCGAATGCTTCGAGTTGTTTTCTCCGGCAACAGCGAGATTTACAACCGAAATAACTATCAAGCACGCACCGAAAAGCACACGGGTTAAATTTTTCATTTATTTATTTTGGGGAACTTTTTTTTATTTTGAAAACTAAGCATTAAGGATGATATTTTACCGGCTCAAGTTGGTTTAAAAGAAATGAGCCTGTTATAATTCATACTGTAACAGGCTTCGTTTCGCTTTGGATTTTAGATTCTAAATTCCGTATTTTTAGTTTCCAATTAAAAACTATTTACACTTTGAGTAGCCGCAATCGCGGCAGAAATCGCAGCCTGATGCGTGTTCGAGTTGTCCTTTACATTCGGGACATTCACCGATTAAGCTCGACATTTTTGTTTCAGCTTTTGGCGCGTCAACTGTTTCGATTGCCGGATTTTTGCTCATTTGTCTTTCCGAAGCAGGCAAATTTTTCAAGCGTCGGTCGGTTAAAAGCAGACATTCGGCAATCGCCTGTTCGGGCGAAGTTAAAAGACGTTCGTTAAACCAGACGGCGTGCGTTCCGGTCACTTTATTCAAACTGCGCGAAACTTCTTTGACATCGAAACCGCCGCGAAGCATTCTTGATGCGAGCAGTCCGACGCCTTCGGAAATCGGTCCGGTAGCGAAAACTTCCAAAACGTTTTGCCCGTCGTGATTGACCGTGACATACAAATTAACGTTGTCGAACGGAATGCGCCAGGTCGAACCTTGCAGCTCACGCGGGCGATCAACGTGCGCGGTTTTAATTTTTTGTTTCGCTGCACTTTTATCCGGTTGCGACACGGTTTCAAACGTCGTGATTTCGTTACATTCTTCGACGACGATTGTTTCAGCTTCGCCCGTGTCCGCTTTCTTTTCTTCGGTTTTCATTTGAGTCAAAACCTGACCTTCGCGCGAGCCGTCGCGGTAATAGGAAACGCATTTGCAGCCTAAATCTCGCGCCAGACGATAAAGCTCGTCAACCGATTCGATTGTGTCGTCTTTCGCGCCGTTGCAGGTTTTCGAGACGGAATTGTCAACGTTTTTCTGCGCCGCTGCGAGAACTTGAACGTGTTGTTTTGACGTGATATTCAACGCTGAAATGAAATAATCGGGAAGTTCGCTTTCGTTTTCGACAACAAACTGCGCGGCGCGTTTGATTGATTCTTCGTCGGTCTGGTCAACTTCCATTCCGAGCGCTTCCGCTGCTAATGTGTGAACATAAGTGCGTGTTCCGATTGTGTCCTGACGAACGTAAGCCCACGAAAAATTCGGCTCGCAGCCGCTCGAAGTTTCCGCAACCAGCGAAATTGTTCCGGTCGGCGCAATCGTCGTCGTTTCATAATTGCGCGGCGTCAAAGGCACATCGCGTGAAATGCCGATTTCGTCGTAGATAAATTTCGCATATGCTTCGCGGTTCGCTTCAAATTCGGGAAAAGTTCCTTTTTCCGCGCCGATTTTCAGAGACGCTTTCCACGCTTCTTTGCGGACAAAACCCATTACTTTTTCCATCAAATCAATCGAAGCCTGCTCGCCGTAAGTAATTTGCAGTTTCAGACACAAATCGGCAAAACCCATAATTCCCAAACCGACGGGACGAGTGCGTTTGACAACATCGTCAATCGAATCGAGCGGGAAATCTCCGGCATCAATTACGTTATCGAGAAACTGCGTGCTGAGTTGTGTAACCTGCGCCAGACGTTCCCATTCGACAGACTCGTCAACATTTGTGCCGTCGCCAACCTTTTTGTAAAACTTCGATAAATCAATACTTCCTAAGTTGCACGAATTTGAAAAATGTAAAAACTGCTCGCCGCAATTTGAGATAACAATGCCGTTTGCCACAAAAGAATGTGGTCCGGGAACAGTTATATCGAAAACTTCTTCTTCGCCTTCGGCAACAATATCTTTGATGGTTGCCGAAAAACTTTCACTGTAAAATCCGCGCGTTAAATCTTTTAAGAAATTTTGGAGTTTCTCTTGTTTAGCTTTCTGTAAAAAGCCTATCTCTTCGACAAATACGTGAATATTTTGTTTGCTGACAGAAAGTTCATGATAAGCCTGACAATTATATTCCTTCAACTCGCCATTTCCATCAGGTAACATTCGCTTCGCGGCATCTCTTCTGTTTCGATAAATTTTTGAAGCGATTCCAAAATTTATCAATAATCTTTGAATGTCTTCAAGTAGTTCGCCGGAAACCGAAGTCAAACGGACGTTGACACCTTTTTCCAAATTGCCGGAAACCGTTCCGTCAGCCGAAAATAAAGCCTGCAAAAATCCGCGCTGCATATTTTCCGAACCGCGCAGAACCGTTTCGGGAACTTGCAGTTTATTTTCCGTCAAACCGATTTCACCGGCAATTTTATAAAGTCTTTCCGAAGTGATGCGACTTTCATTTCTGCCTTTAACAACTAAAGCGGAAACCATATAAGTTTTTCTGTCCGAATCGGTTAAAGGCGCAACCATTTCACTGACGTATTCGGCGAAAGCGGGAGCGAGATTTTGTTCTTCACCAAAAAATGACAGCGCGGCGCGTTTGGTGCTTTTGACTAAATGTCCGTCGCCGACCAACCAACCCAAAGTCCTTCCCAACGCAAGCGAACCTTTTATGCCGAATCCGCCTTTACGATTCAAAATATGAACTTTATCGCCGCGTTTCAACTCACCAAGCGGAACATAACCTTTGTTGGTCATTATTTTATGGTCAGCGGTGGCGCGAAGCGAATAACCTTCTTTGGTCAAAAGTTTGAAAACTTGTTTCACGCCCGTTTTGAATGCCTTCGATGAAGCGTGAAATGTATTTTCGTAACCGTAACGCGCATCAACCACCGCATCAAAATCCTTCTGAGTTTTATAAAGTTCGCCCATCGGAATTAAGCCTTCATCGGTATAAACCAGAGTGTCGGCAGTAACACACGGATTACTGGCGTAGATTTGTCCCATCGAATTCATCATATGATTATGACGATTCACCTGGTCAATAAAAGCGATTCCGGGTTCGGCGTATTTGTGCGCCGACGCGATAATCCTGTTCCAAATATCGGGCGCGTAAATCATTCCCGCGCTTGGCGCTTCTTCAATCGCGCAGTCGGATAAATCAGCCGTTTCAAATGCTAACTTGTCGGCAAACGTGACGGTTTCGCCCGTCGGACGGCGATAAACGACGTAATCTTTTCCGGTCAAAGGGTCAAAAACAGATTGCGTCCAAACTTCGCCGTCAAATTCCGTCTGAAACCAGCGTTTGTTGTCCACAGCATCCATAAAAGCGTCTGTAACGTTGACGGAGATGTTGAAATTGGTCAAAGAATGCTGGTCGTTTTTCGCGTGAATAAAACGCAGCAAATCCGGGTGCGTGCATCGCATCATTCCCATATTCGCGCCGCGGCGAACACCGCCTTGTTTGACGACTTCGGTCATCGTGTTGACGATATTCATAAACGAAACCGGACCCGAAGCCACGCCGCGCGTCGAATTGACCATCGCGCCTGCGGGTCGCAAAAATTCGTAAGTCATTCCCGTTCCGCCGCCGGTTTGGTGAATAATCGCCGCCGCCTGCGCGTGTTCCATAATGCCTTCAATCGAATCCGGCACGTTCAAAACAAAACAAGCCGCAAGCTGTCCTTTCGGTTTTCCGGCGTTTACAAGACAAGGCGTGTTCGGAACGAATTCGCGTTTCAACATTGTTTCCAACATCGAATCGTAGAAATAATCGCGCATTATCGAATCTCGCTCGGCGCGTGAAACGTGACCGACAACACGCCGCGCGATGTCCGTCCAGGTTTCGAGCGGTTCACCGTTTTTATCTTTCAGCGAATAGCGTTTGCCGACGACTTTCGAGGCGTTCAAACCAATCGGTTTGATTTCGCGCTTGACAGCGGTTGCTTGACCGTTTCCATTTGATTTTCCGTTTTTGGCGACAAAACCGCCCGACACCACAGGCTCAAAGACTGTACTCATTTTATTTTCCTTCCTTCGCGTCCTTTTAAAGACAGCTAGACTATATTTTAATTTTTTTGACCGCTTTTTGCATTTATAAAACGCGGATTTTTGCGGAACTGAATTTTTGATTTTGGCTTGAGAAGATTTGTTCGGTTTCCCTCAAGTGAAAAGCAATATAACCGAAATCAAATTCGGTTGTCAACAAAAAAATACACAATATATTGTGGCGGTAACAATAATTTAACCAAAATAGAGCGTAAGTTAAAGTAAAACCTTATGTTCTGAGCTTGAAAAATTTTTATAAAATCGAAAAATAATTTCTCGTCCGAATGCGG
>CAXSHW010000092.1:13692-15573 GCA_964237245.1 uncultured Pyrinomonadaceae bacterium
GGTTTGACTTTAGCGAGTAAAATTGCCGAAACTATAAATTATGGACAAACTCATTCACGGAACGGCAGCCGACGGAACAGTTCGTTTGATGTCGGCAATTACAACTGAAATTACGACCGAAGCGGTTCGCCGTCATCAAACTTCGCCGACGGTTTCCGCCGCGCTCGGTCGCGTCTTGACGGGAACGCTTCTGCTCGGCGCGAGTCTCAAAGAATTTGACCGCTTGACGGTAAAAATCGAATCGGACGGCGCGGTTGAAGGAATCACCGCCGAAGCGACTGCGAACGGCACAGTTCGCGGTTTCGTTAAAAATCCGCACGCCGAACTGCCGCCTAAAGACAACGGAAAATTCGACGTTGCGGGAATCATCGGCAAAGGAATGTTTTACGTTCTCCGCGAATCCGGCTACGACATCGGACTTTACCGCGAGCCTTACGTCGGTTCTGTGCCAATCGTCTCCGGCGAAATTGCCGAAGATTTCGCTTACTATCTGGCAAAATCCGAACAAATTCCGTCGGCAGTTTTGCTCGGAGTTTTACTGCAAAACCAAAAACCGTTCGTCAAGGCTTCGGGCGGCGTGATGATTCAAATGATGCCGGGCGCGAACGAACACATTATCACGATGATCGAAGACACAATCTGCCACGCGCCGCACATCACCAAAGTCATCAGCGAAGGCGCGACCGCCGAAGATTTAATAAAACTTGCTTTAGGCGAAATTGATTTTGAAATTTTAGAAGAAAAAGACGTAAAATTTGCCTGCAACTGCTCGTTCGACCGCGCCGTTTCATTAATAAGTTCGCTCGGACGCAAAGAAGTCGCGTCAATGCTCTCTGAAGATAAAGGCGCAAAAATGACGTGCGGATTTTGTAACGAAATCTACACGCTCGACGAATCAGAATTAAAACAAATGCTTGATTCGGAAACGGCATAACGATTGAGATGACGTGGGCGAAACCAGCAACGCACAACTCTGAGTAAAAGAAAGGACACTTTTAAGAAGATAGCTGTTTCACCTCACGTCCATTGATTAGAGAATCAATCCACTGCCGCAGGCAGTAGTTCTACAAGGCAGTGAGGGGAAACAACAAAAAGAACAAAATACATCTTTCCAAAGTTGAATTGTTCGACAGCCCATTATTGTTCGGAAATCCATTTTTATTGTGATTCTGTATAACTGTCAGTTGATTCCGCAACCCCTAAATGTAAAATTAACTTTTTGCTTTTAAACGAAGTGTCGCTCGACTCACTCTTATGTTTGATACGCAAATTTATAGGACTCGCGCCATCTAAATTCTGGACTCTTGCTAAAAGACGATACTCGCCTTTATGAATTTTGCCAAATCGAAAATTGCCGTTCTTGTCGGTAATTGTTTGTGCCACAAACTTTTGCTCGTCTTCTGTGATAAGCAATACGCACAAACCGGAAATAGGTTCGCCGCTAGAATTAACGACTCGTCATTGAACGCCACGCAACGAAATTTTCGGCTGTTTGGATGAAAGACCGAATAAATATTCAAGCTGTTTTTGACAAGTTTCATTAGATTGCTGCGCCACAGCCAACAAAGGCGAAACTATAAGAAGTATAAATAAAGAAATGAAACGCATTGTTTTGCTAATTTGATGCAACCTCGAAATCAACAGAAGCTATCGAACTTATGATTATGCAGAATTATTCTGCATAATTATCAAAATTTGCATATTATCCCGAACGCTTTCTCATAAGCGCAGAATTTCGCGGGTTATGTGAAATGATTCGGCATGTTAACCTTATATGCCGAATCATTGTAGAGTAGTAGATTTATAATTTGCAATGAAAATATTTCTTAGGACTTACGCAGTTGAACAGATATTTGATAAAAATAAAGAATGAATCCGCCG
>CAXSHW010000093.1:0-15512 GCA_964237245.1 uncultured Pyrinomonadaceae bacterium
CCTTCCGAGCCGAATTTTTTGCCCAAAAGCCGCAAAAGCAGTTCGCCGTAAAGATTAACCGAATGTTTATTCATCC
The DNA here is from genome assembly GCA_964237245.1 of uncultured Pyrinomonadaceae bacterium. Taxonomy (GTDB): domain Bacteria; phylum Acidobacteriota; class Blastocatellia; order Pyrinomonadales; family Pyrinomonadaceae. The sequence continues at coordinate 77 of CAXSHW010000093.1, forward strand.
GGTTGACGATTTCCGCCAGAGTTTTGCTTTCAACCGAAGCGAGTTCGACGGCATTTGCGACATCCGATTTATTTTCCGATTTCCAATCAACCGATTTTGCGTCGCCGTCAATGATAATTCCCTTTTTCTCTAAAGTTTCCTTGAGATTTTTTGCCGTCCACAATGCCGGATTATGAACGGCGATTTTCCCCGCGCCTTTGTCGCCGTAACCCCAAACGTAAATTTGGTTGTCGGCAAGTCCGCGCTTAATTCCGAAAGCGTCAATTTCGCCGTTTTCTTTCGTTTTGAGTTCGCCTTGAACCTGCAAAAAATCAGTCGAAGCTGTCGGTTTTCCGTCTTTCATAAAAACGTCGGCTTGATTTTCTTTGAACGTCAAAGCGCTCGCTTCCGCGCCGTAATGCCATTGTAAATCGTTCCAGGTCCAGCCGTCGCCGATTTCATCGCCTTTGAAATAACTATCGTCGCCGACGATGTTTCCTTTGATGTGTTTTAAGCCTTTCGCTTGAAGCTGACTGACTAAATTCTCCAAATTTTCGCTGTCGAAATCCGGCGCGCCCGTTCCGTAAATCGTTAAATCGCCGTCCAAAACTCCGTTTTCGACGTTCGCTTTTGAGTATATTTTCGTTTGCCAGCGAAAATCCGCGCCGAGTTTGTCTAAAGCGACGATTGAAGTGAGAGTTTTTTCGATTGAAGCCGGATTAAAAAGTTTTCTGGCGTCACGCTCACAAACTATTCGCCCGTCTTTTAAGCTGATTGCAATCAAGCCCCAACGCGCATTGGCAAACTCGCTCTGCTCGATTGTTTGATTGACGTTTTCGCACAAAGCGACATCCTTCGGCTGTTTGGAAACTTAGAGCGGTTTTGCAAGATTAACGTCCGCTGCTGAAATCGCAAAAGCGGTTTCGCCGGAGATTTGAGAAGTTTCGGATTGCTGTCCGCCGCCTTCACCGCGCGAAAAACATCCGTTGAACATTGCGATAGACAACAAAAAAGCGGCGAAAAAACAATGCCGCGTTATGAGAATTTTCATTTTAATTATTTTAGGTTTGTCCGTTTTCATTAACGATAAAATTAGTGTCCGCCAGAAAATTCCGCGTTGCCCGCAAAACTTCCTCGACGCTGATTTCGGCGAGCGTTCCGCTTTGAACGACCAAAAGATTTTCGGTCAGCGGCAAATAAGTATCAGGCGCGCTTTTGTCCAAAATTAAAACAATCGAAGCGCCGACAATCGCGCCCAGGTGCATCGCGCCCGTGTCGTTGCTGATTAAAACCCGAACGCGCGAAAGTGCCGCCGCAAACTGCGGCAAAGTTAATTTATCAACGATAAAAGTTTCGGCGGGAAATTTTCCTTCGACTTCGCCGCGCAATTCGGCTTCTTCGGGACCGAGAAAAACGACTGTTTGAAGTGTTCTGTCGCTCGATAAAATTTCGGCTAATCGCGCGAATTTGTCCAAACTCCAACGGCGGCTTGCGTGTCCCGCGCCGGGAAACATTCCGACGATTCGCTTTTCTCCAAACGCCCGAAAAAGATTTTCCACCTTTTCAAAGTCCGAGCCGGACGGACAAATTTGCACGAAGCGTTTCGCGTTTTCAACGCCGAGCGGTTTAAGCAGATTCAAATAATGTTCGGTTAAATGAAGTTTTTTGTCTTCGCGCGGCGGTTTCGGTTGAAAATTTGCGAGAAAATCAAGCGAACGATTTTCACGATTGATGTAAAGACGATGTTTCGCGCCGGAGACGAAACCGAGCAGATTTGTTTCGTAGAGACTGTGAAGGTCAACGATAAAATCGAATTTGCGGCGGCGAATTTCTTTGACGAGCTTGAAAATTTCCTTGATTGACCAGATTTTTTGGCTGTCGCGCAATTTAACGCGGTCAACCGCGATTTTTTCGTCAACAAAGTCCGTGATTTCAATAATTTCCGCGCTCGCTTTTCCGACCAATGCTGTAATCCGCGCATCGGGAAATTTTTCCCTGACGGCACGCAGCGCGGGCAAACTCAAAACGACATCGCCGAGTTGACCGAAATTTACGACTAAAATGTTTTGCGGGTTAAAACTCAAATGTTGCAGATTCCAGATTTCAGATTCCAAATTCTAGAATTAAAAATTATCGCTGAAATTTCAAGTTGAGAGGTTAAATGAAAAACTAAATTTCGGTTTTGAAATTTGGAATTTCTGTTAATTCAGCCGCAAATCTCTGCCCGTCATTTCGATTGGTTTTTCAATTCCCAAAACTCCCAGAATTGTCGGCGCGACATCTTCCAGCGCTCCGCCTTCGCGCAATTTCAAGCCGACGGCGTTTTCGTCAATAAGATGAAACGGCACGGGATTTGTCGTATGCGCGTTGTTCGGCTCGCCAGTCAGCAAATCCGCCATTTCTTCGCAATTTCCGTGATCGGAAGTAATAATCGCAACGCCGTTTAATTCTCTGATTTTCTCGATTATTCCGCCCAGACAAGTATCTGTAAACTGTACGGCTTCGATGGTTTTTTCAAGATTTCCCGTGTGCGCCAGCATATCGGGCGCGGCTAAATTAACGATAAAAACATCATTTTCGCCCGCTTCGAGTCCGCGCAGCAATTTGTCCGTAACCTTGAAACACTGCATTTCAGGCTGAGTTTCATACGCGGAATTTTTCAGCGATTGAACGAAAACGCGCTGCTCGCACGGATGCTCGATTTCACGTCCGCCGTTAAGAAAATATGTTACGTGCGCATATTTTTCCGTCTCCGTCACGCGGCAGTTTAAAACGCCCTTTTCTTCAAAAACTTTCGCCATCACATTCGTTTCATTTTCCGGCTTGAAAGCGACCGGAATTTCAAACATACGGTCGTATTCCGTCAAACAAACGGCTTCGAGTTTCGGCTTGCCGAGCGCTGCAAATTCAACGGTGTCTCCAATTAGAGATTTGACGAGTTGGCGCATTCGTTCGGAACGATGATTGAAAAAAACAACTAAATCGTTATTTTTGACGCTTGCCAGAGGCACGCCCGGCTTTTCTTCCAAAACTATCGGCTGGATAAATTCGTCCGAAATACCGCGCAGAAACGAACTGCGAATCGCCGTTACCGGGTCAAAAGCGCGTTCGCCTTCCGAATGAACGAGCATCGTGTAAGCGCGCGCCGTTCGTTCCCAATTTTGATTTTTGTCCATCGCGTAATAACGCCCGCAAAGCGTGGCGATTTGACCGATGCCGATGTCCGCAAGTTTTATTTCGAGCGCTTCGACATAAACGTCCGCCGTGCGCGGCGCAACGTCGCGTCCGTCTAAAATCGGATGAATAAACACATCTTTCAAGCCTTCGTTTTTCGCCATTTTAATCAGCGCGAAAAGATTGGCGGGCGAAGAATGAACATCGCCGTCTGACAGCAAACCGATTAAATGCACAGCCGAATTGTTTGCTTTCGCTTTGGCAAAAGCGTCTTTCAGAATTTTATTTTCAAAAAACTCGCCGCTTTTCAAAGCGTTAGAAATGTTTGCGACATCGGTTTGCACAATTCTTCCCGCGCCGATATTCAAATGTCCGACCTCGGAACTTCCCGGCGTATCCGGCGTTAAACCGACGCGCAAACCCGAAGCCGCGAGCAAAGTCTGCGGATAATTTCGGGAAATTTCGTCGTAAAAAGGCGTGTGCGCCAGCGCAATCGCGTTGCCTTCCTTTTTCGGCGAATAACCCCAACCGTCGAGAATAATCAGCGCAAGCGGTCTTTTCCGTCCGTTGTTCATATTTTTTCCAAATCCAAAACTCCAACTTCCCAGTTTAATTGTGTGCATAGATTCGTATCGAAAACCGTCAAAACTGCAAAATTTTCTTTAATAAGCATTCGGCGCGGTTTTTTCCATCCAGCGCGCGGGAAAATTCAAAGCGGTAAAACCGAACTTTTCATAGAGCGCGTGCGCGTCTTTCGTCGCCAAAATCCAGCGCCTGAAATTTTGCAATTCAGGATGATTCGTTATCACATCCATCAACCATTTGCTCAGACCTTGCCCGCGAAATTCTGCCAGAATAAAAACGTCGCCAACGTAAGCAAACGTCGCGTAATCGGTTACAACCCGCGCAAACCCGACAAGATTTTCGCCTTGATAAACGCCGAAAGATAGGGAATGTTTTATCGCCCGTTCGGTCTGCTCGCGCGTTCTTTCTTTCGCCCAATAAGATTCTTCGGACAAAAATTTGTGAATCGCATCAATTTGCAGACGCTCGCGGTCAGTGCTGATTGTAAATTCGCCGTTTTGCCATTCCATAATATCAACTATTTGCCGTCAAAAATTGATTTATCAAATGAATTAAAAAAATCTTTCAACTCATTTTTCGAGTTAATGCGAATTATCGTTTTTTTATTTTCAAATCGTCTTATCAAAACTTCGACTTTCGGTTTCGTATGTGTCGGGTAATCCCAAATCCATTTCAGAAACTTGAGATATTCAAAATCAAATTTTTCGGCGCAGCCCGCCGCCATATCGGGACGAGTGTTTTTCTTATAAAACAAAGACCTTTTCAATGCTCGCCAGACGCAAATCGTGCGCGGCAAATCGAGAAAAATCACCGTGTCGCAAGCGGCAAATCTCATTTCCATCGTGCCGCCGTAATTGCCGTCCATTATCCACGAATCTTTTTCAATTATACTTTCAATTGTCTCTTTCCATTCATCTTTCGGCGTTTCGATCCAATTCGGTTTCCAGTAAAGTTTGTCGAGATGAATCAACTCGATGCCGGTTAGTTCGTGAAGTTTTCGAGCAAAAGTAGATTTGCCCGCGCCGCCCGAACCGATAATTAAGATTTTCTTCATAAAAGTTTTCTACGCGGAAAACTTATTGTTGTTTGTGCCATTTGCGAAGAAGCTCTCTTTCTCTTTCGGCGTCAATTCCCGATTTCATCGCGTCGGTTTTGGATTTTCGCCAATCGAGCGTATTTCTAATCGTGTCGCTCAAAGGTCGGAAATTCAAACCCTTTTCCAACGCTTTATCAATGTTCGCCGACAAAAAACCTTGCATTTCCTTGACGGATTCCGGCATATAAAGCGGCATTTCGCTCCATTCCCGAACTTTTTCCCGATTGAGAAAATCTTCTTCAACCCAGGTGAAAGATGCGTCGCTTTGGCTGACAGTTTTGATTTGTTCGAGCATCATTTCCATTGTCAACTCAAACGGTTTGCCCGTTACGTTGTAAATTCCGCTTTGCTTGTCTCCAATCATTTTGATAATCCATTCGGCTAAATCGCGTGCGTCAATGAGTTGGATAAATCGGTTTGAATTTCCCGGCGCGAGAACTTCGCCGCCTTGCGCGACACGCATCACCCAATATGTAAAACGGTCGGTCGAATCGTATGAACCGACAATCAAACCGGAACGAATGATTAATTTTTTTTCGGGAAAAGCATCCGAAACTTCCCTTTCGCACAAAAATTTCAACGCGCCATACATATCTTCAAGAGCGACGGCGGTAATTTCACCTTTCGGGTCAATTTTACCGGCTTTGACTTTTTGTTCTTCGCTTAAAACCGCAAGCGGCGCGGACTCATCATAATCGGAATCGCTAAAATCGGCGTATGCGGAAATGCTGGAAATGAAAACGTATTGCTCGACCGAATTTTTCAACGCTTCCGCCGACGCTTTCACCGTTTGCGGCAAATAACCGCTCGTATCGAGACAAGCGTCCCAGTGCCGATTTTCCAGTTTGTCCAAATCCTGATTGCGGTCGCCGAAAATTTCCTCGACCGCTTCGATGCCTTCCGAGAGATGCTTTCCGCGATGAAAAAGCGTAACTTCGTGATTTTTCGCTTGCGCCGCCGCAACCAAATGGCGACCGAGAAATTTCGTTCCGCCGATAATTAGGATTTTCATAAGATATTTCAGCCGCGAACAAACACGAAAATTCACGAAATAAGAATCAAAAATTTTCGTGTTCTTTCGTGTTTGTTCGCGGCTAATTTAAATTAACCTTTGATTTGATAAAACGCTTTGCGTCCGAGATATTTCGCGCTGTCGCCCAAATCTTCTTCGATTCTCAATAACTGATTGTATTTTGCAATGCGGTCGGAGCGCGACAAACTTCCGGTTTTGATTTGTCCGGCGTTGGTCGCAACTGCTAAATCGGCGATAAACGCATCTTCGGTTTCGCCCGAACGATGCGAGATGACGCACGTCATATTGTTTGTTTTGGCGAGTTCGATAGTGTCGAGAGTTTCGGTCAGAGTGCCGATTTGATTGACTTTAATCAAAATCGAGTTCGCCGCCGATTCGTCAATTCCGCGCTGTAAAAATTTAGTATTGGTGACAAAAAGATCGTCGCCGACAAGCTGAATTTTTCTGCCGATTTTGCCGTTTAGATATTTCCAGCCGTCCCAATCGTTTTCCGCCATTCCGTCTTCGATGGAGATAATCGGATATTTTTCCGTCCACGAAATCCAGTAATCCGCCATTTCTTCGCTCGACAATTCGCGTTTATCGGACTTTTTGAAAACGTATTTGCCGTCTTTGAAAAACTCGCTCGAAGCCGGATCGAGCGCGATCATAATATTTTCACCGGCTTTATAACCGGCTTTTTCAATCGCTTCGAGAATCGTTTCAATCGCTTCTTCGTTCGACTTTAAATTTGGCGCGAATCCTCCCTCATCGCCGACCGAAGTCGCGTAGCCGCGCGATTTCAAAACCGATTTAAGATTGTGAAAAATTTCTGCGCCAGCCCGCAGAGCTTCCTTAAAACTTTCCGCGCCGACGGGCATTATCATAAATTCCTGAAAATCCACGTTATTGTCGGCGTGCGCGCCGCCGTTGATAATATTCATCATCGGCACAGGCAGAGTTCTCGCGCTGACGCCGCCGAGATAACGGTAAAGCGGCAGATCCAAAAACGCTGCGGCAGCACGCGCCGTCGCCATCGAAACGGCGAGCAGAGCGTTCGCGCCCAAACTTGATTTGTTTAGCGTTCCGTCCAACTTGATTAAAGTTTCGTCAATCAAAGTCTGATCGAGCGCGTCAAAACCTTCGATTTCGTAAGCGATTTTTTCATTGATATTTTCGACCGCCGTTAAAACGCCTTTGCCCAAATATCTTTTTTTGTCGCCGTCGCGCAGCTCGACCGCTTCGTTTTCGCCGGTTGACGCGCCCGACGGAACTGCCGCGCGTCCCTGCGTTCCGTCTTCCAAAATAACTTCCGCTTCGACCGTCGGATTTCCGCGCGAATCCAAAATTTCACGCGCCCGAATTTGTTCGATTAAACTCATTTTATAATTGCTCCATTAAAATAAACTTGAAAAACTTATCTGATAAATTTAGCCCGAATCGTGTTGAAAAACAAAAAGGAAAGGCAGAAGAGATAAATTGTCATTATTTCACTTCTGCCTGAAAATTTTGAGCCGGATCAATTATTGTCAGCTTAAGATTTTTCCATCCGCACCTTTAAAATGCGGCGTTTATCAACTTTTTCGACGTGGAAAATGTGACCGTTGAAACGCACTGTTTCGCCTTCGTTTAAGATTTCTCCGGCTTCGCTCAACAAAAATCCGGCGACCGTCGTGTAAGCCTCCGAAGCCGGAATTTCCAAATTTAGGCGGCGATTCAAATCTTTGATTGCCAAACCTCCGTCAAGCACAAAACTTCCGTCGGATTGTTCGGCGATTTGTTCGTTGATTTCTTCGTCGTGTTCGTCGGAAATTTCGCCGACGATTTCTTCCAACAAATCTTCCAGAGTGATAATTCCTTCGACGCCGCCGTGTTCGTCAACGACAAAACCGAAATGTGATTTCGCTTTCTGCATCTGCCGCAAAACGTCTTCGAGCCGCGCCGTGTCAACGACATAAAGCGGCTTTTTCAAAACTCGCTCGATTTTGAAAAATTTCGGACGCAGCAATAAATACTGCATCACATCTTTGCTGTGAATGACGCCCAAAATATCGTCGAGCGATTCTCGATAAACCGGCAGGCGCGAATAACCGTGACGGCGAAAGGCTTCGGCGATTTGTTCGAGCGTCGAGGTAGCGGGAATCGCCACGATTGCCGTGCGCGGACTCATCGCTTCTTTGACGGTCGTCTCGGAAAAATCGAAAACCTGATTAATTAATTTCTGTTCTTCCTCATTTAGATGCCCGCTTTCGCGCGATAATTTGACGAGCTGGCGAATCTCGTCTTCCGTGTAAATCGAAGCGTGGTCGAGCGACGAACTCAAACCAAGGAGTTTGCCGACCGCGCCGCCGACTGTGTTTAAAATCCAGAGAATCGGCGAAAATACTTTGGCGAAAAAGCCGAGCGGACGCGCCGCGAGCAGCGCGAAATTTTCGGCTTTTTCGAGCGCGAACATTTTCGGCACGAGTTCGCCGAAAGTAACGTGCAGAAACGTAATAATCGCAAACGAAATGAAAATGGCGACGCCGTGCGCGATGTAAGCGGCAGTTCCTTCGCTGGCGATTCGTTCGGCGACGGGTTCAAGAAGCTGCGCGATGGTCGCTTCGCCCAACCAGCCGAGCGCCAGCGACGCGAGCGTTACGCCAAGCTGCACGGCGGAAATAAAAAGCGTCGGATTATCGAGCAGCCGCAAAACGGCGAGCGCGTTTTTGTTTCCTTCTTCGGCGCGCGTTTCGATGCGGCTGCGCCTGACGGAAACAAGCGCGAATTCGGACGCGACGAAAAAACCGTTGAGCGCGACGATTACGATCACCGACGCGAGCTTGATTGCTATTTCGGTAAAATTGGCGGAAGCGATTGTTTCTTCGTTGAAAAGGTAGAAAAGAAAAAAACTACTGGCAGGATCGTCCATTTTTGAATCTTAATTTCGAGTGAAAATTTCCTTGATATGTAAATAAAATCTAACTTTGAATAGGCAATTAAAATTAACTTCCGCAATTATAGCACGAAAGATTTTTGCCCGAAAACGAATCTTTTTATAAGAAGCAGTTTGAAAACCCGACAGTTTGAAAACGTCGGAGGAAAATATTCACTGTTCGCTGTCAACTATTCACCGATTTTTCAGAAAATAGCACTATCTTTCCTGAAAAACAGCGAACAGTGAACAGTGAATAAGTAACAGTTCAGTTGTTCTTTTCAATATTTATATTGGAGTTTTGAAACTGCTTCTTAACAATTTTTCTATCTCTCGCGCCAGTAAACATCCAAAATGTCTTGAATCAAAGGCTGACAAGAGCCGCAGCCGCCGCCGGCTTTGCAAATGTCTGTAACTTCTTCGACGGTTTCGAGCGATTTTTGTTCGATTAAATTTTCAATCGTTTCTTCTGAAACACCGAAACAAGTGCAAGTCAGAGCTTTTTCGCCCGCGAATTCTTCAATCTGTGAACGGCGAAAATCCGCAAAAGCGTCTTGCAAAGTTTCAAGGCACAACTTCAAACAATGAGCGCGATGACTTTCAAATTCGCCGAGTTCGCTTTCAACAAAATTTCGTAAAACGCTTTTATCCAAACTGTGAAGCTCGTTCAATTTTTTGCCGTCGATTTTTTCCGTCAAAACGTCCGCCGATGCAATCAAATAGCCGCAGCCGTTGGTTTTAAATTTCGCCTCGACAATTTTTTTCGTGTCCTTTTCAATCCGCAAACTGATTCGCAAAGCCGCGCCGCAAACAAAAGTCGCGTTCGTGCCGACACAGTTCGCGCCAGCCGCAACGCCGACATTTTTCGGCGCGTGAAATCTTTCAGCTATTTTTTTCGGATAAAACTCAGTCACGCGCTAACACGAATAGCACGAATGAAACAAAAAAGAAATTCGTGTAAAATGATTTGTGAATCAAAATGAAACGTTTTTGTTTTCTAATTTTTGCCGTTTATATTTCTCTCGCTTTAGCGTGTCGTCCGGCTGCCGCGCCGGTTTCCGTTTCAAATAAACCCGTTTCAATAAACAACATTCCGCAAACAAATCTGCCGATGCCGCCCAGCAAAAACGTCGAAAATTTAGGCTGGACGCTTTTTGACGGAAAGACGCAGACGCTCGGCGAATACAAAGGGAAAATTGTCGTTCTGGATTTTTGGGCGACGTATTGCCCGCCGTGTCTGGAAGAAATTCCGCACCTTGTTGAGCTGCAAAATAAATATGCTGACTTGAAAGTCATCGGGTTGCACGTCGGCGGCGAAGAAGATAAACCGAAAATTCCTTCATTTGTCGAAAAATTAAAAATCAATTACCTTTTGGCTTATCCGCAAGACGAACTCACAGGCGTTTTACTCGGAGATGACAATGCTATTCCGCAAACCGTCGTTTTTGACAGAAACGGAAATCCTATAAATAGATTCGTCGGATTTGACGAAATTATCAAAGTGGAATTAGACGACGCAATCGAAGAAGCCGTCAAAAAATGAACGACGAAAATTTAAAGAAAGCCTCGAAAATTCAAACGCTCGAACAAATTTCAGCAGGCGGCGCAGCTTTTCGCGCAAACGATTCCGGTTACGAAATCGCAATCGTTTCCGTCAATCCGAGTCTGCGTTGGCAGTTGCCGAAAGGTTTAATTGATGAAGGCGAAACACCTGAAATCGCGGCGCTTCGAGAAGTGCGCGAAGAAGCCGGAATTGAGACCGAATTGCTTGATAAAATAGAAACAATCGAATACTGGTATGTCGGCGATTACAAAAGCGAGCGCGTCAGGTTTCACAAATTCGTGCATTTTTTCCTGCTGAAATATCTCGCGGGCGACGTTGCGAATCACGATTTTGAAATCGCCGAAGCTCGCTGGGTTAAAGCCGAAGACGCGCTGAAAATGCTGGCTTTCAAGAGCGAAAAGGAAATTGTTGAAAAGGCAATGAAATTGATACTTGAATTTTTAGCGAAACCTTTTTGATTTTGTTTGTCCGGCTGAAATTAAGCAAAAGCGTTTTGAATCTGAGAATTCGCAAACACTTTTTTCACCGCGCGAATCGTGTTGGAGTGAATCTCAACCGTATCGTTAATATCTTTGCCGTAACCGCCGCTCATTAGCGTAACAATCGGAACATCGCGCTCTTTTGCAAACCTCAAAACCATCTCGTCGCGCTTTATCAAACCTTCAAATGTCAGAGAAAGTCGTCCGAGTTTGTCTTTTTCAAAAGGGTCTGCGCCGCCGAGATAAAAAACGATGTCCGGGTCGTGCAGAAAAATGCGCGGCAGAGCTTCGCTTAGTGTTTCGAGATATTCTTTGTCGGCGGTTTTGTCGGGCAATTCGATGTCGAGATTTGAAATTTCTTTGAAAAGCGGATAATTTTTCGCGCCGTGCATCGAAAATGTGAAAACCGGTTCGTCTGTCTTGTAAATAAATGCCGTGCCGTTGCCTTGATGCACATCGCAGTCAATTATAAGAAATCTTTTCGCCAGGTTTTCTTTTCTTAAAACTTCGATTGCGACGGCAACATCGTTTAAGACGCAAAAGCCTTCGCCTCTATCGGAAAATGCGTGATGCGTTCCGCCAGCCAGATTTGACGCGATGCCGTTTATTAATGCGTGTCGCGCCGCATTAATTGTTCCAGAAACAGCTAAAAAAGTTCGACGCACCAGCGATTCAGACCACGGCAAACCGAGTTTGCGAACTTCTTTCGCGGTCAATTCTCCATTTCGCAATCGGGACACATAATCTTCGTTGTGAACCAATAAAACATCTTCAATTTCCGCCGGTTGCGGCTCAAAAACTTCCGATGATTGTAGAGTTCCTTCGGCGAGAAGTTTGTCACGCACGAGTTCAAATTTTTTTATCGGAAAAACGTGATTTTCGCCAATGTCGGCGTAATAGTAAGGCGAATAGAAAATTCGGAAATCGCTCATTTATATTTATATAGTAAAGCGTCCGTGGTAATTAGTAAATCGAAAAAGTTTGTGATTTAAAAGGAGTAGCGGCTGATGTTCGGGAAACATCAGCCGCGAATTTGGCGGAAGGCTCAACTGTAGGCAAAGCGGAGCGGATAGGCAAAAGGCGGATTGGTTACGGACAGGGTAAAATGTGTTGGCTAATAATTCTCCGCAAATTAGTTTGCCGACACGGGAATCTTTTCATTCGGACGACTCAGACCGATTTTGCGAGCTTCCTGCTCGACAAAACTTGAATCAATTTTCAAATTGTGAACTTGTTCTTGAATAGCCAAATTTTCATTGGTCAAACTTTCAAGTTGCACGCTTAGGCGTTGGTTTTGTTCCGCTTCAGCGCTCATTTCCGAATAAGCGCGAAGGTTAATAGCCATACAAAGCATCATTGTTATTGACGCGATTGCGACAAAAACGAACCATTGCGGCATTGCGGTTTCCGTGCGTTTCACGTTTTTCCCGCGAACGTTGGCAGAAAAAACCGCAGTTGAATTATCCCAGTAAGTAGCGACGACCTTGCTCAATTAGCACCTCCAAAACATCTTTATTTTCAGCTTCTGCGTAAATTCTAACTAACGGCTCTGTGCCTGACGGACGCATCAGCATCCAGCTTTTATCGGCAAAAGTAAATCTCACGCCGTCTATTCGATCTATGCTGTCAATTTTTTTTCCGCCGATTTCCGACGGCTCTTGCGCCAACTTTCCTTTCAAACTTTCGGCGATTTCGTCGGTCAATTTGACACCGATTTTGGCGTTTTCCAATTTTCCGACACGGCTGTAAAGTTCTTCTAACTGCTCGGTCAAACTTTTTCCGCGCGCCGCAACCGCTTCTGCTGCGAGCAAACAAGCCAGAATGCCGTCCTTTTCGGGATAATGTCCTTTGATGGAAAGACCTGCGGATTCTTCTCCGCCCAAAATAATCTTGTCTTCGTTGATCAATTCGCCGATATATTTGAATCCGACCGGCGTTTCGTATAATTTCAATCCGCGATTTTCGGCGACTCTGTCAACCAGATGCGATGTCGCTACGCTGCGCGCCACACCTTCCTTCCATCCGCGGCTTTCAGCCAAATAATCTGTCAAAATCGCAATCAGTTGATTCGGCTCGATAAATTTGCCGTTGCTGTCAATGATTCCGAATCTGTCGCCGTCCCCATCGGTCGAAAGCCCCAAAGTCAAATTTTTATTTTTGACTGTTTCAATGAGTTCTTTTAAATGATCTTCACTAGGTTCAGGTGAACGTCCGCCAAAAGTTACATCGCGCCAATCGTGAATTGTTTCGACTTCTAAACCGTTGTCGCGCAGGATTTTATCTAAATAATCTCGACCCGTTCCCCAGAGCGCGTCGTAAGCGTATCTGCCTTTTGCCTTTGCGATTTCGTCGAAACGAATCTTAGTTTTCAAATCATTGAGATAACCGTCGCGCGCATCAAAGCTTTCAATCGTTCCGCTATTTGTGTCTTTAACATTCGGCGTGTTTTCAATACTTTCTTCTATCTGTTTCGTTACTTCCGGTAGAGCCGGTGCGCCGTCGGCGGTCGAAAATTTTATGCCTTGATATTCCGGCGGATTATGCGAAGCCGTAAAATTTATTCCGCCCGCTGCTTTTTCGCTTCTGATCGCGTGTGAAATCGCTGGAGTCGGTGTCGGAGTTTCACAAAGCAAAACGCGAAAGCCTTTCTGTTTAGCAATGTGCGAAGCTTTTTCAGCAAAATTTTCGCCCATAAATCTCGAATCGTGTCCGACAATCAGAGTTTGTTGTTCCGAGTTAGAATTAATTTTCAAATAACTGCAAATCGCCTCACAAACCACACCTACATTTTTATATGTGAACTCGTCGGCGATAATTGCTCTCCAACCGGATGTTCCGAATCGAATTCTCATAGAATCTTTTGGGAGAGAATTAGTCTTCTATCCCATAAGGTTAAATTTTAGTTCTAATCTTTAAGGGCGAATCTTGCTAACTTTTGAATTAAGTTACTTTCGCTTGAAAGGTGAAAGTAAATTTAGCATAAGGTTTATATCGTGTAAAGACATTTTTTATAAGCATAAGTTGTTTTTTTGTAATAGTTTGTAATCTTTTCTTCAGGTAATTAGTAAACCAACTGCTTAAAGGTGAACTTAAGGTGAACGAAAATCCACCCGACTTTTGAATACAATAAATATCTAATAAATCTACGACTACTAATATATTTTAGGATATAAAGTTGTGGAAATTCTTTAAACAGTGGTTTAAGTCGTGAGAAAAGATAGTTATTAATAATTTAGAAGAAATGTTTTCTTAGCGCGTCAAATAGAAACAAAGTAGAACTATTTTTGACAGTCGTATCATTATGATCCGCCTATTTATAAATCAAGATTTCTTTTATCTAATTTAATCTCTGCAAATAAACGATTTATAATGATTAAATCATCGGCACGACTTTTGCAGTTAATATATTGATGCAGAAAGTTAGTAGTCTTCAGTTTCTACGAATTAAATTACTTTTTGGCAAATAGATTTTACCTAAAAAGATATTTTGGTTTTTATGATTTACGAAAGTCGTAAATCACTTCCATCAAATTTTTAATAACGCAATATCTCGGAGAGATTTTAATTATGAGAGCTATAAAACATTTTGAAAAAGGCTTGACTATTGTGGCGGACGGCGCCTTTAAAGCAATTAAATCAGTCAATCAATTTAAGCCCAATCCGTCCTTTATACCCAAATGGTCTGACAAGCCGTTGCTTAAGTCATGGCAAAAAACTAAACCGACGCTCGGTTTTCCGCGCACTACCGATTCGCTTTGTCCAAACTGTGTAATCGAAGCGCGTGAAGATATTTTAAGCGGAAAACAAGACGTTTCGCTGCTGGTCAACGAAAAAGTCGGTGAAATCAAAGCACAGATTATCGAACGCGACGGTCAAATCTGGATGATTAAAGATTGCCCGACGCACGGACATTTTGAAGATTTGATGGCGATTGACTCAAAGTTTTTGCAGCACATCGAATCGCTGTTTCCCGGACGCGACATTCAGGCGCATAACGACGAAAAATTGCACAATCACGGCTCTTCGACGATTAAATACGGGCGCGGCGCGGTTTTGACGGTTGATTTGACGAACCGCTGCAATATGATGTGCGACCCGTGTTTTATGGACGCGAATCAGGTCGGGTTTGTCCACGAGCTTTCGATGGAAGATGTCAAGGAAATCCTCGACAACGCGATTTCGATTAAACCGCGCCGTCAGATGTCGGTGCAGTATTCGGGCGGCGAACCGACGCTTTCGCCTTATTTTCTCGAAGCGATTCGTTATGCGCGTAAAGTCGGTTACAACTCGGTGCAAGCCGCGACCAACGGCATCGAATTCGCCAAATCGAAAGAATTCTGCCGCGAAGCCGCCGAAGCCGGTCTTCGTTTCGTTTATTTGCAGTTCGACGGAATCGGCAACGACGCCAATTCGCATCGTCAGGTCGGCAACTTGTTTGACGTTAAACTGAGAGCAATCAACAACTTGCACGAAGCGGGCGTTGACATCGTTCTCGTTACAACTCTTGTTAATGGCGTCAATAACGATCAGGTCGGTTCGATTGTGCGTTTCGCGCTCGAAAATCCGAAGAAAGTTTCATTTGTGTCATTTCAACCCGTTTCGTTCACCGGACGCGACGAACACATCACCGAAC
>CAXSHW010000094.1:0-206 GCA_964237245.1 uncultured Pyrinomonadaceae bacterium
GATTTTTGATTTCCTTATTTTTCGGCGGATTGCTGAAAATATATTTTTCCGTCAATCCGACCGCGCCTAGTTTCATTGAAAAAAGTTTGTGCGGTTCGCCGTTTTTCATCCACGACAACTCGGTCGAACCGCCGCCGATGTCAATGTTTATCAGCGAACTTTCGCTCGCGCCGAAAAACTGCGCCGCCGCCACGCCGATTAATCTG
>CAXSHW010000094.1:216-5130 GCA_964237245.1 uncultured Pyrinomonadaceae bacterium
TCGATTGAAGACAAAACATCAATGTGAACGCCCGTCCGATTTTCGATTTCGCGCACGAATTCCGAAGCGTTTTTCGCTTCTCTGACCGAAGCCGTCGCAACGGCGATTATCGAATGAACGCTTCGACTTTCGGCGATTGAACGAAATTTCGCAATCGCTTCAGCCGAAAGATTTATCGCTTCGGCTGATAAAAATTTATTTCGCAGCGTTTCGTGTCCGAGTCTGACGCGCTCGCGCTCTTGAAGCAAAACAGTAAAAGAATCGCTGGCGGCAGCTTCGACAATTACGAGTTTTAAGGAATTTGAACCGATGTCAATGGCGGCGAGCTTTTGGGTTTTCATTTACTGATATATTAAAGCTTAAGTTTTGTTTTCGCCAAATCCTAAATAAAATACGGAATTCAGGCAATTCTTACCGGTTCTGAATAATTTGCTAAAAAGAAGATTCTCCGGTTTTCCGAACATCTGATTTTCGTTGCCTTTATATAAAAGAAAAAAGGTTTCTCAATTGCTTGAGAAACCTTTTAATGTTATTTCCGATTAATTAGTCAACTATAAGTTGACTAAATTAAAAGTCGTAACGAATCGCCAATTGGATTACGCGAGGCGAAGTCGCGCTGCTGGTAATTTGCCCGAAAGTAGAAGGCGAGTTAAAATTCGCCGCCGGTAAATTAAAAGCATTATGGTTAAATACGTTGAAGGCATCTGCGCGAAGCTGCAAACGCTGTCCTTCAAACGGCAATCTGAAATTCTTTTGGACACCTAAATCTAAATTCCAGAAACTTGGACCACGCAGGTTGTTTCGCGTACCGATTTCTCCGTTCATAGGATTGCGGAATGTGGCGCGAGCCGCTGCGGATTGGTCACCAAAGAAGTTAATAGCACTTCCTACATTTTGGATATTTCCTGAAACGGAGGAAGCATCACCAATAAACACCGCCGGACTATTTAGAACAAATCCTACCGGATAAGCTCCGGTAGTCGTGCCAAACGGCAAACCGGAACGGTAAGTATAAATTCCCGAAAAGGAAAAACCGCCGATTATAGAATTTACGAAGCCATTTGAATTTTTTCCGAAGTATTTTCCACGTCCGAAGGGAAGCTCAAAGATTCCATTCACGTTTACCAGGTGACGTATATCAAAGTCAGAAGGTCCGCGACAAATATCAGGATTTCTCAAGTCACAAATTAACCCGCCAAACACTGTATTTGCTACGGTCGAGTTGTTATCCTTTGAATTTGAAAAAGTATAATTGAAGTCAAACTGATAACCTTGCGAAAAACGTTTTTGCAAACTTATCAGCAACCCGTTGTAATCCGATTTGCCAAGATTAGTAATATAAGCATTGGTTGAGAATTGCGCGCTCAGACCGACGTTATTATTAAGTAACCCTAAAGCATTCAGAGCTTGAACAGTATCGGAAGCATCTCCGATTCTGATTAAACTTTGATACCGATTGGCAATATAAGATGTGCAACTTCTTCCGACCAAAGCCTGACAGTTTCGTCCATAGTTTAACAAAGCCGCAGCATTAGCCTGATTTTCAAAAAACGGCACGCTTGTAACGCTAAGAGCGGCAGTTCCGGCTAAAAGCTGAGATTGAATGTTGTTCAACGCGGCTATTAAAAACTGACCGGATGCCGGGTCTTTAAAGTCTAATAATTGCGCCGCATCGGCTTGGGTAAACAACTTGCGTCCTTTACGTCCGACATACGACACATCAATTAAAAAATTACCGGGCAATTCGCGTTGGAATCCTAAACTATATTCATAAGATTCAGGAACTTTGAAATTTTGAGCAATTGCGTAGTTCGTTTGTCCTTCTTGATTTCCATACGGATAACCATTATCTACAAAAGGGATATTCGGTCTGGTAATTGTCGGAGCAATGTTTTGCACGGGCAATGTGGTCAAACCTGTAAATCGCGGATCGTTCAACAAATCTGTGCGAGCGGCAAGAGCGCCGCCGAACGAAGTAGTCGCAGAATTGTCAAATATATAAGAAACCTGGTCAGCAATAAAAGTAACCGCACCCGATACGCGATCATAAACTTTCGAAGCGCCGCCGCGAATTACGGTTTTTCTGTCGCCGAATATTCCGCCTAAGATACCGCCATTGAAAGACGGATTGTAAGCAAAACCGATACGCGGACCGAAATTATTCTTGTCGGTTGCATAATACGGACGACCATTATTCGCCTTACCGATTAAATTATAAGAAAGAAAAGGTTCGGCGGAGTCTCCACTGATTCCGGCTGCGGCATTTGCTACTCTTTTAGCAAATAACTGATCTAAATCCACGTCATTAGCTGCCTGAAAACCATTAGCTTCATACGGTGCCGGATAAAGCTGGTAACGCAAACCAAGGTTGATGGTCAAATCGCTCCTAACTTTCCAATTGTCCTGTACATAGAATTCGTATTCATTGTAACGGAACAAGCGTGATTTTCCGGTTCCCGGTGCATAGGCTTGACCTGTCGGACTATAGTTAAAATTAGTTGCAATTGATCCTACTCGTCCCAGTATGAAAGCAAATGCGCTGTCAAATGCCGATGAAGCTGTTGTATCGGTTGATGTATCGGCTCTAATTGTGGCAGGTCTCAAATCCGCGCTTAACGCCGCCGTATTACCTCCGAGTCCGATGCCCACAGTATTAAAGTCATTAACCAGCCCTGACTGCGAACGAATCGGTTTGAACTGAACACCAAATAAAAAAGTATGTCCGCCTTTGGTATAAGTGGCATCATCTCGGATTGTAGGTGTATCCACTATGCGACTTTGAGAATCAATACCAGCATACGGGGCTGAAATTCCACCGCCAAAACTGAAAATATTCGGAAATGCCGGAGCGAACGGACTTTGAAAATCTAAAGCTGAATGTGAATTACCAACCGTAAATTGATTGAAAAGCGAATTACTGATAACCGCGCTGTATCCGGCTGCTACTGAATAATCGCTTACTACGATTGTGCCGGATTCCGGGTCTCCCGGAAATTGTCGCGCAACGGTATTAACCGTGTCCGTATAATGCGCGCGAACTACATTAAGTCTTACGAAAACTTTCTGTTTATCCGTTATATTTCCGTCAATGCGCGTAGTGTAAGTATTATCGGTTCTGTTTGTCGGCGTGTTAAATCTAAATCCTCCGGTATTAACGCCATTGCCGAGAGTCAAATCATTTGCGTGTGGATAACGACTGTTAATAAAATTCAAAAGAGATTGATCAGCGCCGATTCCTTTGGGATCTAATGCGCGAAGCTGTGTCGGCGTAAGAGTCGTTATGCACTGCGGAGTAGTATCTTGCCGACTGGCTGAAGTGCAGCCCGCAGTATTATTAATAAAACTTAATCCGCCATTTCTAAAACTGTCTAAAGGAACGATTTGGGTGTATGTAGCATCTGCGGCGTCACGTCGTCCTTCATAGTCGAAAAAGAAGAACAATTTATCTTTTCCATTATGAAAAACCGGACCGCCTTCGCCGAAATGAGGAAAAGGCAACGGACCGCCTAAATTACCGCCAAACTGGTTTCGGATAAGTTTCGGTCTTTCTAAACCGGTTTTGTTATTAAAAAAGCTGTTCGCCGTCAATTCTTTTACTCTATTATACTCACGTAAATTACCGTGAAATTGATTGGTGCCGCTTCTGGTTACAATCTCGATTTGACCGCCGCTGCTGCGTCCTTCAGACGAATTAGGATTTGTAGTTACAGCGCGAAACTCTTGGATCGCGTCAATCGGAGCGTTACCTACTGTTGCAAACGCCTGTCCGGTAGCCTGGTCATTGGCGTCAATTCCGTCAACCGTGATATTTCCCTGGTCGGCGCGTGAACCCGTAACTGAACCGACACGGTTCGTAGATCCCGTTCCTACATTATTTCCGACTACGCCGGGCTGTAATCCGATAAGGGATGCCGGAGAACTGCGAATTTGAATCGGAAGCTCTCTTAACTGACGGGTGTCAATAATGTTACCGATACTTGCGTCTGTTGTATTTAAGGTATCGCCGGGAGCGGCAACCACTTCAACAGTCGCGCCAACTCCGCCGGCAACCAGAACCGCATTTTGAGATTCAGTTCTGGCGACTCCGAGCGAAACGTCCGAAATCACGAATGATTGGAAGTTCGCAATAGAAAAAGTAATTTTATAACCTTCTCCCGGAGGGACGTTTCCAAAAATATAAACTCCCTGGTCGTTTGTTTTCGTTGTAAGTTCTTTCGAGGTTTTAGTGTCTAATAAAACAACATTTACGCCCGGCACTACTGCGCCTGCCGAGTCCGTCACCACGCCTGTTACGCCTGACACTGCTTGAGCTGCAACCATAATCGGAAACAACAGTAAGAGCAGCGTCAAAGTCAATAAGGCATTTGACAGACCGATGCGTTTGGTTGCATTCTTCTGAACCGATGGAATATCAAATTCCGCAATCGAATTCTGTTGTGATGCAACAACCATTTCTCTCATTTTTTTCATAAATTACTCCTTGTTTTGGCGTGAAAATTATCTTCCCCTAAACTCCTTCTTTGAATAAAAGCGATAGGAAACAGAGTTTTCTTTACTTAATTGATGCAAACATTATTCCTTGCTGAAAAAGCCTAAGATTATAGGCTAAACGGAAATTTTAAACAGATTATATACAGATTTTTGGATTTTTTACCGAAAAAATTGAATAACTGTTTGATTGAAATTACAGACGCGCGTTCATTTTATTAGCAGTAAAAGGTTACGGTTTCAGAAGGAAAAGCAAGTTTGAATTTATCCTCACAAAAAGATTTAACGAATCATTTGGGAACGGCTAAAATACAATCGTTGTAAAATTGCTGACCGCAAGGTTCAAATAATTTATCCTCGAATTGTTTAGACAGATTGTTGATGATTGGTAAATAAGTTAAAGTCTTTAACCGCCGCTTTTTTTAG
>CAXSHW010000094.1:5140-15447 GCA_964237245.1 uncultured Pyrinomonadaceae bacterium
GGTTAATATCACAAACAAAGTCGCTTATGAAAACACTTTTTATTCTACGGCACGCCAAATCGAGCTGGGAAAACGCGGATTTAGCTGATTTTGACCGACCGCTTAACAAGCGCGGCTTGGAATCGGCGCCGCCGGTAGGAGAAATAATTCGCAAGAACAAATTTCAGATTGATTCGATAATCAGTTCGCCCGCAAAAAGAGCCGAGCAGACGGCGATTTTGGTCAAAGAGGCGGCGAATATCAAAGCCGACATTCAATTTGACGAAAGAATTTATGAAGCCAGCCCGCACAGACTTCTGGAAATCCTTTCCGAATCGGACGATAAAATCGAATCGGTAATGCTCGTCGGTCACAATCCCGGTTTGGAAGGTCTGGTGAAGATGCTGACTCAGGAAATCGAGTCAATGCCGACGGCGGCTCTTGCGGTCATTGATTTAAAGATTGACAAATGGAAGCAGATACACATTGATTGCTGCAATTTGCGAATTTTGATTCGTCCGAAAGATTAAGCCGGTTTCATTTCAATCGGATAAATTTTTGGGCAAAGTAAATTAATCGAATATAATCGTTTGCGCGGTTATTCGGTTTCTGCCCGCCGTTCGTAGTTGCCGAATTTACAAATGCTGCGGTTTGTAGCAAACTTGGAAGTATAAAGATGACGATTAAAGATTTTGGCGCGCGAGTCGTTAGTGTTTGGGAAGGCTTGCGCCCTTTGACAAAAAAAATGCTGGTTCGCGCTTTGCAGGCGACCGTCAGCAATCCGCCAAACGCCGCGCCTCAAAAATTTTCATACGACGCTCAAGCCGATTGGGAATTGAGTCGTCTTCTCTCGGTTCTGGACGAGCAAACCAAAACCGCTGAGATTAAAAAAGACGCGGAAAAATTGCGTGAAATCAAAAGTTTAGCCGACGCTTGCGCTTCGGTTTTGCAGGAAAGAAGCGAATCCGCAGAAGTTTTTATCCAGCTTGCCGAACGCGCTCTCGCCCGCCGCGATTATAAAAAAATTGACACGCTCGCGGATATTCTGGCGAAACGTTTTTCGGTCGGCGAAATAGCTGAAATCATCCGGCAAACCGAACTTCCGCAGATTCGCGCCATTGCTTTTGAAACGCTCGCGCTGCTTCCATCCGTTTTGCTCGTTCCGCTCCTCGATGACCCGATTTACCACGAAATCGCGCATCTCGCGCTCGAACAGCAAGCCTTTGAATTTGACAACGAAGCGGCGCAGCAAATTTTGGAACAGATGGATTTTGACGATTTGAACGGTGAATAACTCAAGGTTCAAAATTCTGGATTCCAATTTTTGAATTCTGAATTATTTATCAAATGGCGCAAATCTCCAAACCTGAAAAAACCGAAACACAAAGTTTTTACGACCGTATCGCGGACGTTCATAATTTAATGATGAAAGTCAACGGTTATCGTGATTCGGTCGCCAAATATCTGCGTTCCCTCGACCTCGAAATCAACTCCGAATCGCTTGTTTTAGACGCCGGAAGCGGAACGGGAATTGTTACGCTCGGTTTTTACCAAGCCGGTTTTCGCCCGAAAAAAACCGTCGCGCTCGATTTATCTATCAATTCGCTCGAAGTCGCGCGCGAACAATTTAAAAAGGACAAAAGCGCGGACGCCGAAAACATCTGCGCCGTCGAGGGAAACGTTCTGAAATTGCCGTTTGCCGACGAGACTTTCGATCTGGTTTTGACGTGCGGCGTTCTCGAATACGTTTCGCTCGAAGAAGGTTTGCAAGAATTCGCGCGTGTTTTGAAAACCGGCGCGAAACTGATTTTAATTCCGGTCAAACCTTCGTTCGTCGGCTCGGTTTTGGAAATTTTATACAAATTCAAAACTCATTCGATAGAAGAAACCAGAGAAATCGCCGCAAATTATTTCAGTATCGTCGGCGATTATAAATTTCCGATTACCGAACCGATTGGCTGGTCGAAAATGATTTTTTTATTGGAGAAGAAATAAATTTCGACCGGTTTAATTATTCCGGCTTAATCGTTAATGCGCTTTTCTCGTTTTATCAGTTTTATAAATTTAAGTTAAAATTTTCGTGTGAAAAATAAATCGAAAATTGCTGTTCCGAAAGACGCGGCGACGATAATTTTACTGAAAGGCGAAAAAATTCTCTGGGCGCGACGCAATCCGGCATTGAAATTTTTAGGCGGCTGGCACGCTTTTCCGGGCGGAAAACTCGAAGCAGCGGACGCGGAAATCAAAGTCGAGAACTGTGAAAATTCGGAACTCGCCGAATTTATCGTGTGCGCTGTGCGGGAAACTTTTGAAGAAGTCGGCGTTTTACTCGCGCGCGGCGGCGAAAAGTTAACGAAAGGGCAATTCGCTTCGCTGCACGACGATTTAATTTCGGGCAGAATGACTTTCGGCGAAATCCTAAATCACTGGGGTTTGAGAATCAACGCCGAAGATTTTTTTTACACAGGCGTTTGGACAACTCCGCAGTTTTCGCCCGCGCGTTTCAAAACGAGATTTTTTCTCGCGGTTTGTCCTTTTAAGCAAAATCCTTACGCGGCGATTACAGAACTCGAAAACGTCGAATTTATCGAACCGAAAGACGCTTTGACGGCTTGGGAAAATTCTGATGTTTTAATTTCGCCGCCGGTTTTGATTACGCTGCAAACTCTGGCTCAACAGAAAAATTTCGTTGCTGACAGCCGCGAACTTGCATTTAAAACGGATAACAAATCTGAAAGTGATAAGCCGAAAAATATCGCTCGAAAACTTCTCGAAAAATCTCAATCGCGCGGCGGTGAAATCAGGTATATTGAACTCAATCCGCGCGTAATTTGTTTTCCGCTAAAAACCGAAACGCTGCCGCCGGCGACGCATACGAATTGTTTTATCGTCGGCGGAAACGAGTTTGTCGTGATTGACGCGGCTTCGCCTTTTGCCGATGAGCAAAAGTCTCTGCGCGAGTTTGTTGATTCGCTGATTGAACAGGAAAAAATCTGTCGGCGACTAATTATTACGCATTCGCACCGCGACCATTTTTTAGGCGTCAATGCTTTGCAAAAACACATTAAAGAAAAATACGGTTTGCACGTTCCGATTGCAGCGCACTCTTTGACGGCGGAAAGTTTGAAAGCGGAAGTTGAAGTTGATTGTTTAATTGAAGACGGAGACGTTTTTGAACTCGGTTTGGAGAACGGCGAAATTCTTCGTCTTAAAGCCTTTCACACGCCCGGACACGCTCGCGGACATCTGTGTTTTTACGACGAAGAATCGGGTTTTCTGCTGTCCGGCGATAACGTCGTCGGCGCGGGAAGCGTTTTAATCGCCGCGCCCGACGGCAATATGATTGATTATCTAAATTCGCTGGAAACGATGAAAAATCTGCCGAATCTCAAATTTTTATGCGGTTCGCACGGCGCGGCGATTGCCGACGCGAAAGATAAAATCGAAAGTTACATCGCGCATCGTCTCGAAAGGGAAAACGATATTTTGAGAGCGATTAGCGAAGGCGCGAAAACAAAAAAGGAAATCGTCGAAAAAGTTTACGCGGACGTTTCACCCGAATTGTGGAAATTCGCGGAAAAATCAGTCGAAGCGCACCTGGAAAAATTGCGCGTCGAATCAAACTTGTAATTTTTCAAGATTTTGAATTTCATCTTTAATATAGTTTTCAACTAAAACGTTTAATTCAATTATTTTATCTTCGGTTTTATAATTAAGAATTTGTCTGGCAAAAACAAAATTCAAAGATTGTTTAAAGTGTAAATTTTCCTGACAAAACGCAAATGCCGCTTTGAAATTAATATCCGGGCGCGGTTTGTCAAAATAAATGTGAACGGGAATTTCGCCTGTTTGAATGCTTGATACGACCAGAAGAACTGCGAAAGGTTCTTTAAAAACGGCAAAACTGCAGGGACGCAAAAGCCGCACCTCATTTTTCGTCAGCGCTTCTTTTTGCGCGGCAATTTCCGTTAAATCGTCAATTAATTCAAGGACGGAATTTACGGCTTCCTGCTTTTTGCTCCGCATATTGCCTCCGCATTTGAACTCATTTACGTTTTTAATTAAAGGCATATATTTTCTGCGGTTTGACGTTTGTTTTGAAAGACAGGCAAAAATTAAATCAACAATATAAAAATAGCTGACAATTTTACTACACATCCGCAAGCCTTCAAATTACAAAGCGCGAGCGATGAAAATTTTAGCCGAAAGTATATTTCAGATTGTTTTTAACTGTAGAAAAAATTACGGAAAATACAAAAGATAAATAAAAAAAGTTGGTGGAGGCGGCGGGAATCGAACCCGCATCCAAAGGTTGCGACCTAGAGACTCTACACGTTTATTCGGTTCACTTTAGTTTCGCTTTTAACAAGTAAATAAACCGACAAGACCTTGCCAAAAGCTAGTCCGGCTAAAGATTCGCGCATTTCCGCAGACGGTCGAAATGCGCTAGCTTAAAATAAGTTATGCTTCGCACCGCGCGCTTCAAGCTGACTTGCGGGGAAACACTTGATGGCTAGAATTAACTAGGCAGCAAGAGCCATATTATTATTGGCATTTGTGTTTTGATTGTAGTTTTAACGAGCTTACAAACACGCCCGACGTGCATCCAAAGATCTATACAAGCCCCTGTCGAAGCCTGTCGCCCCCAAATTGAAGGAAAGCTATATTACTTTATTTTGAAGGAATTTGAAACCGTCGAGTTGTCTTTTATCTTTTGCGGTAGAATTCGATTCCGTCTTTAATTTCAACCGCGATTTTGCCTTCCGATTCGGCGAAGTCGAGATGCGCGACGGCTTCGGAAACGGCAAGAAATCGGTGCATATCTTTTTCAATCGCTTCGGGGAAAAGTTTCGACGCTAAATCGTAAGCCGTCATTTCGTTTTGTGAAACAAGCGTGACAACTTGCTTTTGACGTTCGTCAATCGAGCGAACGTAGCGATGAAAAAGTTCTTCGTAATCTTCAACCGGTTCGCCGTGTCCGCCGTAAACCATTGTCGGCGCATAGTTTCTGATTTTTGCGAGACTGACCAGATATTCGGCTAAAGATTTGAAACGCTTATTTTTGTCAATCGGATCAACTGAGACAATCGGATTCGGTGTAATGCGTTTCAAAACGCAATCTCCGGCAATCAAAGTGCGATTCGCTTCCCGAAAAAACGAACACGAACCGGGCGTGTGTCCGGGCGTGTGCAAAATTTTCAAAATTCCGCTCGCAAATTCGAGTTCCATTTCGTCGTATAATTCGACGAATTCATCTTTTGAAATCGAATCGGTTAAACGTCCGACAGATTTGAAATTTTCTTCAATTTTGCGAAAAACTTCCGTCGGAACTCCGGCGCGATTCATCAAATTTTGATTTTCCTGCGGCGCGAGTTGCCCGAAAAGATTTCCGCTTTCCCACCCGTGAATAAAAATTTCCGCCGTTTTCGCTTCGTCACGTATTTGTTTCGTCAAACCGCAGTGATCAACGTGCGCGTGTGTCAGAACAATGCGGCGAATGTCCGCGATTCGCACGCCGTTTTGTCTGAGTTTTTCGCGCAAAATTTTGCTCGCTTCGTCGGTTTTCGGTCCGACATCAATCAACGTCAGCGGTTCTTCCTTTATTAGATAAACATTGACATCACCGACGTAAAACGGTGTCGGAATGGCGAGCGGAATTATTTTCATAAAATGTTTTGTCGTAAATAAAACGAATAACACGATTTACAGGAAAATTACAGCCGCAAAAAACGCTCGTTGCTCAAACCGGCTTTTGGCGTATCTTTTGCGCTTCCGAATCGTTAGAATATATTTGTGCAATCCAAAATCCAAAATCCAAAATTCAGAGTCGCAATCGTCGGCGCAGGTCCGGCGGGCGCGAGCCTTGCGATTCGGCTGGCGAAGGAAAATTTCCGCGTAACTTTAATCGAACGCGAAAAATTTCCGCGTCAAAAACTCTGCGGCGAATTTATTTCGCCCGAATGTTCGAGACATTTTCGAGATTTGGCGGTTTTAGATGAAATGTTGGCGAGCGGCGCCGAGCGAATTTTGGAAACCGTTTTTTATGAACCGAATGGGAAATCAATCGGCGTTCCGAGCGAATGGTTTGGCGGCGATTCGGCAGGCGCGTTGAGTTTGAGCCGCGCGGAAATGGATTTTCAGCTTTTGGAAAAAGCGAAAAAGATTGGCGTTGAAGTGTTGGAAGAAACGCAAGTTGTCGGCGTTTTGCCGAAAAATGACGAAATTCGCGGCGTTAAAATAAAAAATAAAACGGGCGAAACGTCGGAAATTTTCGCCGATTTAATTGTTGACGCGACCGGACGCGCGAATGTTTTGGGCAAATTGGTCAAAAAGATTCCAGATTCCAGATTCCAGATTCCAGATTCCAACTCGAAAAAAAACCGAAATCCAAAATCCAAAATCCAAAATCGCCTCGTCGGTTTCAAAGCGCATTTGAAAAACGTCAATCTGGAAAAAGGCGTCTGCGAGATTTACTCTTTTCGCGGCGGCTACGGCGGTTTGAGTCGTGTCGAAAATAATCTGGCGAATCATTGTTTTCTGGTCAAAGCCGAAATTGTCAGAGAATTTAATTCCGACGCGGAACGAATTGTGCGGGAAGTTATTTTCCAAAACAAACGCGCTTTCCAAACGTTGAAAAACGCCGAACCGGTCAATGATTGGCTGGCAGTTTCGGTTGACGGTTTTGGGCAAAAAGAGCTTAATCCCGCAAAAAATCTTTTTGCCGTCGGCGACGCGGGCGCGTTTATTGATCCGTTTACTGGAAGCGGAATGTTAATGGCGTTTGAAAGCGCGGAAATTTTGGCGAAAGTTATCGCCGAAAATAGTTTTTCGCCCGAGCGAATCGCTGTGAATTATAAAATTTTACACCACCGAAAATTTCAAAAGAGACTGCTTATTTGTTCACTTCTGCGAAAGGCGGCGTTTGTTCCGGCATTTGCTAAAGCGACGATTTCGGCGTTGAGTTTTAGCGGACAACTACGGAGAATTTTAGCGCGTTCAACCAGACAAACGCCTTCGGTTAGCGAAAGCGACTGAAATGCAGTAAAACCGTCGCTTTTCAGCTTGCCTAAAAACGCTATTAGTAGTTAAAATTCCAAAGCTATCAAATCTAATAATCAATCAGTCAACTAAAATTTAAGAATTATTCGGCGCGGTTTACGCGGAATTTTTCGTGACAGCATTTATCAATTTCCCTGTTTGAAATGCTGTTTCTGATTGGTTGAAAACAAAAAATTTCTAAAAATTCAGGAGAGAAAACTAATGAAAGCAATTTCCCTGCGCGTTTCCGCCGCAAAATTTTTGATGCTGGCAGCGATTGTCTTTTCGAGTTTTGCCGCGAGTTTCGCTCAATCGCAGGCGACGGCTGCGGATTTAACCGGAACGGTCGTTGACCCGAATGAAGCTGTGGTTGCGGGCGCGACGATAACGGCGCGAAACTCCGACACGGGAATTTCACGCACGACGACGGCGAACGATGCGGGCGAATATGCTATCGCCGCGCTTCCGCCGGGCGTTTATCAAGTAACGGCGGAAGCCGCGACTTTTAAAAAAGTTGTCATTTCAGCCGTCAGATTAACCGTCGGTCAACGAGCCGAATTGAAAATAAGACTCGAAATCGGAACGAGCGACACGATTGTTAATGTTTCGGGCGATTCGGTCGAACTCGTCGAGCCGAATAAAACGGCGGTTTCAAATACAATCGGGCAGGAAAGAATCGAAAATCTGCCGATTAACGAACGCAGCGCGACGGGTTTCGCTTTGACGATTTCCACAGTCGGACGCGACAACGGTCGCCCGGTCGGACCTGCGCCGACTTCCGGTTTGAACATCGGCGGACAGCGCGGACGTTCGACTTTGACTCAAGTTGACGGCTCTGATTTTACGGACAATTCGGTCAACGCCGCCAGAACGACCGTCTCTCAGGAAGCCGTTCAGGAATTTCAAGTTACGACAAATTCTTACGCGCCGGAGTTCGGACGCGCGACCGGCGGCGTGGTCAACGTCGTTACAAAACGCGGCACGAATAAGTTCAGGGGAAATGTTTTCGGATTTTTGCGCAACCGGAACATTCAGGCAAACAATCCTTTTTCGCCGATAGACAACGCGCCTTTTACCAGAACGCAAACCGGCGCGACGTTCGGCGGTCCGGTTGTCAACGACAAAACATTTTACTTTCTCGCTTACGAACGTCGTCAGCGCAACGAATCGGGATTTTTTACGAGCGATGTAACGCAAGGGTTGAACGGTTCGGTGAGCATTCCGGTGATTGCTTTGCCCGGACTCAATTTAAATCCGATAGCCAGAACTTTTGATCGTTTGTCGCCGACGCAGGCGGCTTTTATCAGCGGTTTGATTCAGCAGGGAACGGCGCTGCTCGGAAATGCGGCGACTGTTAATCAGGGAATCGCGGCGATTTGCGGAGCGCGGGCGTATGCTTTTTTCGCGTCCAGCGGCGGAAATACGGGATTGACCGGAACGAATCCGCTTTTCAGTTCTAACGATGGAAGCGCGTGCAACAGCGCGCCGATTGGCTCGCCGATTTCACCGATTTTGCCCGGCACAATCGGACAGCAGTTTTTCCTTTCGGGCGCGCCTGTTCCTACGGGAACAATGAATCAAAACGGTCAGTCAATCGCGTTTCGACCGCTGCTCAATTTACAGAAAATTTTTCCGATTACCGACCGCACGAATTATTTTTCGGTTCGCGCCGACCAAAACATTAACCGGAGTAATCAATTGACATTTCGACTCGGTTATAATCCGAGCCGTATTTCCGGCATTCAAGTCGAGTCGCAAAATCAATCTTTAGGACAAAACGATTTTTCGCGCACAGGCATTCAACGCCTTCGAGATTACGCTTTTACGACTAATTTGATTACGACTTTCGGCAATAAAGTCAACGATTTGCGTTTTAATTTCGGCAGGCGCGAAACTTCTTTTCGTTCGCAAAACAATGATGCCGTCGCGTTTAACATCGCGGACACGGCATTTATCGGGCGCGAGCTTTTCTCGCCGGTTGACCGCGCGGAAAATCGTTTTCAGTTTGTTGATAATCTGACTTGGGTTTTGGGTTCGCACACGACCAAATTCGGCGTGGATTTGAATTACGTTGACATTACGAGAGCTTTGTTTGAATTAAATTTCGCGGGACTTTTTAATTTCGGCGAAACGAATCCGGCGTTTTTGAACTCGGCTTTTGCGGGTTTTCCGAATTTGACGCCGGTTCAATCATATGGACTCGGTTTGCCTTCGACTTATATTCAAGGTTTCGGCAATCCAAACAGCAAAATCAAAAATAAACCGATTGCATTTTTCGCGCAGGATTCGTGGCAGTTGACAAAACGCCTGACTCTAAATTACGGCGTTCGCTACGACATAGAATTTACGCAAGAAGTCGCGCCGGTCGGTTTCAAAGACCCGCTTTCTGGAATCAATCTTGCCGCGAGCGATATTTTGGCGGCGCAGGATGCGGTAAATGTGCAGCAAGGTTTTCCTGTTGACAAAAATAATATCGCGCCGCGTGTCGCATTCGCTTATGATTTGTTCGGCAACGCAAAAACAGTTGTGCGCGGCGCATTCGGTTTGTTTTACGACCATCCGCTGCTCGCCGTCGCCTTTAACTCGGACATTGCCGACGCCGCGCAGCAGCAGCAATCGGTTTTAACTTTAGGAAGTCCTTCTTCGACCGCGCTGCTTAACGCGGCGCAGGTTTTTCAAGGCACGATTTGCGTTCCGGGCGCGACTTTAACTCCGGTTTGCGCGGCGCAGCCTGCGGGAACTTTTACGCCGGGAGTCGCGCCGGGAACCGATTATCAATTCGGCAGACAGCGTTTTAACGATCAGACTTTTCCCGGTTTCGGTCCGGTTTTGCCGTTCACTCTGCCGGTGACAAAAGATTTTCAATACGCTTCGGCAACGCAGGCGAATTTCGCGGTCGAACAGCAATTGACGAAAAATATGTCCGTCGCGGCTTCGTATATTTTCGTCGGCGCGCATCATCTTCCGCATCCGACTGATTTGAACACGCCGAACACGGCTTTGCAGATTCAGAATTTTCAGCGTTATGCCGGTCGGCTTCCGACAAATACGACCGAAGCAATCGGATTTTCGATTCCAATCGCGCCGCCGGGAAGCGCGGCTGGCGGCGCGAACTGCACGGTAGTCGTTCCCGGTTTGGTCGCAAATTGCGCTTTCGGTCGCGTGGTTTCGCCGTCGGCGGCTAATTTCTTTCGTCCGAACGCGCCGAACTATTTTCTCTCGCAATATATTTTGAATTTATATAACGCTCAAGTTCCTGCGGCGGCGCGGCTTTCGCTGACCGATTTTAA
>CAXSHW010000095.1:0-15405 GCA_964237245.1 uncultured Pyrinomonadaceae bacterium
AACGGACAACGTGATAAGAAAGTCGCTGTTTCGCCCTCACGTCCATTGATTTGTTCGATGCGGCGTGATAAGACAACAGCCCATTTTGTTTTTAGTTTGTCAGGTAATTGGTAACTCGCCAAGTGCCGTCTTTTTCCTTCACCATTCCGAAAGTTTCAAGAACAGAATTTTTGCTTTCAAAAGAACTTTCAAACTGAAGTGTTGCGCCTTCTTGGTCAGGTGCGCCCGGCAACGATTTTATCAGTGTAATTTCCTTCAACTTTCGGGATTTCAACACACCAAGCGGTTTGCGAACCGCAGTCCAATAAACGAACCATTTCCTTTTGTCTATTTTGTCTCGCGTGAGTTGTGCCAAAAGTTCATAACTCTGGTCGTATTTGCCAGCGTCCCAAAGCGAAACCCAAGACTCGACAGCTTTTTGAGCAAGTTTGTCAGGACAGTCCTGAGCGCGCACATTTGAACTAAAAGCTAAGAGTGTAAAGAGAAATAAAATAATAAAATTACGTTTCATAGAAATCTCCTAATTTTCCACAAGAAAGCATCGAACGGCTGAGATGACGTGGGGCGAAACCGGTAACACGCAACGTCGGGGAAACGAAAAAGCTGAATAAGAAAGTCGCTGTTTCGCCCTCACGTCCATTGATTTGTTCGGCGTGTCGTTATTCATTGGTATTGTAGCTTGCCACTCGCCAAGTTCCGTCTTTTTCGAGAACTAAACTAAAGGTTTCAAATATATCTTCTTGATTTTCAAAGGAACTTATAAAACGGAGAACTGCGCCTGAACGGTCTGGAATGCCCGCCAAAGATTTGATTAGCTGAATTTGTAGTATCTTTCTTGATTTCAATTTGCCGAACGGCTTACGCGCTGTCGTCCAATAAGTAGAGAAAGTTTTTTCATCAAAAGCCTTTTTGGAATAAGATGACAGTTCGGCATAGCTTTCTTTGTATTTACCCGAATCCCACAAAAGCATCCAATCTTCCACCGCTTTGCGAGCAGTTTCGATTGATTTGTCTGAGTCGGCGGTTTGATTACCGTTTTTGGAGAGAAATTTGATTGATTTAACGAAATTCTCGAACAACAAATGGTCTTCTTTTTTATATTGAACTTTTGAAAGATGTAGATCAACCCAATAACCATCTTCGACAAATTCCGCATACATATCAAACACTTGAAGCGGCTGACCTTGAACTGCCGGACGGAAAAACTCAAAATAGCTGACATCGCCGATTTTAGATTGGACGAGATTGCACTTTTCCCCACTCAGGATTGCCGGTTTTCAAGACAAAATCACGACATTCTGCGCTGGTCTTGCACTTGACAACAGGTTCGATGAACAAAGAAACGGTAAATCCTTCTTTTGGGTTGGTCAGCAGAAAGTAGCCGGATTTGTTGTCGTGCTTTATTTGTTGGTCTTGAATATCAAGATTTTTGCTGTCGAGCGAAACCAGCCAAGGCGCATCAGAAGTAGTAAAAGCGATTCGGTCTTCATTAACCGTTTGAGCCGTTACAAAAGCTGAAAGCACAAAAACGAGGACAAAAGTTATAGAAATTAATTGTTTAATCATATGTAAAAAATTAAGAGCCATTATTGAAATCAAGAAACGCCGAACGATTGAGATGACGTGGGGCGAAACCGCCACGCGCAAGTTTGAGTTAAAAAGACACCTTCGATAACAAAGTCGCTGTTTCGCCCTCACGTCCATTGATTTGTTCGATGGCGCGTTTATTTTCAACGACGTATTTCTTGGTGCGCTTCGGCGTATATTTTCAGTGCTGCTCCCATCAACGCTTTTGATTCCTCGCCTTGCGATTGATACCAATCACTTACGTCTTTGTCCACGCTGACCATCACGGCAACTTTGCCTTTCGGCATTCGCAGTCGAGCGTTGGCAAAAAACTTCTCGTCAAGCGGCGGAATGTCGGAAGTATCAACTTCCTCGTCCGTCATTGTTTCAAGTTTCGCCCAATTGGTTTGCGATGTATTCTTCAAAGTATTCTCGTTCATATTTTAATGCTTTGCGTAAAGAAATAATGCGAATAGTTTCTTCGTTCGGTTCGGTGAAAATTATGGCAATGACGAAGTTTTTCAAGAAGCCGAAACCAAAAAATCGTGTTTCTCCGTAATCTTCGCGGTCGTCAATATCAACGAGCATCGGTGCTTCAAAGATTTGCCAAGCATCGGCAAAGTCAAGGTCGTGCTTGTCAACATTTTCAGCGCGTTTGTTTTCGTCCCATTCAAACTCCACACAGTAAGTTTAACGACAAACCAAACTAAGCCGCAAGGTTAATTTTCAAAGAAGCCATCGAACGTTTGAGATGACGTGGGGCAAACAGCGCACGAACGTCAGCTACGGATAAGAAGGTCGCTGTTTGTCCTCACGTCCATTGATTTGTTCGATGTGTCGTTGCTTACACACAACTAACTTTTTCTCTAAACAACGATAAGCCTTTACCTAAAACTTCTCGAATAATTTTTAACTCTCGCGTCGTCCAAGTTGGAATATAACTTTCTCCTTCAGGCGTTAAAATGTTGGTTTCGTCTCCCCAGAAAAGTTTCTCGTAAATCTTTTTGGTTTTCTTTCGGTCTGCGTCGAAGTTGCCGTCAACCGAACGAGAAACATCTTCAAATAAGTTCCACGACACAAGAAAATTTTTGCAATCAACGGTTTCGTTCGTTGCCACAAGCCAAGAAGCGACAATATCAAGGTCGTGCAACAGCGGACTTTCCGTTTTAACTGGTAAGTTCAAAGAAACAGCATAACGTAACAAATCTTCGTTGTTGAGAAAACAAGGAACTTTTCCGTCCGCGTCAATTACAACGCCGTCAGGTTCGCCCTCAAACCAAATTAGATAAGCATCACGAGTATCAAGACGAAACCACAAATTGTAATACTCGTTATTCATTTTCACCAAGAAACATCGAACGTTTGAGATGACGCGGCGGCGAAAACAGACCTGTTTGATTTGAAGCGAGCTTACGCCGCTCCCGTCCATTGATTTGTTCGACGGCGCGTTTCCTTCCGGCAATTTTATTCCTGGTGCGCTTCGGCATAAATTTTCAACGCTGCATTAATACGCTGCTGAAACTCTGCGCCTTGCCCTTCAAACCATTTCAGAACCTCTGAATTGACGCTCAAAGTAACCGCTCTGTTTTTTTCAGGCATTCGCCATTCGGCTCTGGCAAAAAAATCCTCATCCAGCGGCGGGCAATCGGAAGTATCAATATCTTCGTCCGTCATTGCGTCAATTCTCGCCCAATCTGTTTCCGATGGCTTCTTCAAATTTTTTACGTTCATGTTTTAATGCTTTTCGCAAAGAGATTATTCGTATTGTATTTGCGTTTTGATAAGTGAAAATTACGATGGCGATTCGGTTGCCGAGAAATCCGATTCCGTTCCAACGATCCTCGCCGTAGTCTTCCCGCAAATCAAGAGCCGTTCGCATCGGAGCCTCGAAAATTTCCCAAGCGTCAGCAAAGTCGAAGCCGTGCTTGCGAATGTTCTCTTTGTTTTTCTCCTCGTCCCACTCAAAATCCACAAATAAAGTTTAATCTTGTGTTGTGAGTAAAACAAGCCTTGAGTCCATAGGAAGCCATCGAACGATTGAGATGACGTGGGGCGAAACCATTTACACGCAACTCCGAGTTAAAAGGATAACGTGATAAGAAAGTCGCTGTTTCGCCCTCACGTCCATTGATTTGTTAGACGCGGCGTTTATTTTAACCGAGTTCGCCAACAAACGAACCATTTTTGCGCCTCGCGCAAAAGCGTTCTTTGTTTTTAACATTTCCATTGGTTTTTTCAAAGAAGCGTCTAACGGTTGAGATGACGTGGGGCGAAACCGCCACCGCGCAACTCCGAGTTCACAAGACTTGTTGATAAGAAAATCGCTGTTTCGCCCTCACGTCCATTGATTTGTTATGTTGCGCCGTTGTTTTTACCACGTTTCTTAATTTACTTTTCTGGATAACCATACCAACCTTGCACTGCGTTTTTCAAGGTTAAGTCGAGCCAACCGTCATACCAACTCAAGAAGTCAGGAAACGGCGCAAACTTCGGCGGTTGCATATCTCCGTCAATGTTGACCACGCGCCCGCGAGCTTTTCCCGTAACGATAAGCAAAGAATAATAAGTGCAGCCTTGCTCACAAATTGTTATCGCGCCTTGATAAGCACCGTGTTCAAGATTGCCAAGATGTTCTTCCCAATCGTCATCATATTCAACTTCGGGCGACAAAGGCGACTCGCTTGCGAGAAGTCCAACTTTCGGATTTTCGACTTTCGTCTCGTCAATTTCGCCCCAAAGTGCATCGTCCCATTTTTCAAGCGGCAACAATCCGTAAAACGGTCCCGCGCCACCGTTTCCGACATTCAAGAGAAATTCACGATAATCTTCGGGCAATTCGATGTTGTGCGTTTGCTCGAAAGCCGTCAAAGCGGCAGGCGAAATCGTCGGTTGCATTTTGTAGCGATGTTTCTCCGCGCCAAACGGATAGCTGAATCTAGGAAGCCACCGATTATTGATGGACTTCAATTTATCTTGAATTTGTATGATTTTCGGATTCACGTCTTAACCAAGAAAGAGCAACATAACGATTGAGATGACGTGGGGCGAAACCGCCACTGCGCAACTCCGAGCAACGGAAGCAAGATTTTAAAGAGAAGCTGTTTCGCCCTCACGTCCATTGATTTGTTCGACGCGGCTTATTTCTAACACGCCGTTTAGATTTCTTTTTCTTTACCGGACAATCCGGTTCTTTGCTTGAACTAATTTCTGATTCAGTATTAATAGCTTTTACAGGCAAAATATATATAACAATTCTTAAATCCTCACTGTCGCCGCCGTAAATTGTATAAATCCTGTTTGATTCTATTCCTCCTGTTTTAACGAGGTAATCTTTGACACGATTTGCTCGTTTTAGTGCGCTGCATTTTTCACCATAGAAGATAATCGGCACACTCGCATCCTCAAACTGATTTTGATATTCCTTTATTTGTTCGGCTGCGGCTTGAAGTCTTACTTTCTCATCTTTGGAAGAAATTTCGCTGTATTCGTCAACAATTATCGGAGTTGTCGGTTCTGGAACCGGCTGTGGCGCAATAGAAATCTGCTCTGCACGAGAAATGCTTGACAGCAAGACTAAAAAAATAAGAGTAAAAATATATTTCATATCCAATGTTCCGTATCAGTGTAGCGTCGAACGATTGAGATGACGTGGGGCGAAACCGCCACCAAGCCCGCTAAAGTTCAACGGACGACGTTTTTAAGAAAGTAGCTGTTTCGCCCTCACGTCCATTGATTTGTTGGGTGCGGCTTTATTTTCACACTCTTTTATGAAATCCATTCGCTACCGTCAAAAGTAATAACTTTCCATTTGCCTTTTACTTTTTTCAAAATGTAATTTCGTGTAAAACCATTCCAGCTATGGTCGCCTTTGACCTGAACCAAAGCAAATTGTCCGCTAAATCCGATTCTCGACAGAAAATGAAGACCGCTTGCTTCGGGATATTTTTCGTAGAACGGTATCCAAGTTGTGCCTGTGCCGCCCGGATTAATGATTGATGGATTTAATTTGTCTACTGCATATCGTTTTTCATACTCGATTTGTCCTTTTTCAAATATTGCGTCAATTTCGGTTTGGGAAACTAAATAATATGTTTCGGAATATTTCCCGCGTGGAAATTTCCTCTCTATCACAGCCGAAGTTGAATTTTTACGACTAAAGTCATCAACTAAATTCTTGTATTTTCTGCTTGTGGGTAGTTCTAATTCGGGATCAACTTTAGTTTCATTCAAAATAACAAACTCTGATTTGTTTGAATATGTTTCCCGATTCTCTTTATAGATGACTTTCAAAACGCTTGCATAAACTGCATATTCTTCTTGCGTCAATTTCTTTTGAGCCAAAAGATTAGAGCCGCAAAAAAGAACTAAGAAAAGTAATAATGCTATTTTCTTCATACAAATACCAATTTTACAAGAAAGCACCCAACGATTGAGATGACGTGGGGCGAAACCGCCACGAGACCCGTTAAAGTTCACCAAAAATGTTTGATGAGAGAGTCGCTGTTTCGCCCTCACGTCCATTGATTTGTTCGACGGCGCGTTTATTACAGACTCTTTCATTTTTACCTCTTTGGTAACTTGTCCTCTAATAATTCATCGCTCTTTTCAATCCGTGTTTCAAATGTCGGCTCAAATGCGCTTAAAACATCTATGCAATCGTTCGCACTCAAAAAAGCGTAATGCTCAATTTTTAAAAAGTCATAGACTCCAACAGATTGCCGATGAAATTCTTTTAATAATTGTGAGTCTTCGACCTTCCAAAAAACGTGAGTAGAGTTTAAGTCTTCTCCCGACAAACGATAACTTTCGTCTGAATTTACATACATCAAGGCGGGATCAAATTTGACAATAGTAACAATTCCGGCATTTTTGTTTTTTGCACTGAACCAAATGCGAAAACCTTCCCAATCATCGTGAACAGCTTCAACGTAAAGGTCTTTGTCTTCCAAAAGCGGAACGGGACTCCATTTTTTATAAATTCCTTGCCACATAATTTTTAGGTGAAGCCGTCGAACGATTGAGATGACGTGGGGCGAAACCAAATACACGCAACTCAAAGTTTACCAAAAAAGATTTTAAAGAGAAGCTGTTTCGCCCTCACGTCCATTGATTTGTTATGCGGAATGTGATTAAGACTTCCATCCCTCGAATTGTTCTTTTACTTTCCATTCATCAAAGTCTTTCTCCAAAAGAATGTGATTGCCGCGACCGCACAAAGCAGGACAAACGAATTCAACGTAAACAAAAGCCTCAGTTCTATCTGTGTTAAAACCAACTTTTGAAAGTCTAATCATTCCGCCAGCGTCTGGAAGCTTTTCAAAGAACGAATTAATCCAAGCAGCAGCTCCATCTTCTTTAAGCTCAAATTTATCAGTAACAACATATTTAACAGGAAGAACAAATTTGGAGTTTAGGCTTGAGGATTGTTGATTTTTAGACCTGTAATCCAGAAAAGCATCTTCACTCACAGAAGGAAAAAGTTTTTTCATATCTGGAATTGGTTCTTCAACCGTTATGCGGATGAAATAATTGTCACCTGAAGATATTGTTTGTTTCTGAATCACGAGCAACTTAACATCATCTTTTACGAACAGCTTCTCCAACAAAGCAGAATACACTGCATATTCTTCTGTTTCTTCCGAAGTTTTGAAATCAGGTGATGAAACTGCCGACGATTGAGAAGGAACATTGCGGTAAATGATTAAGAAAGCAAAAGCTGCAACGCCTAAAATTAAGGTAATAAAAATAATTGGTTTAAATGTATTTCTTCTCATACTCATTAGACGCGGGCGATTCAGGTTTGTTCCGCATAACGATTGAGATGACGTGGGGCGAAACCGCCACCGCACAACTCCGGGTTCATCAAGAATGTTTGATAAGAAAGTCGCTGTTTCGCCCTCACGTCCATTGATTTGTTGGGCGGTGCGTTGCTTTCACGAACGCTATTTTTCAATCGTTAGCTGAATCGAACGCGACGAGTCAGCTTTTTGTTCGTCTGGCTCGAAAATCTGTTCGAGTTCTAAAATTTCGATGCTGCGTGAAACTATAAAGCCGTCAAAACCAAAAGCTGAATCTTCAAAACGAGTTTCGATAAAATCACCTGCTTGAGAAAACTCAACTCCGTATAAATCTTCAGCGTATAAATCTAGCTTTGCCTTTTGCACTTCACGCCAGCAAATATGGAAGCGAGTCGTTGCGATGTCTTTGCGCTCGATAGTTTCAGGCGATTTTTCAACGAGGTCGTTGTATTCAACCGCAAGAATAACATCTCTCGAATCAAAACGGATGTCAATGTTTTTCACCACAGCGTCGTGCAAAGTTGGAAAATAACCATAAATCTCCCGAAGTTGTTTTGCGCCGGAAATTTGCTGCCAAATATCGTTCGTCTGATTTTTGTCTGACATTTTGATTCGTCAAAGGTAACAAGAAACCGCCCAACGATTGAGATGACGTGGGGCGAAACCGCCACCGCGCAACTCCGAGTTAAAGAAAGACCGTTTTAACAAAGTCGCTGTTTCGCCCTCACGTCCATTGATTTGTTATACCTCATATTGAATATGAAGAATTGTTTTTTCTTCAACGGCTTCAATTGTCGGTCTATTTGGCGTGATTACTTCAATGTTATTATCTCCGCCAAAAATCAAGTAATGATAAAACGAGTCCGTTTCGTTTCCAAAGTAAAACGGCGACCAAGCCGCGTATGTTTCCAACCAACTCGAATCCAGAAACTCGTAAGCGCAAAGGCGTGATTCCTCCACTGTTGCCGAAGCAAAATCTCTTTCGGGCGCGTGCGCTTCTTCAAAACAAGTGAAAGCGATAACTTCGCCGAAAGTTATCAAGTATTTTGGATAAGCGTCAATACCTCTTGGTGCAACAATGGCTTTCAAAATGTCCGCGCCATCGGGTTTCGTTGTAATTATCAAGCCAACTGACGGATCTAAAATTTCAGTAAATGGAGTTTCCCAACGAATAAGTTTAGACATAACGAAAGAGGTATAACGATTGAGATGACGTGGAGCGAAACCGCCTTCACGCAACTCCGAGTTTAAAAGGACAACGTGATAAGAAAGCCGCTGTTTCGCCCTCACGTCCATTGATTTGTTATGTTGCGTCGTTTGGGTAACCGACTTCTTTGATGTCATCTCGTAATTCGTCTATTGAAACTTTCGCGTTTAACTCCGAAACAATTTCTTGCGTCAACGGTTTATGCTCGTAAATATGTTGCACGGCAGACAACGGAATTTCTTTTCCAAAGTAGTATGTCGCAAAACTGTGGTAACTTGAAGGCTCATCATCTAAAATCGAAAGCAGTTCTTCTGAACCGTCTGCGTCGTCTAATGTTGGATAGGCAACGCCCGAAGTTTGTTGCAAAGCCTGAACCGCTTCGATAATTTGCAGGTCAAGTTCTTTTGGATATGCAATGTCTCCGATCTGCCAAGACGAATCTGAGTATCTGCGCCAAATGCAAAAAGTCGTCGCTTCGATAGAAAACGCTGGCTCAGATAGAAAATCTTGAAATTCTCTCGGCACATTATCTAATACGCCACGCCAAACTTTAATTGGCTCGTTGACAAAAGGACTCATTGGCGACTCGTGGGCGAAACCTTTGATAATCGCACCACATGAGTTGAACAAAATAAAATAATCGTCGCCCGAACCGTCGCGCATCGAAGCCATCGTTTCGCTCGCACTCCATTTGGAATTGAAAGAGTAATATCGGTATTCCCAATTAGGCGAAAGAATCGCGTCAAGCATCGCCAAAGATTGAGAAAGTCGTTTCAGAGATTCGACATCGGGAAGATTCGCTAATCTTTGTTTTTGCACCATAACACGAAACGTCTATTTCACCACGAGCAACATAACTTTGAATTCTGCCGAATTCTTTTTGTGTTAGACAGAATTATTTTTAAGCATTTTTCACTTGAAAGTCAACGGAAATATTGATTTCGTTTGGGTTTTAGTATAAGTTGATTGCAAAACAAAAATTCTGCCTAAATTTTTAGGCGGAATTATTAAACTGATGTCTAAATTACTTAACCAGGTTCGTGCTGTCTTACGAACACAGCATTATAGTTATCGAACAGAGAAAACCTATATTGAATGGATTCTGCAATATATTCGTTTTCACGATATAAAACATCCGGCGGAGATGGGCGCGGCGGAGGTTCAAGGATTTTTATCGCATTTGGCGGTTGAAAGGCAGGTTGCCGCTTCGACTCAAAATCAGGCTCTCTGCGCTTTGCTTTTTTTGTATAAGAAGGTTTTGAACGTTGATTTGGCGTGGCTTGACAAGTTTACGCCTGCCAAAAAGTCAAGCCGCGTGCCGGTAGTTTTGACCAAAGAAGAAGTAAAACTGATTATCAGCCAACTGGACGGAACGAGTTGGCTGATTGCTAATTTGCTTTACGGCGCGGGTTTGCGTCTGCACGAGGCTTTGCGCCTGCGCGTGAAAGATTTGGATTTCGGTTTTCGGCAGATTGTCGTCCGCGACGGCAAAGGCGCTAAAGACCGTTTTACGGTGCTTCCGACAAAATTGATTGAGCCGCTGCAAAAGCAATTGGAATCGGCGCGAAAACTGCACGAACAGGATTTGCGGCGCGGCTTGGGCAAAGTGGAAATGCCTTTCGCGCTGGCAAGAAAATATCCGAACGCTCAAAAGGAATGGAGTTGGCAATTTGTTTTTCCTTCTAAAAGTTTAAGTAAAAATCCGCGCACCGATGCGACGGGCAGACAGCATTTTTCGCCTTCGAGTCTGCAAAAACCATTTAAAGCGGCGTTAATAAAAAGCCGTATTCCGAAAAACGCCAGCCCGCACACGCTTCGCCATTCGTTCGCCACGCATCTGCTTCAAGACGGCTACGATATTCGCACAATTCAGGAACTTCTCGGACACAAAGAGCTTTCGACCACGATGATTTACACGCACGTTTTAGGACAAAATCGGCTCGGCGTTCAAAGTCCGGTTGACTTTTGAATTTGCCGCGAACGAATAAATGCCGCTAAAATTTTCTGATGCCGAATTATAACGAACCGTCTGACGTTTCCGCCGCAATTGAAACTGAAGCCCGCCGTGCTTCTGACGAGAAAATAAAACGAAAATCCGCGCTCGATTATTTTTCGCTTGCCGTAGCGACGTGCGGCGTCGGCTATTTGCCGTTAGCGCCCGGAACTTGGGGTTCGATGGTTGGAATTGTAATTTACCTCTTGTTTAGAACGGCGGAAATGAAAGGCGGAATTTATTTTTTGCAAAAAAGCTGGAATGCGGAACAAATCGCCGCTTCGGTTTATGCGATAAATTCGATTGCTTTTTTGCTTTTCTGTTTTTGGGGAATTTGGGCATCAAACCGCGCGGTCAAACTTTTTCAAAAAAAAGACCCGCAAAAAGTTGTGGTTGACGAAGTTATCGGGCAATTGATCGTTTTTCTTTTCGTTCCTTTGGATTTGCGCTGGTATTTTGTTCTGACGGGATTTTTGCTTTTCAGATTATTTGATATTTGGAAACCTTATCCGATAAAGTCTCTGGAAAGTCTTCCAGCCGGAATCGGAGTTTGCGCCGACGATATTTTGGCTGGCGTTTACGGCGGCGTTTGCCTGGCTTTGCTTTATGCCGCGCAAATTTCCTTGTAGGAAAAGCAGTTTCAACCTTTTACGCGGAAGCATTAAAAATCTAACATTAAAAACCGCGTCAAATTAATGTTTTGAAATTTCTTCGCTTTTTTCAAAAATCCAGCCTTTGCGCCAGAAATAAATGAGCAGTCCGACGACTATAAAAACCATCACAGCCAGCGTCACAAAATAACCGTTTCGGGTGTGAAGTTCGGGTATATTGTCAAAATTCATTCCGTAAATTCCGGCAATTAAAGACAAAGGCAAAATAATCGCCGAAAAAATCGTCAGAACTTTGACAATTTCGTTTGTCCGGTTAGAGACGACGTTAAATTGAATGTCGAGCAATCCGCTGATAAGTTCGCGGTAACTTTCGGCAAGATCGGAAACTCTCTGCAAATGGTCAAAGACATCACGAAAAAATGGCAGATGCTTATCTTCTATCAAAGGAAATTCGCCGTGCGAAATGCGGTAAAGCACGTTTAATTGTTTGGAAGTTATGCGTCGAAGACGCGCGATACTTCTTTTTAGATTGAGTATTTCTTCTAAAATTTGGTCGTTCGTCGTTTTCGAGCGGAAAATGCTTTCTTCAATGTCATTTATCGCCACGTCAAAATCATCAACGACCGGAATATATAAATCAACGAGTTCGTCGAGGATTTGATGCAGCAAATAATCCGCGCCGCGCCCACAGACAAACGGTGAATTGCGAACCTGCCGTTTGACTTTATCAATGCTGCGGAAATTTTCGTGATGATAAGTAACGACATAGTTTTTTCCGAGATAACCGTCGAGTTCTTTAGTGACGAAATTATAAGAATTCGTTTCGAGTTTGACGCCGTGAACGATAAAAAAAAGATAATCGGCAAAGGCTTCGACCTTCGGCTGATTGCGCGTCGCAATCGCGTCTTCAATCGTCAGCGGGTGAAAATGAAAAACGTCGGCGAGAATCTTTTCATCGTCTTCGGTCGGCGCTTCCATATCAACCCACACCAAATTTCCGGCGTCGGCTAACAATTCGGGAAGTTTTTCGGGCGAAAAACCTTCTTCGACAAAATTCTGCCCTTTGCAGTAAACGAAAATTTCCATAACTCGAATAAAGTTAATTTTGTGAATAATTTCTTTTCCTTACGCTTTTGATTTATCATTACAACATCAAATTTCAAAAGGATAAAGCCAAATTTTAAAATGAGCAATATAAAAGTGTTCGTCGCCGACGACGTGAATGAGGAAAAACTCTTGCCGCTTCGTGACGCCGGTTTCAACATCGTAAAAAAGACAAAACTCGCTCCTGAAGATTTAGCTTTTGAAATTAGAGACGCTGACGGAATTATAGTTCGCAGCGCGACGAAAATCACCGCCGATTTAATGGACAAAGCGCAAAAACTTCGCGTCATCGGTCGCGCCGGTGTCGGCGTTGACAACATTGATGTCAAGGCGGCGACGGAACGCGGTATCGTCGTAATGAACGCGCCCGACGGCAACACGATTACGACCGCCGAACACACGATTGCTTTGCTCGTTTCGATGGCGCGAAACATTCCGCAGGCGCACGCCAAATTGCAATCGGGCATTTGGGATAAAAAAAGTTTTGTCGGCGTCGAATTAAACGGAAAAGTTTTGGGCGTTATCGGTCTGGGCAGAATCGGCAAGCACGTCGCAGGCATTGCGAAAGGTTTCGGAATGCGAATTCTCGCGTTTGACCCGTTTGTGTCTGTCGAACAGGCAAATGATTTCGGGTTCGAGCCGGGAAGTTTGGACGATGTTTTTTCGCGGTCGGATTTCCTGACGATTCACACGCCCGTGACGGACGAAACGAGAAACATTATCGGCGCGGACGCATTTAAGAAAATGAAAACGGGCGTGCGGATTGTAAATTGCGCTCGCGGCGGTTTGGTTGACGAAACCGCCTTAATCGAAGCCATCGAAAAAGGCACGGTCGCGGCGGCGGCTTTAGACGTTTACGCGAATGAACCGCTTCCGCCGGACTCGCCGCTTCTGGGAAATCCGAAAATTATCACGACGCCGCATTTGGGCGCGTCAACCACCGAAGCGCAGGAAGGCGTGGCTTTGACGGTCGCCGAGCAAATGCGCGATTATCTGCTTTCG
Source organism: uncultured Pyrinomonadaceae bacterium (assembly GCA_964237245.1). Classification (GTDB taxonomy): domain Bacteria; phylum Acidobacteriota; class Blastocatellia; order Pyrinomonadales; family Pyrinomonadaceae. The sequence goes on from CAXSHW010000095.1 coordinate 13,282, forward strand.
GGCGAACTCCGCAACGCCGTCAACGCGCCTTCGATGGCGGCAAAAGATTTGGAAGCGTTTCTGCCGTTCATAAACTTGGGCGAAAAGCTCGGACGGTTTCAGGCGCAGATTATGAACGAAAATCCGATTGCGTCGGTAACTATCGAATACGCCGGAGAGTTGGCGGAAAAAGACGCCGCGCCTGTAACACGCGCCTTTCTTGCCGGACTTTTAAAAGACGTTTCGGCGCGCGTCAATGTCGTCAACGCGCTGCACATCGCCGACGAACGCGGCATCAAAATCACGACGAGCTACACCAAATCGAAACGCTCGAATTACGACATTCGCACCGTCGTTTCATCCGCGCAAGGCTCGCAAGCGGCATCGGGAATGGTTTTCACCGGCGGCGAAGGGCGCATCACGGAAATCGGCACATTCGCCATCGAAGTCGTTCCGTCGGGCTTTATGCTTTTAACAAAAAACCGAGACGTTCCCGGCGTTATCGGCAAAATCGGAACGCTGCTCGGCGAAGCTGAAGTCAACATTTCCAGATTTTATTTGGGCAGAGAAGCAAAAGGCGGCGAAGCATTGGCGATTATCGAAATTGATTCGCCTTTGGAAGAAAAAGTTTTGACAGATTTGCGAAATCTCGAAGCGGTCAATGTCGCGCGGCAAGTCAGACTATAAGGACAAAGCAAATGACATTTCTACGACAAATATCCGCAAACTTAATCTTACGAACTAAAATTGAAGTTTATGCGTAAATTAGATTTACAATAAGTTTTTCAATTTAGACAGCTTCATTTATTCTTTCAGCTAAAAGATGAACGAAAATATAACGACATTAAAAGTTGAAAATGTCTCAAAGCATTACGGCGATTTTACGGCGGTCAGCAATCTTTCTTTTGATGTGAAGGCTGGCAGAGTTTTCGGTTTTTTGGGTCCGAACGGCGCGGGGAAAACGACGACGATTCGGATGATTGTCGGCATTACGATTCCAGACGAAGGGAAAATCGAAATGTTCGGCAAGGGCATTTCGAGCGAGTCGCAAAATCATATCGGATATTTGCCGGAAGAGCGTGGACTTTATAAGAAAATGAAAGTGCTAGACCAACTGCGCTATTTCGCCGCGCTCAAAAACGTTTCGCAAACGGAAGCCGACCGGCGGATTGATTTTTGGCTCGACCGAATGAATTTGTCTGAATGGAAGAAAAAGAAAACGACTGATTTATCCAAAGGAATGCAGCAAAAAATTCAATTTATCTCGACCGTTCTGCACAATCCAGATTTGCTGATTTTGGACGAGCCGTTTTCGGGCTTAGACCCGGTGAACGTCGAATTTATGATTGAAGTCGTCGCCGAACTCAAAGCGCAGGGCAAGACGATTATTTTCTCGACGCATTTGATGGAAACAGCCGAAAGATTGTGCGACGATATTATTTTAATCAACAAATCGCGCAAAGTCATCGGCGGCACAATCCGCGAAGTAAAGGGAAGTTTCGGAAAAAATCTGATAGCTCTGCGCACAATTGGCGGCGAAGCGGTTTTGGAAGATAAAAGTTTGGTCGCTAAAATTGTCGAACACGCCGACGAAAAAGAACTTGAACTCGCAGAGAACGCCGACGCGCAAGTTCTGCTCAAAAATCTGATCGAAAGCGGCGCGACGATTTCAAAATTCGAACAAGTAGAGCCGAGTTTGAACGATATTTTTATCGAAAAGGTGAAGGAGACAAATGCGTAAATTCTTAGCGGTCGTCAAACACGAATACAGAAAAATCGTTCTGAAATGGGCTTTTTTAATCGCCACTTTTTTGTTTCCGGTGATCGCGTCATTGTTCGCGGTTGTTCCGGCGCTGCTTTTTTCGATTAAAGGCGAACCGACGCGCATCGTCATCGTTGACCATTTGGGAAAAGTCGCGGCGCGAATCAAGGAAAATCTTTCGCACGAACAAAAGGCGAAGGAAAAAACGAGCGACGAAGCGTTAAAAGATATGACCGCTTCGCGTGAACGGCAAATCGAGCAAGGCGCGAAACAACTCGGCGCGGCGTTTATTTTTCAAGATTATAACGCCGACGCGAAATCGCTCGAACAAATTCGCCGCGAGCTAAACGGGAAAATTACCGAAAAGGAACTTGACGCTTACT
>CAXSHW010000096.1:0-255 GCA_964237245.1 uncultured Pyrinomonadaceae bacterium
CTGATAACGCTGAAAACCAGATATTTGCGCCACGCTTCAAAATCGTTTCCGCCGGAAAATGCCCACCAGACAATCGGAATTTGAAAAACGATAAAACTGATTATCGCTACCGAAGCGATACTGAGCGCGATTTTGTAAGCAATTGGAAACAGACGAAATTGGTCGAGCGCGGTTTGCAGCGAAAATAATTTAAAGTTGGAAATGGCGTAAGCATAAATCAAAACGCCCGGAAGAACAAAAATCGTGCTGAACGGA
>CAXSHW010000096.1:265-15361 GCA_964237245.1 uncultured Pyrinomonadaceae bacterium
GTTCGTAATTTCCGAAAAACGGCAAAACGATATTCGCCAGAGTTTTCAAAACGCCGGTAATTCCGACCGCCCAAAGAATCGCGCCGAGCTGTTGACCTCTTTGCGTGCCGCGATATTTCAGATATTTGCGAAAAAGAACGATTGAACCGTAGCCGAAAACAAAATAGACGTAAACCACAAAAACATAAGCGAGCGGCGCAAGGTCAATTACAAATTTCTCATTTTTGAAACCGACTTCGCGCCATAAAAGTCCGAACAAAGCGGCTGGAATCAATACGATGCTCGGCGCGAACAGAACGGCGGCTTTGCGGCGCGGCGTCCGCAGATTTTCAGGAAAAACCCACGCGAAAACTACCAGCGCGCACTGCATTAAAAGCGCGATGATAAAACTCGCCGAAGCCCACCAACCGGAAGAAACATCTTCGGTGTGAAAATTCCAAAAAATTAAATCTTTGGTGGTCCAGAGCGCGAGAAAAGCGATAAAAGCGGCGAAAGTTTGGTGCGCGCGATTGCGCGGGTTGGCGACAAAGACGTAAAATCCGAGCGCGACCAGAAGAAAAAGCGCGAACAAATGAAGCAAAACCAGCATTTCTTTTCATTTATCAATTATAAAATTTTATTCAATGATAAATGATAAACGATAAACAAACTACCGTCCGCGAACTTTCGGCGTTTCGTTTTGGAAAATGTAAGCGAGTGATTTATATACGAGTTTGGCACACAAAAATGCGGGCGCGGCGGAATTTTCGGTTTTGGAAAATTCGACCAAATCCATTCCGACGACGCGCTTTTTTTTTGCGAGACGGCGAATCAGAGTCAGAACTTCATACCAGCCGAGACCGCCGGGTTCGGGCGTGCCGGTTGTCGGAACGAGCGACGGATCGAGTCCGTCAATGTCAATTGTCAAATAGACATTTTCCGTCAAAGAATCAATCGCCGAGTCAATCCAATCTGTTCGCCCGACAATATCTTTCGCCCAAAAAATTTTGGTCGGAATGCCTGAATCAAGGGAACGCGCTTCATCAGCCGAAATCGAGCGGATGCCGACTTGCACTGCCGGAATTCGCAGGTCTTTAACCGAACGCGCCATAATCGAGGCGTGCGAGTGCGGCGTTCCGTCGTATTCATCCCGAAGGTCGGCGTGCGCGTCAATTTGCAGAATCGAAAGATTGTGGAATTTTTCGGCGTGCGCGCGAATCAGCGGCGCGCTAAGTGAATGTTCGCCGCCGAGCATACAAAGAAATTTTCGGGCGTTTCGCGCGGCGCGAATTCGCTTAAAGTATGAATCCCGATTTTATAAACTTCGGCGTCGGTCTCCTCGTCGTAAAGCTCCATATTGCGCGAAGCGTCAATAATCGCCGTCGCGCCCGCGCCCGTTCCAGCCCCGAAAGAAACCGTTCCTTCATAAGAAACAGGAAAAATAAGAACCTGAGACGAATCGAAAGTCGAAAACTCTTCTTCTTCGATGCCGCCGAAATTCATCGGTAAACTTGCGGATTCACTCATTGTTAGTGGTAAACGGTATGTGGAAAACAGAAATTTACAACTTACCGTTTACCACAGACCACTGTTAAGGAACATCAATTCCCAAATCTTTGCCGGAAAACGTGAAAGTCGGACGTTTGCGACCTTTCATAAATTTGGCGGCGGTTTGCGAAAGCGCCGTAACAATCATCGGCAGCGCGATTGACGGGTCGCTCGGAACATATGCGGTCGTCGCGTTTTTTAGGAGTTTTCCGAAAACCTGAGTATGGTTTCCGCCAAACGACGGCGTTCTGACATCGAGCGGAACGGAATCGGTCGTTATCGAAACGGCGTATTTATGACCGCGCGGCGCGGTTCTGGTGATGTATGAAGAAACTTCCGCCATATTCACCATATTTTGACTGCAAACGCTGCCGAGAGTAATAATGCCGGAATTTCTGGTTTTTCCGGCAATCGTCATCATATCCATCGTGTCCTGCGTGATGTCAAAATTAAACTGTATTTTCTTTTCAAAACGACAACGCGCGATTCCGATGGAAAGCGGACTCGACAAAATATCAGGGCAAAATACCGGAACGCGAGATTTATAAGCCGCCGTTAAAATACCGTCTTCGTGAGCGATTTCAGACAATTCGCGTCCCAAAAGATGCAAAAATTCGCGGACGGAATAAGACCTCGACAATTCCAATTGATTTATCACGCTGCCGACCCATTCGTCCGCTTCCTGATATTCTTCCTGATTGGCAAGCAAATCGCCGATGCGCGAAATGTCAGAGGCTTCGAGTTCATCGTCGTTCATACTCGGATGCGCCTGATAATGATTGCGTCCGAGAATTTCGTGAATGTCGTGAAACAACACCGCGCCGGACATTACCAGAACGTCAACAAAACGATTTTTGATAACGTATGCCAGCAATCGGCGCATTCCCGACGGAATCAGATTGCCCGAACCGCACATATAAATTGTCGAGTTATCATCGAGCATATCGAGCCAAATGCGATGCGATTCGGCAAGTTGTTTCGCTCCAAAACCCGCGCCTTCCATTTTCTCAAGCAGTCCCGCAACCGAACGGTCGCGGTCAACCGGAATCGGTCTGGTCGGAACGGTTAAAAATTTTGAAGATTTTGATTTTTTCTGAGTAGCCATAAATTCTCCGTGTTAATAAATTACGAATTGCGAATTTCAAATTACGATTTAAAGAAAAAGTTTTGAGCAGATTCGTAATTTGAAATTCGCAATTGATTACTCGCCTCCGTTGGGCGATAAATATGTATAGCCGTCAGCTTGTTTTTCGTAATACTCGATAAGCTGATCGCCTTCTTTGCTCGAAAGCTCGCCGTTTTTGATGCGGTGCATCACATTGCGCCGAAATTGGTCGTTAAGCTGCGCCGTATCAAAACGAACCGCCGCCAGAGCGTCGCCAAGCGTTGCGCCTTCGATAACTTTTTTAATAATGTAGCCGTCTTCGCCGATATGAATGTGCGCTTCGTGCGGAACGCCAAACAAATTATGGTTATTTCCCATCACTTCCTGATACGCGCCGACCAGCATCATCGCCAAATAATAAGGCTCGCCCTTTTCTAATTTGTGCAGTTCAAGAACGGGTTTAACGTCGTGTAAATCCACGAATTTATCAACAATGCCGTCCGAATCGCAAGTAATGTCGCAGAGTGTAGCATATTCGGTCGGCTTTTTGTTAAGTTTATGAATCGGAATGATCGGGAAAAGCTGCTCTAAAGCCCAGTTATCGGGTATCGAACGAAAGACTGAAAAATTCGCCAGATATTTCGCGCATAAAAGCCTTCGCAGTTCATTAAACTCTTCTGCGACATACTTTTTCTGCTGCGCGAACTCGTCCGCTTTTTCGCAAACGTCCCAGAAAAGAACCTCGCCTTTACCACGATCTTCGAGCGAAATCAAGCCGAGATTAAAAATCGTAAATAAATCTTCGCGGTTTTCCAGCGCGTCGTGATAGTATTCGCGGTAATTTTTAGCCGTGATGCTTTCGCGCAAATCATACAATTCTTTGACGACTTGCGGGTCGTCTTCATCAACGGTCAGCGGCGTTAAATCTTCGACGACAGTTTCGATTTCGTCTTGCACGTTCGTCACTAAAATCGCGTGATATGCCGTCAGATAACGTCCTGATTCCTGAATAATCGTCGGATGCGGAACATTTTCGTCGTCGCAGACGGTTTTGATAACGTAAATTACATCGTTGGCAAATTCCTGCGCGTTATAATTTGCCGAAGATTCGTAAGACGTGCGCGAACCGTCATAATCAACCGCCATTCCGCCGCCGACATCCAGAAATTCAATCGGAATGTTCATCTGGCGAATTTTTGCGTAAGTTCTCGCGGCTTCTTTCATCGCGTTTTTTATTCGCTTAATGTCGGTTAGCTGCGAGCCGATATGAAAATGCAGAAGTTTCAACATATCGGTGCGTCCGGTTTCGTTCAGCCGACGAATGACCTCTAAAATTTCCGTCGTCGTCAAGCCGAATTTCGCCGCTTCGCCACCGCTTTTTTCCCATTTGCCCGAACCTTTCGAGTAGAGTTTGACGCGCACGCCGACCATCGGAAGTTTTGTTTCCGGGTTTTCGGATGTAACTTCATCGGCAATTTTTATCGTGTGTTCGAGTTCGCTGAGTTTTTCAATAACAATAACGACATTTTTTCCGGCTTGCGCTCCGGCAAACGCGAGCCTGACAAAATCGCGGTCTTTGAATCCGTTTAAAACAAGCAGACTTTCCGGCGATTGTTCGAGCGCGAGCGCCGCGTAAAGTTCGGCTTTTGAACCGGCTTCGAGTCCGAAATTGTAACGTCTGCCTTCTTTTAAGTATTCTTCGACGACGGCGCGGTTTTGATTAACCTTCATCGGATAGACGCACATATGTCCGCCGTTATAATCAAATTCTTTGATGGAATTTTTGAAGGCTTTTTGCAGCTTGCGGACTTGTCCGTCTAATAACTGCGGAAAACGCAGCAACACAGGCGTATTGATTCCGCGCTTGCTCAAATCGTCAATTATTTCTTTGACATCTGCTGAAATTGAATCATTTTCCGTCGCGCGAACAATTAAATTTCCTTTTCGGTTGACGCCGAAATAATTCGCTCCCCAATTCTCGATTCCGTAGGTTTCAATCGTCTGTTCGGTAACTGCTGTCAAATTTAGGTTTCTCCACTAAAGATTTATTTTCAGTATAACTGAAATTTCGCATAAAAATTCATACTTTATAAAAAATCTCGTAAAAATTAAAATTCGAGCCAAGTTTTTTTGATAAAAACCCGGATTGCGCGAAACTTTTCAAAAGATGAATAAAAATTAAAAACTGTTGGCATTTCGTCCAAAAAGCCGTTTCAGCCTTTGGCATAAACTTTGCTTTTGTCGGCATTGACTTGTCTCGCCATCAGGAGAAATTGACAAAAAGTCCTTGAAATAACGGCAAATCTAAAGATTTTCTAATTTTCGATTCAAAATTTATGGCGAAACTTGTCAAATTAAAGTGCCGAAATTTGTCACTTCGGCTTGTAAAAATACCTTCGGAGGTTCAGCTAATGAATAAAAACAATCAAAGCGGATTTTCACTTATCGAGTTGTTGATGGTCGTCGTAATTATTTCAGTCATTGCCGCGATAGCTATACCGTCACTGCAAAAAGCACGGTCAGCCGCACAAAATGCCGGCGCATTATCAATGTTAAGAACGGTATCAACACTTCAAGTACAATTTTTCACAAATAATAATAGATTCGGACGGCTCGATGAAATCAATACAACTCAAAACGGCAATCTTGGCACTTTTGCAGGCACAACTTTAACGCGCGGGCGATTTTCTTATCAGTTGAGTCCGAATCCGTCGCCGTCCAATACTGAAATTAAAGATTCATATACTGTTATCGGAACGAGAAATCTAGATCCGGGCGACCAAAGTTATGTAGCTTCGATTAGTCAATCCGGCGAAATCGTTCAAATCCTTCCGTAATTTCATCGTCTATTTGCAAGAAAATTTTTCTCGCTTTCACAAAATTATGAATATATTTGAAGATTTAATTGACGAGTTGAAAGAAAACAATTTACTCGAAGAAACCGTCATCGAAGCTCATTCGACAGAGAAAAAGCCTTTGACTTCTCAAGCAAATACTGAGGAAACCGATGTTGTTTATGCGACTGAGGTTGAAGAAGTTGACGTGATTAATATAGACGGAACAGATTTAATGACCGATTCCGATTCGGCGTTTGATCCGAATTTTGAATCAACCTCGCAAGAAAATTCAACTGAAGTTTCGACGGATAAAATTGAATTTGAAACAAATCAAGTAGTTTCGGGAGATAAAACCGCGAACGGCGTCGAATTTTATCGCAAACGGGCGATTGACGAAGTTTCGTTTTTGCAGATGGTCGAGCATGTTTTCGCGGGCATCGAACGCGAGCAAATGAAGATTGTGCCGAAACCTTTTGACGATTTGGAAGTCAAAAAGGTTTTGCACACATTTCTGCAAGTTTCCAAAGAAACAAACACGAGCGGACAGGCGCAAGCCGAATTTCAATTATTGCAGGAAACCGAAAATTGGTATTCGGCGCTGACGCATCGTGACAAACGCATTTCGATAAATCATTTGCGCCGCTATTGCGAAACGACCCGTCCGCCTCTAAGCTCGCCCGCGCTTATTTCTCTGGCGCGTTTTTATCGAAACTCGCCGCATTCCGAACCCGTTAGAGGGAAATTTGATTTTGTCGTTACCCGTCTGTTTTCCAGAGACGTTGAAAACGACCGTCGGGAAATGGCTTTCAGCCGCGAAGAATTAGTCAATCATTTGAAAGAATTTTATGCCGAATGGTCGAGCATTCCGCTTTATTCGAGCGACGCGGACGATTCGGAAATTTTAATAATCGCTCTGAAATTTGAAGATTTTATCACCGAAGCAAAGGTTGCCGGAAATTTCGACGAACTGATTAAAAATGATTTTTTTAATCGTCTGCGTTTATTTAAGAAAAACACCGGCGAAAATTTCTTCTCGCCGCTCGTCGTCGCCGCCGCAATTGAAAGCAACATTAAAATCGGCAACAGTTACGTCGAATTGCTGGAAAGGGAAAAGTCGAATAAAACAAATTTTGAAGATAAATACGGTTTTCTGCACGACCAGACGATTTCGGACGCGACGGGCAAAACCTTTCAGCTTGTCGAACTGCTCAGTCGTAAAGCCGAAAAAGCAAAACCGGTCGAATTGCCGGTCGAAACATTAAAAGAAACAAAATCGGAAACAAAATCGGTTAAAGAAAAATCGAAGTCGGAAAGCTATTCGACCTCAAAAATAAATAAACGGGAAACAAAAAATCTCTTTTCCGTGAACAAATGGCTGCTGACGGCGACTATTTTCTCTATTATCGCTTCTTTCGGGATTTATTTCTGGGCTAATAGTTACGACACCGAAGCGAAAACGGCAAATGTCGTTGCGGTGAATCTTGATAATTCTTCGCTGAAGGAAAACATTCAGACGGCGCGGATCAGCAACGATATTTTTTTCGGGATTGTTTTGCCTTCGTGGGACGAGTTGGCTCAGACGAAGAAAGAAGAGATTTTGAAAAAAATCATCGCAATCGGCGGAGAAAAAAATTTTAAGCAGGTGCAGCTTCTCAACGCCAAAGGTAAAACCGTCGGATTTGCCACAAACGAAAAGGTCGAAGTTTTGAATCCTTAACCGCCCGCGAAATTAAAAATTCAAGAAGTATTTCAATTTTAAAATCGGCGCTTTGAACTTACGGTTGATTGTTGTAAAATCACCGTAAATTTTGCGTGTGAAACTATTCGCAAAGTTGCTTGAAAATTCTTACCCGAATCTGATAGAGGAAATTTAATGAACGCAAAAAATGTATTAAACTTTGCCGCCGACCAAGGCGCGAAATTTGTTTCCGTGCGCTTTACGGACTTGCCCGGCGCGTGGCATCACTTGACTTATCCGATTGAACAATTGACCGAAGATTGTTTTGAAGAAGGCTTCGGTTTTGACGCTTCTTCTTTGAGGGGCTGGGCGGCGATTAACGAATCCGATATGCTGCTCGTCCCGGATCCGTCGCGTTTCTGGGTTGATCCGTTTGCCGAAGAGACAACGATTTGTTTGATTGCAAACGTCGTCGAACCGATAACCAAAGAAGGTTACGGATTCGATCCGCGCTCGGTTGCCGTCCGCGCCGAAAGTTATCTGAAATTTACAGGCATTGCCGATACAACTTATATCGGAACTGAAGCCGAATTTTTCGTCTTCGATGAAGTTTCCTACCACAATCAACAACAATCGGCGGGTTACGCGATAAGTTCCGAAGAAGGACACTGGAGCAGCGGACGCAGCGGCGGCGAAATGTCGCCGAATCTGGGAATGCATATTCGCCCGAAAGAAGGATATGTTCCGGTTGCGCCGATGGACACGCTGATTGATTTCAGAAACGCAGTTTCGCTGATTCTGGCTGAAGTCGGAATAAATGTGGAATGTCATCACCACGAAGTCGCCACCGCCGGACAATGCGAAATTGATTTCAAGTTTTCTAATTTGCTGCACACGGCTGATAATTTGATGCTCTTTAAATACGTTGTCAAAAACACGGCTTACGCGCACGGCAAAACCGCGACGTTTATGCCGAAACCGCTTTTCGGCGATAACGGTTCTGGAATGCACGTTCATCAGTCGCTCTGGAAGGACGATAAGCCGCTTTTCGGCGGCGACCAATACGCCGGACTTTCCGAAATGGCGAAGCATTATATCGGCGGGCTTTTGAAACACGCGCCCGCGCTCGTCGCTTTTGCCGCGCCGACAACCAACAGTTACAAACGTCTCGTTCCGGGTTTTGAAGCTCCGGTCAATCTTGCATATTCAGCCAGAAATCGTTCAGCTGCCGTGCGTATCCCGATGTTTTCGCAGTCGCCGAAAGCCAAACGCCTGGAATTTCGTCCGCCCGATCCGTCGTGCAATCCGTATTTAACTTTTGCGGCGCTGATGATGGCTGGACTCGACGGAATTCAGAATCAGATTGATCCGGGCGAACCGCTCGATAAAGACATTTACGATTTGTCGCCCGAAGAATTAAAAGACGTTCCGAGTCTTCCGGGAAGTTTGGACGAATCGCTTAAGGCGCTTGAAAACGACCACGAATTTTTGCTCAAAGGCGATGTTTTTTCAACCGAAATGATTGAGCGCTGGATTTCTTACAAGCGCGAAAAGGAAATCAATCCGATGCGTCTGCGTCCGCATCCGCTTGAGTTTTCAATGTATTACGACGTTTAATAAGTGGCGGAGGAAATTAGCCGCGAACAAACACGAAATTTCACGAAAAGTTTTTAAATTTATTCGTGTTGTTTCGTGTCTGTTTGTGGCTAAATCTATTTATGAAAATCGAACCCGTAACTTTAGACGGAAAATTCGTGCGGCTTGAACCGATGCGTTTCGAGCATCTCGACGCTTTATTTGCCGTCGGAATGGACAGGTCAATGTGGCAGTTGACGACCAACGTGATGGAAAATTTCGGCGATATGCGAAGTTACGTCGAAACGGCGCTCAAAGATTTTGAAAAGAAAATCGCTCTGCCGTTTGTGACCGTTGAAAAATCTTCCAATAAAATTGTCGGCTCGACGCGCTTCGGAAATTTCGATGTCAAAAATCTCAGGACTGAAATCGGTTGGACTTGGATAAACCCCGAATGGCAAAGAAGTTATGTCAACACGGAAGCGAAACTTTTGATGCTCACACACGCTTTTGAAGTTTGGGAATGTATTCGCGTCGAACTTAAAACCGATGTTTTGAATGAAAAATCGAGAAACGCGATGCTGCGAATCGGCGCGAAAGAAGAAGGCGTTTTCCGGCAGCACATCATTACGGAAACCGGTCGTTACCGCGATTCGGTTTACTTTAGTGTTATTGATTCGGAATGGGAAAACGTAAAAGCGAATCTTCAAAATAAATTAAAACAGTCGTATTGATAAAATCAGCCAACAGTTTGATTTTCGGAATTGTTCTTTGAGCGAAAAATTATTGATTTTAAACTCCCGGTTTGAGTTATAATTCTTTTCGGTATGAAAAAGTTCAATATAATTTGTCCGTGCTGCGAAGCGAATTTGACGATTGACGCCGAAACCGGCGCGATTTTGGCGCACGAAGAAAAAGGGAAAAAATTAAGTTCGTTTGAAGATTTGAAAAACGACCTCGCTAAACAAAAGGAAACGCGCGAAAATCTGTTTGCCCAGGAAATGTCTTCGCAAAAAGACCGGAAACGAATTTTGGAAGAAAAATTTAAGGAAGCGATGAAACGCGCCGACACGGATTCGGACAAACCTTTTAGAAATCCTTTAGACCTCGATTAGTCGAGAATGGATATTTGATAAAGGATAATTTGAAACAAATTTAACTTATCCTTTATTCATTCTCAGTTGTAAATTATTGTAGTGGAAAAAATTTCTTGTTATTGTCAAAACTGCCGGACGGCAAATAATCTCGGCGAAACGCAATGCCGGAGCTGCGGCACGCGGCTTCTGCTGGTAGTTTTTCCGCAATCGCTCAAATTCGATACGAATCACGTTCCGTCTTATTACGAAGATCATCTGCTTGAAAGAGTCACCTCGCTCGAACTGCGTCTGGCGCAGGTTACAGAACAATTGGCGCTTGCTTACGACCTTATCAAGCGAGAGGCGAAAACTTCTAAAAAAGAACGCGCTCTGTTTAATTCTTTTTTTGCGAATCTCGAAAAACAAAATCCTGAATTATGGGAAATTCTCGCCCGGCAAAGCGGCAATTTTTCCGTTGAAAACAACAAAAAACTCGCTTTCCAAAATAGGCAGGAAGAAGTTTTGCAGGAAATTCTGGCTTTTCACGGTATTCAGCAAGCCGAACTTTTTTCCTTTTTAGTCAAAGAAGGATTCAGATTGCTTCAAGAAAACGAGGAAAAACAAGCCTTTCAAACGCTTGAACGCGCTGTTTTGCTTTCGCGCCAAAACGTTCCGCTGCTTTTTTTTGTCGCGGAAAATCTTTTTCGCGTTGATAAATTTTCGGAAGCGAAAAAATATCTCGAAAATTCGTTTGAATTCGACGCGCAAAATGAAAAGGTTTTGCTGCTTCTCGGCGCGATTTACGCGGACGAAATGCAGTTGGAAAAAGCGCGAAAACTACTCAGCGTTTTAGCGGACGACCCGAAAACCTGTGATTTGGTAAATTATATCTGGGGAATGCTCGCGGCGTTTGAAGCGAATTGGACGGAAAGTTTAGCGGCATTCAAACAATGTCTGCAAAACTCGAAAACGCCGGAAATTTATTATCTGAGCGGTTGCGTATATTTTCAATTGGGAGACTACAAAAATGCTTTGCGAAATCTGCAAGAATCAGTTTCTTTAGACGCTAAATTCGCCGACGCCTGGTTTATGCAAAGCTCGATTTACAGACTTTTGAACGACACGGAAAGCGCAAACGCCTCGATGAAATCCGCGCTCGAAGCAAAAGAAGCGGGCGCGCAATGTCTGGAATATCTCAAACGACAAAAAGAACCGGATTTGGAAACCGCGCTGCCGTTTTCGCATCTGGTCAAAAGGAAAAATCTTTTGACCAAAGGCTCGCTTCGACTGAATAAATTTTTCCGCGAAAAAATCTTTCAAATCCTCGATTGAAATTCCACAAAACTGAAAGCGACAATAATAAAATGTTTGAAGTTTCAAAAGCGGCGGATAAATCCGCCGAAATCAAGGAAAAAATAATCGTCGCGCTCGACGTTGAAACTGTCCGAGAAGCGCGGGAAACGATTGCTGAATTGCGCGAAGAAGTCGGCGCGTTCAAAATCGGCTTGCAACTTTTTGCAGCAACAGGCGCATCTTTTGTGCGTGATGCGGCGATGTCGGGAACAAAAATTTTTCTTGATTTAAAGTTTTACGATATACCGAACACAACATCGAAAGCGGCAATTGAAGCCGCGCGGTTAGGTGTCTGGATGTTCAATGTCCACGCCTTCGGCGGCAGCGAGATGATGCGCCGAACCGTCGAAAATGTTAGAGATTTTTGCGAAAGAGAAAATTTGAAGCAGCCAAAAATTATCGCCGTGACAATTTTGACGAGTTCGACCGAAGAAACGCTGAGAGAAACCGGAATTGAAAAAGAAATGAATCGTCAAGTTGTGAGTTTGGCGCGACTTGCGGCAAACTGTGAATTGGACGGCGTCGTCGCCTCGCCGCGCGAAGTCGAATTGATTCGAGAAAACATCTCTAAAAAAGATTTTTTAATCGTAACGCCGGGAATTAGAAGTTCAAAGCTCAAAGCTCAAAGCTCAATGTCAAAAATCGAAAATCAATCTGCAACAAACGACGATCAGAAGCGTGTAATGTCTGCGAGCGAAGCGGTTAGAGCCGGCGCAAATTATCTGGTGATTGGTCGCCCGATTTTGCGGTCGGCGGATAAAATTTCAGCGGTTCGTGAAATCGTCAAAGAAATCGAAACTCGATAAAAAGATTTGTTCAATTGATGAAAAACTTTAAAATTCAAACTTTGAACCTCAATAATCTCACAGTGTCTGTCCGTGTTCGTTTGCGATTGCTGACAATTTTATTTCTATTTTTGTCGGTTGTCGCCGGTTCTTTTTTTACCCGGCAAAACGCCGCCGCTCAAAACCAAACGAAATTGCAAATACTTTCCCCGACTCCTTTTCGCATCGGTGAGCGGCTGACTTACAACATCTCGTTTGAACAATTTAATAACGCGGCGTTCGCCGAAATTTACGTTGTCTCACGCGGGAAGTTGGGCGAAAAAGATGCCGTCGAACTTCGCGCTAAACTAAAGACGAATGATTTGGTCAGCGCGGCTTTTTATCTTTTGGACGAATCGCGCACAACATTCGCTTCTGCCGACGCGGGTTTGCCGCTCTATATTCGCAAAAAATCGAACGCCGGTGTTATGCCGAAGGAAACGATTTCAAATTTTACGCTCGCGCCGACGATAAATTACGATTTGTTGACGCTGATTTATAAAGCGCGAAACGCGGGCGGCGTCGGAAATTTTACCTTGCAGGAAGACGATAAAATTTATAATGTCAGTCTGACAAACGCGCCAATCAATAGTAAATCAACAAACCAGAGCGGAACGATTAAAACCGACGCGGGCGAATTTGAAACGAGCATTTCCAACGTCGAAAGCGATTATCTGACGGAAAAGGGAATCTCGAATTTGCGAATCAATTTCAGCACGGATGAAGCGCGCGTTCCGGTTTTGATTCAATTCAAAACCGAGAAAGGAAATTTTCGCGCCCAACTCGCCAGCCTACAAACAATCGAGCCGGAAGTTTCGACCGAACCGACGCCCGGACCGATTCAGACGCCGAAATCGCAGCCGACTCCGAAGCCGATTGCCACGCCGACGCCGTATATTGATAATGAGCCGCTTTCAAACGAATTGCCTTTCTCGCTGGGCGAAACTTTGGACTATCGCGTTTCAACAAACGGGCAATTGCTCGGTTTGGTAACTTTGCAGGCAAAAGAACGCAAGCAGTTTTCCGGCGCGGACAGTTTGCTGCTGACAGCGGTCGTTACGGAAAGTCAGCCCGGACAGCAGGTTTTGATTTTAAACGACGGAATTACGGCGCGCGTCAATCCAGAATCGCTCGCGCCGCAGCAGATAGAATTAAAATTTTCGGGCATTTTGAGTTCATACAACGTCCTGGCGCAATTTGACCAGCGCACCGGATTTGCGACATACAACAACATAAATCGCGTCGAAGTTCCGGTCGGAACGCACAGCCTTTTGTCTTTGGCTTACGCGGTTCGTTCGTTTAATTTAAAGCCGAGCAAAGACCCGCAAAATCCCGTCAATGACACGCGCGTCGCCGTTTTTCTCGATACGAAAGCGTATGTTTTTACGCTTCGACCTTCAACCGCCGATATTATCAATTTGCAGGGCGAAAAAATTTCGGCGCAGCAGATTTCAATCACTACCGGAAATCCGGCAATTGATGTTCTAAACTTGCGATTGTGGTTGAGCAACGATGAAAAGCGCGTTCCGCTGCGGCTCGCCGCCGGTTCTTATCAAGCCGATTTGATTTCCGAAAAGCAAATTTCACCGAAGTAGAGGTTTTTATGCTTGTTTTATGATTTATTTGTAAAAGCACTTGTTGAAATTGAAAATTGATTTCAATTAGCATACAATTTTTTTACTCGATATTTTTTTGTAAACAGAGGAAAATGAATCTAACAAATTTGCCAATCGGAACAACGGCGACTGTCGTCGCGGTTAATGGAAATAACTCGATAACAAAACGTCTGATGGAGATGGGCGTCGTGCCGGGCGTCTCGGTCAGAGTCGTCAAATCCGCGCCGTTCGGCGATCCTTTGGAAATTCGCGTGCGCGGTTATAATCTGGCAATGCGAAAGAGCGAAGCCGATTCGATAGAAGTGAGCAGTAAATCGTGAAAATTGAACCAAAAACAATTTCCGTCCCGAAATCAAGACGAAGATGGTCGGGAGTCGGCAAAGCAAAAATTCCTCAAATTTCTTTGTCCGCAAAGCCGCGTCTGACAATTGCACTGGCGGGAAATCCGAACGCCGGAAAAACCACTTTGTTCAACGCGCTGACCGGAATGAAGCAGAAAGTTGCCAATTATCCGGGCGTAACGGTCGAGCGAAAAGAAGGCGTTTGGCGAATTGAAGACAAAAACTTCGCCCGTCTTGTTGACCTTCCGGGACTTTACAGCCTCGACGCGACTTCGCTGGACGAACAAATCGCGCGTGATGTTTTAACCGGCAGAATCGAAAATTTGCCGAAACCCGACGTTATAGTCGCGGTCGTTGACGCGACAAATCTCGAAAGAAATCTTTACCTTGTAACACAATTGCTCGATTTTCACGTTCCGCTCGTCATCGCCCTAACAATGATTGATGTCGCGGAAAAACAAAGCCTCGAAATTGACACCGCAAAACTTTCAGAACTTTTGCAAGTTCCAATTATTGAAGTTAAAGCGACGCAAAGAAAGGGAATTGAAGAGCTTGCCCAAAGCGTTTTGCAAACGGCGAAGATTGAACGAAAGGAGAAAAGTTATTCGTTTTCGACGCTCGATACGGAAAACGATTTTGATGAATCGTTCGCGCATCTCAGCTTACAGAACGACAGCCAGATAAATAAAAAAATCTTCGCGCGCTACAATTTTATTTCAGACGTTTATCAAGAATCCGTCAAACCGAAACAAACAGAAGAAAGAAGCGTTTCGGAAAAAATTGACCGCGTTTTGACGCACAAGTTTTTCGGGCTTGTCATTTTAATCGGAATTTTGCTGCTGGTTTTTCAGACGATTTTTTCGTGGGCGAATCTGCCGATGGATTTGCTCAGCGAAGGTTTCGGCGCGCTCGGCGATTTTGTCAGAACGGTTATGCCAGCGGGCATTTTGACGGATTTGCTCGTTGACGGAATTATCGCCGGAGTCGGCGGCGTGCTGGTTTTTTTGCCGCAGATTTTGCTTCTTTTTCTTTTTCTTTCGATTCTCGAAGACACCGGCTATATGGCGCGGGCGGCGTTTTTGCTCGACAGATTGATGCGCGGCGTCGGTTTGCACGGAAAGGCTTTTTTGCCGCTTCTTTCGAGTTTCGCCTGCGCGATTCCGG
>CAXSHW010000097.1:0-15318 GCA_964237245.1 uncultured Pyrinomonadaceae bacterium
GGCGGTAAAAATGACGAAGGGAAAACTGAACAATCGCGTTCCGCTGATCGGTTTTTCCGGCTCGCCGTGGACGCTCGCGGCGTATATGGTCGAAGGCAAAGGCTCGAAAAACTTCGATATTATCAAAAGTTTTATCTACAACGAACCGGCAGCGGCGCACAAACTTTTGCAGATTTTGGCGGATTCGGTGGTCGAATATCTGAACGCGAAAATCCGCGCCGGCTGCGATGCCGTGCAGATTTTCGACACTTGGGCGAGCGTTTTAACGCCGCACGATTTTGAGGAATATTCGCTCTCATATATTCGATATATTTGCGAAAACCTCGAAACCGACGGCAAACCCGTCATCGTTTTTGCGAAAGGCGTGAGTTCTTACAAGAATCTGGCGGAATTGAAATGCAATGTTTTGGGCGTTGACTGGTCGCGCAACATCGGCGACGTGCGCGAGTCAATCGGCGGCGCGAAAGGTTTGCAGGGCAATCTCGATCCGACGATTTTATTCGCGCCGAAAGAGAAAATCCGCGAAGAAACCGAACGGGTTTTACAAAGTTACGGCAAACACGCCGGACATATTTTCAATCTCGGACACGGCATCACGCCGAAAACGCCAGTCGAAAACACACAATATTTTGTCGAATGCGTGAAGGAATTGAGCGAGAAATATCACGCAGAAGGAGGAGATTAGCCACGAACAAACACGAAAAAGACACGAAATAGGAAAAGAGTAAAACAATTTTTAGCCACAGATTTACACAGATAAACACAGATATGTCTGAAATTATTGATGAGAAAATTAAAGACCGTTTGGGTAAGGCATTAAACTCAACTGATAGCGAAGCACAATTAATAAATTTAGTTGAAGAATTAAAAACCGAAGGATGGAATCAACTACAGGTTTATGATGTGTTTGAAACTTATATGTTTTCTTTGGAGGAACAAAACCGAGTAGCGGAAGCGGACATTGTGACCGAGGTTGTTTCGTATATTTACGGTTGGTGTCCATCAAATCTGAAATTGTTTCCGAATAATTTGTCGAATGACGAAATAGAAAAATATCGAGAATCCAAAAATAAATAATTATCCGTGTCTATCTGTGAAAATCTGTGGCTAAATTTCTTCTCTTTTTCGTGTTCCTTTCGTGTTTGTTCGTGGCTAAAAAAATAGTTTTATGAAAAATTTTGGCGAAATTGATATTGAGTTGCTGAAAAGATTTAATCAGCCGGGACCGCGTTACACTTCGTATCCGACCGCGCCGGTTTTTTCTCAGGAATTTACGGCGGCGGATTTTGAGCGGGAAATTATCGAGACGAATGCGGGCGCGGCGACGGGCGATATTTCGCTTTATTTTCATTTTCCGTTTTGCGAAAAACTCTGTTACTTCTGCGGCTGCAATATGTTAGTGACGCGCGACCGTTCGGCGATTGCGAATTATAACGAATATTTGAAGCGCGAAATCGAACGGCTCGCGCCGCTGATTGCAAAGGAAAGGCGCGTCGAGCAGATGCACTTTGGCGGGGGCACGCCTTCGTATTTAACGCCGGATGAGATTTTGGACATCGGAAATTTCATCAAATCGAAGTTCAATTTCGCCGCAGATTTGGAAGCGAGCGTCGAGATTGATCCGCGCAACCTGACGCGCGAACATCTCGAAGCGTTTCGGGAAATCGGTTTCAACCGCACGAGTTTCGGCGTGCAGGATTTTAATTTGCAGGTGCAGGAAGCGATCAACCGCGTTCAAAGCGAGGAAATTACGCGCCAAACCGTCACCTGGGCGCGGCAGCTCGGTTACAAAAGCGTCAATCTCGATTTGATTTACGGTTTGCCGTATCAAACGCAGGCATCGTTCGCCGAAACGGTCGAAAAAGTCGTTGATATTTCGCCCGAACGCATCGCGGTTTTCAATTACGCGCACGTTCCGTGGCTCAAAAAACATCAATCCGTGATGCCAGCGGAAGCGATGCCGTCGCCCGATGAACGCTTGCAGATTTTGAAAATGACGATTGAAAAACTGACCGACGCGGGCTACGAATATATCGGAATGGATCATTTCGCCAAACCGACCGACGAACTTGCCGTCGCGCAGAAAAACAACACTTTGTATCGCAATTTTCAAGGCTATTCGACCAAAGCCGGCGCGGACGTTTACGCCTTCGGGCTGTCGGCGATTTCGCAGTTTCAAAATGTTTACGCGCAGAATCTAAAGCACTTAAAGGATTATTACGACCGCGTTGACGCAGATTTGCCGGCGACCAACGTCGGCTATCGAATGACTTTCGACGACCACGTTCGCAAGGAAACGATCAACCAGTTAATGTGTCATCTCGAAATTGACAAACGCGGAATCGAAGCGAAATTCGACATTGATTTTGAAGAATATTTCGCCGCCGACATTCCGAAATTGCAGACTTTTATTGACGAAAATCTGCTTGTAAACGATAAAGACAAAATCAAAATAATCGGCGCGGGAATTTTGATTATTCGCAATGTGGCGATGTGTTTTGACGCATATCTGGAAAAAATGATGAAGGAGAAACCTGTATTTTCAAAAACAGTTTAAGATAATTAGCCACGAACAAACACGAAAGGACACGAAAAAGAAAAATCCAAAATGGAAGAAAAAATAATTTACAAAGACCTTTCGTATAAAATTGTTGGTTTGGCGATCCAAGTTCGGCAAGAATTGGGATTCGGTTTTTTGGAAAAAGTTTATGAAAACGCCTTGATGATTTTATTAGAAGAAAATGGAATAAAAGCTGAACAACAAATTCCGATCAAAGTACATTTTCACAGTCGCGTTGTTGGAAATTACATACCGGATATTTTAGTGGAAAATTCGATAATTTTGGAACTCAAAACCGTTGAATTCATTTCAAAATACGAAAAAGCGCAATCATTAAATTACCTAAAAGCGACAGGTCTTAAATTAGCGATTATCTTAAATTTCGCCAAAGAAGGCTTAAATCACGAAAGATTAGTCTTATAAAAGATTTATTTGCCTTGGTTTTATTTCGTGTCTTTTCATGTTTGTTCGTGGCTAAAAAATTGATTTATGACTGAAAAAATCGGAGTAGTTTTATTAAATCTCGGCGGACCTGATTCGCTCGAAGCGGTTGAGCCGTTTCTTTATAATTTGTTTGTTGACCCGGATATTATCAATTTTCCGGGCAGTTTTTTGGTGCGGAAATGGCTGGCGAAATTGATTTCGTCAAAGCGGCATCCGAAGATTCAGGAGCAATATAAACAGATCGGCGGCAAATCTCCGCTGAAAGATTACACGCTCGGACAGGCGAAACTTTTGGAGGAAAAACTGAACGGGAAATTTCCCGCAAAGGTTTATGCCGCAATGCGTTACTGGCATCCGTTCACCGAAGAAGTGTTGGACGAATTAGAGCGCGAAAACATTAAAAAAGTGATTTTGCTGCCGCTTTACCCGCAATATTCGATGGCGACGACCGAATCGAGCGTTAAAGAATGGAAAAAACATCTCGCGCTTCGGAACAGCAAAATCAAATGGGCTTTGGTCGAACATTATTACGATTTTCCGCCGTATATCGCCGCCTGCGTCGAGCGCATCAATCAAGGCTTGGAAAGATTTCCCGCCGATAAACGCAGCGAAGTTGATATTTTATTTTCCGCCCACGGAACGCCGATGAAACTCGTCCGGCAGGGCGATCCGTATTCCGGTCACATCTGCGAAACCGTCTGCGCCGTCCGCGAAAAAGGCGGCTGGAAAAACCCCCACCGCCTGTGTTTTCAATCAAAAGTCGGACCGCAAAAATGGCTCACGCCGTCCACGCCGACGACGATTGACGAACTGGCAAAAACCGGCTCGAAAACGATGTTATTAGTCCCAATCGCCTTCGCCTCCGACCATCTCGAAACGCTGTTTGAAGTCGGCATCGAATTCAAACACCTCGCCAAAGAAGCCGGCGTTGAACAGTTTGAAGTCACCGAAGGCTTAAATTATTCCGAAAAATTCATTGACGCGCTGGCACAACTCGCTATTAGAAAGGCAGAAAATTTTGAAGCTAAAAGTAAATCTGCGAAAAATTAAAAATGATTGATGAAGTTTTAAAAAATAGAATTGAAACTGCGCTTTCGTCGGATAGTTTGATGGTTTTGTTTGAACAGCTAGAAAGTGAAGGTCTAAATAAAAAAGAACTTGAAAATGTTTTTACTAATTTCCTGAAATCAGCTCAAGAAGAAAATATTCGAGAATCTGACGAAGAGAAACTTTTTGATTTATTAGATGGAATTACAGGATATTGTCATCCAAGTCATCATTTGTTTCCGCCTGAAAAGTATCAAGTTTATCCGGGAATTATTCGTTTCTTTGCAACAAATGATGATAGAAATTTGATTATAAAATTTATTTTTGAAAATACTTCATTTCGAGTTTTTCAAGATTCAAGTTACGAGAACGGTGAACTTGAAATTAAGTCTGTTGAAGATTTCGTTTCTACAAATCATTTAAGATTTTATTTGTGGAATAAAACGATTTCCAATGACTTTTCAATTCACAAACAATATTTTGAACATATTCAAAAAACTTGTTGGTCGTTTCTTTCTGATCCAACATTTTCTTTAAGCCTTGGAAAGCTGAATGAAAATTTTCTTAAACCTTCTTCTATTTCATACGCTTTTCGCACTTATCCAACAAAGGCGGCTTTTGATTCAATCGAGCCAATTCGTGCTTATATTAATAAATTACAAGTTGCAACAGCTATCGGAGTTCCGGTCTTGCAAGATGCTTTTTCATTAAACAAGCAAGGAATCCATTTCAAAGAATCGGAAAAAACAAGATGGGAATATAAATTCGATTCAGATTTAATATGAAAAAAATCGGCATCATCGGCGGCGGTATTTCGGGATTGGTCGCCGCTTTTTTGCTGAAAAGCAGAGGGTTTGATGTCGCGCTATTTGAGAAATCGGGGCGCGTCGGCGGGAATATTCGGACGGTTGAGGTTGATGGTTTTAAGATCGAATACGCGCCGAACAGTTTGTTGAAATCGCCGCGGCTGGTGGATTTGATTCGGGAATTGGGACTCGATGCGGAAGTTTTGGCGGCGAATCTGAGCAATAAAAAACGGTATGTTTTGCGCGACGGCAAACTTGCGTCTTTGCCGATGAGCATTTTGAAAATGGCGACTGCTGACTATTTTAGTTTGAAGGCACGTTGGCGGCTGTTGAAAGAACCGTTTGTCAGAACGAAATCGCCGGAGAGAGAATCGGTCGCCGAGTTTTTCACCAGACGTTTGGGCGCGGAAATCGTCAGCCGCGCGGCTGATCCGTTTATCGCGGGAATTTATGCGGGAAAGCCGGAAAATCTGAGCGTCAGAGCAGCATTTCCGCGTCTTTACGAACTCGAAAAATCGCACGGAAGTTTGTTGGTCGGCTCGCTTCGTGAACGGGCGGAAAAAACCGATAAAGATTTTCCGCGCACGTTTTCGTTTCAAAACGGCGTGCAGACTTTGACCGACAAACTCGCGGAAAAGTTGGGCGAAAGCGTGAAATTAAATACGGAAGTGTCAAAAATTGAAAAAACGACGGGCGGAAAATTTGCGGTTTTTACGGAACACCGGCATCCTGCCGGGAAAGAAGACGACACTGCCGGCAGGATGCCGGTGTTCCATCAGATTTTTGACGCTTTGATAATTTCCACGCCCGCCGAATCTGCGGCGCGGTTGATCGAAAATCTTGATGCAAAATTAAGCGAAAATCTAAAACAAATTTATTATCCGCCGATTGCGATGGTTTTCTTGGGCGTAAAAAGGGAAACTTTGGCGCAGAAGTTGGACGGTTTCGGGTTTTTGATTCCGAGTTCGGAAAATAGAAACATCTTAGGAACGATCTGGAATTCCGCCGTTTTTGAGAATCGCGCGCCCGACGGTTATCATTTATTGACGACTTTTGTCGGCGGCGCGAGAAATTCCGAAATTTTTGAAAAGTCCGACGCGGAATTGCTGGAAATCGTTTATGCAGAACTGCAAAACATTTTAGGTTTGCGCGTCAAACCGGATTTTACGCACATTAAACGCTGGCGAAAAGCGATTCCGCAGTATGAATTGGGCTACGAAAAAGTCGTGCAGAGCATCGAAGATTTTGAACGAAATAACCAAGGAATACACTTTTGCAGTAATTTTTACAAAGGCATTTCCGTCGGCGACTGCGTGAATAACGCTTATCGAACGGCGGAAGAAATCAAGGAATTATTAGCCACGAACAAACACGAAAAAGACACGAAATAAGAAAAGAATAAAACAATTTTTAGCCACAGATTTACACCGATAAACACAGATTTTTAAAAGATAAGACAGATAATTTTGATGATTGGATCAGTTTGCAATAATCAATTGTTGAATGTCAGGAAACGCGCGAATTTTACAAACCGCCGCCGCCAGCACCAAGACTAATTGTACAATTAATAGCTTTTTCTCTACTAAAATATATGTAGCCGTTTTCTTGATAAACTTTATTTCTTTGTCCATTAGTCAAAATTTCAGGACATAATCTGATAATTATTGGAGTGTCTGACTCAACTTTGGGCAAATTAACCGGAATTCTTTCTGAATATTCAGATACTTTCGCATAAATACTGACAATTGCCAGTCCAAATATAAATGTTAACAAAAAGGTTCTGAATTTAGCATACCGTATTTTCATGTCTAAAAGATGCAGCGAGAAATAAATAAGGATGCTTTGATCCAAAGATTTTATTTCAAGTTAACGCGCTGCCTTAATTTTTTGTGGATTTCATCATTCTTTAATCCGTGTTAATCTGTGAAAATCTGTGGCTAAAAGTTCTTCTCTTTTTCGTGTTCTTTTCGTGTTCTTTTCGTGTTTGTTCTTGGCTAAAATCTTATGAGCAATTTTAATTTACCGAATTTTCCCGTTTCGCGTCTGCGCCGTTTGCGGAAAACTTCCGCGTTGCGCGATATGTTTCGTGAAACTGTTTTGACGAAAAACGATTTTATTTATCCGCTGTTTGTCGCGGAAGGCGCGAATGTGAAGCGCGAGATTTCTTCGATGCCGGATGTTTTTCAGCTTTCGATTGATAACGTTTTGCGCGAATGCGCTGAACTTTTGGAGATAGGAATCAATGCGGTTTTGTTGTTTGGAATTCCAGATTTCAAAGACGAGGTTGGTTCGAGCGGTTATGCGGCGGACGGGATTATTCAAAAAGCGACGGCGGAAATTAAGCGCGTGTTTCCCGAAATGTTAGTGATTACGGATGTTTGCTTATGTGATTATACTTCGCACGGACATTGCGGCGTGATAGAAAACGGATATGTGCAGAACGATGAAACCTTAAAATTGCTTGCTCGACAGGCTTTTAGTCACGCGCAATCGGGCGCGGACATCATCGCGCCGTCGGATATGATGGACGGACGCATCCAAGCAGTTCGCAAAATTTTGGACGAGAATAATTTTCACGACACGCCGATTATGGCTTATTCGGCGAAATATTCGTCCGCGCTTTACGGTCCGTTTCGAGAAGCGGCGGAATCCGCGCCGCAGTTCGGCGACCGCAAATCGTATCAGATGGATTTCGGAAATTCCGACGAAGCAATGCGCGAAATCGCTCTGGATATTCAGGAAGGCGCGGACATCGTGATGATAAAACCCGCGCTGGCTTATCTCGATATTATTCGGCGGACAAAGGAAAATTTCAACATCCCAATCGCCGCCTATCACGTCAGCGGCGAATATTCGATGATCAAAGCCGCCCACGAAAAAGGCTGGATTGACGGCGAGCGAGTGATGCTGGAGAGTTTAACCGCAATCAAACGCGCGGGCGCGAATGTGATCATTACTTATTTCGCTAAGGAAGCGGTAAAATTGATTTAGGAATTTTTAGCCACAGATTTTCACAGATAAACACAGATTTAAGAAAGATTTATTGATGATTTGTTTTATCGGTTTTGGTCTTTATCTGAGTGCATCTGTGAAAATCTGTGGCTGAAAATGGTTTTATAAAATGAACACAACAAAAAGCAGCGAATTATTTGCGGAAGCGCAAAAACATATTCCGGGCGGCGTAAACTCTCCGGTCAGAGCGTTTAAGTCGGTCGGGCGCGATCCGCTTTATATCGCGTCGGCGCGCGGGGCGAAACTCGTAGATGTTGACGGCAATGAGTTTATTGATTATATCGGTTCTTGGGGACCGATGATTTTGGGACACGCACAGCCTTCAGTGATCGAGGCGATTCGGGAAACTGCGCTTTCGGGAACGAGTTTCGGCGCGTCGAACGAGCGCGAAATCGAACTGGCGAAATTGATTAAAAAATTCGTGCCGTCGGTGGAAATCGTGCGAATGGTCAATTCGGGAACGGAAGCGACGATGAGCGCGATGCGGCTGGCGCGCGGGTTCACTGGGAAAAATAAAATCATCAAATTTGAAGGCTGTTATCACGGACACGGCGACGCTTTTTTGTCAAAAGCCGGTTCGGGCGTGGTGACGCTCGGACTTCCCGATTCGCCCGGCGTGACGCAGGCGACGGCGAAAGATACGCTCAACGCGAAGTTTAATAATATCGAATCGGTTTATGATTTGATTGAACAAAATAAAGGCGAGATCGCCGCCGTGTTTATCGAGCCGGTCGCGGGAAATATGGGTTTGGTCAAATCCGACGAAGGATTTCTGCAAAAGTTGCGCGAAGTCTGCACGAGCGAAAATATTTTGTTGATTTTCGACGAAGTGATGAGCGGTTTTCGCGTCGCTAAAGGCGGAGCGCAGGAACTTTACGGCATCAACGCCGATTTGACGACGTTCGGCAAAATCATCGGCGGCGGCTTGCCGGTCGGCGCATACGGCGGACGCGCCGACATTATGAAAATGATCGCGCCGTCCGGTGCGGTCTATCAAGCCGGAACTTTGTCGGGCAATCCGCTGGCGATGGCGGCAGGTTTGGAAACGCTGAAAACGATTGACGAAGACGAAGATTTTTATACGAACCTTGCGAAATCGTGCGATTATCTTTATGAAGGAATCAGAAATAATCTCGACGAATTAAATTTGAATTATACTCTGAATTTCTGCGGTTCGATGTTCACTTTATTTTTCACCGGCGAAAAAGTCACCGATTTCGATTCGGCGAAAACTTCCGACACGGAAAAGTTTGCGAAATACTTCAACCGAATGTTAGAAAGCGGAATTTATCTCCCGCCGTCGCAGTTTGAAGCGTGTTTTGTGTCAGCCGCGCACACGAAACAGGATTTGGATAAAACAATCGAAGCCTTGCGCGCCGCTTTGAAACATATTTCCTGAATTGATTTTCAGAAATGTCTATGGCGGGCGGCGTATTTGTGCTGCCAGAAATTCCAACGCCATTTTAAGCGCAAAGGATTGGCTGTGTGTCGAATCCCGATTGCCACGCCGAGCAATAGATTAAAATAATAAAACGAAAATAAAATTATCTTCATAGGTTGGATTTTCAGCTAAAATGCTCGAAATGCCGCTGACTAAAAGTTCAATCTTCGGCAGTCACGTAATTGTTTTGTCAAATCGCGCAAAAGCACGAGCAGGATAATCTTTTCAGTTCTTCATAATCAAGAATGATGATTTGCCCGCGCCGGTAATCAATCGTTTTCTGTTCGCGTAATTCTTTGGCGACATTTGAGATGCCCGGACGGTGAACGCCGAGAAAACGGGAAATTTGTTCGTGCGTGAGCGAGAGCTTTTCGCCGCCGCTGCGATTTTGAAGCATCAACAGCCAACAGCAAAAACGTTCTTTTAGCTGATGATAATTATTACAGACTACTTTTCGGGAAATTTGCTCGACGTAAGAATTGACATAACTGAAAAGCGAGTTTTGAAGAAAACTGCCGCCCGCAAATTCCTGTTTAAAGATTTGAGCGTTTAATCTTAGCGCGTTTCCGGCAACGACAACTTCCGTCCAATTTGTTGCGTTTTGAGAATTGAAGATTGTCGCCAGACCTGTTACGCCTTCCCTGCCAGTCATTGCTATCTCGACCGTTCTGCCGTCTTCAAGCATTTGTAAATCGGATGCGACCGCCGTTTCGGGAAAATAAACGTATCGAATCCGGTCTTGCGGATGATAAAGGCTTTGACCGACCGATAGTGAAATTGATTCCAAATAAGGCTGCAATCGCGCCAGGACATTGGCGTTCAGCGAACTAAGAAGCCGGTTAAACGACACTTTTTTGACATTGAAAGGATCAACGAATGTCTGCCTGGAATTTTTTATAAACGGATTTTTGACAACCGTATCAATGCCGAGCGCGATGTTGATCTTTGGAAACCTGGTTTGCGGGGTTGTTCGTACAAAATCATTTTTGTTTTCGGTTTTACGCATTATTATATTTCATCGCTCAACACAATTTCCGGCATTGTAAAGACTATAGAAACTAGACTTTTCTAATGTCCACAATCGTCAGCCTCGTTTGCCCGTCAAATTTTCTCTCGCTGACGCGAACGAGTTTGACTTTAACTTCTTCGCAGCCGTCATCAAATCGGCAGGTGAATTTAAAGTTTTCCACCGAATCGCCGCAATTGGTGAATTGGTCGAGATGCCGCCGAAACTCGCCGACGTTCTTGAAAGTTAAAACTTCGTCGTAGAAATTAAGTCCGGTCAAACCGGCTCTCCGACTGCCGAAAATGCCGTCGCATTCGACTTTGGAATAGAGAACTTTTCCCGTCGAATCAAGCTCAAACAACCCGAACAGAGATTGCGAAGTAAGGTCGGAGACGCTTATATTATCTGCGGCGTTCATATTGTAATTTCTCCAGAATTTAAATTGACCGTGTTTTCCCCGACAAATTTATTCAAAACTCTTTCAAGCTGATTAAAATCAACCGGCTTGACCAGAAAATCGTCGCCGCCGGCGTTCAAGAAAAAAGAGCGAAACTCCGGTTGCGCGTGACTAGAAACAAAGACAATCGGCACTCCCCGTAATGTATCAATCTCACGCATTCGGCGCATAGTCGCCAGACCGTCGGTTTTTGAAAGCGAAACGTCCATCAAAATAAGATTCGGACGTTTGCAAAGCGCGACGTTTACGGATTCATCGCCGTTTTCGGATTCGGCTACCCGATAACCCCAAATTTCCAGCAGTGTTCTGAGCATTTCGCGGCTGTCCGTATCGTTTTCGACGATTAAAACCAGAGGACTAAGATTATTCGACTGTTCCGACATCTGATAAAAATTTGTAAAAGGCTGTGCCTGTAAATTACACATTTACATTTGGACTATTTTGAAATAAAAAAGATTCAAGCGAAAGGCGTTCAGGACGTTCGATTCAAATTGAATAACCGGAAAAAAATAGTGAAACAAGAGTAGAAAATTCTTAAATCGCTTCTTATATAAAGTAAAATAAGAAAGCCGAATAGTTATAAAACGCATAACAATCGGTCAGGACTAAATAATAGTTTTCAATTCTTAAAAGAAAAAATAATCTCTACTCTTGAATTCACTTTGTAAAAAAGATGAGTCCTCGCAAGAACTCATCCTTCACTCTGCCCCTGCTCGTTCGCCATCGAAAACATCCGCCCCCTTGCAATTTCAAATTTTTCAATGGACTTTTTTAGTCAAAAATTCCCAGGAGAAAATCTGTGACTTATTTTTGTCGGATATATTATTTATATCATGAATGAAGGTTTGGAAATATAGGGAAGACGGGAGTGTGTAATAGGGGAAATCCCTATTACAGTGGTAAGTGGTAAGTGATTAATGGTAAATAAAAGAACTCATCAATCATTAACATTTACCATTAACCATTTACCATTTATTACCATTTACAGCTATTAATTATCCTGCATCCAGCCTTGCAGAATCGCGTAGCGCACAATGTCTATGCGGCTGCTTATATCGAGTTTTTTCAGTGCGTTGGCTTTGTGGGCTTCGACGGTTTTAATCGAGATGTCGAGACGGTCGGCGATTTCTTTGTTGCTGTAGCCGAGCGCGATTTGGCGCAAAACGTCGGCTTCGCGGTCGGTAACTTGCGAGCCGCGAATTTCGCCGCGCCGCCGTTCGCTTTTTCCGGCGTAGCTGCCGAAAACTTTTTTAGTGATTGACGGGTCGAGATAGTTGTCGCCGGCGGCGACGGCGCGAATCGCCCGCAGCAATTCGACGGCGACGCTTTGTTTTAAGACGTAGCCTGAAACTCCGGCTTGCAGCAATTCCTGCAAATACGCTTCGTCGGTATGTCGCGTGAGCGTGAGGATTTTTATGTCGGGCGCAATGCGTTTGAGTTTGGCGGCGGCTTTCAAACCGTTCAATTCGGGCATCGAAACATCCATCACCAGCACATCGGGTTTTAGTTTCTGAGCCAGACTGACGGCATCGCGTCCGTTGCCCGCTTCGCCGCAAACCTCCATATCCGTCTGCGAATTGACGATTAGTTTCAGTCCTTCGCGGACAGTTTCGTGGTCATCGGCAAGAAAAACACGCAAATTGTTCATAAAATAGGGAGATAGTTTCTAAACATCTTTTTGTCCGGCAGCGAACGGAACGCGGGCGAAAACGGTCGTTCCCTGTTTCGGCGCGGATTCGATTTCGAGTTCGCCGCCGAGCATTTTGGCGCGTTCGCCCATTCCGCTTAAACCCAAACCTTTGTTTCGATTCTTTTTGCTTTCAACATTAAAACCGACGCCGTCGTCTTCGACTATCAGCACAACCGTATTTTTGCGCTTTTCAAACAGCACGGAAACAGTTTTGGCTTTGGCGTATTTATAGATATTATTCAAGGCTTCCTGCGCGATGCGGTAAAGATTTGTCTCGATTTCGGAGGAAAGCCGCCGCGCGCCGAAACCGGCGACATGATAATCGGTTTTAACTTTCGTATGAAGCGACCATTCGCGGACGAAATTCTTTAAGGTAACACGCAGACCTAAATCGTCGAGCGCGGCGGGACGCAATTCCCACGCGATAAAATCAACGTCCGAGTCGAGTTGTCCGGCGACCGCCTGCGCTTCTTCGATTCGGTCGCAAACTTCCTCGCTGCCGCCGAAGATTTTTCTGACCGCTTCGAGTTTCAGACGAAGCGCGGTTATCTGTTGTCCGAAATGGTCGTGAATGTCGCGGGCGATGCGGCGGCGTTCGTCTTCCAGACCGGCGACGAGTCTTTGCAGTATTTCCTTGTCGCGCACGGCTTTTTCGGCTTCTATTTTTTCGGTCTGGTCGCGGCAGATTTTGACGAAACCGTGAATGTAGCCGTCGTGCAACGGCTGCATTACGCCGGAAGCGTAAAATCACGTGCCGTCTTTGCGAATATGCCAGCGTTCGTCTTCGGCTTTTCCGGTTTCGACGGCGCATTTTATTTCCATTTCGGGAATGTCGTTCGAGCGGTCTTCGGGCGTAAATAAAATCGAGCTGTCTTTTCCAATAATTTCCTTTTCCTTCCAACCGAAAGTTCGTTCCGCGCCCGTGTTCCACGAATCAACCAAATTGCCTGTGGAAAGTGTGAAAATAGCGTAATCATTCGCGCTTTCGAGTAAAAGGCGCAGGCGTTCTTCGGATTTAGCTAACGATTGTTCCGCCTGTTTGCGCTCGGTGATGTCAACGGATACTCCGACAACGCCGATTAAATTTCCTTTCTAGTCTTCGATTGGCGAATTGAAAACCTGCGCGGGAAACGTTAAGCCGTCGCGCCGCTGAACCGTAAATTCGCCGAACCAACCTTTACCCAGACGCAGCCGCGCCATAATCTCGTCGGCTCGCTCAGACATTTCTTTCGGAGTCGTTATTTCCCTGACATTGCGCCCTTGCGCTTCCTCAGCCATCCATCCGTAGAGTTTTTCGGCAAAATCGTTCCAAAAAACAATCTTGCCGTCCAAATTCGTAGCGATAACCGATTGTTCGACCGTATTGAGCAACTTAGCCCGAAAGCGGATGGATTTTTCCGCCGTTCTGCGTTCGGTGATAACGCGCGTCGAACCGGCGACGACTTCAATTGCGCCGTCCGCGCCGATGACGGGCGTGAAAATATATTCGTAATAACCTTCCCTGCCTTCGGGATCGGTGAACGGCGTTTCGTCCGTAACCGGTTTTCGTGTTTCAAAAACCTGTTCGATTTGCGCCATCAGCTTGTCCGCCAAATCTTTCGGATACGGCAGTTCGCGGAAAGTCTTGCCGGCGATTTCTTCCAAAGTTATACCGAGCAAATTGAGCAAAGGGTTATTGGCGTAAATAAAACGTCCTTCGCGGTCGAAGGTGTAGGCGAAATCGGCAATTGACGAAAGCGTCGTGTCGAAAATTCTGGTTTGCTGTTCGCGGATTCGCACAATCTTGTGCAAAGCCTGTTCGGATTGGACGCGCGTCGTGATGTCAATAAATGTTACAATCGCGCCGCTGATGCGGTCTTCACTCGTGCGATATGGGAAAACCCGCATCAGATACCACTTGCCTTTATCGGTTTCAAATTCGCGCTCGACGGTTTGCAGAGTTTCGAAAACGCTTTCGACATCCGCCTGCAAAGCCGCGAAACTAATTTTCGTCGTGATGTCGGCGAGCGGACGATTTAAATCCGCGTCAATCAAATTGAAAACTTCGCGGGCGGGCGGCGTGAACATCTTGACGCGCAAGCCGCGGTCGAGAAAAATCGTGCCGATGTCGGTCGAATTCAGAAGATTCTGGAAA
This sequence comes from uncultured Pyrinomonadaceae bacterium, assembly GCA_964237245.1. Classification (GTDB taxonomy): domain Bacteria; phylum Acidobacteriota; class Blastocatellia; order Pyrinomonadales; family Pyrinomonadaceae. The sequence continues at coordinate 14,598 of CAXSHW010000097.1, forward strand.
TCGTTGTTCGAGTTTGAAAGTTCCTCGATTTTGATTTTCAGTTCCTGGTTGACCGTCAGCAGTTCTTCGCGGCTCGTCTCAAGTTCTTCGGCGGTCGAACGCAGTTCCTCGTTCATCGCCTGCAATTCTTCGTTCGAGGCGCGAAGCTCTTCGGTCTGCGTCTCGTATTGCTCGATTGCCGTGCGAAGCTGCGTTTTTGTCTTTTCCAATTCTTCTTCGAGCCGCCACGCCAGCGGTTCGTCCGACGCGATAATTTTTTCCGTCTCGCTCGTCGCCGCTTCATTTTGCGACGGCTCGAAAATCACGAGCAGGAAACCGCGCGCCGTGTCATTCTCGCGCAAAACGGGACGAACCTGAATATTGACAATCTCGGAGCGTCCGTTCGTTTCGACTCTCAAATTCCGGGCTTCGACATTCGTCCGCTGCTTTATCGCTTGATAAAGTGCGGTTCTGAGTTCGAGCCGCAGTTCGGGACGAATCAAATGCAGAAGATTTGTCGACGGCTCGCCGCCCGCGATTTGCAGAAAACGTCCGGCGCGACTCGACAAATGAACAATATCGTAATTTTCGTTGACGACAATCGAAGGCGGCGCTCATTGTTCGAGCATTTGCTGGTGCAAATCACCGAACGAAATGCGTTCGAGCAGACGGTTTTCCTGTTCCTGTGAAAGCGCCGCGTTTCCCGCCTGTTTCGGCTCGACATAGCGCATCGCGGGCATCG
>CAXSHW010000098.1:0-15220 GCA_964237245.1 uncultured Pyrinomonadaceae bacterium
AACGCTGAATGCGATACATTCCGAGATTGTGTTTGCCCGAAGTCGGACTTTCGGTGTAAACGAGCGGCAGCGTCACGAAATGTCCTCCGTCTTCGTGCCACAACTGCAAAAGCGGCAATTCTTCGAGGTTCGCCGGATAATCAAGAACTTCCAAAATGGGCGCGTTCTTGACTTTTTTCGTGCCGAGTTTTAAGCCTGCAAATGCCAAATCGCGCAGTTTCCAAATCTCTTTCGGCTGCGGCGGCAATAGAACTTCAATTATTTCGACCGCTTTTTTAACGAGTTCCTGCGGCTTTTTCCCGAACGCCAGATCAATTCGTTTCGCCGTTCCAAACAGATTCGTGACGACCGGAAACGTCGAGTTTTTGACGTTTTTGAACAACAGCGCTTTTCCCTGTTCGTCAATCACGCGCCGGTGAATTTCGGCGATTTCGAGATACGGATCAACTTCCGCTTCGATTTCGACAATCTCATTTTCTTCGCGCAGAGTTTTGATAAATGAGCGCAAATTCTTGTGCATAAAATAATTGAAACAGAGAGATTTTCGATTGACAAATCAGCGAGTGGAAAAACTAACTTTAGAAACTGAAAGGAAATTTAGCCACAGATTTTCACGGATAAACACGGATTTAAGATTGGATTAGGCAAATTGCTTTTATCTTGTCTTAAATTTATCTGTGTCTATCCGTGAAAATCTGTGGCTAAAAACTTCCTATTTCTTCATCAAAGTCGCACTGTTCAAATCGAGATCGCTCGCCGGAATGACTTCGATTTTCTGATTCGGGAAACGCTTTTTCAAATCGTCCGCGAAAACTTTGTAATCGCCGACGATAATCATATCGCCGCCGTCCAAATTGTTTGCGGCAAAGTTTTTGACCTGCGCCGCCGAGACGTTGCGGACGTTTTTCATATAAGAATTTAATTCATCAGGACTCAAGCCGTAAGTGTAAAGGTCAACGAGTCGGGCAGCTAAACCGTTTGTCGTCGCCAAACTGTTTCCGAAAGCGCCGTTCAAAGTCAGTTCGCGCGGAGTTAATTCCGGTTCTTCGACGCTGGCAGTTCCGAGTTTGCCGATTTCAGCGGCGACAAGTTCGGCAACCTCAGCGGCGGAAACATTTTTCGTCTGCGCGCGTGCCAACAGATTTGAGCTAGAATCACGATAAGCCAAACTGCTTGCAGCGCCATAACTTAATCCGCGTTTGATACGGATTTCCTCATTCAAACGCGCTGAATATCCGCCGCCGAGAATCGTGTTGGTAACAGTTGCCGGAAAATAGTTATCTTTTCCAATAATTCTTCCCGAACCTAATTCTTTAGCATAAACTACCGCCGCTTGTCCTGAATTTGGAAGGTCAACAACTAACATTCTATTGAAAACCTTTGACGAAAAAACTTGGGTAACTTTTACTGTTTTGAGTTCTTGACTCACTTTAGAGTTTTTAGTTAAAGGCGTTCCCCAATTTTCAAAATACTTTTTCGCCAGCGCATTTGCCTGTTCGCTTGAAACGTCGCCTGCGAAAATTAAAACTGCTTGATTCGGAATATAATACTGCGCGTAAAATTTCGCAATGTCGGCTTTCGTAATGCTTTGCAGACTTTCAGGCGTTCCGATTGGGTTGTGTTCGCCGAATGTATAACGGCTGGCGACGAAACTTGCCAAACTTCCGGGCTGTTTCAGAGCGACGTTTAATTCGTCGCTCGTCTGCGATTTGAAAAGGTCAATCTCGCTCTGCGCGAATGTCGGATTCAAAACGACGTCGCTCATAATCGCCATTGCCTGATCGAGTTTGTCGGAAGTTACGTTGAGGCTGACGACCGTTGAATTCCAGTTAGAACCGGCGTTCAAATTGCCGCCCAAAAATTCTATATCTTCGGCAATCTGCGTTGCTGTGCGTGTCTTTGTTCCTTTTGTTAAAAGCGAAGCCGTCGCGTTTGCCAGACCGTCTTTGTCTTCATAATCAGCGCCGGCGGCATTTAACAGAAGCGAAACTGTTACGAGCGGAACGTTTTTGCGCTCGACAACCGCGATTTTCAAATTATTCGCTAACTTATTATTTTGAACCGGCGGAATTTTCACTTCGCGCGGCGCGGACGGCGTTGGCGGCAATTCCTGTTGAGCTTTCACACATAAAGTAGAAGCCAAAAGCAAGAAAGCAAAAGTTAAAGCTAACAAAGATTTGATTTTATTCTCCATTCTCAGTTTTCCGTTTTTCATTATTTCGCTTCTCCTTTTGCGTAGTCGTTGACGTAATAAATTACCACGCGGTTTTTGTCGTTAAAGTATTGCTTCATTACTCTCTGCACATCCGAGGCGGTTACGGCTTGCAAATCCTTGATTTCAGTATTAACAAAGCTCGGATTGTTTTCATAAATTACGCCGCCGCCGATGGCGAACGCTTTTCCTTCATTGGTTTCAAGTTCTCGCAAAGTGTCGGCGACCAGACTGTTTTTGGCTTTTTCGAGTTCTTTGGCTGAAACCGGCGCGTCCTGAATTTTTTTGAGTTCGGCGAGCAGAGATTTTTCGCCCTGTTCCGGTGTTTTTCCGCTTGCCATAATCGCCGTGAAATTCAGCAAACCTTTGTCCACGCGCTCGTCAATGCCGAACGATGCTTCCTGCGCTATCTGTTGTTTATAAACCAATTCCTGATAAAGCCGCGAAGATTCGCCGCCTGACAAAATCGCCTGAGCGACTTTCAAAGCGGCGATGTCTTTGCTTTTTGAATCGGGCGCGAGATAAGTGATCGCCACTGCCGGAAGCGGCACGTTTGGCGCTTTGACCGTTTCGCGTTTTTCCGCCGTTCTTTCCGGTTCGATTGTAGTTACGCGCGGAATCGCACCGCTCGGTTTGGCAATTTTACTGAAATATTTATCAACCCACTCATCAAGCTGTTTCTGATCGAAATCGCCGACGACAATCAAAGTCGCGTTGTCGGGACGATAATATGTGTTGTGAAAATTTATCACGTCCTGCAATGAAGCCGTGTCCAAATCTTCAATCGTGCCGATGGTTGTTCGGTGATACGGATGTTTGTCGTAAGAAAGTTTCTGAATCGCTTCGCTGAACCGCCCGTAAGGTCTGGCTAAAACGCTTTGACGAAATTCTTCCTCAACCACGGCGCGTTCGGATTTAAAATTCGACTCGTCAACATTCAGATTTGAAAGCCGTTCGGCTTCCGCCCACAAAAGTGTTTCGAGATAGTTCGACGGAATATTTTCGTGATATTCAGTTACGTCGTCAGAAGTCGAAGCGTTATTGTTGCCGCCGACATCTTCGGTCAAGCGGTCAAACTGCTCGCTTTTCAAATTTTTCGTAGATTTGAACATCAAATGTTCAAAAAGATGCGCGAAACCGTTGCGACCCGCAGGATCGTTTTTCGAGCCGACATTAAACCAAACATGCACCGAAACGGTCGGACTGGAATTGTCCTGCACCGAAACAACTTTCAAACCATTTTGCAAAGTCCGCTGTTTAATATCCAGCGGCGCGATTTTCGTCTGGGCAAAAGTCGTCTGAAAAGACGCAAACGCCAGAACGAACACTGACAAGATTACCGATATTTTTCGCATTATATTTTCCTTATTGGTGAAATTTTTGTTTAATACGTTTTCAAACGCAAACAAGTTTTTGATGTCAAAAATCTCGATGCCGGATGTCGTTAAATTTCAAACGGCGATTTATGTTTGATTATAATCGTAAAAGCCTCTACCCGATTTACGTCCGAGCCAGCCGGCATCAACCATTTTGATCAGCAGCGGACACGGGCGATATTTCGGGTCGCCCAAACCTTCGCGCATCACGTTCAGAATCGCCAGACACACGTCCAGACCGATAAAATCGGCGAGCGCGAGCGGTCCCATCGGATGATTCATTCCGAGTTTCATAATGCCGTCAATACTTTCCTTCGTCGCCACGCCTTCAAACAGCGCGAAAATCGCTTCGTTAATCATCGGCAGCAAAATGCGGTTGGCGACGAAACCCGGAAAATCTTCGCATTCGAGCGGCGTTTTGCCCATTTTTTCCGACATTTCTTTAACTTTTTGATAAGTTTCGTCCGAAGTCGCAATGCCGCGAATGACTTCGACCAACTTCATCAGCGGCACCGGATTCATAAAGTGCATTCCGATCACTTTGTCTGGTCGGCTGGTGACGGCGGCGATTTTTGTAATCGAAATCGAAGACGTATTCGATGCCAGAATACAACTTTCGTCGGTGATTTCATCCAATTTTTGAAAAAGCTGTTTTTTAATCTCAAAATTTTCCGTCGCCGCTTCGACGACGATAAAGCAGTCTTTCAAATCTTCCAGCTTCGTCGTCGTTTTAATTCGTCCCAAAACCTCAGATTTTTCCTGTTCGGTCATCGTCTCTTTTTTGACAAAACGGTCGAGACTTTTACCAATCGCGGCGAAACCTTTCGCCACAAAATCTTCGCTGATGTCGCAGATAATCACGTCATAACCCGAATTCGCCGCCGTCTGCGCGATGCCGTTGCCCATCGTTCCCGCGCCGATCACTCCAAAAATTTCACTCATTTTTAATAAACTTCCTTTGATAAATTTGTATTAAAACCTGTCCTTAGAAATTAACTCGAATTGCCTGTATAAAACAAACTGCCCGGAAATTAGGTTCATCAATTGATAATCTCAAAAACTTGAAGCAAAATGCGTTATCGAACTTATGAAGGCGAACGATTTATTTGAATGGGAACTGAAAAAAGCGGCGGTGAATCTTCAAAAACACGGCGTTTCATTTGAAGAAGCAGCAACTGTTTTTTTCGATCCGCTGTCGCTGACCGTTGCCGATCTGCTGCATTCGGCAGAGGAAAATCGTTTTATTATCACGGGATTTTCCGAACGTAGAAGACAATTAGTTGTCGCTCACACCGACAGAGGTGATAAAATCAGAATCATCAGCGCGAGATTGGCGACGCCTAAAGAAAAAAGAAAATATGAACAAGAAAACGAATAATGAACCGGAAATGCTCGATGAATACGATTTTACGGGCGGAGTTCGCGGAAAATATGTCGAGCGTTTAGGAAACAAAAAAAATATTATTACGCTTGAGCCGGATGTCGCGGAAGTATTTACCGATTCCGAATCGGTTAATCAGGCATTGCGCGGTTTATTGCCTGTTATTCAGAGACAAGCGGAAAAAGTTCATCAATAAAAATGACAGCAGCAAAACAGGAAGCAAAAGGCTTGACTTTGATCGAAGCGATTCGGCAAGGAATTCAAGAAGAAATGACGCGCGACGAAACCGTGTTCGTCATCGGCGAAGACATCGGTGCATACGGCGGCGCGTTTAAGTTGACCGAAGGTTTTATTGACGAATTCGGGAAAGATCGAATGATTGACACGCCGATTTCGGAGGCGGCGATTGTCGGCGCGGCGTGCGGGGCGGCGTTGATGGGAATGAAGCCGGTCGCCGAATTTCAGTTTATTGATTTTATTTCGTGCGGTTTCGATATGCTGACTAATTACGCGGCAAAATCGCGCTATCGCGGCTGCGGCGCGATTTCCGCCGTTTTTCGCGGACCTTGCGGAAGCGGAGTACGCGGCGGACCGTTTCATTCTTTGAACGCGGAATCGTTTTTTTTGAACACGGCGGGTTTGAAAATGGTCGAGCCTTCGACGGCTTACGATGCGAAAGGTTTAATCAAAGCGGCGATTCGTGATCCCGATCCGGTTTTATTTTTCGAGCATAAAAAACTTTATCGTTTGCCAAGATTGCGCGAAGAATTGCCGACGACAGATTACATCGTCGAAATCGGCAAAGCCAGAATTGCCAGAGAAGGCACGGATTTATCAATCATCACCTTCGGCGCACAGGTTTTAAATGCTTTGGATGCGGCGGACATTTTGGAAAAGGAAGATGGGTTAAAAGTCGAAATTATAGATTTGCGAACGCTCGCACCTCTGGACAAAGCAACAATTTTGGCGACGGTCAAAAAAACAAACCGCGCGATGGTTCTGCACGAATCGAGTTTGACGGGCGGCATCGGCGGCGAAATCAGCGCCATTATCGCCGAAGAAGCCTTTGAATGGCTCGACGCGCCGGTCATTCGCGTCGCTTCGATTGACGCGCCCGTGCCGTTCGCGCCGCAGATGGAAGATTATTTTCTGCCGCAAATTTCGGAAATCGTCGAAGCGACGCGGCGTTTGGCGAGTTATTAAATGTCAGAGAGTTTAGGAAAACTCGTCGGCGTTTTTGGTCTTTCGCCGATTTTCAAACAGCGCGCTTTTGTCGTCGCGGCAATTTCGTTTGTGTTTTTCACGACGATGGTTTTCGGTTTTTTGATTCGTCCGGGTTTTGTGTTTGTTCTGCTCGGCGCGGCGTTTTTGGTCACCGGATTATTTACGCTGTTCGGCTGGTTGGCGCAGCGCAATGCGGAATTCAGATTGTTTGAAAACGGTTTTACTTACCGAAAATTCGTCTGTCTCTGGAGCGAAATCGAATCGGCAAACGTCAAAACGGAAAACAGTCGAATCGGCGGCGCGAAAACCAATTTTGTAATTCGTAGGATTGAGGGACAGGAAATTGTTTTGACCGAAACGATTGAAGGTTTGGGAAGCATTATCAAAATCATCAATAAAAAAGCTCAATCGAACATTTCTATTTGAGATATTTTTTCCATTCGTCGCTTTCGGCAACTTTTTTTATCAATTCGTTTCTCGACGCGAGCAGATTTTTCATATAATTTTCCAGAAAAAGCGCGTCGGCAATTGTGCCGAAAATTCCGAACGGTGAATCGTAATCGAAAATATCTCTCATAACTGTTTGCAAATCTTTTGTTTCAAAAAAATGGTCGTGGTCGAAACGCTCGAACGCGCCTGTGATCATTGAATCACGGAAACGAAGCGGGCGATTGAAAATCGTTATCTTTGAAGTCAGTTTTTGTTTAATTCCGAAATGGACGGCTTGCCAGGTTACGATTTCATCTTTGTTTATCAAACCTTTGGTGACGCCGGCAACAGCTTTTTCTTTGCTGTCAGACATTGAGGCGGTATGTAAATCAATACATCGCGCCAAATCAAAAACTCGCTCAATCGGCGCGTCAATCAAGGTTTCAATTTTGATAATCGGCATAATTTACGAAATTGTTCTCTGTCTGCTAGTTTATAGTTTAGAATTTATTTTTTCACGAAAATTATGCCGCAAACACCACATATCGAAAAACATTTTACGTCGGGCGAAGTCGTGCGCGATGTCGTGATCGGAATGGCTGACGGTTTGACCGTGCCGTTTGCGCTCGCTGCCGGGCTTTCGGGCGCGGTTGTGGCGACGGGAATTATCGTCACCGCCGGATTTGCGGAAATTGTTGCCGGTTCGATTGCGATGGGTTTGGGCGGTTATTTAGCGGGAAAATCCGACGCCGAGCATTATGACAGCGAATATAAACGCGAAATGTATGAAATTGACAAAATGCTCGAACACGAAAAAGACGAAGTAGTCGAGATTTTGGAAAATTACGGTTTAACGACCGAAGAAAGTTTGCCGATTGTCGAATCGCTGGCGACGCGCCCGACGGATTTCGCCGATTTTATGATGCGTTTTGAACTCGGACTTGAAAAACCCGAACCGAAACGCGCTTTGCAGAGCGGCGCGACCATCGGCGGCGCTTATATTTTCGGCGGATTGATTCCTTTGATTCCGTATATTTTGCTGAACGAAGCGCACACGGCTTTGCTGTGGTCGGTCGGCGTAACCGTCGTCGCGCTGTTCGTTTTCGGTTACGTCAAAGGAACTTTTACCGGCGCGAAACCGTTCAAAAGCGCTTTGCAAACTTGTCTGATCGGCAGCATCGCGGCGGCGACGGCTTATTTCGTCGCGCGTTTGATTAGCAGTTAAGCGGCGAAGTTGACCGCATATTTTCACATCCGAACAATTTTCTTGTATTCTGTTAGCAGTTTTAATATTTATATTCAGCAATCATTATTTATTATTTATAAAACGGAGAATTTATGAGCGTAGAAGTCGTGATGCCGCAGATGGGCGAATCAATTACCGAAGGAACGATTTCCAAATGGTTGAAAAAAATCGGCGATAAAGTTGAAAAAGACGAGATGCTTTTGGAAATCTCGACCGACAAAGTTGACGCCGAAGTTCCTTCAACAGCGGCGGGTGTATTGTTGGAAATTCGATTTCAGGAAGGCGAAACCGTCGAAGTCGGCACGGCTCTCGGTATTGTCGGCGAAGAAAACGAAAGCGCCGCCAGCGCTGAAACAATTTCCGCCGACAAAACCGAAATCGCGCAAACGGCGCAATCTGTGAGCGAACCGCAAACCGCCCAAATACCACAATTGGAAGAATTTATGCAGCCGGAAATTGCCGCGTCAGCGATTGAAAATGTTCAGGATTCCGCAACTTCGACGGATACAAATAATTCAGCAGTTTCGAGTGAATCAACCGAAGTCGTGATGCCGCAAATGGGCGAATCAATTACCGAAGGCACTATTTCAAAATGGCACAAAGCTGTCGGCGATAAAGTCGAGCGCGACGAGAATTTGCTGGAAATTTCAACCGATAAAGTTGACGCGGAAGTGCCGTCGCCGTCAGCCGGAATACTGCTGAAAATTCTTTATCAGGAAGGCGAAACCGTCGAAGTCGGCACGGCTCTCGGCATTGTCGGCAGCGAAAACGGCGCGGCGCAAAGCCCAAAATCCAAATCTCAAAGTCCAAATCAACCGGAAACAGCGAACGCAACTGCTGTAAATTTAAACAAAGACGCGCAAACTGCCGTTTCGATGCCTGCCATAGAAAAACAGGAAATCGAAGAAACTGAAGGCAGAAGCTACGATTACGGACGCGCGGGCGCAGTCGAAGACGCGCAAAAACCTTCAAACGGATATTCGGCAAACGGCAAATCGAACGGCGATTTAACTTTAGAAGATTTACGAAAAACCAAATCGAGTCCGCTCGTTCGCAACATTGCGAAAGAACACAACATTGATATTTCGCGGCTCGAAGGTTCGGGAATGAGCGGGCGCGTAACGAAAAAAGACATTTTGAATTTTATCGAATCCGGCGCGGCTTTAAGACCGCAGGATTTACTGCGAAAAGGCGCGCCGATTGCGCCGACGTTCGCGCCAGACACGCAGCCGCAACCAATTTCGCAGCCCGCGCAAAAGTCTCAATATTCCGCCGCGCAAATTTCCGCTTCCGTCGGCGACAGAGTTGAGCCGATGTCTCTGATGCGAAGGAAAATCGCCGAACATATGACGTTTTCAAAGCAGACTTCGGCGCACGTAACGAGCGTTTATGAAATTGATATGTCGAACGTCGCCAAGTTTCGGGATAAAAATAAAGTCGAATTTCAGTCGCGCTACGGCACAAAGCTATCGTTTATGCCGTTTATTTTCCAGGCTGTAACGAGCGCTTTGCGAAAATTTCCGATTGTCAATTCGCAGGTTTCCGGCGACCAAATAATTTATAAAGGCGACATCAATCTCGGAATGGCGGTCGCGCTCGATTGGGGTTTAATTGTTCCGGTTATCAAACGCGCCGATTCGCTTTCGCTTTCCGGTCTGGCTCAAACCGCGAACGATTTAGCCGACCGCGCTCGGACGAAAAAACTTATGCCGGATGAAGTTCAAGGCGGAACTTTTACGATAACTAATCCGGGAGTTTTCGGCGGTCTTTTCGGAACGCCGATTATCAATCAGCCGCAGGTTGCCATTCTTTGTGTCGGAACGATTGAAAAACGTCCGAAGGTTCTGACAACGCCGGACGGTGACGACTATATTGCTATTCGTTCGATGGCTTTCTTTGCTTTAACCTTTGATCATCGAATCGTTGACGGCGCGGATGCCGAGAAATTCCTTTCATTTATGAAGCAATATCTGGAAACGTCGCAATTTACTTTATAAACTGCCGCATCAATGCTAACAAAAAATATATGGATTGAATGCGGACGATTTTTAGTTTTTGAAGCGTCTGCAATTAAAACATATTCATCAAACCGAAACCGGAATTTTACATAATATAAATTGTTAATTTCCGAACAGTCAATAAATTACGCGAAAAACAACTTTCTGGCACGATTTTTGTAAAGGTTTATGCTGATATTATTGATTGTTTCCTATATGTTTAGAACGATTTTTCTGATAAATCATCAAAGTTGCCGAAAAACATTTTAACTTGACAACCCGTTTGGTTTCAAAAACGTCAAAACTGTAGGGTTTAATCAACTAAAATTTTCAAGAAGGAGTCTATTATGTTAAAAAAATTTCCGATGTTACTTTTGGCTTTGTTAATCGGAGTCGCAAGCGTCTTCGCGCAGGACACGCAAACACGAACAATTGCGTCCGGTCAAAAACTTAAATTGAAAGGCGTCGTAGTTGCCAAAGACAACGACAAAATTGTCGTTCGTGACGCAACCGGCGTTGACACAAGCGTAATGCTGTCGCCTTCGACCAGCATTAAAACTAAAGGCGGATTTTTCGGCGGCGGCGATAAAGTCGCAACCAATCAAATCGTTCGCGGTTTGAACCTGGAAGTTGACGGTCGCGGCGATAATTCGGGAAACCTGACGGCGGAAAAAGTTCGTTTTACCAAAGACAATCTGCAAGTCGCGCAAGCGATTGATACGCGCGTTACTCCTGCTGAAGAACGTCTTACGCAAAGCGAACAAAACGCGCAGCGCATCTCCGGTCAAATTGATGAATTGATGGCGATTTCCAATTCTGCAAAAGGCGGCGCGAAAGCGGCGCAGGAATCGGCTGACGCGGCAATCGCTGGCGTAAACGCCACGAATCAAAGAATTTCTTCGATGGACGATTATGTCGTTCAATCAACTTCGACGGTCAATTTCAAAGTAGGCAGCGCGGTTCTTTCGGACGAAGGAAAAGCAAATCTCGATAATGTCGCGCAGACGGCGTTGACGATGAAAGGTTATGTAATTGAAGTTACAGGTTTTGCATCTTCGGACGGCGACGCGAAAATGAATAAAGCATTGAGCGACCGTCGCGCTGAAGCTGTTAAAGATTATTTGATTGAAACACACAATATTCCGCTTCGTCGAATCAGCACGTCTTATGGTTTCGGCGAACTGCAAGCGGTTGCCGACAATTCGACTCTCGAAGGTCGCCAGCAAAATCGGCGCGTCGAAGTCAAGGTTTTGGTTAGCCGGGGCATAAATCAAAATGTCGAAGTTAAAAAAGCCGATAGCGGTCAATAATTAACTGTCAGATTTTTAGCGGAAAGGTGAAAATGGCTTAAACCCTTTTTCACCTTTTTGTTTCTGCAAACGTAATTAAATCGTGATTTCAGATTAACGAATTCAAACTTGAAAGTTTTTTGAGGTAAAAAAGTGAAACGTCAATATATTGCCTTTTTATTTTTTATAATCATTAATTTCTCTTTTTCCGTCGCCGCGCAGACTGTCAAACCGACACCGACACCGAAAACAAACAATAATGACGAAGGCGAAATTATCAAGGTCAATTCGCGCCTTGTTGTCGTTCCCGTGTCAGTTTTGGATGCCGACGGTCAGCCGGTTTCAGGCTTAAAGAAAGAAGATTTTCGTGTTGCGGAAGAAAATAAAATGCAGCAGATTGAACAAGTTTCAGACGCTGAAAAGATTCCGCTCGAAATCGTTTTGCTTTTTGACGTTTCGGCAAGCACCGATTCGATGTTTAAGTTTGAACAGGAAACCGCCGCCAAATTTTTACTGGAAGTAATGCGTCCCGAAGACCACGCGACGATTTTTACGATTGGCGAAAAACCTTTTCTCGTTCAAGCCCGCGAAGCGGTTGATAAATCCGCGATTGCGGTCAAATCAATTCAGCCGACAAAAGAGCAAACCGCATTTTACGATTCGGTCGCGGCGGCGGCAAATTTTCTGCAAAAAAACGCTCCGCAAAATGTTCGTAAAGTAATCGTTGTCATTTCCGACGGCGACGACACGAACAGCGCGGGCGTTATTAAAGCTATTTTCAACGCCGAAATGAAAATTGTCGAAGGAAATCTGAGCAATAAAGAATTAAGAGAATTGCGCGTCAGAGCCAGAGACTCGGCGAAAATTCAGGAACAAAACAAAGTTCTTCAATCTCTGCAAAACGCCGACACGGTTTTTTATTCGATAAATCCGGGCGGAAATTCCTATCAATTAAATCAAAGCAGTCTTTTCGGACAATCGAATCTGCAAAGATTTGCCGAAGAAACCGGCGGAACGGCTTTTTTGCCGAAATTTCAGCCGATTGATATGAAAGATAATTTTCAAAACACGCAAAATATGCGCTTGAACGGTGAAATGCTGACAAAGATTTTTCGCCAACTCGCCAACGAACTTCGCGCGCAATATCTAATACAGTATTATTCGGAAACCGAATATCCAAACAATAAATACGTTAAACTCAATGTCGGACTAGCCAATCCGAACGATTCGCGCGTGCGTGCGCGACAAGGTTATTTCGTCAAAAATTAACGTCTGCGTTTTTGTCTGAATTCGTGTTTTGCTTCCGAATCGTTGACTAACATTCCGACGGTCGCCTCGTCCCTGAAAGCGATATTTCCCATCGTCGCAATCGGTTTTCCTTGAACGGCAGCATTTGAATTCTCTTTGATTGCAGCTTCGCTCATATTAAATCTTTCGATTTGCGTGGACATTTGTCCGGCTGCTAATTGTTCGGCTGATTTTGCAAAATAATTCGCCAGACCGATTCCGCTCAAAACCGCGAAAACGAGCGAAGCAAAAGCCGTCGCCGTTTTCGAGACGCGCTGTTTAAGGGCTTTCCAACCGACCGGACAATCTTTCGTCAAAATCGTGCCGTCGGCGCGTTTGTAAAACCTGACGCACAGCCAACCTTCGGAATTTAACAACAGATTTTCGGCTTCTGTTTGCGACATTCCCGACAAATTATAAACATTCAGCTTGCAGTCGCCGCAATATCTCCGGCGTTCGTTGGGGATAATTGCGTTCCAATCGGCTGAACACGGCGAAGCGATTTTGATATTGTTCAATGGATTCGTAAATTTGCTCATAAAAACTTTCCTTCGTTTGGTTAGACAACAAAATTCGTCGTTTGTTTCAGAACGAGAGGAAAATTTTTACTTGCACGAACATTTTAATTTTTCGGACTTCGCCGATATTTATCCGTCACAGGTCTTCTGCGCCCGACGCCGATGGCGTTTTTGGAAATTATTAAAGTCGGCGGCAATTGGCGGCGTTTAAATTTGTTCGATGAAAATTTATTAAGCAAGATTATTTTTAATTTCGATACAAAAGTCTACAAAATTTCTGAAAGAGTTAAGATGGTCTGGTCTGTCTTCAATTCTTTTTATCAATTGAATTAGATATGTATCGTCTTTGGCGTGCCTAGGATGTTTTTTAGAGTATGATAATCCTTTTTCTAAAAATAATTTCTTGAGATAGATTTCGTGAAATTGAGCGTGAGTTTCAAAGTCATAGTATTTGCCAAGGGCTTCTGGATCAAGTTCTTTAACATTATAAAATCCTAAGTATTCTCGCAAAGTTTCGTCTTCTGGCTGAGAACTTATTATTTTGCGATTACCTAAAAGCCAAGTTTCAATACAACGATTTTGGATTATGATGACAACATTAGTTTTTCCTAAAAACAAATCTTTCTTTTCTATAAATAGATTCACCTCCTCGATTCTTTCTTCGACGGAAAGTTCTTCTGCATCTATTACTACAACAAAATAATCGTAATCTCCACTCTTGTTAATATCTCCAATTGAATTTGGCATTATCTCATCCAACAAATGTGGATAACCAAAACCACTGAATAAAAAATATCCATTTAAACAAGATTCATCAAATCTTTTTAATCTAATTAATTCAGGCAACAAATAAGACAGCCAGAAAGGATAAATTCTAGGTTCGGTTCGTCTTCCTTCTACTAGAAAGTAAATTTTCATGAGGTTAGAACGCCTTCGCTGTATTCCTCCAAATTCAACAATTGTAAAAATGCTTTGTGCTTTGATTTGTCAAAACCAAGATTCTTTGCATCTTTGGTGGTTACGGTTCCTCCTTTCCTGGTAACAATCTTCCAATACTTCGGGCTAATGTTGTTGATTATATAAGGATGATGACTCGTAACAATGAATTGGATATTGCGGCTTTCCTGTAATAAATCTTCGGTTAAAACATCAATACAATTGACTCCTAAACTATTTTCAAATTCATCAATTAAAACTACTGTCCCCCTTGGTAATATAAACAGTTCACTGATGTGCATAAATGTTTTATACATTCCCGACGACAAACTAGATTGACTTATCCAATTTTTCACTCCCTTTTCTCTAATTTCCAAAAATGGATAAGTATCGAAAAATGGCATATCTCTTTCAATTTTTAAACGAACATCTGATATTTGCGGGAAGACATCTATAAAATGATTTTTAATTTTATTAAATTCTTTTGGATAAAGGTTATACAAAAGACCTACTTTCATTTCAGAACTTAAATGAGATTCACGAATTTCTTCTAAACTTGGTTTTCTTTTAAGTTCTTTATCATAACTTGTTCCAACCCTTATAGCAGCTTCTGAAAAATTACTTTTTATAATTCGTTTAAATTCCTGATAAGCAGAGGAAATATCATCTTCTTGACTAAATAAACTAATAACACTTTCAAATGGAGATAGTTTGGGAGTTTCTTTTCCTTTCAAAAATATTACCGATGAATTTTTGCGAGTAATCCTTTCAACTATTGTTTCACCATTTTTTATAATTTTTTCTGCCTTCAATTTAGGTTTATTTTCATCATTTTCTTTCTGATTATCAAATTTTTCGAGAAGATAAAATTGTTTTGGTAAAACTTTATGTTCATACTCTCCAGACCAACTATATTCGCTATCCTCGTTTGTAATAAAATTTATATTCCACTTAATTCCGTTACCTGACTCACCTTTCGCTATCTCTTTCAAGTTCCAAATTGAATTTAAAATTCTTGTCTTGCCTACTCCAGAAATACCAACTAACAATGTCAGGTCAGAAAAGTTTGTTTTTTCAAGTTTCCACTTGGAGGTTTTATTTTCGTATTCTAGTTCTTTTATCTTCATAAGATTTAATTTCTGCTGTAAATTAAAAGATAATACTAAATTTTAAATGATTTTATCGCAAATATCTTTTATACCTGTGCGTCACCGGACGACGGCGACCAATTCCGATGGCGTTTTTGGAAATTATTAAAGTCGGCGGCAATTGGCGGCGTTTGAATTCGTTGGCGGGCGATTCGACTTTGTTAAGAAGATCGTAAA
>CAXSHW010000099.1:0-14862 GCA_964237245.1 uncultured Pyrinomonadaceae bacterium
TTTCGGCAAAAGTTTCGAGCAAAATTTGGAATTGATTGCTAAGATGAGCAAACTTTGTGAAGAATTTTCCGATTTTCCGATGCTCGTCGGCACTTCTCGCAAATCTTTTATAGGGAAAATTCTGGGCGATGTTCCGACTTCCGAAAGATTGCGGGGAAGTTTGGCAAGCGCGGCGATTGCTGTCTGGAACGGCGCGAAAATCGTCCGCGTTCACGACGCGAAAGCGACAATCGAAACGCTGAAAGTCGTCGAATCCGTCAAAAAACAATTATGAAATATCTTCGTTTATCCGTCGTTTTTTTTCTCTTTTTGTTTGTTTCCGGTTTTACAGACTGTTACAAGCCCGTAACCGAGACAGGTTTGCCGAAACGCATTAAAACGATTGCCGTTCCGCAATTTCAGTTTGAAGTAAAAGGCGCTCGTTATCGCGTCGAATCGCGTTTTACAGACGCGGTAACCAGAGAAATTATCCGGCGCGGTCGAGGTTTGACGGTTCAAGGTTCGCGCGAAGGCGCGGATGCGGTCGTCGAAGGCACAATTCGTGATTTTAATTTTTCCGGCGTGCTGCTCGACAGTCAAGGTCGCGCGCGGGTTTACGAGGTAACGATTGTCGCGGCGGTAACGATCAAGGATTTATACGATAATAAAATTCTCTACGATAACCAAAATTTTATTTTTCGTGATTCGTTTGAGTTTTCCCAAGACCCGCGTTCGTTTTTCAACGAAGAAGACCCGGCGGTCGAACGAATGGCGCGAGCTTTTGCCGAATCAATCGTCTCGACAATCGTCAACGGTTTCGGCGTGAAAGACAATAAGAAATAGGACGCGGATTAAATGGATTTTGACTGAATAATGCGACTCAATCTAAAAAGATTTTTGTAAAAATTCACAACATTAAATTCATTGCAGTCCGAAATTTATGGCTATTCTTTCGCGTGAAGATTTACGCAACCAATTAAAACGACGAGAGTTTGCGCCGGTTTATCTGCTTTTCGGAGCGGAAAATTATTTGCGCGATTTAGCGGCGAAAACAATTGCCGATCTGGTTTTGGCAAATTCGTCTCTGCGTGAATTTAATGAAACCGAATACAGTTTGAACAACTCGAAAGTTTCGCACGCGCTCGCTTCCGCCGAGCAGTTGCCGATGATTTCTTCGCGCCGCGTCGTAAAAATCACAGACGTTACAGTTTCTGCCAGCGCGAACAAAGACAATTTGCGCGAAGAAGACGAGGAAATTCTCGTTTCATATCTAAATCGCCCGTCTGAAACTTCCATCGTCATTTTTGTCGCCGAAGAATTCGACAAACGCCGGAAAATCTCGAAACTGCTTTTGGAAAAAAGCGTGGCAGTCGAGTTTGAAATCTTGAAAGATGACGAACTGATAAAATGGGCAAAGGATAAATTAAAAGAATTCGACGCCGATGCGGACGAAAAAGCGCTGCGCCATCTGGTCGGTTTGATTGGAAATAACGTTCGTCGCCTGACAACCGAAATTGAGAAATTAGCCGTCGCCGTTTTGCCCGATAAATTGATTACATTTGATTTGGTCGAGTCGCTCGTGCCGGATTCGCGCGAGCTTTCCAACTTTGAATTGACCGATTATCTGCTCTCGAAAAATCGCAAACGCGCCTTACAGATTTTGAAAAAAATCCTCGATGACGGCGCAGAACCTTTGATGCTTTTGGGTTTGATTGCCAGCAACTTTCGCCGACTTTTAATGTCGAAAGAATTAATGCGGCAAGGCGTCGAACGCCGCGAAGTTGCGAGGATTATGCGCCTGCCTTACGGCAAACAGGAAGATTTTCTGGCGACTGCGCGCCGCGCCGAAACAACAAAATTAACAGCAATTATGCAGCGAATTGCGAAAACCGATTTGGCGATAAAAAATTCAATCGGCGGCGGCGGCACAATCGGTTCGCGTTTGCAAATTGAAATGCTCGTCTGCGAATTAACCGATTTATAGTTTAAAAAAAATCGGAAGCAAGCCTGAAATTAACTTGCTTCCGTTCCAGTTAAAGGAGAAAAACTATGAAGCTGCGAGGTAAAAATCTATTTGCCCAAATTGCTGACGTGCGAAGTTAGACGCGATTTGTAACGCGCCGCCGTGTTTTTGTGCAAAGTTCCTTTGTTGACCGCTTTATCAATCAATGAAACCGTCGGATTAAGCAGTTCTTGGCTTAAATTTTGGTCGCTGTGCGTCAGAGCCGTGCGCAATTTTTTGATTTGCGTCGTCAACTTACTGCGATTATTGCGATTAATGGCGCGGCGATTTTCCGTCTGTCGGACTCGCTTTTCGGCTGATTTATGATTCGGCATTAAAAAAGTCTCCGTTCGATTCTAAGATAACAGTAGTGAAAAATTTCTCTATCGTTTGAGAAACTACAAAGTATAAAGTCTGGCGGATGGCTTGTCAAGCAACGGGGTTGTTATTCGATTTTAGACGCGAAATTGTGCATCAAATCAACAAACAAAACGGCAATCGGCGGATAAAAAAGAATGTCGGGGTTTAAGGTAGCAGAAGAAAGCCTCGGCATCACGGACGAAAAAACCGTGCCGAAATAATTTCCGATAACGAGTCCGACGACTAAACTCAAGATGAAACCGCCGACCAGAAAACTGATTGCCGCAAATCGGGTGTAAGGTTTTCGCACCGGCTCATTTTCGTCAAGAATCGAATCGTGAATGGCTTCCTCAGTGTAAGTATAGCGTTCAAACGCCGAGCGCAAGCGTTTAAACAAATGCGCGACGCCGGCGATAAAAAGCGATAAAAGAATGATTTTTCCGATGATCTGCGAATTTTTCCAGAACGTCGGTTTGAAAATTCCTACGAAACAGGTTGACAAAAAAAGCGCGACGGTCGGGAAAATCACTTTCTGCAAAGCCAGCGATTCGCGCCGTTCGTCGGCAATCATCCGGTCAATTATTTCATTGTAGCGGCGTTCGTAAGCCATTTGCCGCCAGCGCTTTGCGTGAGCATTTTCCGAAGCGAAGAGCGAATCGTTTTTTGCCGCGTCGTTGTATTTTTGCTTGAGAATCAGCCGGTCGTAATTGGCTCGTTCCTGCGGATTTCCCAGAATTTCATAGGCTTTGGCGATTTTCGCAAACTCGCGCGAAGCCGTTTCCGCGCCGTCGTTTACGTCCGGGTGATGTTTTCGCGCCAAACGGCGATACGCCGATTTTATTTCGGCGTTTGAAGCCTTTGGTGAGATATTTAAAACCTGATAATAGTTCACCATCGCAAAAGTTCGGAAAATGAGCGCGAACGAGAATTAAAGCGCAAAAATTGCCTCTTACGGCAAGAAAATTATAACACAAAATTTGAGTCGGTAAATAGTAAGCGATAAGTGAAAAGTGACAGGTGATAAGTCAAAGAAATTTCTTTTACTTATTACCTGTCACTTTGAGTCAAGAGTAAAAGAATAATGGAAAAAGCGTGGAAATTTTGATTGCGAATGCCGAAGCCGTCCGCTGTTCGTTGTTGGCTATTAACCGATTTACAAGAAATCTTCCGCAAAAACCAAAGAATAGCAGACAGTCAATAACGAACAGTTTCGATTTTCGTTTTCTACTCTTGATTCACATTTTTACTTATCACCTAATTGAGGTCATCAATTTGCAGACTTATCGGATTCGCGCCCGCGATTTTTACAGCGTCAATTACTTTTGTAACGCTTCCGTAATCAATCGAGCGCGGCGCTTTGATAAAAATTGTTTTTTGAACTTTTTCGATTTCGGTTAGATTCGGGTTGAATTCCGCGTTTTCGGCGTAATCGTGATTTTCCAGGCGTTTTTGAAAAATTTGCGCGAGTTTTTGAGTGAGTTTTTCGGGATTTTGAACTGTTCCCAAATCGTTTTCCCGATTCAATTTGAGCGAGAAATCCGAATCGAGCGTAACAACCAGAGCGTCTTTGTTCAGATTTACATTTTCAATTTGTTTCGCTTCCTGCGGAATTTTCGTCTTAAAATCGGTCGGCTTGAGCGGCGAAACGACCATAAAAATTATCAGCAGGACGAGCAGCACATCAATTAAAGGCGTAACGTTGATATTCGGTTTGTTGTTCATTCGGATTCGCTCCTTATCAAAAAAGATTTACCCTTTTAGACACCGAAAAAATTAAAAAGTTCCCGAAAATTATTGATTTATTTTGGCGTTGATCGCGCTTAACGATGCTTTAGCTTTGAGTAGCGATTCGTCATATTCATTTTGGGGAACGCTGTCAATCACAATTCCGCCGCCGACGTTAAAAACCGCTTCGCGTCCGTGAACGACCATCGTGCGAATCGCCACGCTCATATCAAAACAGTTGAAATTTTCGGAATTTGGAACGGAATAACCGATTGCGCCCATCGAAAGTCCGCGCGAAGCGGTTTCGAGTTCGTCAATAATCCGCATCGTGCGAATTTTCGGCGCGCCCGTAATTGAGCCGCACGGAAAGACGGCTTTGATAATGTCGGCGAAATTTACGTTTTCCAGTAGTTTGCCGGAAACGGTCGAAACAAGGTGAAAAAGCGTCGGATGCGTTTCCAAATCGCAAAGTTTTTCAACCTCGACGCTGCCGAATTCGCAAATTCTGCCGATGTCGTTACGCAAAAGATCAACAATCATCACGTTTTCCGCGCGGTCTTTTTCGCTGTTCAGCAACTCGTCGCGCAAAAATAAATCTTCCGCTTCGGTTTTTCCGCGCCGCCGCGTTCCTTTGATTGGACTCGACTGGATAAAGCGAAAATATTGTTCCGGCAATTCATTTTCCATTTTCCGTTTCCCATTTTCCATTTTCAAAAATCTTTCCGGCGAAATGCTGACGACAAAATCGTCATCGCGCTTTATAAATGCGGCGAACGGCGCGGGATGAGATTTTCGCAATTTCCAAAAGATTTGTTGAGCCGATAGATTTTCCGGCAATCGGGCGCGTATCTGCTGGGTCAAATTCGTTTGGTAAGTGTCGCCGCGTTTGATAAATTCCTGGATTTTTCCGACGTTTGAAATGTAACTTTCGCGTGAAAAATTTGAAATTATTTTTGATTCGCCTGAAATTTCAGGAATCTCAAAGTTGCTTGAGTTCAACAAACTCTTTTCAATTTCATCGAACTTTTGCGCGTTTCCGGCAAGAAAAGTTTTGCCCGTGTCGTAATCGTGAATCGTCAAACAATCAAAAAGAGCGAGAAAAATGTCAGGTTCGGAAAACGCGGAAAATTCCTTTTCGCGCGGCTTGATGTTTTCGAGTTTTAAGCCAAAATCGTAAGAAATCGTAAAAATGCAGGCTGAATCGGATTGAGCGAGTTTTTTATTGAAAATTTCGAGCGTTTCGTTCGGGTTTTCTTTTGAGATGTAAAATGTTTCAATCGGCTCGATTCCGGCAATTAAAAGATGCGAGTTAAGATATGAAACGCCGCAACTGTCCAGCACACAAATTTGTTTTCGCCCGGACAAATCGAGCAAAGCTGAAACCAGACAATCGGCTGTAATTTGAATTTCACGCAC
The DNA here is from genome assembly GCA_964237245.1 of uncultured Pyrinomonadaceae bacterium. Lineage (GTDB taxonomy): Bacteria > Acidobacteriota > Blastocatellia > Pyrinomonadales > Pyrinomonadaceae. Next base: position 5,483 of record CAXSHW010000099.1, read on the forward strand.
AGCCAAAATGGTAAATGGTAAATGGTAAATAAAGAAATGTATTATCTTATATTTACCATTTTACCATTTACCATTTACCATTAAACAAAATCTATGGCTTCAAATTCAGTTGATAAAATAACTTTAGTGCGCGGTCTCGGCTTGGTCGCGGCGATTTCGATTATTTTGGGAAATGTCATCGGCACTGGCGTTTTCCTGAAAGCGCGTGTGATGACCTGTAATGTCGGAAGTCCGATCTGGGTAATCGCGGCTTGGGTCGCGGCGGGAATTTTGTCGCTCGCCGGCGCTTTGACTTACGCGGAACTTTCGGCGATGAAACCCGAAGCCGGCGGCGAATATGTTTTTCTGCGCGACGCTTACGGACGAATTTGGAGTTTTTTGTATGGCTGGATGCAGATTTTTATCGGCAAAACCGGCTCGCAAGCGGCGGTTGCCGTAGCGTTTGCAATTTTTCTAAATGATTTTCTCGGCGGCGCGCTCAAGCAGACTATTTTCACAACTGATATTTTCGGTTTTCATTATGAATTAACTTCGCTTCAGATTATCGCAGTGATGATTATTGTTATTATTACGACAATAAACTGCGCTTCTGTTAAGGTTAGCGGGCAATTAGCGACATATTTCACGATTATAAAAATCGCTTTAATTCTACTTGTCGGAGTCGGCGCGTTTTTGCTCGCGGACGGGAATTTCGCGCATTTCGGAATGTTAAATTCAGGCGGAACTTGCGAAGCGGTGGAAAACTCGGTCAGATACGGCGTGGCGGGAACTTCGTTTGCAGCAGGTTTCGGCGCGGCAATGCTCGGCGCGCTTTGGGGTTACGACGGTTGGAGTAATTTAACTCTGGTGGCTGGCGAAGTGAAAAATCCGCAAAAAAATATTCCGTTGGCGCTCATCGGCGGGACAATTTTGATTATCGTTTTGTATGTTTTTGTAAACGTTGCGTATTTTTACGTTTTAGACCCGACGCAAATTGCGAGTGTTTCAAAAGATTCTTCGGTCGCACGCGAAGTTGTAGCGAAATTTTTAGGCGCGGGCGCGATTGTTTTGATGACGGCGGGTCTGATGGGATCATCGCTCGGAACTTTGCACACTTCGATTTTAACCGGCGCGCGCGTGCCGTATGCAATGGCGCAGGACGGACTGATGTTCAAATCGCTCGGCAAACTTTCGGCGGGAACGCGCGTTCCGGTCGGCGCTTTAATCGTGCAGGGAATTTGGGCTTGTTTGCTCGCAATTTCCGGTTCGTTCGACACTTTGACCGATTATGTGATTTTCGGTTTGTGGATTTTTTACGCGCTGGTGACGACTTCGATTTTTGTTTTTCGCAAAAAATACCCGAATGCGAATAGACCTTATAAAGCGTTCGGTTATCCTGTCGTGCCGATTTTGTTTTTATTAGTTACCGGTTGGCTTTTGATTAATACAATATGGACAAGCCCGAAACAATCTTTTGCAGGGATTTTCTTGATTGCTCTCGGATTACCCGTTTATTATTATTTGACAAAGAAATCGGGCGCGGCAAGCCCGAATTCGCAAACGTAATAAATTCCGCACCGGAAAAAATTAATTATGATAAAAGACAGAAGAAGCGGCAGCGAGCGGCGCTCGATGGAACGATTGAGCGTCAATATCGAAATTGATTGGGAAGGCGCGAAAGGCAGAAAACAAGGCACGATAAGCGATATAAGCCTTCAAGGTTTTTTTGTGTTGTGTTCGGGCGAGGTGGAAGACGGCGAAAACGTCAAAATTTTTCTGCCTTTGGCTGACGGAATGCGAGTTCAATTTTGGTGCGAAGTCGTCAATCATATCTATGAAATCGGTTTTGCCGCTCGCTTCATCGAATTTTCAAACGCGCAAAAAGATTTTCTCGAAAAATTTATTAACGAACTTCGGGAAATTAAATAGCTGTCAAAAACAGTTGAGATTTTTGCCCTTTTTATTGTCTATTTTTCCGGTAAATTTTCCAGCGCTTCTCCGGCAATTTCGCGGTCGTCGAAATGGAATTTTTCACTGCCGACGATTTGATAAGTTTCGTGTCCTTTGCCCGCAATTAAAACGACATCGCCCGGTTTAGCTTTTTGAATCGCCCGTTGAATCGCTTCGCGCCGGTCGGAAATGACTAAATAAGGACAGTCGGTTAATTTCAATCCGACTTCGATTTCGGAAATAATTTTCAGAGGGTTTTCCGTTCGCGGATTGTCCGAAGTAACAATAACCAAATCGCTGAAAGTTCCGGCGACTTCGCCCATCGGAGCGCGTTTCGTTTTATCGCGGTCGCCGCCGCAGCCGAAAACCGTGATAATTTTGCCGTCAGTCAAATCCCGCGCTGTTTTCAAAGTATTTAAGAGCGCGTCGTCAGAATGCGCGTAGTCAACGACGACCGCGAAATCTCCGTCGTGCGCGACTCTTTCAAAACGTCCGGGCGCGCCGATGCAAGACTTTAAACCTTTGACTATTTTATCCAAATCGTATCCGAGTTCGAGCGCGACGGCGGTTGCCGCCAGCATATTATAAACGTGCGGTTTGCCGACCAGCGGCGATGTGATGTTTGTTTCAGCGTTCGGAGTTTTCAAAATAAAAGACGTGCCTTTCATCAAAGAAACTTCGATGTTTTCCGCAGTCAAATCCGCCGCATTGTTTTGTGCGAAAGTGACGACCCTTTGATTATTCGCTTTTAATTCTTTTGCCAATCTCGCGCCGTATTCGTCGTCAAGGTTTATCACGCTCGACGCGGGTTTTTCGCCGAGTCGTCCGTCGAATAATTGTTTCTTGGCATCGAAATAATTTTCCATCGTGTGATGATAATCGAGATGGTCGCGTGTCAAATTTGTGAAAACGGCAACGCGAAATCGCAAAGCGTCGCAGCGATGTAAATCAATCGCTTGCGAAGAAGTTTCCATCACAGCCATTTGGCAATTTTCTTCGACGGCACGGCGCAAAAAACGGTTTGTGTCCGACGCTTCCGGCGTCGTGCGAATCGCCGGTTCTGATTCGTCGCCGATTCGATATTCAACCGTCGTCAGCATCGCGGCTCGTTCGCCGCTCGCTTCGGCAAGCGCGAAAATCAAATATGTCGTTGTCGTTTTACCGTTCGTTCCCGTGACTCCGACGAGTTTCAATCGGTGCGAAGGATTTCCGTTAATCACGGCGGCGGCTTCGGCAAGAGCTTTTCGCGCGTCGGCAACTTTCAGCCACGCGCCGGAAAATTTTTCCGGTCGGTCGAATTCCGAAATTACGCCGATTGCGCCGCGCCGCATTACGTCTTCGACGAAACGATGTCCGTCCATCGTTAAGCCGCGCACGGCGACAAACAGCGAATTTTTTCCGGCTTGTCTTGAATCGTGCGTTACGTCCGCCACCCGCGCATTGTCGTCGCCGCTAAATTCGGCGTTTAATTTTCGGGCAATTTCTTTAACTGTCGCCGCGTTTGAAATCAATTCGTGCTTCCTCGAAAAAGTTTGATTGTTAACGTTTGAAATTATACGATAAGATTAACGATTGCACGAATAATGATTTTCAGCACAGAGGTTTTAACAGAATGAATTTAGCAAAAATAATTCTCATCGCCATCGGAATCTTCATCGCCGTAATGCTCGGTTTTACTTTAATCGGAATCGTTTACAGCGCGTTGTGGTATCTGTTTTGGATCGGCGTTATCGCTATCGCCGGAACTGTAACGTATAAATTGCTGAAAAAACCGGAAATCGCGCAAATCGAAAACAGAGAACCGATTGTCATCAGCGAATTAAAAAACGCGGACAAAACTCTGGAAGAATATAAGCGAAAATATCTCTCCGATTAAATTCGGCGCAGAGCGATTTTACAGTTTGTTCTCAAATTTCGTTTCGCTAGACATTATTGCCTTAATCCGATAAATTTCAAGTTGCTAATTTTCGATTGAAAATTACAATAAAAAACGTGCTGAGATGGCGTAATTGGTAGCCGCGCTGGTCTTAGGAGCCAGTGCCGAAAGGCGTGCGAGTTCGAGTCTCGCTCTCAGCACCAACAACAAAATCGCTTTCGAGTTTCTGCAAGGTTGCGAAAAGCGTTTTATTAGTTTTTGCTTCCGGGCGGATTTATCAAATCAAAACAGAAATCTAAGGAGAAAAACCAAAATGGAAAAAATGAAAATAATAGTTTTTGCAGTTGCCGTTTTTGCCGCCGCGCTGTTTTTTGGAAATGTCAAAACCGTTCGCGCCCAGAGTATGGAATGGAGCGGCACGGTTGACGACGTGGTGCAGGTTAGGATTCGCAATCGCAACGCTCGCGCCATAACCGTCAGCGGACGCGCCTATTACGACGAAAACTCTAATTTTAACGGTCGCGCGCCGCGTGACAACGCAAATGTCAGCGTAGATAAACGGGACGGACGCGGGAAAGTCTATATCGTTCAACAGCCGAATCGCCGCAATAATTTTACGACGATTGTCGAAATCGTTGACAAAAAAGGCGGTCCCGACCGCTACCGATTTACGCTCAATTGGAATTGATGATTTTGTTTTTCAGACGGCAGGTTTTTTGTATTTTATCGAAAAACCTGCCTTTTATTTTTCTATTTTCGTTCAAATTTTTTGTTTCTTAACCGCTCCGTTTTAATTTGAATCGCAATTAACTTCTCATCCCGGTTCAAAAATTCCATATTCGACATTTACTTCCAAGTTCGTTATTCTTTTCTTGAAGAAAACTAGACGGAAAAGCCTCCGCATATGCCGCTTTTCCCGACAAATAAAGGCAATTTTTTAAAGAATGAAAACAGAAATAACAGAAATTTCCCCGACGCAAAAAGAGCTGAAAATAGAGATTGAACCGGAAGCGGTCAGGGAAGTTTATAACAAAGTAAGTCAGAAATATGCGAAAGGTGCGCAGGTTGACGGATTTCGCAAAGGTTACGCGCCGCTCGACGTAGTGCGTCTGCGTTTTAAGGAACAAATCAGGTCGGAAGTTTTGCAGGAAATCGTTTCAACGAAAGTTACCGAAGCGATTCAGGAAAACGATTTGCGTCCTTTGACCGAACCGCATCTGCATCTGGAAGATGCCGAAAACTTAAAACTCAACGGCTCGCAGCCGCTTGTTTTGAAAGCTCACATCGAAGTGATGCCGGAAATTCCGATGCCGGAATATAAGAATTTGGAAGCGGTGCGCCGCGTGCGTCCGCTTGCCGAAGGCGAACTCGAAAAAATAGTTGATGAGCGCCGCCAACTATTCGCAACTTTGATTCCGGTCGAAGACCGCAAATCCGAAGAAGGCGATACGATAATTGTTGATTTGGAAGGCGCGTTCCCGGACGAACCCGACAGCGAACCGATAAAAGCAGACGATTTGGAAATCAAACTCGGTGACGAAATGATTGAAAAATCTTTTACTGAAAATTTAATCGGCGTCGCGGAAGACGAAGAAAAAGAATTTACCGTCTCGTATCCGGCAGATTTTACTTCGCCCGCGCTCGCCGGAAAAATCGTGAATTATAAAGCGAAAATAAAAAGCGTGGGCAGAGTCGAATTGCCCGAAGCCGATGACGAATGGGCGAAAAGTCTGGGCGAAAATTTCGAGTCAATGGCGGATCTACGCCGAAAATTGAGCGACGATTTGGAATCTTACGCAAAAGAAGAAGCTGACAATCGAGTACGCAATGATTTGATTGCCAAATTGATCGAAAACCACGAGTTTGAAATCCCGAACGCTTTGATTGATGTTCAAGCCAGAAATCTTTTGAATAATTTCGCTCAGGATTTACAGCGGCGCGGCATTGACGTGAACAAAGTCGAAAAAGATTTTGTTCAAATGGCTTACGACCAGATGCGCGGTCAAGCCGAACGCGACGTGCGCGGCGCGATGCTGCTCGAAAAAATCGCCGAGCAGGAAAACGTCGAGGTTTTTAAGGAAGAAATTGAAGAAGAAATCGAAAAAATGGCGCAGTATTATCGCGTTACGCCCGAAGACGTTCGTGCTTCGATGGCACAGCAAGGCGGCGAAGACGGCATCGCCAACACTCTGCGAACGCGCAAATCCGTCGAAGCCTTGATGAAAAACGCGAAAATTACCGAAGGCGAATGGATTGACGAAAGCCAGCAGCAAGTCGCGGAAAAAGAAAACAACGAAGCCGAAGATACACCGGAAAAGAAAAAAAAGGAATCTAAAGAACCAAAAGAAACGAAACAAACAAAGGAAAATAAACCGAAAGCTGAAAAGGAAAAAGCTGAAACTAAGGAAACAAAAAAGAAATCGGCAAAAACCGCAAAGGAATCTTAAAATTTAAGAAGTTTTAAAATTTCAGTCAGAAAATTTTTATATTCACCTTTGAGAGTTTGCATTTTAGAAGATAATCTGTAAAATGAAATTCCGATGGCAGTAGCAGCTATCATTTCAACACTTTATCTCCGTTAAGTTAAACCATTTCTTGAACAAACTGCTCAAAGCTGTAAAAAGAGAGAAAAAATTATGTTAGTTCCAATGGTAGTCGAACAAACTTCGCGCGGCGAAAGAGCGTTTGACATTTATTCACGTCTGCTAAAAGACAGCATTATTTTTATCGGCACGCCGATTGACGATATGGTTGCCAACTTGATTGTCGCGCAGCTTCTTTTTCTCGAAGCCGAAGACCCGGAACGCGACATCAATTTGTATATCAATTCGCCGGGCGGCTCGATCACGGCGGGAATGGGAATCTACGACACGATGCAGTTCATCAAAAACGATGTCACGACGATTTGCGTCGGACAATGCGCTTCGATGGCGGCTTTGCTGCTCGCGGCAGGCGCACACGGAAAACGTTTCGCGCTTCCGCATTCGCGCATCTTGATTCATCAGCCTTCCGGCGGCGCGTCAGGACAACAAACCGATATTCGTATTATGGCTGAGGAAATTTTGCGGATGCGCGAATTGACTTCGCGGATTCTGGCGCATCATTCCGGTCAGTCTTTCGAGCGCGTCGAACTCGACGTTGAACGCGACCGAATTTTATCGCCGGTTCAAGCCAAAGAATACGGCTTGATTGACGAAGTGATCGAACACCGAGAGAAATAACGAATAATGGAAAATGGAAATTAAACCCTTTTTTATTTTCCATTTTCCATTTTCCATTAATTTATGATTCGACGACCCGAAGAAATTTTGCGCTGTTCGTTTTGCGGTAAATCGCAGAACGAAGTCAAAAAGTTGATTGCCGGACCGAGCGTTTACGTCTGCAATGAATGTATTGACATCTGCAACGAAATCATCAATGACGACGAGCAAGCCGAAACCGCGAGCGTGCGTTCGGCGCTTCCGAAACCGCAGGAAATAAAAGCGTTTTTGGACGAATACGTCATCGGTCAAGACGAAACGAAAAAGCGTCTGTCGGTCGCCGTCTATCAGCATTACAAACGCATCGAGATGACAAAAATTCGTCCCGATGTCGAGCTTCAAAAATCGAATATTCTTCTGATCGGTCCGACCGGAACAGGCAAAACTCTACTGGCGCAAACTTTAGCCAGAATTTTGAGCGTTCCGTTCTGCATCGTTGACGCGACGACTCTGACCGAAGCCGGTTACGTCGGTGAAGATGTCGAAAATGTCATTCTGCGCTTGCTGCAATCAGCCGGAAACGATGTCGAAAAAGCGCAGACTGGAATTATTTACGTTGACGAAATTGATAAAATTTGCCGCAAAGACGACAATCCTTCGATCACGCGCGACGTTTCGGGCGAAGGCGTTCAGCAAGCGCTTTTGAAAATTTTAGAAGGAACAATCGCCAATATTCCGACGCAGGGCGGACGTAAACATCCGCAGCAGGAATTCTGTCCGGTTGACACGACGAACATTTTATTTATCTGCGGCGGCGCGTTTATCGGTTTGGAAAAAGTCGTCGAAAAACGTTATCGCAACAAATCTCTAGGTTTTCAAGCCGAAGTCAAATCGAGCAGGCAGCGCCAAAACGAAGCGTTTGAAAAGCTCGAACCCGAAGATTTGATTCATTACGGTTTGATTCCCGAATTCGTCGGTCGGCTTCCGGTTCACGGCGTTTTGCAGGAACTCGACGAAGCCGCGCTTGTTAAAATTTTGACCGAGCCGAAAAACTCTTTGGTCAAACAGTATCAGCGCAAATTCGAGTTCGACAATGTGCGCCTTAAATTTACCGAAGATTCGCTGAAAGCCGTTGCACAGCAGGCGTTTCAACGCAAAGTCGGCGCGCGCGGTTTAATGATGATTTTAGAAGAAATTCTGCTGCAAGCGATGTATGAACTGCCGTCGCAAAAGAAAATCAAAGAATTGATCATCACCAAAGATATGGTCGAACGCAAAGCGCCCGCGCTCGAAGTCGTCCGCGAAATCGAAGAAGCAGCTTAAAAATATCAAGTGAAAACTTTAGAAATGCGAAAGCCTTCTGTAGGCTTTCGCATTTTGCATTTCTGCCATCGTTTCCGTTAAAATTAGTAAATCACTTCGTAAATGTTCTAAAATTAAAATTACAGAGCTAATAAGCATTTACTCAGACAAGAAATCAGGTTTACAAACGAGATAAAATAAGGTTTATGCAAGAATTTACAGACCAGATGCCGCCCGACATTCAACGATTTCCGATGGTGCCAATCCGCGATGTCGTTATTTTCCCGTTCACCAAAGTCGCTTTCAAAATCGGTCGTCCGAGTTCGGTTAAAGCGCTCGAAGAAGCGATGGTCGGCGAAAAAAATATCTTTCTCGCCACTCAGCACGACGCGACGGTTGACGAGCCGAACCCGGAACAGATTTATACGGTCGGAACTCTCGGCAGAATTTTGCAGGCGCAAAAGCAGGACAACGGGCAAATAAAAGTCGTCGTGGAAGGACGCGAGCGCGGGCAAGCCATACGGTTTGAACAGGACGACGAAGGAATGTTTTTCGCGCTGGTCAAGCCTGTTAAATCAATCGAAGAATCGGGTTATCGCACTGACGGATTGCTGCAAAGAATCAGCACGCTCGTCGAACAACTGATGCGCGCTTCGCCTGACGCTTATACCGATTCGCTGCGCGATTCGCTGCGCGGAATTTCCGCCGCGCAGATTGCCGATGCGATGTCGTCGCATTTGCGCGTTTCGGTCGAAGAAAAACAGGAACTGCTCGAACTTTTTTCGGTGCAGGAACGACTTCAAAAATTGGTTGAGATTCTCGAAGCGGAAATCGAGAAAAAACAACTTGACCGCACGGTTCAGGCGCGCACGAAAAAGCAGATGGACAAGCATCAGCGTGAATATTATCTGAACGAGCAAATAAAATCCATACACAAAGAACTCGGTCGCAAAGACGATAAAGCCGAACTCGACGAACTGAAAAAGAAAATCGAAGAAGCCGGAATGAGCGAAGAAGCTCTGGATAAAGCGATGCAGGAATTCGCGCGGCTCGAAGCGATGCCGCCGATGTCC
>CAXSHW010000100.1:0-14620 GCA_964237245.1 uncultured Pyrinomonadaceae bacterium
GCGCGCGTTCGTGCTGGTGCGCTGTCCGCGAACCGGCAGACCGCGACGATGCCGCAGACCGCGATAGCAGCCGATGTCCATTAAACGTTTAACGTCCATTTGCACGCGCTTACGCAAATCGCCTTCGATGTCGCCTCCCGTATCGAGAAGCGTGCGAATCTGCGTCAATTCTTCTTCGCTTAAATCCTTGATTTTCGTGTCAAACCCGATTCCGGCTTCGCTCAGAATCGCTGTCGCGCGGGATTTCCCGATGCCGTAAATATAAGTTAAACCGATCTGCGCTCTTTTATTTGGCGGTAAATCTACACCTGCTACACGAGCCATATTTTCTCCTAAAATTTCAGATTCCACATTCCACCTTAATTTGGAATCTGAAATCTAGAATCCGCAATTTTTATCCTTGTCTTTGTTTGTGCTTCGGATTTTCGCAAATCACACGCACGATTCCCTTTCTGTGAACTATTTTGCATTTATCGCAAATCTTTTTTACTGACGGACGAACTTTCATTTTTTTATTTACAACCTCGCTTTCTATTTATAGCGATAGGTAATTCGCCCGCGATTCAAATCATACGGAGAAAGTTCTACTTGAACTTTATCGCCGGGCAGAATTCGTATAAAATTTTTCCGCATTTTTCCTGAAATATGCGCTAAAACTTGGTGCTGGTTGTTTTCAAGCTCAACCTTAAACATCGCGTTCGGCAAAGTTTCAAGCACGGTCGCAATAACTTCTATCGCTTCTTCTTTTGACATAAACTTACAATGCCAACTTATTTACTTGTTGGACAAACCGTAAATGTTACACTTTTTTTGAACTCTTTTCAAGTCAAGCCGTGACGGTTTCTGATTTCGCAACTTTAAGTCGCGCTTTTTGCTCTTTGGTTAAAGTTAAAATTTCAGGTCCTTCGGCAGTTACCGCAACAGTATGTTCGCAATGCGCGCTCGGTTTTCCGTCCAACGTTACAACCGTCCATTTATCTTCCAGAGTTTTCGTCTCATAAGTTCCCAGATTAAGCATCGGCTCAATCGCAAAACAATAGCCGGCGCGAATTTTTTCCTTTGTTCCCGCTCTGCCGTAATTGGCAATTTGCGGCGCTTCGTGCATATTTCGCCCGATGCCGTGTCCGGTATAATCGCGCACTATTCCGTAACCGTATTTGTCAGCGTGTTCCTGCACAGCCCAGCTAATATCGCCGACTCTCTTATTCGGCTGACACTGTTCGATAGCTCTTTCGAGACATTCTTGCGTCACGCGAATCAATTGTTTTAGTTCGTCGCTGATTTCGCCGACCGGAACTGTAATCGCCGTATCGCCAACAAAACCGTTGTAACTCGCCGCCATATCAACCGAAATAATATCGCCTTCTTTGAGCGGAACATCGTTTGAAAACCCGTGGACAACCTGTTCATTAACCGACGCGCAAATAGCAAACGGAAAATCGTGATAACCGATAAAAACCGGAATCGCGCCCGCTTCGCGCATCATTTTTTCGGCGACGCTGTTGAGTTCGAGCGTCGTAATTCCCGGCTCAATCATCTCGCGCACCGCTTCTCGAATTCCGGCGATAAGCTCGCCCGCTTCGCGCATTCGGTCTAAATCTTTTCTGGATTTAGCGATAATCATTCCTTTTCCTAATACTCTCAGACTGAGTTGACTAATAAAAATGCCGATTTTCTGGCTGCCAAACATAAACTTTAGATGTTAAATTTCAGTCAAATTTTGCTAACATCCATTTTCTGACATTTAATCAGTCAGCTTTTCTAATTTTTGATAAATCGCTTCCAATTCTCCCGTTCCGTCAACTCGTTGCAGACGCCCGGATTTTTCGTAATAATCAATCAGCGGTTTGGTCTGCTGTTGATATGTCGAAAGTCTGATTTTGACTTTTTCTTCCGTATCGTCCGCACGATGATTTAACTGCGCTTCGGGATGAAAATCGCAAACGTTATCATTTTTCGGCGGCTTAAGATATACGTTGTAAATCTCGCCGCAAACCGGACAACTTCGGCGTCCGGTCATTCTCTTTTCCAGATTTTCAAGCGGAACATTAACCAGAATCGCGCTTATTTCCTTATTTTGCTCCAAAGCCAAAACTTCGAGCATTTCGGCTTGCACGGCTGTGCGCGGAAAGCCGTCTAAAATATATGTTCCGACTTCGCGCGAAGTTCGGTCTTTTACAATTTGAAAAGTCAGTTCATCGGAAATCAGCTTGCCCGAATTCATAACCTCTTGAACTTCCCGCGCCAGCGGCGAATTCAAATTTTTCATCTCGCGGAACATATCTCCGGTCGAAATTTGTGGAATATTTTTGCGTTCTTCGAGAAGTCGCGCCTGCGTTCCTTTTCCCGCGCCCGGCGCGCCGATTAAAACGATAATCTTGCTCATAAAATCAATTACGAACTACGATTTAACTATTAAATTCGTAATTCGTAATTCATAATTCGTATTTTTTTTTAAGCCCTGCGACCTCGAAGCCGCGAGCCTGCGCCGAGAAATCCCTCGTAATTTCGCATAACTAGCTGCGCTTCGACTTGTGCAATTGTATCCATCGCCACGCCAACCAGAATCAACAGCGAAGTGCCGCCAAAGAAAAATTGATAACCTAAACCTGTCGGAATCCAGCTCAGACCCGGCGTCGCCGCCAACAAAGTATCGAGTCTTTCTCCGATAAATGGCAGACGCGCAACCTTAAATCCGCTCAGTAACAGTTGCGGAACAAAAGCTATAAACGCGAGATAAACGGCGCCAACCGTCGTTAGTCTGGTTAAAATCGTGTTTAAGTATTCAGCCGTCTGCGCGCCCGGACGCACGCCCGGAACAAATCCGCCGTGCTTTCTCAAATTATCCGAAACCTCGTCTGTGTTAAAAATAATCGTGATGTAAAAGAATGTGAACAACACAATCAAAGAAATAAACACGAATTCGTAATACGGATCGCCGCCGTGAAACTGCTGAAAAAAGGCGTAAATTTTAGCCCAGGCGGAATTGGGATTATTCGGGTCTGGCGGCAAAGCCGAAAAAACGGTTTGCGGCATCGCTAAAACGCTCGAAGCGAAAATCACGGGAATAACGCCGCCCATATTTATCTTGAGCGGCAGACTCGTTTCCTGTCCGCGAAATGTTTCGTTGCCGACGCGCCGACTCGCGTAGCTGATGGCGATATTTCTCCGCGCCGATTCGACGTAAACAATAAGCGCGATTAGAGCAACTAAAACAACTACCAGAAAAACTACGCCGAGCGTTTGTATCGGGTCTCCTTGCCCGATTCTATCCGAAATCTGCGCGATTCCGCGCGGAAGACCGATAACGATGCCGGCAAAAATCAGAAGCGAAATTCCGTTGCCGATTCCGCGTTCGGTAATTTGTTCGCCGAGCCACATCACGAAAATCGTGCCGGTCGTCAAAGTTACGACAATCATCAATGAAGCCCACCAAGTCGGTGTAATAATTCCGTTTCGCTGTAGCCAGGTTGCGACGAAAAACGTCTGCACGGCGCATAAGCCGACAGTCAGATAGCGCGTCCATTGATTGATTTTCTGCCGTCCGACTTCGCCTTCTTCCTGAATTTTCTTAAACGCGGGCGAGAGAACCGGCATTAGTTGCAAAATAATCGAAGCGGTAATGTATGGAGTTACGCCGAGCGCGAAAACCGAAACCGTGCGAAAGTTTCCTCCGGAAAACAAATCGAGAACGCCAAGCAAAGTGCCGGCGACTTCACTCCAAACTTGTTCGAGCCGAACTTTGTTAATTCCGGGCGAGGTAACGTGCGCTCCCAAACGATAAATTGCCAGCATTCCGAGCGTAAAGAGAATTCTCCTCCGCAACTCTGGAACTTTGAACATATTTTGGACGGCGGCAAAAAACTTTTCCATATGTTTTTCCTTTATCTTTCGTTCTTGATCGGTTTTTTCTTGTAAAGAGTTTTAAATTTTTGCTTAACCACAGAAGAACAAATTTCTATGCGGCTTGCGCGGCTTCCTTTTTGATTTCAGTGATGCTTCCGCCGACTTTTTCGATTTTTTCTCTAGCGGTTTTGGTAAAGCGATGCGCGGAAATCTTCAGAGCTTTTGAAATATCGCCGTTTCCTAAAATCACGAGATCGTGCTTGGCTTTTTTAATCAAGCCTTTTTCGTGCAGAATTTCCGGCGTAATTTCATCACCCGCATTGAAACTTTCTTCTAATTTGGCAAGACTTATTTCAAGCCACTTTTTCTTAAAGATATTCGTAAATCCGCGTTTCGGCAAGCGGCGTTGAAGAGGCATCTGTCCGCCTTCAAAACCGATTTTCTTGCTGTAACCGGAACGTGATTTTTGTCCTTTATGTCCGCGTCCAGCGGTTTTACCCAAACCGGAACCGGGACCGCGACCGACACGTTTTTTCTTGTGCGTCGAACCTTTTGTCGGACTTAAATTGTTCAGTGATAGTGCCATTTTTTTTCCTCTCTAAAGAATTTTACCACAGAGACACAAAGTTCACAGAGTTTAAGAATCCATTTTACTTCTCTGTGTTTGCTGTTCCTCTGTGGTAAATTCAATTTATTCGACGATTCTCAAAATATGTGGAATTTTTTCGGCTATGCCGCGCATCGCCGCGTTATCCGGGCGCGTAACTGTTTGATTGAGTTTGGTGATGCCCAAACTTTTAACAATCGCCTTCTGCTTTTTGGAATAGCCAATCATACTCTTGTAATATTGAATTTTGATTGTTCCGCCGCTCGTTTTTGTTTCTTCTTTGTTTGCCATTTCTTTAAGATTTCAAATTCCAAATTTCAAATTGGAAAACCAAAATAATTTGAAATCTGAAATTTGGAATTTATAATAATTCTTCAACCTGTTTGCCGCGCAGACGCGCGACTTCCATCGGGTCTTTCATTCTGGTCAAACCGTTAAACGTCGCGCGAATAACATTATGCGCGTTGGTCGAACCCAGAATTTTCGTTCGCACGTTGTGAATGCCTAAAACCTGCAAAATAGCGCGAACCGCGCCGCCCGCAATCACGCCCGTTCCTTCTTTTGCCGGTTTCAATAAAACTTTGCCCGCGCCGTATTCGCCGAGCATTTGATGCGGCAGTGTGCCGTCAATTAGCGGAACGCGAATCAGATTGTTTTTCGCCGATTCAATCGCTTTTTTAATCGCATTCGGAACTTCTTTAGCTTTGCCTGTCCCAAAACCGACGTGACCGGCTTCGTCGCCGACGACGACCAATGCCGCGAACGACATATTTTTGCCGCCTTTGACGACTTTTGTAACGCGATTGATCGAAATCAACTGGTCTTTTAAGATTAAATTGTTCGGAGAAATCCGCTGTCTATTCGTTTTCATTTTTTTCTTCTTTTACTTCACCGGTTTCGGCTTGCGCGTCATCGGTCTTTTTCGCTTTATCCGCGCTGCTTTTTTTCGCAGAATTTTTGTCGGCAGAACCGCCGACCAAATCACCGATTGCGTTTGAAACCGCGCCGACGACCGTTCCAACCGCTGTCGCAACCGTATCAACTATTCCTTTATCTGCTGCCGGTTTTTCGGAAGCATCGCCCTGATTTTTGTTCAATCCCGCTTCGCGCGTCGCGTCAAGCAGAGCTTTAACTCGCCCGTGATAGACATATCCGCCGCGGTCAAAAACAACCTGTGAAACGCCTGCCGCCAGAGCGCGTTCGGCGACTGCTTTACCAACTTTTTGCGCCGCTTCGACGTTTCCGCCGCTTTTCAAACCCAAATCTTTCTCAACCGTCGAAGCCGACGCCACAGTTTTGCCGTTTACGTCGTCAATGACTTGCGCGTAAATGTGATTTACGCTGCGAAAAACCGCCAGTCTTGGTCTTTCGGTCGTTCCGCTGACTTTTTTGCGAATGCGTGTGTGAACGCCGCGCCGAATATCTGCTTTTTTCTTTTTCATAACTTCAGATTCCAGATTCCAGATTCCAGATTCCAGTTTGAAAATCGTTCAACTTGAAATATGTAATTCGGAATATAAAATTATTTACCCGTTTTACCCGGTTTTAATTTATAAAACTTATCGGCGTAACGAACGCCTTTGCCTTTGTAAGCATCAGGTTTTCGCAGGCGATTCAATTCTGCCGCGACTTGACCGAGCTTTTGCTTGTCAATTCCGCTTAAAGTTACCGTCGTCTGGTATTGATTGATTGATGTTTTCGCCGGCACTCTTTCGGATTTCGCATCTATGCCTTCCGGCAGAGCGTATTCAACCGGATGTGAATAGCCAAGCGCGAACACGATTTTTTTGCCCTGTACGTCAACTTTATAACCGACGCCGACGACATCCAATGCTTTGGTGAAACCTTCGGTTACGCCGACGACCGCGTTATTTGCCAGAGCGCGAGCCAAACCGTGCAGCGCTGCCAAATTATCATTAGCGCGTTCGGCAACCAAAGTTCCGTCTTCCAATTTAAAGTCAACACCTTTCGGAATCGGGGTTTTCAAAACGCCTTTCGGACCTTTTACTTCCAGTTCCTTATCATTAATCGTTACGTTGACACCTGACGGTATCGTAATCGGTTTTTTTCCTACACGAGACATAATTTTTAGTGCTGAATGGTAAGTGGTAAGCGGTAAGTGGAAGCAAAAAACTTGCCGCTTACCATTCAGCACTTTCCACTGATTTAATATATTTCTGCCAAAACTTCGCCGCCGACATTTTCCTGGCGGGCTTTTTTTCCGCTCATCAACCCGCGTGAAGTCGAAACGATATTAACGCCGTAACCGCCGAGAACGCGCGGAATATCGGATGCGCCGACATAAACTCTGCGTCCGGGACGCGAAACTCTCGACAAATGCGTAATCGAAGAAGCGCCTTTAGCGTCATAGCGCAGGAAAATGCGAATCATATATTTCGCGCCTTCGCCCTTATTGACAAAGTTATTGATATAACCTTCTTCTTTTAAAATTCGCGCGACTTCCAGTTTAAGTTTTGAACCGGGAATATCCACACGCGGATGATTTGCCGCTATTGCGTTGCGAATGCGCGTGAGCATATCTGCGATTGGGTCTGTCATTTCTTATTTAACTCCGTTTCATAATTGCGGATTGCAAGATTGCGGATTGCGGATTGTTTAAATTCGCGCTTCGCATTTCGCATTTCGCATTTAAATTTACCAACTTGATTTAACAACGCCCGGGATTTGACCTTGCAAAGCCAAATCCCTCAGAGCGATACGCGAAATTCCGAATTTTCGCAAATATCCGCGCGAACGACCTGATTGCGAACAGCGATTGCGGACACGCACCGGACTTGCATTACGCGGCAGTTTCTGCAATTTCATCACTGCTTCATCAACCTGCTCGACGGTAGAACTCGGACTGTTAATGGTTTTTTTGAGTGCCGCCCGGCGCGTCGCATATTGCTCGACGGTTTTTTTACGTTTTTCGTTTTTTACTACTTTACTAATTTTTGCCATATTTTAATTTCAAAATTCAAAGTTTTTTCAACTTAAATTACGGTCTAAACGGCATCCCCATAGCTTTTAATAACGCGCGGGATTGTTCGTCTGTTTTTGCCGTCGTGATAATCGAGATATTCATTCCGCGAGTTTTATCAACTTTGTTAAAGTCAATTTCGGGGAAAATCAATTGTTCGCGCACGCCGAGCGTGTAATTTCCGCGCCCGTCAAAGGCTTTGCCGGAAATTCCGCGAAAATCGCGCACACGCGGCAGGGCGACGGAAATCAGGCGGTCGAGAAATTCATACATTCTTTCGCCGCGAAGAGTGACCATCGCTCCGATATTCATTCCCTGGCGCAGTTTAAACGAGGCAATTGATTTTTTCGCTTTCGTCACAACCGGTTTTTGTCCGGTGATCGAGCGCAGTTCTTCGACCGCCGTATCTAAAATTTTAGCATTCGCAATCGCTTCGCCGACGCCCATATTGACGACGACTTTTTCGATTCTCGGAATCGCCATCGGATTTTTGATGTCGAATTCTTTGGCGATTGCCGGTGCGATTTCGTTTTTATATTTTTCTTTTAATCTAGCCATTGTTTGAGTTTCTCCTTCATCTGTCGTGTTTGGGTCTCACTTTTTATCAAGCGTTTCCAAACCTCAAACTATTCCTCAACATTTTCCGCCGCTCTCGGTCGGCGCGTGATTTCCGGTTCGGCAATCAGTTTGCCGCTCTTGGCGACGCGAACTTTTTTGCCGTCGCGCGTTTCGTATTTGATGCGCGTCGGTTTTCCGGTTTCCGGGTCAATGTGCGCGACGTTTGAAACATCAATCCAGCCTTCCTGTTCGATGATTCCACCTTCGACGTTCATCTGCGGCACGGCTTTGCGATGGCGTTTCATAATCATCGCGCCTTCGACTTTCACCTTGCCTTTGATCGGATCAACCGCAATTACTTTGCCACGCAAAGGTGTGCGCTTGCCGTTACTATCAAAACGACTGTATTCTCTACCCGCAGTTACAATAACCTGATCGCCGCGTTTCAATTTGCTTCTGACTGTTCCTTTTTTTACCAATTTCATTTCTTTACTTAATCAAGCGTCAAACTGAATTTGCTTATTTAATTTTGACGCTTAAATTACCTCCGGCGCGAGCGAAACAATTTTCATAAAGTTTTTTTCACGCAGTTCGCGGGCGACCGGACCAAAAACGCGCGTTCCAATCGGCGTATTATCGTCTTTAATCAAAACCGCCGCGTTTTCGTCAAATCGAATATAAGTTCCGTCTTTGCGGCGCACTTCCTTGCGCGTTCTGACGATCACCGCGTTGTAAACTTTACCTTTTTTCGCCGTTCCGTCCGGCGACGCTTCTTTGACAGTAACTTTAATTTTATCGCCGAGTCGGGCGATTTTTCCGGTCGAACCGCCAATCGGCATAATCATTACCACGCGCTTTGCGCCCGAATTGTCAGCGACCGTCAAAGAGGTCTGCATCTGAATCATAATCTTGCTCCGTTCGATGAGTGCTAAGTGCCGAGTGAAAAGTGGTAAGTTGAATTACTTACCATTTACCACTTACCACTATTCCTATCTTTCTGCTTTCTGAATAATTTCAACTACGCGCCAGCGTTTTTTCGCCGACAGCGGTCTGGTTTCGATAATACGAACCTTGTCGCCGATCTTCGCGCCGAGTTCGTCGTGCGCCATAAATTTCTTGCGGCGTTTGACATATTTGCGATACATCGGATGTTTGACCACGCGATCAACGCGCACCGTAACGGTTTTCGTCATTTTGTCCGACTGCACCAAACCGATTTTTTCAGCCCGTTTGCTCGTCTTTTTGACAATTTTCTCTTCCGTAGCATCGCCTGTTACCGCGTTGACCAAACTTGTCGCGCCGCCGACTACTGCTCCGGCGACATCGCTGACGACCGAGGAAACGGCATCGAAAACATTTCCGAGCAGCGTCGGCTCTTCGGCTGAAACATCTTCAGTTTCCGCTTTTGCGTCCGCACTTTTTGAATTCTCGTCTTTCGCTTCCTGAGCAACCTTTTCACTCGCGCTCGCCTCAACCGCAGTTTCGTTAGACGCTTCCGTCTCGTTTACTTCAGTTGACGTTTCTTCGGCTGTATCTTCTTTTTTCTTTCTCGGCATTTTTCTATTTTAACCTATTTGGCTTGCGCCTTGTTTTGTGATTCTCTTTCAGTAAGTAAAGTTTGAACTCGCGCTAAAGTTTTTCTTTCACGGCGAATATCGTTAATTGATTCGCCGACTCCCAGAGATTTTTTGAATTTTAATCGAAAGAGCGATTCTTTCAAGCTGTCGGCTTGTTCGCGCAATTCGTCCGTTTCCATTTCACGAAGCTGTTCAAGCGTTTCTTTTTTTCTCATTTTCTTAAACGATGCCTCCTTCCAGATCGGCTCGCGTTACAAATTTTGTTTTGACCGGCAATTTTTGCGCCGCCAGCTTAAAGGCTTCGCGTGCCAGAGATTCTTCGACGCCTTGAATCTCATACATAATTCTGCCCGGTCGGACGACCGCGACCCAATGATCGGGCGCACCTTTTCCGCTTCCCATACGGGTTTCAGCCGGTTTCTTTGTAATCGGTTTATCGGGAAACATCCGAATCCAGATTTTTCCGCCGCGTTTGATATGACGTGTCATTGCAATACGAGCAGCTTCGATCTGACGGTCGGTAATCCACGCGGATTCCAGAGTTTTCAGTCCGAAATCACCGAAATTCAACTTGTCGCCGCGTGTCGCTTTACCGCGCATACGACCCTTCATTACTCTCCGGTGCTTGACCTTTTTCGGCATTAACATAATTGATTGAACCTCAACTTAACATTTATGAGATTTTCGATTACCGATTGTTTTCGCTTTCCAATCCAAAATCCAAAATCTGAAATACAAAATTTATCTGCCGCCTCTACCACCGCCATCATTTCTATCACGACGCGGCGGGCGTCCCCCGCGTCCGCCGCCCGAAGGAATTTTTACTTCCTTCATTGGGTCGGTGTTCGTTCCGCGCGCTATCGAAGCGTTTGGGTCGAGAATCTCGCCGCGATAAATCCAGCATTTGACCCCGATAATTCCGAAAGTCGTCAGCGCTTCGGCAAAGCCGTAATCTATATCGGCGCGAAGCGTGTGCAAAGGCAGTCTGCCTTCGAGCGTCCATTCGGTTCGGGCGATTTCCGCTCCGTTTAAGCGTCCGGCGATCATCACTTTGATTCCTTCGGCGCCGAAACGAATTGATTCTTCAATCGTTTTTTTCATTGCGCGGCGAAAAGCGATACGTTTTTCGAGCTGCTGCGCGATTTTTTCGGCTTGCAACTGCGCGTTTAATTCCGGCTGGCGCACTTCCTGAATCGAAACAATCACTTCGCGTCCGGTTTTCTTCGACAAATCTTCTTTCAGTTTTTCGATTTCCGAACCTTTGCGTCCGATGATAATTCCGGGACGCGCCGTATAAATAATAATTTTCAGGCGATTTGCCGCGCGTTCGACATCAATATGCGAAACGCCCGCGCCATTGAAACGTCTTTTCAAATCGCGCTTGAGGCTCAAATCTTCCGCCAGATTCGCGGCGAAATCGCGCTTTGCATACCAATGTGAATGCCAATCTTTGTTGTAGCCGACCCGAAAGCCGTATGGATGAACTTTTTGTCCCATAATAATTTACTGTCTTTCCAATTCCTCGTTTGTGTCGAGTTGAGCTTCGTCCGCCATACTCGTTTCGTGCAGTTCGGCTGTCCGCTGCGTTGTCGTGTCTTTGGCATTAGCCGCATCAGCTTCGTTTGCCGATTCGGTTTGCGCGGCATTAATTGTCGGCTCGTTAGTTTCGACGGCTTCCGTCATTACTTGTCCGCCTGTTCCCTCGGCAAGCGCAACCGGATCGCTTATTACAATCGGCGCTGCGACGTTTGTATTCTCGCTAGGATTTTCAATTATCGCTTCGTCTTTCTCGGTTTCCTTAACCGCCGCTTTTTTGGTTTTCTTTTCCTGAGTCACCGCAGTTCCCTTAACTGAAGTTTTTGACTTTCGCTCGCCGCCGCTCGCTTTTCTGCCAGCCGCTAGATTGGCTTTGCGTTTCGATTTGTCATCGTCGCCGGCGACAGGTAAATCGCTCGAAACCATAATCGTAATATGGCAATAGTGCCGGTGTTCGCGGAAAGCGCGACCTTGCGGCGCGGGACGCATACGGCTGCGATTTTTGTGCGCTCCCATATCTACAAAACAGGTTTTGACGAACAAATCGTCCGGGTCAACCGCGATGTTTTGCTTTTCGGCTTGAAAAGTCGCGTTGGCAATTGCCGAACGCAAAGTTTTTTCAATCGGGTCAGCCGCGCGTTTGTCTGTAAATTTCAAAATCGCCAGCGCCTGCGAAACGTTGCGCCCGCGAATCAAATCAATTACGAGCCGCGCCTTACGCGGTGAACCTTTCAAATGTCTAGTTTTTGCTATCGCTTCCATATTCTTCTAGTGGTAAACGGTAAGTGGTAAGTGGTAAGTGCAAGAATTAAAAACTAAACACTTACCGTTCACCACTATTTACGTTTTGCTGATTTCTCCGCTTTCGTTCCCGGATGTCCTTTGAAAGTTCTCGTCGGAGAAAATTCTCCTAACTTGTGTCCGACCATATTTTCCGTAACATACACGGGAATATGACGCTTGCCGTTGTGGACGCCGAAGGTCAAGCCGACCATTTCCGGCGTAATCGTCGAACGGCGCGACCAGGTTTTGATCGCCTGCGGCTTGTTGCCGGTTTCGCTGATTTTTCTTAGAATTTTCTGGACGCTTAAATCAATAAACGGACCTTTTTTTAATGAACGTGGCATAATCTTAAATTCAGATTTCAGATTACAGATTCCAGATTACGGAATCTAATCCAAAATTATTTTCTTCTTCTGTCGCGCACGATCATATTTTGCGTGCGTTTATTTCTGCGTGTTTTGTAACCGCGTGTCGGTTGTCCCCAGGGCGTTACCGGATGGCGACCGCCGGAAGTTTTACCTTCGCCGCCGCCGTGCGGATGGTCAACCGGATTCATCGCCACGCCGCGAACCGACGGGCGTTTGCCCATCCAGCGCGAGCGTCCGGCTTTACCCAAACTGACGTTTTCACTTTCGACATTACCGACTTGCCCGACTGTTGCCATACAAACGACCGGCACACGCCGAACTTCGCCCGAAGGCATTCTGAGCTGCGCGTAATCGCCTTCTTTAGCAACCAATTGGGCAAACGCTCCGGCTGAACGCGCCATCTGTCCGCCTTTTCCCGGTCGCAATTCGATATTATGAATCTGCGTTCCCAAAGGAATATTTGAAATCGGTAAAGCATTTCCCGGCAGAATATCAGCTTCGACGCCGCTCATAATCGTTCCGCCGACTTTCAAACCGACCGGCGCGATGATGTATCGTTTTTCGCCATCTAAATAGGTAATCAAAGCAATGTGCGCCGAACGATTCGGGTCGTATTCGATTTGCGAAACTTTACCCGGAATTCCAGGTTTGTTGCGCTTGAAATCAATAATTCGATAAAAGCGTTTGTGTCCTCCGCCGCGACGACGAACTGTAATTCGTCCGTCATTATTTCGACCGGAAATGCGCGTTTTCGGCTCAAGCAAAGACTTTTCCGGTTTGGCGTTCGGAGTCAGTTCATCGCGCGTCAGATATGTTTGGTATCGTCGCGCGGGCGATGTCGGTGTTAATCTTTTAATTCCCATAACCTTAACTATTGTAAAGTGAAAACAGTTTTCAAGTTTTCACTTTTTGTTATCAACTTTTCACTAAATCGCTTCTGCGTAATCAACGTGCGGCTCGCCTTTTTTCAAAGTAATATAAGCCTTTTTCCAGGCGGCGCGACGACCGGCGTATCGTCCGCGTTTTTTTATTTTGCCTTCGTAATGAACCGTGCGAACTTTTGCTACTTTGACGTTGAAAATTTCTTCAACCGCGCGTTTAACGTCAATTTTTCCGGCTTTGCGATTGATGCGAAAAGTCAGAATTTGTCCGATTGTTTCGTCTTCGCTGGTTGCTTCTTTCAAAAGCACTGATTTTTCTGTAACGACCGGCGACTTCAAAATGTCCCAGACGTTCATTTCCGTTACTGCCATAAATTATTCAGTCGCCTCCTGCTCTTCGTTTTTCTTTTTCGCCGGAGCTTTTTTCTTCGGTTTTGCTTCCTCGTCCGTCGCTTTACCGGCACTGGCTGATTTTTTTACCTGCGGTTTTTCGATTACCTGCGTCTGTTCCGTATCATCCAAATCGCTGCCGCCCTTTTCGCGTTGCGGGTCGAGCAAATGATTGATTTCGGCAATTGCCGATTTGGAAATCAGCAATTTTTCGTGATAAATAATGTCGTAAACGTTCAAACCGTAACCGTTTGTAACTTTTGTCTTCTGAACGTTGCGCGAAGCCATAACTAGATTGGCATTGTCGAGTGAATCAACAATCAGCGTTTTGGTCGCCTTCTTTTTGCTGTCGAAACCGAGTTCCAACATTACGCCGAGAAAGTTTTTTGTTTTCGGATTATCGAAACTGAAATCTTCGATAATGATTAAATTGCCTTCGCGCAGTCTTTCCGACAAAGCCGAGCGCAACGCGCCGCGACGCATCTTCTTCGGCATTTTGTATGACCAATCGCGCGGCTGCGGACCGTGAACATTGCCGCCGCCTTTCCACAAAGGCGAACGAAGCGAAGCAATTCGGGCGCGTCCCGTTCCTTTCTGCTTCCACAGCTTTCTGCCCGAACCGGAAACATTGCCGCGCGTTTTCGTCGCGCTCGTTCCCTGTCGTTTATTAGCCAGATAATTTCTGACCGCGGCGTGAATCAACGATTCGTTTAATTCGACGCCGAAAACGGCATCGGACAATTCGACATCACCGACTTCCTTATTCTTCAAATTGCGAACCTTTGCGGTAGGCATAATCTCACTCCATTCGTTTGAAAGTTTATTCAGACATCTTCGAGAAAAATTTCTCTCCGCTCGATGCTTTCAAATTTTTACTATTTTCTGTTTGATTTTCTGACGACCAGCAATCCGCCGGTCGGTCCCGGCACCGCGCCGCGAATCATAATAATATTGTTTTCGACATCAACTTTGACGACTCTTAATCCCTGCACCGTTACTTGTTCGTGTCCCATATGACCCGAAGAACGAGTTCCTTTGATCACGCGCGAAGGATAAGCCGACTGCCCGATTGATCCCGGTTCGCGGATATTCAT